>JANRLW010000115.1:0-49333 GCA_033762295.1 Capsulimonadales bacterium
TTCGAGAACGCTCTGCGACTGATCCTGCGCTCGGCGCAGTACCCGCTGACCTACACGCGCGAAAGCGGCGTCTATGTGGTCAAGATCCGCGAGATCGCGACGACGACCAACGCGGCTCCTCCCCCGGCCCCGCCGGAGGACGACCGCAACGACCGGGTGTACCAGCCTCTGGAGACGATCCAGCTGGTGTACGTGGACCCGGCGGACCTGTCGGCGGCGATCGGCCCGATCACCTTCATCCAGTATAACGTCCGTGGTCAGGGCATGGGTGGTGGCATGATGGGCGGTATGGGCGGTGGAATGATGGGTGGTATGGGTGGCATGATGGGCGGCATGGGTGGCGGAATGATGGGTGGTATGGGCGGCATGATGGGCGGCATGGGCGGTATGGGCGGCGGAATGATGGGTGGTATGGGCGGTGGAATGATGGGCGGAGGCTTCGGAGGCGGTATGATGGGCGGAGGCTTCGGAGGCGGACGCGGATTTTAAGCCCTGCAACCCTTTCCCCCTCCCGTCTAAACGGGAGGGGGGATTTCGTAACGTTGGTTCCACCGTCGGAGAGATCGAGGTGAGAGGGTTTACCTGGTCAGAACCTTCCAGTTCTTGTAAAAGAGATAGTTGATACCGCGCAGAAAGACCCGCAAACCGTCAACGACCACCGAAAGCAGTGCGGTTAACGGCGACGGCCGGAGAATATCGACGAAGAGACAGTAGCGCGCTTTGTCGGACTCGTTGAATGACTGGTGCAGAAGCGTATCATCAAAGATGAAAAGCTTTTCATCGCACCAGTAATGCTTGACCTTTCCCACTTCGATATAGGCCGAATTGTCCTCCATCGTGTTGATGTTGTACAGCACGCGCAACGTCGCCCGAAGCGGTCCGAAATGGCGCGACGTGGACTCCCGTTGATTGAAGACGGAAACCCCGATCGTTCGTATGTAGCGATATTTCTCCTGGAAGGCGGGGGCATGGACGAATGTTTCCACATTTGCGCCATACCACTTGAAAAAGATCATTGTCCGCGGCTGAGTTCGGGTCCTTTCCTCCAGTTGACCGACCAGATCGATCTCATGACTCTCGTCGATCAGTTTGCGGATCTCCTGTTGATACGACTTCGGCAGGTCCTCCAGGCGATAAATCCCCCGGTTCGTGTACGGCAGCGCCAGGATATCCATCAGAATATTGAACGGTGACAGAATCCAGGTCAAAAGCCCGTTGCCGAAAAAATACTGCAGAACGACGGAGGTATCGAGTTTGCGATTCCGTACCACGTCATAGGTTCCGCACAACAGGAAAAACGCGGTCCACCAGGGGAAGAAATAGGCGAGCGGTACGAGAATCACCAGCGCCTTGAGGATCGTCCGAGTCGTTTTTTTCACGATGGCACTCTTTTTGAAAGATTGGTCCGGTTTGCGGGTTGCGACCCGGTTGCCGTACCCGGCTTAGTATATCCCAGAAAAGAGAACGGCTTCCGGGGAGTTCCCGGAAGCCGCGAGTTCCGTATCTCGAACTATCAGGGTTCCTGACCGGTTGCACTTCTCCAGGCATTGAGGCTGTCATACTCCGTCGCACCCCAGATCGCATGGAAAAACGGTGTCAGATAGCAGTTGTCCCGGAAGAGCAGGTTTGGCTGCAGGGCGAGGTCGGGCACTTTGATCATTGTCCGATTGCCCTGAGGAATGAACAGGTTTCTCCGAATGGTGACATTGACATTCGTCATTCCGTCCTTTACCTGCAGGACGCCAAACGGTCCCTCCGCCGTCGGAAGCGGGTTGTTGCCGAAGATGAAGGTGTTCCCCTCGACCAGAAGACCGTCCATACCTCCGCCAAAGGTAAACCCGCCGCCATTGCTTATTCCGTCGTTCACGCTGAGATTGTAACGGACTTTGTTGTTTCGCATCGGACGGGCCGAGTAAAATTCGTAGACGAGGAAGCCACTGCCAAAGTTATCGTGGCTGTAATTATACTCCATGACGCAGTTGACGCAGCCGCCATCGAGATCGAATCCACCGCCGTCGATGGTCATCGACCGGTTTCGATAACTCTCATTGAACCGGATCACGACGTTTTTGGATTCCCAGGCCCAGATACCGACCGGCCCGCCCCCCTTGTGATCGTTCTTCGCCCCGTTCTCGAAGGCGACACTACATTCGATCATTCCGTTCTCCACATCCGAGAGAACGATTCCGTTGCCGCTGTTATTGCCTTTGTTGGCGAAACCGGTGTTTCGATAGGCGCAGCATCCGCCGACGTAGACGTTCTCATGGCTGTAGCCGGGGATGAGCGACTCCGGAAAATCCGGACCGTAGTAGGAGTTAAAACTTCCGTAGGTGTAAATCCCGCCGTCGCCATTGTCGTGGGCGACGACATTGGTAATCCGAACGTTTTTGAAACCGGTCTTGATCGCGACATAGTTCTCGTAATCGTAGACATACGCGCCGATCGAGACGCCGTTGACACCGAAACCGCTCACTTCGACGTTGTGGATTTGAACCGTATCCAGCTTGTTGCCGACGATCGGAATATCGGAAAAGAAGGAGATTCCGTCCTTTAGATTGCCATTATCGCGTCCGACCCCTACCGCATTTAGGTTCTCGATGCGGATTCCGGCGGTGTCGTAGGCGAAGCGCCTGGGCGAAAACCGGGAAAACGATCGCCGCAAGTATGGCAATAATAGCGATTACTATTAAAAGTTCTATCAGCGTAAAGCCGAACCGCACGGATACACCGCTCCTACGCATAGTTGGAACGCCCTTTCAACAGGAGATACCGGGATCCCCAGCGGAACCCGGTCGTTATAACAGATACGCCCAATCCGAGTTTCGGCGAGATATGTTTGGCTGCTTAGGAAGACAAACCGAAGGAAGAAGAAATTTATTGTTCTTGACGACTTACCATAAGGTTTACGGGAAGGGCGTGAGCCTCGTGCGTAGGTGCGTTAGCCGCCGTGCGGAACGTCCACCGGACGCTCACGGTGCGTCATCACCCAGTCGCCGTTCTCCGCCAGAGACTCCTGCCCCAGTTCCGTCAGCAGTTGTCGCGCCTCCTCGTACTCGCCGGCGGCAAGACGCCGATGCAAACGATGTTCCGCCAGCACGAAAAGATGGCCCATCCGTTCATACTGCCTGGCATGCTCGGACAGAGCCCGTTTGTCGACGTAGGTATGCAGCGCCCCGGCCAGGGCGGCGAGCAGGAAAACGGCGATAATCAGCAGTTTGTGGGCCAGGGGATACCCGTGCATCCAATCCTGAACCGGCGACGGAATCAGTTCCGCCAGCGCCGTGAGCAGAGCGACCACCGGGCTGGTGGCGATCAGCACCTGAATCGCCTCCTCCAGACGTTCCAGACGGCTCTCCTCCCGATGCGTCGCCCGCTCGAAATACCGCGCCTGATCCGCCACCCAGTGTTTCTGAACGTACCCGAGATGCTCCGCCGTTCCGAGCGGCGCGGTTCCCTCAGCGCCGGCATTCTCCGAAAGGTTCCGGATCGCGATCCGTATCCAGTCCAGTTCCCCCCGCTGCTTCCGCAGGTAGTTGTCGGCGACCGAGGTCCCGATTCCGGCAAGCCTCCAAAAAAACTCCACGCGCAACCCTTCGGCCAGGGCACGATAGTCCTGATACCGATCCTGCCACGCGCCCCGACTGACCGTCGAATACCAGAGAACCCAGGCGACACCGATCATACCCGGAAAGATCAAGCCCAGGCGAGCGTTATCCGGTGCTAGTTTCGCCGACAGTTCGAACGCGACGCCCGCCAGAAAGACGATGCCTATCAGGAGTTTCAGCATGCCAAAGGTGCGTTGCTGATACTCCTGCGCCAGCGTATCGGTCAGGGCGTAAGCCTGGCGAAGCGTCCGCAAGGCCGGGTCCAGAGTGGCGGCCGTTTCGTCGGCGATCAGATACCCGGCATTCCTCCGGAGTTTCGCCGACAGATCGGGGTCCGCCTCCGCCCGCAAGACATTCCGGTTGAACTCCTCCATATTGGCGAAGATGCGATCGAACGTCGCCTGGGACTCCGGAATGGCCTCGCCCTCTTCCTCGTCCGTTACCTTCTTTCCGGGATAGTACCGGTTCAGGGTAAACGGCTCCCCTTTCAGTTCAGGATGGTGACGCCGTGGGGTGACGATATGGTAGACCGGCCCGGTCTCCGGCGGATCGAGCGTGCTGCCGGAAGCGGATTCGGTTTCGAGCAGGGTCGCCAGCAAACGTTCCGGTATCCCCTCATGCCGGTATTCCAGAATCGTGCCGGTGCCGCCCCCCTCGCCACGGGAAACGCCGTTCCACAGCGCGATCAGGATCTGGCAGTGACGGACCACGTACGCTCCGACCAGGGCATACTGCTCCGCGCGACACGCCGCGTCACAGACGTTCCCGGCGTCATTTCCGGGCAGATACGGCAGTTCGAGGGAACGATCGGCCCGCGCCAGTAGCGACCGGAACTCCTCCAGGGACTCGGAAGTCGAAAAATCCTTCTCGTATTCGGCCTGAACCATCGGCAAAGGCACAATCAACCGGACCCCACGCGCCAGAGCGATCCGGGCGACCAGGCGATCGGCTCCCTCGGCCAGCGGCGAAAGAATATGCAACGGGGTATGGGGATATGCGGCTTCCAGTTCGGCGAAAAGGGCGGCGACCTGCGCTTCCAGTTTCGCGGTATCCTCGGGGCGCAGGTCGCGATGTCCGGTGATCCCGACCACCAGCGGTAAGGGACCATACTTTTTGTCGCCACGGTTTTGCATTTGTCTCGTCCTTTTCCTGTTGTTTCCCGACTTAACGTCGGTAGACCTGGAACCCGGCCAGAGCAAGCGACTCGGGCAGTTCCCGAATGGTCTGCCGGTTGAACTCCCGGCCCTCCTCCGGCAGTTCCGGCCAGGGCACCAGGTTGGGATTGGTCTTCCGGTCCGGGTCGCGCGGTCCGAAAGTCCATCCCGCGGCCCGGCGCTCCGCCATCCAGCGCTCATGTTCCATCTGCGCCATCCGCTCGATCTCCTCGGGTGTGAAGGCGAAGGAGGACGCTTCCCAGTCGGTCAGGGGCGCGATATCGCAACCGATGGACCGCAGTTTGATGCCGATATCGTCCGCCTGGCGGCGATTGGACTCTTTCCACTCCTCCGAAAGGAACTCCCACGGCACGAGGGTCGGGTTCTGTTGTCCGGTCACGCCCGCCTTGTGCTGGTCGCGCAGGTAACGGGCATGAATGGCGTGTGCCAGCGCTTCATTAGCCCCGCCGAGAACGAATTCCGGCTGGCAGATCCGCTGCAAGAGGCCGATCGGATGCAGTTTCTCGAACCCGTGTCCGCTCGCCTGCGTCGATTCCAAAAGCGCTCCGAGGCCGGAATCCTGCGTCATCCGAAGCAGAATCGGTACGGGATGCTGGCGGAACCGGTGCAGGAGCGCCAATCCGGCCGAAAGGCTCGCGCCGTCGTTCTCCAGACAGATATAGACGGCGGTGACGGTCACCCGTTTTGCTTCATCGTAGAGAAACGCGCCTCGATGAAACTCGGCGGAAGGCACGTCCATCACCAGGATTTCCGGATCGCACAGCGAGGCGAACCCCGAATCGTCGGGCCGAAGTTCCTCCAGGAGATCGCCCGTCCGGTCGATGACCGTGATCCGGAACCGTTCCGTTCCGCGACGGTGCTCGCGCCAGAGCCGAACGGAATGCAAAACGATATTTCGCGCCAATCGGCCTCCGCCGACCACCAGGAGATGCGGCGTCCCTTCGACCCGTTCAAACGGCGGGTGCGCGGCCAACATCGCGCGCGCCCCGAGGTCGAAGACGTTGAAAAACTGGAGTCGGAACGCGCCGACCGAAGAAATCTCCCAGCGCCGGAGCAAATACCACAGATCGGGATCGACGATATGCGCGGAGCAGGTCAGGGGGTTTCCCTTCCTGTTTTCGACCAGTTCGCGGGCGCGGGTCGCCACTTCCGCGTTTTTTCCGTCCTCGCCGCAGACGGCAATCAGGTAGCGGGCGCTGCCGACGTTGGCCTTGCGCAGCATCTCCGGTTCGGCCGCATCTCCGACCAGCACGATCGCCCCGAGTTCCCGGCAGGCTTCCGACAGAACGTTGGTCTCGTTCTCCTCGATCGCCACGACCGTCAGGCCACGTTCCCGGAACGCTCGCGTCAGCAGATAGCCCTTCTCCCCCAGTCCGCAGACGACCACATGGTTGCGCAGACGGCGGAGACGCAGTCGCTGGAGCGAGTCGCTGCGGACAAAGTAGGCGGCAATCGCGGCGGTCGAGACGCCGAGGGTGCCGATCCCGACGAACATCAGGAAGACGGCGACGATCCGCCCGCCGATCGTCTTCGGGAAAATGTCTCCGTAGCCGATCGTGGTCATCGTTACCAGCGCCCACCAGAGGCTGTCCCCGTACGTCTGCACGGTTTCGTTTCGACCGTGTTCGAAGTGGTAGAAGCCGGCGGCGGACAGCAGAGCGATGACAATCACCAGGCTGATGATGGTCAGAAGATAGGTACGCAGGGAGCCTCGACCGGATTCATTCATTGAAAGGCATCATGGCGAATTTTCTCGATCGGTTCTTCACGGGCCGGGGGAAATGCCGTTCTTTTCCAGGCGATAGCCGAGAGCGGTGATCATCCGTAACGTCTCCATCGCGGTGTTCCGATCGTACTCCTTTTCGATCTCGGACAGTTCTTCGTACGGGATCAGGCAGGGATGCTCCTTCCGCGTATCGTCCCGTTTCGGACCGTATCGCCAGCCCTCGGACAGCCGCTGCCTGGCCCACACCTCGTGCGTGTTCCGGGCGAGCAGTTCGGTCAGTTCGACCACTTCCGGCGTCAGAGTGACCCGGGACGTATCCAGGGGTTCGGGTGTATATTCCATCTATCGACTCGCTTTGCCTTTTTCCTCATATCGGCATTCCGGAAGCGGACCCGAAGGTATGAGACGGTATCCGTCATCCTTTAAATCGCAGGTCGATATGGGTTCCGTCACAGAACGGCTTGTTTTGCGACCCGCCGCAACGACAGAGGGTGACCCGATTACGGATTTCCGCCGGTTTGCCATCGGCGCGCTCGACCGTCAATCCGCCCATTGCCCAGAGCGGACCGTTGCCGATCACCGAGATCTCCTGCGGCAGGTGCGGTTCGATTGTCTCGCCGGACGGCAGCAGTTCGTAGGTCAGGGCGCCGCTCGGGCAGCGTTCGATCATCGCGATCACCTGCGATCGCACGGCGATGTCGTCGGTCTTTTCGGCCATCTCCCAGACATCGGTCACTTTATTTTCGCAGAAGGTGGCGAACGCGCAGAGGGTCCGGTCATGCTTCACAGTCAACTGCGTGCCCGGATACGGCACGGCGCGATCGGCACGCGGCGCAGGATCGGCGGTCTCGGTTCCGTCGAAGCGCTCTGCGACATGGCTGCCATCGCAGTACGGTTTGGCATCCGACTTGCCGCAACGGCAGAGGGCGCAGAACTCGCCGGTATCCACCGGACCCTCGCGCCGCCAGGTAAGCGGTTCGCCCTGTTCAGAAACGATCGCGCTCTTGCGCCGGATCGGGATTCCGCCCTCCACAATGTAGGGGCCGTTCGGACGAACGGCGATCCGGGGCGATTTTCGCCGTCCGTAGCCGGGCGGGACATACTCGAATGTCAGGCCGACCGTCGTTTCTCCGTCCCCCGAGGGCATCCGCACCAGTTCCAGAGCGCGGTATCGTACCTCGTACATCAGGCCGACGGCCACCGCCATTCGTCCCGGTTCGCCGTTGAAGCTGCGGTGCATCTCCCGGAGCATCACGGAGTAAGCGCCGTTGAAATCCTCCAGGGCGATCCGTTGCGGACTGTCGACCGCGAAATCGGCGGTTCGGCCGTTCGCGCGTACCGGGAAAACGGCCTCCCAATCGACCGGGAACGGTTCGCCGGTCGGCCCGGATTCCGGCGTGTCCCCCTCCTGATAGCTGCGCTCGACCAGCAGTTCGTGGAATCGGAAATAGTGCGACAACTCCTGCCGTTCCGGATCGAACATCGTGCGGTCGCCGTCCCAGATCGAATGATGGTCCATCCCCTCGCCCTGCTCGACGATCTCTTTCAGGGCGGCGAGAGCCGAGTTCAGGTCGAAGACCGGCAGCACCTTGCCGCTGCCGTAGTAATGGAAGTTTTTGTCGGTCAGCTGTCGGGCAGGGTTCCCCGTAAAGACGCTCTCCTCGCCCAGTTCGTCACAGAGACGGATCAACCCCTGTTCGAGCGCCTCGTAAAACTGGCCGATGGTTTCGTAATTATCGTCCTCCGGCGGGGCGTCGGCGGGCGCGGGCATCTCAATGCGCAGAACCGTCTCGACGAACTCCTTCGAAAACCGTCCGACCGGGACCTGAAACGCCCGATTACTGTGGGTCATGTAGCAGGGATAGGTCGGAATAAATGCCGGATGATCGAGGCTGGGCGTGCCGCCGATGGCATTGAGAACGTTGGCTGCCAGCGTCATGTGCAGCATCTCCTCGATGGCGACGCTGAGCAGCACCTTCGCCGCCTCGCGATTCCGGTCGGGATGCAGAGAATACAGCGCGGTCAGGTACGGCGGGAGGGTCGAATGCTCCAGTTCGATCGCCCACTGGAGATGGGTCCGCAGGTCCTCGATGTTCCGAATAGCCATCTGGTTTTTCCACCGGCGGCAGGCCGGGTATCCGTCGGTAAGAATTCGTGACGTCCCTATTTTATCGTGATCCGGGGGCGGGTAATCGGGCGTTTGCGGCGGGTCTTTCAAAAGTCAGGGAGCGGTCGGGCAACCGTTCTCCTCCGTACGACGATCTTCCCGCCTCCGCCGCCACAAAAGCGGCGGAGGCAGGATACGGACGATCCGTTTACACGGGGACGATACGGACTTTGACCTTCATCTCCGGCTTGATCTGCTGCAGTTTGACGCCACCGGCGCGGCGGCGTTCGAGCAGGTCGGTCGGGTGCAGGGACGCGACATCCGGCAGGGTGACGGTCAGCGCGTCGGCGTCGAAGTTCGTATATTCCTCGCCGTTGATCCACACCGCGTCCAGCTTGACGCTGCCCGGCGGCAGGATGTCCGGAGAGACGCGCAGGATATTGTCCTTGAACGCGCCCGGCTGCGGCTTGAAGTAGAAGTCCATCGGCTGCTTCATCACCAGCAGGTTGCTGTAAACGGCGGCAAGGTAGCAGAGTTCCGTCGAGTGGTACGCGCCCATCGAGTGGCTACCCTTGTCGCGTTCGTTGCCGAGCAGGTACGGCAGACCGTTCGCCAGGACGTTGAAGTAGACCGCGCCGGAATCGGTATCGAGGAACCAGGCGTTGTAGAACGCCGCCGACTCCTCGGCCAGCTTCTTGTAGGTCGGGTTCTCCAGGCATCCGGCCAGGATGAAGTAGGCGAGAATCCCCTGCTCCTGCTGCCACCAGGCCTTGCGGTCGTGGAACGCCAGCCGGTGGAACGTCTCTCCCTCGCCCAGTTGTCGCTCCAGCACGTCGTACCAGCCGCCCCGCTGCTTGTCCATCGCGACGGCCGGCATGGTATCGGCCAGTTTGGTGGCCAGGGCGACATACTTCTCCTTCGGCAGCGCCGAGTTCATCCGCATCAGGTTCCAGGCGATCTTCAGGTCATGACCGCCGACCGCGCGATCCTGCTGCCAGCCCCAGGTCTTGTCCGGGCTCCAGTCCTCGTAGAACTTCTCCTGTACGAACGGGCTACCGTCCTTCGCGGGGAACTTCTCCTCGATGAGGTCGAAGACATACTCCAGGAAGTCCAGATACTTCTGCTCGCCGGTCGCCAGGTAGAGGTTGATCAGGTAGGCCGGAGCATGGTCACCGACCGAGTTCCAGTTCTTGCGAGCGCAGTTGTGGGCAAGCGATTCCGCCTTCGGGTCGAACGTATCGGTCGTGATGTGCGAGTAGTAGCCGGCCTGCGCGGACTCATCCTTGAAATACCGGTTGAACAGATTGATCGTCTTCTCGGTATCGGCCAGGATGCTGGGATCGCCGGTGATACGGTAGGTCTGGATCGGGCCGGCGAGAGCGTAGATCTGCTCGTACGCCGGAATCGCGCCCCAGTCGTCGCCGAAGAGCGAGCCCAGCACTTCATGGACGCCATCCGGTTGCATATCGAGGGCGTGCAGCCAGTAGACGACGCCTTCGTTCTCCTTGTCGCGCTTGCAGATATTGCGCTGCAGGTACTTGGTGCCCTTCTCGGCCGCTTCCAGGAAGCGGTCTTCGCCGGTCATCAGGTAGGCGGTCGCGAACCCGTAGACGGTGCGGGAGATGGTGTCGGTCTCCTGCAGGGTGGTTCCGAGCTTGCTGCCGTCCAGGTAAAGCTGGGTGCGATACTTGGTGTAGTCGATCGGGCCGCCCTCGAACTGCGAGTTGATATAGAAGTCGGCCAGTTCGCGCACCTGGTTGATCCACCAGTCCTGCTTCTCGAATACGAAATCCCCGGCCTTCTTGCCCGCGAAGACAAGATGCTTCACTTCGAACTTGTAATCGCCGCCTTCCGGGTAGTAAATGCCGTAGGCGAAGACGTAGTTCCCCACGGACAGCGCCTCGCTCAACTGCCCCATGGCGTCCTGGTAGTTCTCGCCCAGATTGCGGACATATTCGCCGAAGGTGGAGGAGGTCAGTTTGGCCTCAAATTCCTTATCGCCGGGCGTCTTCAGTCGGAAGGTACCCTGGCTCAGGTCCGCCGCCGTCACATAACCGGCGATGGTATCGGAAAACGTAAAGTCGATCTGATTCATGTCGTTCCCTTTTCAGTGCGGCAAGGAGATGGTGGGAGGTCTACGCCTCCCGGGATAACAGCACAACGATGCTGCGCGCGTTGACGAAATACGAATGCCCGGTGATTTCCACCTCCTCGCCCCACTCCTCAATGTCGTGCGGCGATGGCAGGGAGGTATCGACGGTGCGGAACCATTTTCGACCGGAAATGACCGGCAGTTCGAAGGTCAAACCCTCATGGTGCATGTTCATCATGACATGCAGGTCCGGATCGTTTTCAAACCCGGCCATCGTATAGGCCAGCACCCGTCCGTTGGGATCGCCCCATCCCGGCGCGTTCAACTGACACCCGTGCCAGGAGATATCCGGCACCCCTCGCTCGTTCATCTTTCCGGTGAAGAAGCGGGGGCGGTGCAGTTCGTTATAGTTGCGCCGCCGGTGCGTCACGGCCGAGCAGAAGCGAAGCAGATCGGCGTTCTTTTCGGTCAGGGTCCAGTCGAACCATGTAATCTCGTTGTCCTGACAGTACGGGTTGTTGTTGCCCTTCTGGGTCCGCATCACTTCGTCCCCGGCGGTGAGCATCGGTACGCCCTGAGACAGCATCAGAATCAGGAGGAAGTTCTTCATCTGTCGGCGGCGCAGGTCGTTGACCCAGGCATCCTCGGTCGGCCCCTCGACGCCGCAGTTCCAGCTGAGGTTGTCGTCGATCCCGTCGCGGTTGTTCTCACCGTTGGCGAAGTTATGCTTGTAGTTGTAGCTGACCAGGTCGGCCATGCAGAAACCGTCGTGGCAGGTGATGAAGTTGATGCTGTTGATCGGCAGTTCGCCCGCCGCCTCGAACAGGTCCGCGCTGCCCGCAATCCGGTTCGCCACCTCGCCGATCAAACCGGGATCGCCCTTGATAAATCGTCGGATGGCGTCTCGATACTTACCGTTCCACTCGGCCCAGCGGTATCCGGGGAAGAACCCGACCTGATACAGCCCGGCGGCGTCCCACGCCTCGGCGATGATCTTGGTCTCCGCGAGGGCATCGGACAGTTCGATCTGCCAGACGACCGGGGGTGTCATCATCGGAAGGCCATCCTCGCCGCGTACGAGGATACAGGCCTCGTCGAACCGGAAGCCGTCGACGTGCATCTCCTTGACCCAGTACTCGAGGCACTCGATGATCATCTTCTCGGTGATCGGGTGGTTGGCGTTGACCGTGTTACCGCACCCGGAGTAGTCCATGTAGTACTGTCGATCCTGCGGTGAAAGGATGTAGTAGACATGGTTGGCGAGTCCGCGGAAGTTGATGGTCGGCCCCTGATGGTTGCCCTCGGTCGTATGGTTGAACACGACATCGAGAATGACTTCGATTCCCGCCCGGTGCAGGGCCTTGACCATGTCCCGGAACTCGTTGATATGCGAGCCGGCTTCGGGAGTGGTGCAGTAGCCTTTGTGCGGCGCGAAGAAGCTGACGGTGCTGTACCCCCAGTAGTTGGGCATCGGCGAGCCGTCGATCGGGCTGAGGCGGATGATCTCTTTTTCGTCGAAATCGTGAACGGGCAACAGTTCGACCGCGGTGACGCCGAGGGATTTCAGGTAGGGAATCTTCTCGATGACTCCGGCGAACGTCCCCGGATTCGCGACGCCGGAGGTCGAGGACCGGGTAAAGCCGCGCACATGCATCTCGTAGATGATGGTCTCGCTCATCGGGCGATTGAGCGGCTTATCGCCTTCCCAGTCGTAATCATCGATATCGATGACGACCCCGCGCATCGAGGTGGCGATATTGTCACCGGGACCGCAGGCGGCCGACCGATCCCAGAGCGTGTTGGTGATTCCTCGCGCGTACGGATCGATCAGCACTTTGTTGCGGTTATACCGGAACCCGTTATGCGGATCGTGCGGTCCGTCGACACGGAAGGCGTAATGCGCGCCCGGCTTCAATCCCTTGACATAGACATGCCAGAAGTGGAAGCTTTTATTGCGGGTTTCATCCAGTTCGATGACCATCTTCGGATGGAGATCGTCATGCTCATCGAAGATCAACAGCTCCACCGCCGTCGCCTTTTCGCCGAAGATGGAGAAGTTGACGCCGTTGGCATCGGGTGTCGCGCCGAGCGGGTGCGGCCGTCCGGGCATAATTTCGTATTCGGATTCCACTTCCTGCAGGACGACGGTCGTCACCGGTTGCGTCTCATCAGGTTCGATCAGCGCTTCGTTCTCGTTTCTGGAAACGGCTTTACGGGCCATGTTCGGTCACTCTTTCCGGAGATTAGGAATGGGCGCATCGTTCGGATACGCGTCCGTTGACTCTTGCTACCCCTCCAGGGCGGGCGGATTCTCCTGATCGGTATAGCCCTGGCTGATCTCGACGATATTCCCGTCCGGGTCGGCGACCCAGACGGTACGCCAGCCGGGGATGAAGGCGTCGAAATCGAACGGGCCGAAGGTGACTTTCGCCTCCTCGCCCATCGCCGCCAGTGTCGCGTCCACATGATCGACCTGGAAGGCGAGATGTCGAATGGCCGGATAGGCCGGTCCGTCGTTCCCGGCGGGCGGCGCGGGCGCGTCGCCTTTGGCCTGAAACAACTCCAGATAGACATCGCCGGAGCGGACGAAAACGATCTGTTCCTCCCCAAGCGGGATGACCCGGGCGCGTACGAAACCGAAATGCTTCGCATACCACTTTTCCGTCGCGATGGGGTCGGCGCAGGAAAGGGCAATATGGGAAAAACGCATTGCCATTTGCTTCAGTCTCCTGATTCGGTCGGATTTGTCTCGAAAAACGTCAGGCAGTCGCCGCCGCCTCTTTCTCCCGCATGCGTTCGATGATGGCGCGGGCCAGCAGGTGGCAATGCCCCCCGGTGCGCGCCGTGATCAGGTCCTCATCCACCACCACATCGGCGTCGACATAGACCGCGCCCATATTGCGGGCGTCGCCATACAGATTGTTGTGGACGACGACATTCCGTCCGCGCACCAGTTCGGGCATCGGGGCGACCAGCCACATTCCGTGACAGATAATACCCTTGATTACTTCCCGGTTGGCGAACGCGCGGGCGAGCAACTGGGTCGCGGGCGGCACCTTCCGGACATCCTCCGTATAGCGGAGACGGTCGGCGACCATTCCGGCCGGGACGATGATCGCCGAGTACTCGGCCAGCATCTCGTCGGTGAACGCTTCGAAGCTTTCCTCCGGGAACGTTCCCAGGACGTGGTACTCATGTCCCCGGAAGTCGATATGCTGTTGTCCCCAGAGGCGGGTCAGGAAGTGAACGTCGATTCCTTCCTCGGCAAAACGATGCTGATAATACCAGATTTCCGGTTCGTAGAAATCCGACTCGATCAAAATGCCGATCTTCTTGCCGGCAAGGCTGACGTCGCTCATGATTTGGTTCCTTCTTAGCGGCTCACTTCCCGCGACTCTATTCGGCGGTTTTCTTTCGCGATTTTTCCGGTCCGACGTAGATGAAGTCGGTCATTTCGAAGACATTCACATTGCGGGCGGTATCATTCCGGATGATCCAGCGGCGCGGATACCAGCCCGGCTTCGGGTAGACCGCCGGCTGCGGAATGAGGTCCGTTTCAAACTGATCGGGTTCCACCAGACCGGTCGGGCTGTCAAACGCCTTGCGGACGTTGGTACCGACGACCATCCCGTTCATATGCGCGTTGTAGTATAGAAAGTTCTGCCCGATGGTGATCCGTGCGGGTTGCCCGACCGGCTTGTTCGGAATATCATAGCTGACGCCGACCCCCGGAACGACCGTGTCGGGTACCCCACGGGTGACCGTCGGCGGCACCTCCTCGGCTACGGGATACTGCAGTTCGTTGACGAATCCGGGACTGGGCTGCTGCGGCGGATTCAGCAAAAAAACGGCATGAAAGTGTTCCGGTTCTTGCTCGGGACGATACTGGTCGATCGGATGGCCGGTGAAGTAAAAGAGGGCCATCTGCTTGAATGCGGTAACGGACGCCTCCGGCGGCAACGGAATAAAGTAGACATTCGGTCCTTCATCCGTAATCGCTGTCGGCGGCTGGTTATCCCGCCCGGTTCGGTAGAGTTCGAACCCGACCGACTGGGGAACGCCACGATCCAGCGTCACGAAACTGCGTCCGAGCCGCGATGGCCCGCTCGGGCCATTGAAGATCGGCGGTTCGGGACCGAAGAAGGTTCCGGTCAGCCCGGACTGTGCGCTACCGAGGTCGCCGCTTCCGCTGCCGCACCCGGCGACCACGCCCGCCAGACCGACGCCGACAAAGGTGCAGGCGATCAACGTTCGGAAGACCCGGTTTTTGAATGTTTTTTGCTTGGTCATCTTTTCCTTACTTCTCTCCGGAGACGGCGTTGCGAGCGTCCGCCGCTCGCAACGCCATCCGAACTCGCATTACACAAAGGCGACATAGCCACCGAACGGTAACCCCGAGACCACGGCTCCCCTGGGTTGGCCGGTGTTCCCGTCAAACCGCAGGATCGATCCGCCGCCCAGGGCGCTGACGATGTCGCCTGCCAGCACGCTTCCGTAGCGATCCGGCGTGGTAAAACTGCCGACATACAGGTCGCCATCCGGGCCGTAGGTTATGCCGACCGGGAACGGACAGGTGGCGAAGGTGCCGACCTCGCTTCCGCTGTCCAGGTCATAGCGCACGACTCGCCCGGTGAAGTGTTCGACGACCAGCAGGTCGCCGCTCGGATGAAAAGCCATCGTGAACGGGATTTTGAGATCCCGGGCCGTATATTTCACCAACCGTCCCGTCTCCCCGTTGAGGCGCGAGATGAAGTCGGTTTCGTTCGTCAGCGGTGAATACTGGAGCGTTGAGGAGACATAAAAGTCCCGATCCCGCGGGTTGACGATGATTCCGAACGGCGCATAAGCGGGGGCGAAGGTTCCGATGCGGTCCCCGGTACGGGCATCGTACCGCTCGATCGAATCCGTGCCCTTGCCCACATTGCCGTTCAGCGAGGGCGCATTGACGACATAAAGAAAGCCATCCGGGCCAATCACGCCGCTGTGCGGGGTGATCAACCCCCGCGGTGGCGTCGGCAGGGAGCGCAGAAATGCCCCGGAGCCTTTGTCGTACATGAAGGCGGCATCGCCGCCCGGACTGAAGACGAAGACATTGTTATTGCTTCCGGCAACGATCCCTGCGGTCGAAATCCCCACACCTCGCGACACGGCGAAGGTGCCCTGATTCCGAAACGTTCCCGGATCGTACGATTCCACAGTTCCGAAAAGAAAAGTGGAAACCAGCATTCGACTGGGCGGCGCGGGCACCCGGTACAGTGACCCACTGCGGCTCCCGCACCCGGTCAGCAGCGACCCGCCGAGACTCAGGGCGGCCGCCCCACCCAGTGTGTCTCTCAAAAAGGCGCGACGGGTGGTTCGGCGGGCATCTTCCGATGCCTGCCCCGTCATCGCATCTCCAACTTCGCGGAGAATCGAACTCATTTTGTTTTTCTCCCCTTTGTATGCGCCCGTTGGCGTAAACCCATCCTGCGCACCATCATTATGCTTTTCCGTTCCTAAAGGAAGCGTCCCGCCGGAACGAAATCCGTCAGTTTGAAAACGTGGTAGCTTTTATCCGAATCCCAGGTGACCGTGCTTCGAGTCGGATAGTACCCCGGTTTCGGGTAGACGACCGGTTGCGACATCGGCAGAACGATCGTCCGTTCCTCCTTCAAGAACCCGTAGGTGGCCAGCATCCCGACACCGTTCAGATGCCCCTTGAAGTAAAAATAGTTCTGACCGAAACTATTCCATCGTGGCTGGACGTGCGCCGAGGAAGGGTCCTCGTAGGCGACCCCGACGCCCCCTTCCGCCAGTTCGATATTGCCGGGGATTCCGCTTCCGATCAGGTACCCGGCCGGAATCTCCTCGGAGTTCGTTACCGGAGCCGTCTCATCGCGCAGTCCTTCGGAGGCGGCTCCGGGGGGAGCGATACAGAACGCCGCCAGGATGTGAGGAATGTCGGCGATCCCGACCGGGCGACGGCCATTCGCCCAGTTCAGCAACACCATATACTTGAACGGGGTCGTGTTGGCCTCGGGGGGCAGCGGCAGATAGAACGTATCCTCGGTATCGAACTTCGGATACGGAAGGGTTTTCAGCGCACGATCCGGCAGTTCCCAGCCAAGTTCGGTCGGAATGCCGTTGTTCAGCGTGACGAACGTTCGTCCGAGATCGACGGCGATGTCGCCGACCGGCTGCAGATTGACCGCACTGACAAAACGCCCGGTACGTCGAACCGACAGAGTAGGATCGTCCTTTCCGCCGCCGCATCCGGTCGCAAAAACGCCCGAGGCTCCGAGCGCCGCACTGCCAACGCCATAACGGACGATCAGATCCAGCATTTCCCGCCGACTGTAGAAGCGGTTTTCGGTTGCTATTCGTTCCATAACTCTCTTTCTCGTTCCGTCCTCAGGCGAACGCCAGGTAGCCGGAGAAAACGAGTTTCTCTGCCAGCGCGCCGAAAGGTTTGCCGTTGGCGCCGTTGTAGCGCAGAATACGACCTTTGTTTTTCGCCGTGTCGAGATCGTTGTTGAAAAGCGCCTCAATGCCTTTCTGGTCCGTAAAACTGGTCATATAGGCGTTTCGATCCGGGCCGAACTGAATATCGATGCAGAAGTCGGCATTGGCAAAGGCATCGACGATCTTCCCGGTACGCAGATCGAACAGGGCGACACGGCTGTAAAAGTGCTCGATCACCATCAGGTAGCCGTCCGGGTGGAAGTTGACGTTGAACGGCACCTTGACATCCCGGGCGACATAACCCGTGAACCGTCCGGCGGAGTCGAACCGGGCGACATAGTCGGACCCGAGCGCGAACGGGAAGTAAGCAAGCGAGGCCGTTACATAAAGGTTACCGTCCGGCCCCCAGGAGATGCCGAACGGCGCGCGAAGTTCCGGCGTGTCATTCCCGTCGATAAATCGGCGGATATGTTCGCCATCGGGGGTGTAGATCTCGACGGTGTCCGGGCCGATCCCGAGCTGGTTGTTGAGGGAAGGCGCATTCACGACGTACAGGTTGCCGTCGGGACCGACCGAGCCGCAGTGAGGCGTCTGGGTAATCGGCAGTTTCACCTCACGGGTAATCGCGCCGGTCACTCCGTCGCAGATGAAGAAACGGTTGCTGCCGGGGCTGAAGGCGTACACCTGTCCCTGCGGACCGACGCGTACCCCGGCAATGGTCGTACCCCGGTCGACCTGGCGGAAAAACGTGCCGAGGGACGCCCCCGTCCGGGCGTCCAGCGCCTCGATCGTCCCCTCGATAAAGGTGGAGACGAGCACCCGGGTTCCCGCCGGCATCGCCCGTCCCTTGTCCACCGACTTCGAGGAGCCGCATCCGGCCAGCAACGTTGCGCCCGACGCGCCGAGCGCCAGCGTGCTCGCCGCGGCCCCCTCCAGAAACTCCCGCCGGGTCCACGCTCCCTCCGGACGGGCGACGCTCGCCGGTTGAGGCAGTCGCCCGGTCTGACGCCGGATCATCCAGGACCGCAGTATCGACAGATACCGCATCTTCTCCGCTTCGCTTATGCCCTTCATGACTTTGACCTTGCGCTCCTAGAACCGGGTATTCAGACCCAGCACATAATCGTAGAGGGAAACCGAAAGATTCCGCGCCTCCAGGATGACCGACTTGCCGTAGACTTCGAACCGCTTGTCCCGGCCGAGGGTCTTGCTCACATAGGCGACCAGTCCGGCCGGAGCCGCGAAGTTCTTCTCGGCGATCGGATACGACAAGTAGACAACATACTTCAGGTCGCGCGTCAGCATCACGTAGTCCGTCGCAATCGACAACGATCGGAAGTCGCGCGGAATCCCGTAGTCCAGCGTAAAGAATCGTCCCTGATCCACGATCCCGTCGAGACCGACGCGCCAGACCGGCATCGGCTTCATCGGGTTCGTCGGTTTCAAACGGTACCAGAGGACGGTTCGAAAGTTGTTCCGCTCGTTGTTATCCCGGTACTTGAAATGGCGATAGGTGAAGTTCAGATCATATTTCTGTGCCAGCGGATATTCGATGGCGGTGTAGTAGTCATTGAACGTGATTCGCCGCTGAAGCTGAAAGAACGTCTCGGGCGCGAGGAACTGGTTGATCTGATTCTGGTAGAACGAGTCATGCCGACCGGTACCGAACGTAAACTTTTCGCGGCCGGGCTTGGGAATGTACGAGTAGCGGAAGTCGTAGAGCAGACGATCCGGAACGCTGTCATACGTCTGCCAGGAGACCCACGCCGACCCTTCATGCTCCATGTTCTTGCCCCAGAACGGCTGAAACTCGACGTTATAGGTCTGTTTGTTCAGGGCGAAGTTGTCCTCTGCGGTCGGGATCGTCGGGACTTTGGACAGAGGATTGCGCCGGTTGTTCGGATTGTTGTTGTTCTTGTAGTACCCGTTGCCGACGGTAACCGTCACCTTGCCCAGCGGGGTACGAATCACGGGACCGCCGCCATAGGCGAAGAGCTGAACGTCCTTGGAGTCGTAGTAGGAGTGGGCCAGCGAGGTGAACCCGATCTTCTGCTGGTTAAGGGCATCGCGCAGACCGCGTTGAGCCACCTCGTTATTCGGGTCCTGCATCAGGATCAACCGGTAGAGCGGCTCCGCGCGCCAGGGCCGTTCCAACGTCAGCAGGAAGTCGGCAAAGCCAAGCAGCACGGGCAGTGGCGGCGGCCCTCCCGCCTGCGGACCGGGCGCACCGGGGCCGGGCGCGCCGGCGGGCGCATTGGCGGGAGTGCTGGGAGGTACGGTTCCGCTATCCTGCGCCCGGCCAACGGACGGTAACAGCGCGACGCTCGCCAGCGCGGCGCAGGCCCGCCAGGTCCCTATCATCTTTTCGTTTTGTCGCATGTCCTCTGTTTTCCTGGCGGCCTTGCGGCCCCGGTCTCCGGGCGGGATCCGCCCGGAGTACGCTCGATGGAATCGGTCGGTCGTGTCCGGTCGGAGGGTCCTCAGGCCAGCGAACCGTCGGGATACTGCACCATCCCGGCGAAATGGATCGCGATCTTGCCGTCCCGCAGGACCCAGCTGTCGGCGAAACGCATCTGGGACTCGGTTCCGCCCGCTGTCATCGTAATCTGCTCGGTGATCATCAGGGTCTCCGGGTCCTCGGTCTCGCCCCAGAAGACGATCTCGGTTTCCAGTCCCTCGATCCCCAGGATGCCCTGCATATGCTCTTTCAGGCCCTCGCGGCCCTTGTAGATGACCGGCTTTTTCAGGAAGCTGCTGATCAGGAGGGCGTCGTCCGTGTACTGATCGAGCAGGGCGTCGATATTCTTATCGAGGATGAACTGAATGTGCTCGCGATACATGCGACCCAGTTTGGTGTCCGGAACGTTCTGCATGGTTATTCTCCCAGAATGAGTGACGCGGCCTTCGCGCCGACCAGGGCGCTGGGCACGTTGGTATTGCCGCCGGAGACGGTCGGCATCACGGAGGCATCCGCGACGCGCAGTCCTTCGACGCCGTAGACCTTCAGGCTCGGATCGACGACCGCCAGATCGTCCTTTCCGATTTTGCAGGTTCCGGCCGGATGCCAGATGGTGGTCGCCGCCGCGCGGACGAACCCTTCCAGGTCCGTGTCGGGGCCGGGCACCATCTCGCCTTTGCCGAAGGTCGAGAACGATTTCGTTCCCGCCAGTTCGCGCGCCAGTTTCACCGCCTCGACCAGCACCTGCACGTCCTCCGGAGCGGACAGGTAGTTGGGATCGACCACCGGGTTGGCGTCGGGATCGGCGGAAGCCAGTGTCACGGTCCCCCGGCTCGCCGGACGAACCAGGATCGGAAGGAAGATACAGACCGGAGCCGGGAACTGCAGGACCGGCGCGAGCGGCAGCGGAACCGTCGGGCTGAAAATCATCTGCAGATCGGGCGTCCTGTCGTTCTCCGGGCGCGGCAGAGTCCGGCGGAACAGGATATTTCCACACAGCGTCAGCGTGTGGTCCATCGGCTGCTGCGTGAACCAGACGACCGGCAACTGCAGATGGTCCTGCAGATTTTGACCGACGCCGGGCAGGTCGACCAGGACGTCGATGCCGTGCTTTTGCAGTTCGGCGGCGGGGCCGATCCCGGAGCGCATCAACAGCGCGGGCGAGAAGAACGCGCCGGCGCTGACGATGACCTCTTTCGCCGCGCGGGCGACCTTCGTTTCGCCGTTCTGCCGGTATTCGACACCGACCGCGCGTTTGCCCTCGAATACGATCTTCGTCACCGGAGAGTCGGTTTGGATGGTCAGCTGGGCGCGATCCCGGATCGGGTCGAGGAAGACGGTCACGGAACTGCCGCGCCGCCGATCCTTATTAATGGAAAACTGCAGCGGCCCGACCTTTCCGGCGGCGATCTCGCCGTTGTAGTCGGCGTGCGGTCCTTCGTAGCCGAGTTCGACCGCAGCGTTCAGGAACGGTTCGCAGGTCGCGTTCGGGTCGAACCCGGTGATGACATTGAATTCCCCGGAGCCGCCGCGCTGATCGTTGCCCCCCTGATCGAACGTCTCGATCGACTTCAGAAGCGGCAGGATGCGGTCGTAGCCCCAGCCGTCCGCGCCGAGCGATTCCCAGAGATCGTAATCCGCCCGGCTGCCGCGGACGTACATCATGGCGTGGATGGACGTGCTTCCGCCGAGGACACGCCCCTGATTGATGGTCAGGCTGCGTCCGCCGAGACCCTTCTGTTCGGTCGTTTGTATCTTCCAGTCGAGCGGGCCGTTCCATTCGCGGGTGAACCCGGTGACTTCATGGATGTTTTCGTTATCGTCCTTCGGGCCGGCTTCGATCACCAGCACCCGGGTGTTCGGGTCCTTGCTCAACCGGTTGGCGACGACCGCGCCGGAACTCCCGGAACCGACGACGATGTAATCGTATTCTGCGCTCACGCGGCACCTCCCGTGCGTTTCACGAAGGTGTCGATCGCCGTGGCCATCTCGTCCGCGACCTCGAACGCCGGGAAGTGGCTCTTCGCTTCCGGCAGGAAAGCGATCTCATACCAGGGGTTCGCCTGACCGAACTGCTCCTGCGCGGCTTTATAACCGGGGTCCTTCGGTTGAGCGTAGACATGGAGCGTGGGCGCGAGCGGGTTCAGTTTCGAGAGGGCTTCGAGCGCGCTGCCGTTATCCCGGAGACAGCTGCCGATGACCCGCCCGGAGCGGTTCCAGATATCCGCGCCGTAGCCGCCCATCTCCTCTTTCACGAAACGGTTTACCGCTTCGTTGTCGCTGTCCTCCAGCCAGATGTTGAAAAGGATATCGCGCGCCCCTTCCCAGGCGTTCGGATCGGCCAACCCGTCGACCAGCCCCATGTACTCGGGCGGCGGCGGCACGACGATCCAGTCGGTGTGGACGATGGCCGGAACCTTTTCCGGCCCGTAGTGCCGTCGAAGCAGAATGCCGATCCAGCCGGAGTGCGACATGGTGACCGGGATGAACCGATCGACGTTCTCAGCCCGGAGCACGGCGACGACGTCCTCATAAAGCCCTTCCGCGCCATGATCCGGCACGTCGCGCTGCGAGTCGCCGTGTCCGCGGAAGGTCAGGGAGAGAACGCGGTAACCTTTCGCCGCCAGCGTCTCCGGCAGGTCGGCCCAGCCGTTGCGGCTCATGCACCAGGCGGTGGTCAGCACCAGGGTCGGCGCGGTCGAGTCCGCCGGTCCTAGGGCGACGTAATCAATGCCAATGCCATCGGAGGTCGTGGTTTTCATGGGATTACTTCTCGTTGAGGATCATCTGGGCGACAATATTTCCGGACGCGCCCGCCAGTCCGAGACCGGGGTGCGTCGCCGCGCCGATCTGATACAACCCGGCGATCGGCGTCCGGTGTCCGTTCTGGCCCGGCAAGGGGCGCAGGGTATAGCTCTGCGAGATCGCGTGCGATCCGCTGAACGGGTCTCCCTGGTTCCAGTTGAGGTTCCGGTTCTGAATATCGAGCGGTGAGAGCGTGAACTGCCCGATAATGCTCTGCTTCAGGTTCGGAATACGCGAGGCGACCGTGTCGATCACCCGATCCGTGTAGTACTTTTTGAGATCATCGGTCCAGGTTCCGTCGCCGACGTTGACCTCGCCACGGGCGTCCGCTTTGACATGGAACGGGCAGTCCAGTTGCTGGAGGCAGAGGATCGCCTTGCCCTCGGGCGCACGACTCGGATCGAGCAGGGTCGGGACGCCGACGCCGACGACCGGATCGGACGGCAACAGATGCGAACTCGTTTCCAGGTAGTTCTTCGCCACACCGTCCAGACCGGCGCAGACGTGGGTGTAGGTCGCCTGGTTCAGTCGTTCGTCGTGCCACTTCGGCGGTTCGGACAGCGCAAGGTGGACGAAGAAGACGGCGTGTCCGTAGCGGTAGCCCTTCGCCTCCTGCACCAGGTGGTCGGCGATGCCGGGGACATCGGCCAGCAACTTGAGATAGAGCTGGTCGGGATTCACGGTGGCGATGACCGCCTTCGTCGCGCGGATCTCCTCGCCGTCCTCGGTAACGACGCCGACCGCCTTGCCGTCCTCCACCAGAATCTTTTTCGCGGTGGTATTGGGGAGGATGACGCCGCCCTGGTCCCGGATCAGACGGGCAAGCGCGACCGCCTGCATCTCCGCGCCGCCGACGCCGACCGGGAGACCGGCCATCTGCAGACCGAGGCCGAAGATTTTGGTCCAGAATCCGGAGTTGACATCCTCCGGTCCGTGCCCGCTGTGCAGCACCCAGGGCGCGAGAAACGCCTTCCAGACATCGCCTTTAAGGTTGGCGTCCAGCATCTCACGCGCGGAGAGCAGGAACTCCTTGGCGAACGAGGTCGGCAGGCCGTTCGGGCCGACCATCAGTTCGTCCATGACCTGTTTCGCGCGCGGCGACGTCAGATCGGAGGCAAGCAGTTCGAAGACCTGCGGGGCGACCGAGCCGATGCCGCCGAGGATCGCGCCCCAGCCGGCGGAATCGCCGGGACAGAGCCGTTCGACTTCGGCCATATTGGCCGCGCCGTCGGTGGTGATGACGGTCGCGCGTCCGTCGGGCAGGGAGACCCCCGCCGGGGTGGTGCTGTTCGCCATCGTCAGCCCGCGCTCCGTCAGTTCCTTGTTGAACCGCGCATACGCCTGCGACAGGGCGAACAGGATCAGGAACCCGGCGTAGACATCGTGCTTGAAGCCGGGGAGCGTCAGTTCGTCGGTGCGCAGTCCGCCGCCGGGCCGATCGTTACGGTCCAGAATCGCGACACGGTAACCGGCGTTGGTCAGGTACGCGGCGCACACGAGCGCATTCGGCCCGCACCCGATAATCGTGATGTCATAGGTCTGCATGATCGTCTTAATTTCCCTTGATGGTTCCCCCCTCTCCCGTTCGGAGAGGGGGGTTGGGGTGAGATCGTGGCTCTCTACCCGAACGCGCCCAGCTGCTTCATCAGGCCGAGGTCGTTTTCGTTGACCCAGATCTCGGCGATCTTACCGCCCTGGAACACGAAGATATCGATGCCCTGATCCTTGATCTTATTGCCGGTCGGCGGCATTCCGAGGAACGGACCGTTGTGCGTTCCCTCGATGAACCAGCGAGCGGCGGCCTTGTCGCCCTCGGCGATCTGTCGCTCGATCGTGAACTTGATATCCGGGAAGCCGGTGCGCAGACCGGTGACGAAGCCGCGCATGCCGTCCTTGCCGCGGATCGGTTCCGGCAGGGTCGGGATATGGAACGAGAAGCGCTCGGCGATGATCTCGTCGATCACCTCGAACTTCCCCTCGCTCATCAGTTCGCCGAAATAGCGGCCCACGAGAGCGAGCTTTTCGTCGTTGGAGAGTTGTACCGGGGCGGGCGCTTCGGGCATCGGGATCGCGCCGATCTGAATCAGCAGGCCGAGCGTGTCCTCGTTGATGCGGGCTTCGACGAACTTGCCGTCCTTGAATCGGAGCCAGCTCATGCCGTCGATAACGAACGGGTTGCCCTTGGCCGGAATATCGCCCTTCAGGGTCTTGAGCGGGGTGCCGGTGTGCGTGCCGCGCGCGGTCCAGTGTCCGACGACCGTATCGCCGTCGCCGAGCAGGTGCTCGACGGTGAACTTCAGGTCGGGGAACGCGCCGCGCAGCATGGTCACGAGGTCCTTGAACTCCTGACCGCGGTACGGTTCGACGTGGGTCGGGTTGGTGAACTCGAACTCGTCGGCGAAGTACTGATCGACGAAGGTGAGATCGCCGGCGCTCATCAGTTCGGCGTAGTAGCGGCGGGCCAGTGTCTTGTTTTCTTCAACGGACATCTTTTCGAATCTCTTTCCAGGGGCTCCGCCCCTCAAACCCCGACAGGGGCCGGGGGCACTCGGCCCCCGGAAAATACTCAGCTTTCGGCGGGGGGATTCGGCGCGAGGGCTTCGGCGATATTGGTAAAGCCGGCCCAGGTCTTCTTGATCTTGCCCTGCTCGTTGAGCAGCGCGTAGTGGATGCCGGTGACCTTGGAGTCGCGGCCGGTCGGGGCGAACCCGGCGAACGGCGCGGCGTGGGTCCCGCCGAACTCCATGCGGGTGCAGACGATACGGCCGTCGGAGACGATGTCCTGAACGGTGTAGTGGGCATCCGGGAAGGCGGTGCGGAAGGCGGCGACGCGGGCCTTGAAGGCTTCGCGACCGGTCTTGACCGGACCGGAGCCGGACGCCAGCGCGGGGGCGTCGAACTCGTAGTCCTCGGCGTACATTTCGTCGATCAACTCGACATGGTTATCGGTCAGTACCTCGCCGAACAGGCGGCGGATCACGTTCTTGGCTTCTTCGGGAGTGGGCATCGGTCTCTCCTAAAATCTCGAATGAATGAAAAGCGACGGTCTACGAGCGACGGTCTACGGGTGGACGCCGTGGGCCTGGGCGGCGATCAGCGCGGCGCGCAACGGGGTGCCGTACTCGCAGATCCGGACATTCTTGAAGCGACCCTCGTCGTCGAACTGGACGAACCAGAGTTCCGCGCCGTGGACCTTTTCGTTGGTCGGGGGAACGCCCGCGAACTCCTTGGCATGGGTGCCGCTATACGGCAGGTCGAAGGAGCCGCTGTTGCCCTCGACGATCAGGCTGGCGATATCGACCTGGACATCGGGAAACGCGTCGGTCCAGCCGAAGACGGCCTCACGGAAGATGGCGAAGCCGCTCGCCTGACCGGCGGCGGTCGGGACGCCGGGCGCTTCGAGCACGACATCGGGAGCGCAGATCTCCGACATGATGGAGTCGATTTTCTTCTCATTCAGACCGACCGCGACAAACTTCTTGATAGTCGCGATGTTCTGCTCAACAGACATGGTTCTAGTCTCCTGGAGGAAATAAATCCCGGACGGGCCGTTCGTAACGTCCGGGCGAGAGGTCGTCGATCGCCGGACGGCTCAAACCAGCCGTTCGTGGACCGGCTTCAGATGGAACGCCTTCCAGAAGAAGGCATCGTAGTTGTGCTGGTCGCCCATAAGCACCGTCACCTCGGCGATCTTGCCGTCGCGGATCACGTAGTAGTTGCAGTTGGTGACGTTGAGTTTCGCGCCGTCCGGCCCGTCGCCTTCGGCCATGTACACTTCCGCGACCGCGCCGTTGGTCAGTTCGCCCATGCCGAGCGGGGTGACATGCAGGCCCGCGCCGCGCAGCTTGCCGAAGAAACCGAGCACCTCATCGATGCCTTTCTTCTGTCCGGCGAGGGGGTGGTGACCGGGGAGGTTCCAGACGATCTCGGGATGGAAGATTTCGGACCGGAGCCGTTCCATATTGCCGGTCTTGAAACACTCGTACATGTGGTGCACGATTTCCACGTTCTCGGAAGCCATCTTTGCAATCCTTTCACGTTTCATGCGGGCGATCGCATCTCCGGCAGGAGATACGATCGCCCGTTACTTTATTTGTAGGTTTCGAGGGAAATGGTTCGCCGACCTCCCGGCCGACGAAAGATCATCGGTTTTCGGTCTTACAGTCGGGCGAAGCCGGGAGCGTACTGGAAGGGCACGACCACCGCGTTGTAGCTGACGATCTCCAGACCGAACTCGTTGCGATCGGTGCGGCGCAGGGTCCAGTGCTGGGTGGCATCCATGGCGGTACGTTTCGACTTGGCGGCCGGCGGGGTGAACCAGCTTGCCTGCCAGGCGACGACGACATCGACTTCCGCCCCGTCGCCCTCGATACGGGCGTCGACGCTGGCGACGTTGTGGTTCTCATCGAAGAAGATATTGATAACGCCCGGCAACTGGTTACCGGCGGCCGTCGTGCCGCCGCGATACCAGGCGAGGAAATCGTTGAGACCTTCCAGAGTGCTCTCCGGAAAGATCATCTTCAGGTCCTCCGTCGCCAGAAAACGAACGATTTCGGCTTCGGGGGCGTGAAAGTCGAGCGCCTGATACCAGGCGGCGGCGAAAGCCTTGATATTCTCTTCGGACAACGGTTCCGTCTGCGTGCTCATGTCGTTTTCATGTCCTTTCCTCCGGGCGCCTGCGGGCGCCCGGGGATTATGTTTTCCGCTACCTGCGGGTCGGGCGCTATTGACCGCAGGTGTTGCCGATACGCTCCGGATGGATGTTCCCCTCCAGTACCAGATCGATCAGGAACGGTCCGGGGGTGGCGAGCATCTGTTCGATGGCGTGTTTGATCTGATACGGTTGTTCGACGCGCAGACCGGGTACTCCCAGGCCACGGGCGATATCGACGAATCCGATCGGCGGATCGGAAAGATCGAAGGACAGCGGGTAGTCGTGCTTTTCGATCCCCTGTTCCTTCCAGAACTGGTCGATATTGAGCTGAAGCAGACGGTACGAGCCGTTGTTGCAGATGACAAATTTCGCGCCGATATTATGCCGGGCGGCGGTCCAGAGCGCCTGAATGGTGTACATGCTGCCGCCGTCGCCGGTAAACCCGATGACGGTTTTCTCCGGGTTCGCGAGTTTGACGCCGATCGCGCCGGGGATGCCGACCCCGAGGCTGCCGCCGCGCGTCAGGAAGTATGCGTTCTCCCGCTGCGGCGTCAGGTAGCGAACGACGGCCGGCGAACTGGTCAGCGCCTCATCGAAGACGACGGCGTCCGGCGGCAGGTGCAGGGCCAGTTCCTTCGCGAACCGGGCCATGTGCATCGGCACGGCATCCCCTTCGGCGTCATCCTTCGCCTTATCGGCGGCGTCCTTCTCGGCCTTCGCTCTGGCCAGGGCGACGACCCGCGCCTCGGCGGCGGCTTTCCGCTCCGGGGTCAGGACGGATTCCAGCACGTCGGCCAGCGCGGCCAGGCTCCGTTTGGGATCGGCGACGACGCCCAGATCGACCGGATGGTTCTTGGCGATCTCGTAAGCGTTCAGATCGAAATGGATGGTCTTCGCGTTCTCCCCCCAGATGTCGCCGAGATGCGGGAAGACTTCGGGCACGATATAGGTGCCGACCACCAGATTGACATCGCCCTTTCGCAGCAGGGGCAGACTGGCGGAACCGAACATATGACCGGTCATTCCCTTGTAGCAGGGGTGACCGTAGGGCAGGTTCAGTTCTCCGGCATCCGCCTCCCAGACCTCCGCCCCGAGCAGGGTGGCGACCCGTCCGAGTTCCTCGGTCGCGCCGGAGTAGGCGACGCCATCGCCGATATAAATCATCGGCGTCTCGGCGTTCGCCAGCCACTCCGCCGCCTGCCGGAGGATTTCCGGGTCGGGCGCGGTCCGGGTGGACGGGATCGACGCCGGTCGCACCGGCTCGACCGCCGGGGCGTCGAGGATATCGGCGGGCAGGCAGACATAGACCGGCCCCATCGGGGGGGTCGCGGCGATCTTGACGGCGCGGCGCAGCACCCGGAGCAGCGAGGACGGTTCCATGACCATCGTGCTCCACTTGGTGACCGGTTCCATGATGGCGACCAGGTCGGCGGCCATCTGCGCATCCATCGCCATATACTTGATACCGGCGTCGCCGCCGATCACGACCAGCGGAGAGTGTCCGCGCTTCGCCTGATAAAGCGCGCCGACACCGTTCCCGATCCCCGGACTGCTGTGCAACTGGACCAGGGTCGGCTTTTTGGTCGCCCGGGCGTAACCATCGGCCGTCAGAACGGCGACGGACTCCTGCAGGGTCAGAATGTAGCGAAGATCGGGGTAATCCTTGAGCGCATCGAGAAATCCCTGCTCGACCGTCCCCGGGTTGCCGAACATGACGTTCATCCCGTCCGCCAGGAACTGTTCCAGGATGGCGTGACGGCCTGTTTTGGGAGCCTGATCTGTCATGGGGTAGTTTTTCTCACGAGCGGACCTCTCCCGCGAACGGTTCCGCGGGAGAGGCGGGGCGGACGATTACCAGCCGAAGCGGGTGGTGCCTTTTTCGAGGACTTCGACCATCTTCTCTCCGGTCAGATAGGAGTCGTGGGTCGAGCGGCCCGTGATGAACGGGTAGTCGACGATCACCGACAGCTCCTTGCCGAAGTTGCCGATATACGCGCCGTCCGGAGCGGTGGCGTCGCGCAGGATGAACTCCAGCGGATACGGCGGCGGACCCATGTTGAAGTCGGTCCCCATGAAGCCGGTGCCGTCCTTGTAGTCGTACTCCTTGCAGTGTCCGGTGACATGCTTGCCGGAGATGATGCTTTTACCGTTCTGCCAGTCGCGGGCGAAGGCGAGACAGGTCACGCCGTAGCACTCCGCGCCGATCGGCTTGTTGTTGCGGTAGAAGTGCATGATGATGTCGTGGACGCGCTGATTGTTGGCCATATCCACGATCGGCCCGCTTCCGCCGACGAGCAGCAGCGCATCGAACGAAGCGAGGAAGTTATCGGCCTCATCCTTGGCGTTGTTATACTTCTCCAGTTCTCGCACCAGGAACTCCGCGCTGTAATACGGGCGTTCCGGCATGATTTCGGAGAGGTTGAGCGGGTTGTCGAGGCGAGGAGACTTGTCGAGTTCGCGCACCTTGGCCGCCACTTCCGCGGTGGTCACCGGGCGTCCGAGCGGCGGGTCGACGTAGGATTCGTCCATGCTGGGCGGCAGTGCCGGGGCGCGCTTGCCTTTCGGCGTCGCGAAGGTCACTTCGTATCCCGCTTTATCGAACATTTCGAGGGGCCCGAGGAGTTCCTCTCCCCAGTAACCGTATTCCGAGAGGATAACCAGGATTTTTTTCATAGGTCCTATCCGGCGTGAATTGGGATTGGAGTCGACGCCCGACGCGCCGCCACGATAACTTCACCGTGGGGAGTTTCGCCGCAGGTATGTCGGGTTCCTCCCGCCCCCGATTAATTTACCGCCAAAATCTGCGAAAAACGGTTTTTTTCGAGATTGTTTCCTTTTTCACACCACGTTTCTTCGGTTCTTATGTCTATTTTCCGCAGGTTGAGTGTTCATTTTCCGTAATTTTACGTAAAAATTCAATGAACCCATGCATCAAGTTGACAAATATTAATCTATCGAAATCTTCAGGTTCCCCGGAATCCGCGATAAAGGCGCTTTTTGGACGACGGCACCGATCCGTTCGTCATTTCGCCGCCCGAATGACCTCCGATCCGTCCAGGGCGAACGCAATCGCCTCCTCGGCGGTCATTCTTTCACCCTCGATCAGAGCGGTCGCAAAGCCCGTACGCCCGAGAACCGCGCGCAGTTCGTCCTCATGGCGGTCGTGACGCGTCCGCAGGTGCGGAGCCACCGGTGCGCCGAGGGTGTCCCGGCGCGCGGTCGCCGCGGCGTAAAGACGGGCGGCCCGGTCGTGCTTCTGAGACAGCAACGCCAGGGCGGCAAAGGCCTCCAGCGTCTCGGTCACCATCAGGTTCTGGCCGAGATCGCGGAACAGCAAAAGCGCGCGAGCCAGGAACTGCCCGGCCCGGGACTCATCGCCCTCATCGATCGCAACCCAGCCCAGACCGTACAAATTGAGCGCCTCGCCGATCCGGTTGCCAATCTCGCAATGGATGTCCATCGACTCGGTCAGCAGCGAACGGGCGTCCGCCCAATCCTCCCGGTGCCGTGAGAGCAGTCCCAGATAGTGCAGGTTGAGCGCCTCTCCCATCCGGTTTCCGGTCTCCCGGTTGATCGATAGCGATCGGACCTTGTATTCGCGCGCGCTGTCATAGTCCCCCTGATCCATCATCAGCATCCCCAGGCCGTTCAGATTGGCGGCGGTACGATCCCGGCTGCCGATCTCCTCGCTGATCGCGAGAGCCTCCTCGAAAAAGGTACGGGCCTTCTCGTAATTTCCCTGGTTCCGCTCGATCAGGCCGAGACCGAACAGGTTCGCCGCCTCGCCGGACCGGTCACCGGTCCGGCGATTGATCGCCAGCGCCTGCGCCATGAAGTTGCGGGCCGCGGGGAAATCGCTCTGGTTCCAGGCGATCAGGCCCAGATTTCCCAGGTTGGATGCCTCCCCGGCCTGCGCCCCGATCTCCCGGTTGATCGCCAGCGCCTGCTCCTGATAGGACCGGGCCGCCGCGTAATCCCCCTGACCGCGGGTGACCAGTCCGAGACCGTCCAGGTTGTTCGCCTCGCCGAAACGGTTCCCGATCTGCCGATTGATCGCCAGCGCCTGCTCCATGAAGTCGCGGGCGGCGCCGTAGTCGCCCTGATTCCAGGACAGCATCCCTTCGCCGTTCAGAGCCTTGGCGCGGGCGGCGGTCGGCGCCTGCGCGCGCGGATGCGCCAGCGCCGTCGCCAGATGCTCTCGCCCCTCGCTCAGGTGACCGTGAATCAGCCAGAACCACCACAACGCCCCGGTCAGGCGCAGGGCGACCTCGGCTCCTTCCCCGGTCTCCTGACAATGGGCCAGTGCGGCGCGCAGGTTGTCATGCTCCTGCTCCAGTCGGTGAAGCCAGTTCCCCTGCTCCGCGCTTCGAAGGTTCGGTTCGGCCTCCTCGGCCAGAGCGACGAACCAGTCGCGGTGCCGGTCCCGAACCTCCTTCTCCTCCCCGCTTTCGAACAGTTTCTCACGACCGTACTGCCGCACGGTCTCCAGCATCCGGTACCGGGTCTCGCCACGGGTCGTCTCGGCCACGACCAGGGATTTATCGACCAGACTTGTCAGAAGGTCCAGCACCTCCCAGTCCTCGACCTCGCCGCCCGCGCCGACCGCTTCGGCGGCCTCCAGGGGCCACCCGCCCGCAAACAGCGTCAGACGGTGCAACAGGAGGCGCTCCGGATCGGTCAGCAGACCGTAGCTCCAGTCAAACAGCGCGCGAAGCGTCTGCTGTCGGGGAAGCGCGGTGCGACTGCCCCCGGTGAGCAGTCGGAACAACTGGTCCAGACGCCGGTCAATCTCCTCGACCGTCAGGGATTTGACCCGCGCGGCGGCCAGTTCGATGGCCAGGGGTATCCCGTCGAGCCGGGCGCAGACAGACGCGACCGCGCGCGCGTTCGCCTCGGTCAGGGCAAAGTTCGGCTGAACGGTCGTGGCCCGCTCGACGAACAGCCGCACGGCGGCGAACTGCATCAACGTCGTCGGCGTCTGCGGGATACGCGGGTCCGGCAGTGTCAGGGGCGGGACACGGTAGACCTGTTCGCCCTGAATGTTCATCGCCTCCCGGCTGGTCGCCAGTATTCGCACATGATGACAGGACCGGATCAGCGCGTCCGCCAGACGGGCGCAGGCGGCCAACAGGTGTTCGCAATTATCGAGCACAATCAGCAACTGCCTGTTGGTCAGCGTGTTCCGCAACGTCTGCAGAATCGGTTCGCCCGGCACCTCGCGAACCCCGCACACACCGGCCACCGTCGGTGCCACCAGATTCTCGTCACTGAGCGGAGCGAGTTCGACCAGCCAGACGCCGTCGGGAAAGAGTTCCAGAACGTTCGACGCCGCTTTGAACGCCAGGCGGGTCTTGCCGCAACCGCCGAGTCCGGCCATGGTCAACAGGCGAACCGTCTGCAGCAGTCGCTCGATATCCTCCAGTTCCTGCTCCCGCCCGACGAAACTGGTGGCGGACAGCGGCAGGTTATGTTTGGGCGGACCGGTCACCGTCTCGGCGGAGACGGTCGTTTCCTCGTGATCCTCATGACCCGGGAACGGCGGCGGCGGCACCACCTCCTTGGTGGTGACGGTCCGAAGTTCGGATACCGTTCCGACCGCCCGTTCCACGCCCTCGTCGGTCGCCGGAAGGATCGGCGCCAGACGTTCGTAAAGCTCCTGAAGCACGGCGTCGGTCAGGCCGGACACGGCGTTCATCCAGTGAATGGAACTGATGTAGTACTCCAGCGCCGGTCCCGGCAGCACCTCCTCCAGACGAATGGGAACGACATGCAGTTTTCGCTCGAAGGCGCGCTGGACCTCGCGCCGCACCTGGACCGATTCGTTGGACTGTGCGGAGAACAGAAAGACAAGCACCTTGCTCGCAGCGATTCCCTCGACGATTGCTTCGCTCCAGTCCTTCCCGGGCATGATGTTGCGCGGCGCGATCCAGCAACGGATACCATGGCTCTCGAGGAAGGTGCATACCGCATCGGCGACCGCTTTATCTTTGGACGAGTGACTGATAAAAACGTCGTATCCCATATCGTATCCAATATACCCTTTACCTGCCTGCCCGTGCATTCGGGCCGGAACATTCGCCGTGCAGGAGTCTTTTCCCCCATCCCTGAATAGACCATTCCGGTACGGCTTTCGCTTTGATCTCGCAAATGAATTTTTCTGCGGAATTCCTCACAGCGCCGCTCGGCAACGACTTCGAGAAAGACACGGGCAAGATCGGTCATGAGGGATCGCAAACCGGAGGTGCCATGTCCTTTCCGTTGAATCTGCTGCTCCTGCTCTCCGTCTCCGTTGCGGCGGCGCTCCTTTTGTTGCTGGCGGTTCGCCGCCATCCTCAGGCCGGACGGCTGCGGGAAACCAACGACATCGCGGGATACTACTTCACGATCCTGGGCGGTCTTTACGGCGTTTTTCTGGGCTTCATGGTCCTGGTGGTCCAGACTCGCTTCGACCAGGCGGAAACTCTTACCGAACAGGAGGCTACCGCCGCGACCACCCTCTTCGTCATGGCGGGTGGTCTTTCCGAACCCTATCGTAACACGCTCCGTTCCGATTTGACACAGTACGTTTCGGAGGTCGCGGACCGGGAGTGGCCGATTCTGGGCGGAGGCGGATACCAGGCGCCGGAGGCGTTCCAAACTTTTCTCCGACTGTACGAAACGGTCGGACGCATGAAGCCACGCGACTCCCGCGAGCAGTCGGTCGTCTCGGAGGCGCTGTCCCGCCTGCACCAGATTCACGAAACGCGGCGTCTGAGACTGCTGGCGAATCGAAAAACGCTTCCGTTCGTTTATCAGGGGGTCTTGATCGGGGGGGCGATACTGACGGTGGTATCGACGGCGCTCTTCGGGGTGGAGCGGTTCGGCCTGCACGCGCTCAAGACCGCGCTGCTGACCGCGTTGATCTGCCTGATGCTTTTCGCGATCCACGAAGTGGACCGCCCGTTCCGGGGCGAGATACGGGTCTCGGTCGAACCGTTTCGAAGGGCCCGTCTCTTCTTCGGCGAGATTCGGACGCAGGAGGCCGGTCGGTTCGTCCCAACGGAGGATTGACCGGCCTTCGGAGGGTCTACTGAGCGAGCAGCGCGGCCGGCTCCCCGCTGAGGTTTTTCCGGTACTCCGGCGCGAACCGACCCGCTCTGAGCAGGAACGTCTGCTCCTCGTCGGGCGAGAAAAGCGCGATCAACCGGTCCAGTTGCGCCGGTTCCGGCCAGATCTCAATCTTCTCCCAGCGTAACACCGTCCAGCGGGTCACTCCGAGCGCATCCGCCACCTGCTGCTGCGTCAGCCCCGCGCGCTGCCGCAGGGAGCGCAGCAGAGTGCCATTGTCGGAAACCCGCTGCCGGGCGATCGCCTGTCGAAGCGCCCGAACGCCGCGCGGTTCATCGAGCAGCTGCCAGACCCGGTTGCTTTCGGTGGGACGGAGATTCAGGGCGTCGATGACCGATTTCAATTCGCGCGTGCTGGGTTTTCGTTTGCCGCACTCCCAGCAGGACAGCGTCGACTTGCAGACCTGCGATTTGATCGCCAGAGCCCCCAGGGACATCCCCCGTCGTTGCCGCAGCGCACGGATCTCTTCTCCGATCATGGCTTCTCTCCTAACGATTGAATGATGGCAGGAAAAACGTCCTGCCGTTCTGACCACGTTTCGCCCACGTTCGGTCGCGGTACGGTGGGAGAGTATCGCCCTTTGGTGGCGAAAACGTGGTCAGAAACGTGGTCAAGAAAAAAATCGACCGATTTCCGTCTCAGCCCTCACCAAACACGCTATTATTGCCGGTATGTCCGCTTCCTTAATACTGTTATAATAACTGACAGGCGACTCCCACCAGGTATTCCGATATATATGAATGTGATCGCACTCGAAATTCTTCTTCTGGGCGGGTTCGGTGCCCGGGTACGGGGAAAACCGCTTCCCCGACTGCGTTCGCGCCAGGGAGCGCGGCTGCTCGCTCTCCTGGCGATGCGGGCCAACCGGGACGTGGAACGATCCTATCTTGCCGGCATGCTCTGGCCGGACACACCGGAACCGCAGGGACTCGCTCTCCTGAGACGGGAACTCACCGATCTGCGGAACGCTCTGGGCGAAGAGAAGGAGCGACTGCGCTCGCCGCAACGCCGCGCCCTGCACCTTGACCTGAACCTCTCCGCCACCGGTAAAGCCTGGGTCGATGTCGGACGCTTCGAGGCGGCCGCCGGTCGTTTGCAGGACCCCGCGCAGATGGATCAGGCGCTGGCGATCTACACCGGACCGTTCCTCGAAGGGTTCGACGACGACTGGGTCCTGGCCGAGCGAGAGCGACTCGCCCAGCTTCACCTGACCGTTCTCAAGACGCGCGCGACGCTCGCCCTCGAACAACGGGAGTTTGACCGCGCCCTGCCCCTGCTCCGACAGGCGATCACCCTGGCTCCCTTTCAGGAGGAGTTCCAGCGACTTCTGATGTCCGGTCTGGCACACATCGGCCAGGAAGCCGAAATCGTCACCGTCTACGAGCGGTTGCGCCAGAGACTTCGGCGTGATCTCGGCACGGAACCGCATCCTGCCACGACCGAACTCTACCAGCGACTGCGCCACCGGGAGGGACCCTCCAAACCCTCCGTATCGGGCGCCCCGGAGGAGATCGTCTGGGATGTTCCGCACCTGCCGCCGCCCCGCCCCCTGTCCGCGTCGCCCCAACCCTACTTCGAACGGCCCGCGCGCCTCCTTCCACGGGAGGGCTACTCCGAAAACGAGACCGCCGTCCGACGCCTTCTGGACTTTCTGACCGATCCGTCACAACGTTTTTCCTCGCGGCTGGTGACCCTGACCGGCCCCGGCGGCGTCGGCAAGACACAACTCGCCCTGGAAGCGGTTCGACAGCTCCGGTCGCCGACCACCGCCCTCATCGCCCCCCCGTTCGTCGCCGGCATCCATTTTGTGCGCCCGGAAGGGATTCGACACAGCCGACAGCTGCCGGAAGCGTTCGCACGCGCCCTTTCCGTCTCCGTCCTGCCGCCGCGACGCCCCCTGGACGCTCTCCTCGATCGACTGCGCACCGACACCGCCGGACAGCGGGACGCCCTGCTCGTGATCGACCGCTTCGACCCGTTTCTCAGGGAGGACGCCGCCGAGGGACTGCGTTTCCTGAACGCCCTGCTGAACGGCGTCCCCCATCTCTGGTGCCTGGTCACGTCCCGGCAGGCCCTTCGACTCCCCGGCGAACGCGAAATTCCGGTTGCCGCGCGATCCGCCACCGGGCTGGTCAGTGAGACGCGTTCGGATTTCACCATCTATACACTCTTCGACGATCCTATCTAAACCGGTCTGAAACGGACCGGCGCAGGAAAGAGGAGTCCGGCGTCCGCTGTCGAAATGGCAGAAAACCGAAGGCTCCCATCCCGCGCGGATGTCGGAGCGGGAAGGTGCTACCGATGGCGCTGCGTGTATTGACCGGGGAACAGCCTGGTTTCTTCGAGGAGAACGGCTATGTCGTCGTCTCCGAGGTCGTTCCGAAGGAGAATCTCGACCGGCTGATCCGGGTGATGTTCGACTTTCTGGAGGCGGACCCGACGAACCGGGATACCTGGTATCCGAAGGACCGCAAGGGAGGAACCCTCGTCTACCTGCACCAGCATCAGGCGATCTGGGACAACCGGCAGGCGCCGCGCGTCCACGGGGCGTTCGCCGATATCCTGGGTACGGAAAAGCTCTGGGTCTCGATGGACCGCACCTCGCTGAAGCCGCCAATCGATCCGCGCTTTCCGCACTATGAGGACCGTGGGTTCGTCCACTGGGACATGGACACATCGAAGCCGTTTCCGACCGAAACCCATGTGCAGGGCGTGCTGGCGCTCGCCGATACCACGGAGGAGATGGGGGGATTCTGCTGCATCCCCGGCTTCCATCGGAATCTGAAGGAGTGGATCGACGCGCAGCCGGAGGGACGGGACCCGTTCAGGCCCGACCTCACCCGGTTACCGGAGGGCATGAAGGTCACTCCGATCCCGATGAAGGCGGGCGACCTGGTGATCTGGAACATCCTTCTGGCCCACGGCAACGGACGGAACATGGGCGATCAGCCTCGTCTGGCGCAGTACATCACGATGAGTCGGGCGCGCGACGACTAGCAGGCGCGTCAGGAGCGCATCGCCTGCTGGCGGGAGCGCAGGGCGCCTCACTACTGGGAGCGGGAGATTCCGGAACCGTATCGGGATCGGGAGAAGGCCAACCCGCCCGCCGAACTGACCCCGCTCGGACGAAAACTCCTCGGACTCGATCTCTGGGACTGACCCCGACCGTCACTGACCGACGGGGCGTAATCCTGTGGCGGGCCGGTTTGACGGCGGGGTGGTGATGGTGGCGCGGGTCGCCGATGCGGGCGAAGCCGCCGGTTCCTCGTCCGTGAACACCACCGGACAGCCGACCCGTTGCAGCAACATCGGCGCTTTATGGCGGAATAGATGCGTCAGGGCGGACTCCTTCATCGGTTCGGGCAATGTCGGTTTCCGATCCAGCGCGCGCAGACGATCCGCCAGACAGGGGTGGACAACCTCGGAATCGGTGCGAACGCTGAGCAGAGCGTTGAGCCATCGCTGCGCGGTCAGGCGATCGATCGGCCCGGTGTGCCCGTTCGCGATTGCGACATCGGCCAGTTTGGTCGCGATCAGGGCAGCGGCAGTTGTATCGGCGCCGACGGCCTGCGCGGACAGTTTGTCCGCCTCGTACTCGTTCTGACGGCGCGCGACGAAGGTGTACGCCGCGAACAGGGGCACAAACCACGAAAAAAAGCCTGCGAAGAGGAAGAGGCTCGCCCGATCCTCCTCATCCAGCGCCGCCAGCAAGGAAATATAGCTGTAGTAAATGCGACGAATGCGCGCGCCGAACCGGCTATGTCCTCCGGCGATATGCCCCATCTCATGCGCCAGAACCGCCCGAAACTGTGCCGGTGACAGCGAGGCCATCAGGGGCAGCCCGATCACCAGATAGGAACGATGGCCGCCGAAGATTCCGAAGCGGGGCCTCTGCAGAACGCTGCAGTTGAACTCGTCCGTCAGAAAGATGCGATGGAAGCGCGGTACCCTCAATTTCTCCCGCAGGCGATCGATCTCCAAATAAAGAGGGACCGCCTCCTCGTAGGTTACCTCGATCCCCTCCGGTTCCGGGACACGGATTACGAGGGCGGAAATCAGGGTGCCGATAAAGGCCAGTACCCCGAGACAGACCGGTATCAGCAGTTTCAGCGCCGTCAGACCATGCAGGTTTCGAAGGATCAGATAGACGAGAAAGCCCAACCCGCCCAGGATCGCGAAGGCCCCCAGAAGAAGGATCAGCAGATAGATGCCGGGCAGAGCGGCCAGCAGTGAAACACGGAAACGATACAGGCCCGGTCGGTCACGCGCTTCTCGATCCAGGCGTAAAATCAGTGACTCCCAGCGGTAGGTATCCGGGTTCATCCGATCTCCTTGCATCAGGCATTAGATTGCTTGCTATACCTACTATAAACCCGATCGTTCCCCCTGTCAACCGGTGATGCTTAATCGTCCGTGTTCCTCCGCTTCAGGTAGAGAGCCGCACTGCCGGAGAAGGGCGCGCCGATGACGTGCCGACGACCGCCGGTCAGTCCGTCCACCGGGAACACCTCGCCCGTCAGGATATTGCGCCACTCTCCCACGAAGTTTCCCGGCGCGTCCCACAGATCGATCCCCTGTGACCCGCCACTCGGCAGGAAGAACAGGTACTCCGTGCCGGGGTCCGCCAGGCAGTAGGTCGAGGTGCAGAGTCCGTTGTGCGGCAGGCAGCGGTTCAGGTCCATCCGGTCGGCGTACTGCCGGGCATACCCCAGGTTCCGCCGCACCGCGTCCCAGAGATGGTAGTGACGCGTGTTGAGCGACGCGCCGTTTTTCACCCAGCCGGGCATATCGTTCGGGATCGGTTCCCAGGGGTCCATGAAGAGGACGTTCATACCGCGCGTGAACGACTTCCAGATCCAGTCGATCTCCGCTCCGTGCCCCCAGAGGTGGTCGGTATCGTTGAGCACGACCTTGCTACCATCGGCCGCCGGCGGGTGATACCGATATTCGAAGAGGCGTCCGTTGCTCGGAGAGATCCAGTCGGCATTGGTCGCGAAGAGTTCCTCATTGTTGTGATCGCCCCCCTCCGCCGTGATACCGACCGGGTGACGTTTCGGCAGGGACGCCTCGCAATCCCGGATCACCCGGACGATATGTTCCGACCAGTCCATCGCCTCCCGGCGATGCGGCACTTCGTTGCAGACCTCGAACAGGACATTATCCCGGTCGTTGAGCGTTTCCACCGTCTTGCGAACGTACCGTTCCTGCCAGTGCCGCAATTGCGGGCAGTTCATCGAATAAAAGTCCCATGCCCGTCCGTTTTCGACGACCGGATCATCGGTGATTCCGTTGACATTGTTTTCCGGGTGCATCGGGTGGAACGGCCAGGGGTCGTTCTGCGGCGACGCCCACTTGATCGCCCACCCCTCGAACAGCATGATGCTGACATAGATCCCCCGTTCCGCCGCTCTGTCGACCCGGTCACACAGTCGGTCGAAGTAGGCATCGTTCCAAACGGCCAGATCGAACTTCGGCAGACCGTCGCGCGCCGTTCCGTTCCCGGTTCGGGCGAACGGTTGCGGATCGAAGATCGTCGGGATATCGGACCAGGCGGCCCGCCGCGTCTGCATCCATTGCCAGAAGCGGAGGAAGTTGTGTCCGTTCCCCGTCAGCATGTCCAGGAATCCGGTGTAGTCGGTATTGTGGCGGGGGCCGTTCTCGAGCCACATATCCTGCATCACGGCCCAGGTATGTGACCCGGTCAGGTAGATGGCCTTTCCGGTATCGTCGGTGAAGTAACGCGGGTTGGCGGGGTTGCGGCGCAACGGCCCCTGAAAGACGGCAGGATTCGGCATGGAACCTCCTTCGGAACAAGCGTCCGTTCCTCCATCAGGTTGTTCCCCGCCGACGTCGATCCCTTCTCGCGCCGCGCCGGAGAAAGAGTTCGCGCCGAGAACGCCGAACCGCAGGCGGAGGGCCGCTGCGGTTACAGGGCCTGGATTACCGGCGCATACGGACATTAAAACAGACAGAAAACGTCCTACCATGGCATGCCGTAACAGTGCGAAATAATACATAATCGCCCGGAAAACCGTTCGATTGTGGCCGAATCCACAAACCTTCGCCCCGTTATCACCGCTATACTTGCGGTAACGCTTAACGATGGAGGCACGTCCATGACGGAGGGTTCGACACTATCGGTCATCCTTTTCGGGTCTCCTTTTCTCCTCGTCGGGGGGGCGAGCGTGCGCCCCTTGCGCACCCGCCAGGGCTACACGCTGTTCGCCTTTCTGGCTCTCCGGTCGGGCAAGGCGGTGGATCGGGAATTTATCGCGGCAACCCTCTGGCCGGAAAGTGACCCGGACCATGCCCGGTCCGGACTTCGCCGATCCCTCACCGACCTTCGAGAGGCCCTCGGGGAGGCGGCGGGCTGCATCGTCGCGCCGACCGCACACACCCTGATGCTGAACCTTCCGTCGCAAGCCGTCGACGTTCCGCACTTCGACTCGTTGCTGGCGGGCGCGTCGCCGGATTCCGGCCGACTGCGCAAGGCGGTCGACCTGTACGGCGGACCGCTACTGGAAGGCTTTCACGAGGATTGGGTGCAAACGGAACGAACGCGGCGGGAAGCGGCGGTCTGTTCGGCCCTGGATCTTCTTGCCCGCGAATCGCGCGATACCGGAAACCTGCCGCTGGCGATCGCCTATCTCCGTCAGGGATTATGGATCGACCCGTCCAATGAAGCGTTTCAAAGGGCCTTGATGCTTGCCTATTACGAAAGCGGGAACGCCGCCGCCATGGTTCGAGTCTACCTTCAGTTCCGCCTGTTCCTGCGGCGGAGCCTCGCCACGGTTCCGTCCACGGAAACGATCGACCTTTTCCGCCGCCTCCGGAACGGAGAATCGCTGTCGGCCGCTTCCCCCGGGTATAATCGGGAGTATGTCGTCCCGCCGAACCGTCGTCATTAATCTCTTCCATCCCGATCTTTCCCGTTCCGCCACGAATCGGGTCTGGGCGACGGCGGCCCGGGAGGCCGGTTTCCCCGTGCGCGATCTGTATGCGCTCTATCCCGAAGGCACCCTCGACATCGCGGAGGAGCAACGGGTCTGCGAGGAGGCCGGGGCGATCGTGTTTCAGCACCCGATGCACTGGTACGGCGCGCCGTGGCTCTTGAAGAAATGGATCGATGAGGTGCTGACGGGCGGCTGGGCGTACGGTGGCCCGGATCGTCTGGCGGGGAAACGCTGGCGGCAGGCGATCTCGGTCGGCGCGGGCGCGTCGGAATACGGTCCGGACGGTTCGCGCCGCTACTTCGTCCCCGAGTTCCTGCGCCCGTTCGAGCGAACCGCGGGTTTCTGCCGGATGGAGTTCGATACGTTCTTCCGGTTCGGCGCGGGCTACAACGACGACGCGACCATTCGTCGGCAGGCCGACGAGTACGTCGCCTGGCTACGGGGCGAGTCGGTTCAGGACCGCCCGGTAGGCTCCTAGCAGGCGCTCCGTCTCCTCCGCGTTCTCCATTTCGGCGGCGAAGGCCACGTCGCCCGGAAGCAGGACAACCTGATAGCGTAGTAGACGCTGCAAAAACGCCTCCCGGTCGCCCCATTCCGACCGATCGCCATACCCGTCGAGCAGCCATTCCAGCGGGAGTTCGGGATCGTTCACCGTAAAGTAGGCGATATCGGCCTCGGGCGGGCCGCCGTAAAAATCGCCGAAGTCGAGCATACCGGTCAGATTCCCCGTTTCGTCGGCGAAGAAGTGTTCCGCGCTGACATCGGCGTGCAGAAGCACCGGTTGCGGACAGGGAAAGTCGACGGTATACCGTTCGATAGCGTTCAGTCCGCGCCGGATCTCGTCGTCGGTCAGGCCGGCCGCGAGCAACAGCGGCGTCTCCTCCTCCCGTTCGCGCAACGCGGACGCCATCCTCGACGCCCAATCCGGAAAATCCCAGGTACCGTCCGACCGACGGCGGTAAAACCCGTCGACGGCGACCGTGTGCAGTCGGCGCAGCGCCTCACCGGCCTGGCGTAGGACACGTTCCTTTTGCGCTCCGGTGAACACGGGCAGCAGATCGACCAGGTTCCTTCCCGGCAGGCATCTCTGCACCATGACGGGACGCCGAACCCGGTTGATCCGTCGTTCCGTGAGCAGGAGCACTTCGGGAACGGGGACGCCCGCGCGCCCTGCCTGTTCGAGGGCCCAGGCTTCCTGCTCGTACGGGATATCGCCGTCGCGTCGGATACGAATGACGACGGCGGTTGCGGCGACGGTGCGTACCCGATAGACCTCGCTGTCGTAGCCGCGAACGATCTTGACGACGCTTTCGGGATCGGGCTCCTGCCCGACCGCCTCGCGTACGATATCGAACAGTGTCGGTCGCGGGGTGCGGAATCCGGCGTGCAGCCGGGTGACCGCCGGTTCCACCCCTTCGTCCGGCAACTCCCTCTTCACAGGCGTCCCCTTCCTGACACCGGGAGACCGGACCTACGGATGTTCCGGAATCACAGGGTCACCTCGCAGGACCAGGACTCCGTAACGGCCGGGATACCAGCGGATCTTCGTCCGGTTGTCGCCATAAAGGTCCGCGAGCCGATCCAACGCCTCACGAAGGGGTAGATCCTTCACCTGAAACGTCCGTTGAACCTTTTCGCGACCATCAAAAGAATCGATATGGGCCAGTACGGGCACCTGATAGGTTTCACGGATGCGTCGGATCGCATTTATCAGGGTCATTTCGCCACCTCGTATCGTTCCCTTGCGATCGAACGCTTTCCTTTTCTTGTTCTCTTCGCGTACGGACGGTTCCTCCGGACGGTAGATCGGGCGCGTATCGGGAAACTCCCGGATCGGGATCGGCGGCGTATCCGCTTCCGAATCGTGTTCTACGCCTTCCTTTCCTTCATGACGCATCGGGGGTTGTTTCAAAAAGATGGCGAAGCCGTTGAAACCCGTCGGACCGTCCAGGCGAACAAAATAGGAGCGAAAACTGGTGAAGTTCCCCGGCTCGATCTTGATCTTTGCCTGGCGAACTTCCGCTGACGGAACTCCGCGCGGCGTTTTGACTCCCTCTTTCTCCTGTGAACGATAGGTGTGCCGATTGATCGCGTCCACCATCTGTTCCAGAAAATCCTGCATCGGTTCAGGCAGTTCACGCACGTTCACCATTTGGTCGGGAGATTCCGGGTTCAACATTGCGAACTTCCGTTTCGACGACAACTGATCGAAATGGCGAAAAAAATGCTCCCCCGCCGCGAAAGCGATCTTTTGTTCCTCGGAGCTATGCTTGATAAAGTCATACTCCAGAGCAAGATTACGAATCAGGGTGTACTCCGTGGGTGAGTCTCGCCGCCAACCCAGTTGGTAAACGGCTGCGACAGCCTCCATAACGGCGCGAACCGGCACCTTTTCCGCCGCCACGTAAACCAATTCGGAACTACCCGTCCCGAGCGTTCTCTTCGACATCTTCCCCGCCACCTGAAGAAGCTTATCCATCCGACAGACACGCGGCGCCATACGAAACGGTCGATTCAGCGCAGGGTCATCATGGAAGAGTCCGTCCGTTCGCCGTGCCGCTTCGATGCGCTCGAACTCCGCAAACGCCTCCTGTGGCGTTTGTTTCGGAGACGCCGACACGATCGCCAGGGTTCCGGCCGAGGCAACGATAACGAGCACCATCCACAGACCGAACCGTAACGTCGGATTAAAACGCGATCGCATCCTTACCTTCCTCTCAAAACCATAAAACGGAACAACACGGTCGAGAACGCATTTCGACCGTGTTGTTCGGGGTTTTCGTCTACTTGCGCGGCAGTGGTAGTGGCGTACTTTTCTTGGATTTCGCCAGCAACACACGCGTATTTTTCTTCACGTGGTGCAACGTAAAGATATACTTTCCCGTGGTTGGGCGAAGAGCGGTCGTCAAAGTATCCTTTTTGGTCACTCTGTAAACGATTCCGCTTCCTGACGGACTCCCAACGTCGGCACGTTCGGTACCGCCGCTCACGAAATACGGCGTCGCACCGTTTTTGGCCATATCGACCCACGAAAGCGCGAAGGCAACCAGTTGGTTCTTTGTTTGGAACTCGGCCTGCCATTCATACCAGACTTGATCGCCCCATACTTTTCGATCGCCGACTACTTGCGTTCGAACGCCATCGAAAACGAGAATTCTCCCCCTCCCGGTATTTTGATTTGTCCGGGCAAAACAGGGAACCGATCCTGGCAAAACGAACGCACAAAGCACACAACACACTCGAAACGACCGGAACATGACCTCCTCCTTCAGGGAAATCTGCTACCGGTTAAGGGTTACCATGATCCACTGCCTGCTTCCAGTGGACAATTGATGCCATCGGGGACTCGTTCTATCGAAGCATTATCGGCAGGGAAAACGACCCGGTTTTCCCGGAGGTCGGAGGGACCGTGCGTCCGCAGGCCCGCGAGTACACGTACCGGATCAGTGAGCCTCAGGGCTAAGACCGAGAATTCCGATAACGACACGACAAAGATCGTGTCGTTCGTCGGGAACGCGATAGAGGGTCACGTCCTGAACGAAGTGCCGTTCCCGTCGATGGAGAATCACAAACTGCCAGATGGTGCCGATCGAAACCGCTCCGTACAGACTCTCCGTTTCCGCCGGTGTCCCGGTGTCGACGGCGGACATTTCGGCGACCGGTTGGGACGTTCCCCGCTCCATGTCCGCGTTCTTTGCCGCTCCCTGCGGAATGCGCCCATCGTTGCCCGATTTCTAAGGTCCGCACAAAAAACGGCCTGTATACGAAAATAGTATACAGGCCGTCTTTTATTGATCAAGCGTCACCTTACGGGCGGGTGCGCGGTTGGTTCGTACGTCGGTACAACCGGAGGCCGGAGTGACCGTACGTCCGTTCTCAACATCGCTTACCAGTCGCGGGCCCAGCCGATGTTGCCCTGCGGCGTGTTGATGTTGGTTTCGTTACCGGCGGTGCCACGCCACGCCCCGTTTTCCATCACGCACTCGTAGGAGACCAGGCTCATCGTCGGGACGGCTTTCACATGGCCGTCGACATAGGACACCATGGTCAGGCGACCGGTCAGGAACGTGTTGATCGCGCCGTTCGTACTCGCTCCCGGCGACGGGGCGACGACGCCCGATCCGCGCTGATGGCTGCCCCAGACCGCGTTGTTGTTCGCGCTTCGTGCGTTCGCACGGTAGGCGGCGGGCGGACGGCTCAGCTGTGCGCCGTCGGTCAGCAGGATCGTTTCCGCCGGGCGGCCCAGGGCGGCCAGCACCGCCGGCAGGGCGTACTGCTGGTCGTTGAACGGAGCATAGGCCGTCGAAAGCGTGTTCGTGCCGGTGCAGTTCGACAGACCGCCGAGGGCGTAGTAGTTGTAGGCGTAGGTGTTGGAGGCGGTCGACAACTGCGCCTTGGTCGAGGGGCAGGCCCAGACGCCGCCGAGCTGTCCGCCGTTACCGGTTGCGTTCGGCGTCGCCCCGTTCTTGATATAGGGATCGACGATAAAGTTATAGAGATAGCGGAACGCGAACGAGGATGGGTCATAGACACGGCACGCGTTCGTCGTCCAGGGCGGCATCCGCTCGTCGTAATCCTGGGCGTACATATTGAACGCCAGAGAGATCTGCTTCAGGTTGGACTGACAGGTCGCCTGTCGGGCTTTCTCTCGCGCCTGAGCGAAAACGGGGAAAAGAATGGCGGCCAGAATGGCGATAATGGCGATCACGACGAGCAGCTCGATGAGCGTAAACGCCGCGGCCCGACGAGGGGCGCAAACCGGGGAGAGCATTGCAAACTCCTTTGGAACGAACGATCCGGCGTTTCCCCCATGGAAACGCTCCCGGAACCAGCATGAAGAAGAGGATTTATGCCTTGAAAAGAGTATAGACGTATTGCCGCCGGAATGCAAGGATTCTCGCTATCTCTCCGCGTTTCCGGTCGATGATATCGACATTCCGACAGCCACAACGTTAGGGTGGCGTGCGTTTCCATTCTTTTCGCCAGCAGTGTAACGCATGCAACTCCCGGAAGCCCACGGCATTATATATAGGTTGCGTACTTCCGACATAGGCCACGGTGGCCCCGAGCAGGTTGCAACGACGGACCCCCTCACGTACGGCGGCGCTCCCCAGACCGCGGCGTCGGTAATCCGGGTCCGTTGCGACAGGTTCCACGTAGGCCAGGCGGTTCACAGGGTCGTACCACATACCGCAAAAGGAGGCAAACTCCCCGTTGGGAGCGACGACGACGACCGCCAGATCCTGCCGATAATTCGGACCTGATTGCATACGCTGTCTATCGATCACTCCCTCTTCCGGCGGTTCTCCGGGATGATCGAATCCGCGATACAGGACACGATCCATTTTTCGCAGGTCATTGTCCTCGGCCAGAGATTGGAGACGGAAGCCCTCCGGGAGCGTAATCGACGGAAATGGGTCGGGGATAAACCATCGCGCCATCGGACGCCATGCCGCAGGCACTCGCACATAGTCCTTTGCGGAGACGTACTGCGTGAACGCCCGATCGGAATCGTGAATAAAGACGTCCAGGCGAAGGTCGCCGTCGGGCAATTCCGCGGTCAGGTATTCCTCCGCATGCTTCAGCATTTCCGCTTCCAGCCAGCGATAGTTGCGATGGCAGTTAAAGAACGCCTCGCCCCGCCGAAGCTCGTAACTTACTACGGCGACGATCCGCCCGTCGTCCTCCCAGATGCCGATTCGGTCCACGGACTCCTCGTCGAACCCGGGGTGAGTATACGCGTACTCCCAGATCGGTTGAAACCAGTTGCCATCCCGGTTCTCCGGTTCGTACAACGTCACCAGAAAGTCCGATACGGCAGTATAGTCCGTTGCCCTGTCAAAAGTTCGGAATCTCATGGCTCTCGGATTGCGGTGGCATCGCACCTTGATTATAAGTGCAGGGTACGCGGGAAACGCTCCCGGAACCGGCAGGAAGAAGAGGATTTATGCCTTGAAAAGAGTATAGACGTATCGCCGCCGGAATGCAAGGATTCTCGCTATCTCTCCGCGTTTCCGGTCGGCAAACTCGACCTTCCGAAGACTCAGGCAGGCATAGGGCAGGTATAATGGACTGTTTGGGAACCACTCACCCGCGAAAGGATCTACATCAATGCGCTCCTCCTCTTTTCTTCGCACGGTCATCGGTCCGGTCGGTTTGGTGGCGAGCGTTATTGCCCCGGCGTTCACCGGCGGCGCATTCGCTCAGATCACGATCACGTTGGATCAGAACCCCCTGACGGTCGTCCGTCCGCAATCCGGCAGTCTGGTCGCCTCGATTACCGGAACGGTGTCGGTCGGCACCGGTTGGGCGATCGGCGGCTTCGGTGTGCTCGATCAGGCGGCCAACGGCGGCGGTGACGCTCTGGTCGTGGATTTTTCCGAATCTTTTCTGAACTATATCAGTCTGGCTTCGCCCGGCGACGATTACACGGGATCGCTTTTCGATGTGACCGTCACCGCGTCCACGACTCCGGGCCTCTACGACCGCGATGCGGGCAACCTGAGCGAGCCGGCGCAGTTCGTCTACACCGCCTTCGACGGGCCGAACGGGTCGGTTCAAACGCTGGATTACGCCGTCAACATCGTCGCCATGGGCGCGGCGGCACCGGAACCGGGAACGCTCGCCCTGCTGGTTTTACCGACGGTCGGTCTCCTCGCCCGACGCCCCCGGCGGTAGAGCCAACCGGGAGCCGGGGATTTTCACCAGGAGAACTATGTCCCGGTCGGTTTTCCGCTGCCGCGCGTGGCGGTCCGACCGGGACGACAAACGATCCGCAGGGCGAAGGCTTCGGCAACAGGTTACAGGCTACTGTCGCGGAGGTAGCGCAGAAGGCCGTGGGTATCGGCGAGGGTGAGGGCGCCGATCCGTCCGCCGTCGGTTCCCGCAGCGGTGTTGAGGAACTTCGAGAGCGCCTCGGCATCGCCGTACTTGGCCAGAGAGTCGGTAAAGCCCTCGACAGTGACCTTCTGCTTCAGTCCCTCGCCGATCTCCTTGCCACGCACACCGAAACGGATATCGACGACGCCGTTCTCCTTGTCGCGCGGGCCGACGACAAAGATCACCGGAATCTTCATCAGTTCGGCATCGCGAACACGACGGTTCACCGATTCGTTGCGGTCGTCCACTTTCACCCGGAACTGGTCTGCCTTGAGCCGGGTTTCCAGATCGCGGGCGTAGGCGACCAGCGGTTCATCGTCCGTCTTCAGCGGGATGACGACGGCCTGTTGCGGCGCGAGCCAGACCGGGAAGGCCCCGGCGTAGTGCTCGATCAGGAACGAGATCATCCGCTCCATGGTCGACAGATACCCACGATGGATCATGACCGGGCGATGCCGCTTGCTGTCCTCACCGATGTAGTCCAGTTCAAACTGGTTCGGCAGGTGACGGTCGACCTGCACGGTGGAGACGGTCTCCTCGCGTCCGAGAACGTTCCTGAGCTGAATATCGATCTTCGGTCCGTAGAACGCCGCCTCGCCGACGCCGTTGAAGTAGGGAAGCCCTAACTCCTCGAAGACCTCGCGCAGTTCGCCCTCGGCCTTTTCCCAGAGGGCCGGGTTGTCGACATACTTCTCGGTGTTGTTCGGGTCATGCAGCGAAAGCCGGTAACGGTACTCGGTGATGCCGAGCCGACGATAGGCGTCCTCAATCAGGAGGATCGATTTTTTGACCTCCTCCTTGACCTGGTCCTCGCGGCAGAAGATATGGGCATCGGAGAGGACCATGGCGCGGACGCGCGACAGGCCGGACAGTTCCCCGGCCTTCTCCCAGCGGAACATCTGTCCGAGTTCGGCGTAGCGGATCGGCAGTTCGCGGTAGGAGCGCATCTCATTCTTGAAGATCTGAATGTGATGCGGGCAGTTCATCGGGCGGAGGACGAACTCCTCCTCGATATTTCCGTCGTCGTCACGGAAGGTCATAACCGGGAACATCGAGTCCTTGTAGTGCGACCAGTGCCCGGAGACTTCGTACAGTTCCTTATGCGCGAGCGGGGGGGTGTAGACATGCTCGTAGCCGTGCTCCATCTCCACATCCTGAATGAACCGTTCCAGGGTGCGACGGATGGCCGCGCCATTGGGCAGCCAGAGCGGCAGGCCGGGACCGATCAGCGGCGACCCCATAAAGATGCCGAGTTGTTTGCCGAGAACCTTGTGATCGCGCTTCTTCGCCTCCTCCAGCATATTCAGGTAGGCTTCCAGCTGCGACTTCTT
>JANRLW010000116.1:0-47891 GCA_033762295.1 Capsulimonadales bacterium
CGATCAATAGCATTATATAGAAATGCGCCGGGGAAAGATGGAATGCCCATCGTTTTTTCCCTGGAGGTAGATCCGGCAACTCTGGACGCCTCTGATTTTCAAGTCACCACCAAAAACGGGTCGAAATTCAATGTGGAAGCCGTAACCTTGCTACCGGCTGAGGAAGAATTTGAACTCAGAACGGCTTTGCTTATTGGAGAATATGGCAATCACCCCGACAATCCGCCGGTTTCGGTATCAATCGTCGGAGATTTGATGAGTCGAACGGGGAGCAATTTCAAAGGACAATCCAAAACCGTTATCCCGTTGGCTGAAGGACCGGTCCTGAGCTACGCAGAATATTTCACGTTTACGAAAGATTACCCTCATTTAGAGAAAGGCGCTGGCTCCGATTGCCCAAAAGGCACGACTAAAATGGTCGTAAAAGCCGTATGGGCCGGAGGGGTAAGGGCGGTGAACGGGGACGAACTCGGAACTCGTGAACTCGGCGACTTCGTCGTAACCATGGTTACGGGAAAGGATACCGTAGAGGTAACGCCCTTTAAGTTAGCGGACTTAGGAGACAATGACAATAACATTGATCTGTGCTTGAAAGAATCCGGCACGCCAATCAAACTGACCGTTAAAGAAAATACCGCTATTGATCCACGGGATGATCGAAATCCCAAAACGGAAATCAAGGTGTTCAGTAGGTGGTAGGGGAGTAAGAAGCCGTTCCTTATCCCGATTCCGGGGAATCAACCGTCACGGTTCGCCCTGCGGCATTCACCGTTCCCGAACGACGAATGCCGATGTCCCCGTTTGTACCAATCCTCCATCCGATCAAACAACGCACACCGATCTCTCCATCACCCGCCATCGATAAAACTGCCGGACCTGCGACGGTCGTCAGCACCGGGAGGGTGCACGCGGCGATTCAGACCGAAATTCCGTTTTCCCGGGCGCGGGAGATGGCGGCAAGGCGGCTGTCGACCTCCAGCTTGCCGAAAATATTATGGACATGCCGTTTGACCGTGCCCACGCTCAGGAATAACCGCTCGGCGATGTCCTGATTGGACAGTCCCCCGGCGACCAGACGCAGAACTTCGATCTCCCGCTCGGTCAGGAGGTCGGGCACGGACACGGTCGGATGGGACGGGGGAGCGGAAACGACCGGTTGAGTGTGGAGGGACCGTAACAGTCGGCTCGCCTGTTCGGTTTCGGGCCCCTGCTCGGTGGCAAGGCGCAGGATGGGAATCAGACAGGCGCCGACCTCGGAGAACACGCGGAGGTGCCCCTCCTGCCGGGAGAGGGTGAGCACGGGAAGGAGAGTGGTCAAAGCGGCGGCTTCGTCGCCCTGCCGATGACGCAGAACGGCGAGCAACAGCCGGATCGGGAGGGCGGAACCGGAACGTCCCTGCGCTTCGCGTTCCGCGCAGAATCGTTCGGCCAGGCGGCGGGCGACGGCGTCGTTCCCCTGGGCTTCGCGCAGACGGATCAGATTCATCGCCATGATATCTCCGGAATGAACCGACGGAGGGCCGGGCCGCCGCGCCAGGAACGCATAAAGCGTATCGTCGTCGGAAATTCCGTTCGCCTCCCGCACCTGACGCTCCCATTTCTCGACCTCGGCAAGGTGGCCGCAGCCGAGGTGAAAACAGGCGGCGATGCCCTCGGAAAGGTGCCGGGCATGGGACAGAGGCCGTTTCCGGGCGAACGCCATCAGGTTCTCCACGACGTGTCCGCCCGCCTCATGGTCGCCGTCCGCCAGATGCTGAAGGATTTTCAGATAACAGACGCGGTACCGGGCATCGGACGCTTCGATTTCGGTGGCGAGTTCATAGGATGTTTGCAGGTATCCGCCGGAAGTCGCCAGATCGTTCCGCTGCAGAGCGACGCTTCCCAGGCCCGAATACGCGCCGCAGGACATCGGGAGACGTTCCGTTCGGCAGGACCGGGCGAACGCGAGGGCCTCGTGATACGTCGCTTCGGCGGCGGTCAACCGCCCCTGAGACTCCTGGAGGAAACCGACGAACGCACGGGAGACCGAAGCGACCTGCGGATCGCGGATCCGCTCGCACTCCTCCGCCGCCGTCCGGCAAAGAGTGAGAGCGCGAGAAACCTCGCCCTGTTCGACGTAGACCGCCGCCAGCAGCACCTGCATCACCGAACGCCACATGGTCGCGTCCTCGGGAAGGTCGGTAAGGGCCTCCTCGGCCAGGCGGATCGTCTCCTCGTTGCGGTCGCAGAAGCCGGATTCGAACGCCCGGAGGGATTTATACTCGGCCCGGAGATACGGGTTGTCGCCTCCGTCCGGGCCGAGCGCCTGCGCCGCTTCCTCCAGGGCGGTCCGAAGCAGGTCGGACTGCGCGGCGACGACGAAATACCGCGCCCGGAAGAGAAGGAGCGCCGGACTGCGCCGCAGATACTCCTCCGGAAGACCGGCAAGCCAGCGCTGAGAGGTAAAACCCTCGCCCCGGAACCATAACTCCCGGATGCTCGACTCGAGCAACCGTACCGCATCCTCATACCGCCGGCCGGACAGCGCATGAACGATCGCCGGTTCGGTCAGACCGGCGTTCTCGTACCATTCCATCGCTCGCCGGTGCAGTTCGGCCTGCTCGCCCTCGCTCTCCTGCAGAAGCCGGGCGCGGAGCATATCGCCGAACAGATGGTGGTAACGGTACCAGCGCCGGTTATCATCGAGAGCGACCAGGAAAAGGTTGGTCGCTTCCATACGTTCGAGGATGGCCTGCCCCTCACCCGGCCGGAGGTCGCCGACCACCGCCTCGCAAAGCGGGCCATGCAGTCGGTCCAGGATCGCCGTCCGATACAGGAAGTGACGCATCTCCTCCGATTGCTGCCGTAAAACCTCCTCGCCCAGGTAGTCGACGATGTACCGGTTACTGCCCGTGAAGGCGGCGATAAAGGCTTCCGGGTCCGTACGATTTCGGAGCGAAAGGCCCGCCAGCTGAAGGCCGGCCATCCAGCCCTCCGTGCGCTCCGCCAGAGCGTTCACCTGCTGATCGTTCAGGGAAAGCCCCATCACGTCGGCCAGAAAGCCGCGAATCTCCGGCTCCGCGCAGCGCAGGTCCGAGGTACGCAGTTCGGTCAGTTCGCCGCGGGCGCGAAAGCGGGCGATCGGCAACGGCGGGTCGACACGCGAGGAAAGGATCAGATGCACGTGCGGCGGCAGATGCTCCAGAAGCGACGTAACCGTCTCATGGACCGAGGTTTCGCCGATCAGGTGGTAATCGTCCAGAACCAGCGAGAGGGGCGATTCCGCCTCGCAGAGGGCGTTGAGCAACGCCGTCACCAGGACCTCGCGAAGGGGCGGTTGCGGCGAGCGCAGAAGGGACAGGACGGACTCGCCGAACCCGGGGGACACCCGGCGAATCGCCATCGTCACATAGGTCAGGAACCGGATGGGGTCGTTATCGCCGCCATCAAGGGACACCCAGGCCACCGGGTCGCCTTCCGCCGCCGTCCATTGGCGGGCGAGGGTGGTTTTACCGAAACCGGCGGGCGCGACAATCACGGTCAGGCGCGAGTGCTGGCGGCCGAAACGGATGCGCTCGGTCAGGCGCGAACGGTCCACCAGAGCGGTCCGGCGTGAGGGAACGGCGATTTTCGTCGTCAGGACCACGGGTTCCGCCGGGGCGATCCGTTGATCGTTGTCCGCTGTCTGGCTGTTGCTGTCCTTCATTTGACCGCCTTTTCCCTCTCGGGTGATGTATCGCCTCTACGAAGCTATATGCTAAAACTCAACCTTTCGCACCGGAATCCTCCGGATCTTTCCGGCGAAATGTATCTTCGGATTGTATCGGAAGATACATGCCCCGGCTGTCGGTTGACGGATATGCTGAAAACGCAGCGCGATCGGGATCGGATGCGGGCGACGACGCTCACCGACCTCGAATCGGGAATCGACTTTGTGAATAAAAGCACAAACGGATTATGCAGGAGAAATACCGGGAATGCAAGCCTTGACCAAATACGGATGTAGAAACCGCGTCATCGGGTACCGCCCGAGCGTCCGGTTCGGCTCCCGTCCGATCGCCCAGGCGAGAATCCTGGCGGGAAAATATAAAGAATCGGTAAACAACGGCGGTTTTACGATGCCGCGTTTAGGCAATCTTTAGATTCGGATCGTATCCTGACGTTGCGGGCTATCCCGCCCGGTCGTGGACCGGGCGAGGAATGGAACGGAAGGGTGGAAACGGCTTGAAAAAAGAACGAAGGAACGGATCGTTCCGGACCTGATGCTGCCCGGCTCGAATCGGGAATCGACGTTGTAAATAAAAGCGCAAACGGATTGTGCAGGAGAAATACCGGGAATGCAAGCCTTGACGGAATATGGGACCTCTTTCGGGGCGTCGACCCTCCGTGCGATGGATCGGACGATCGGCACTTTTGATGCGGTGATTCTGCCGCACCGTCGGTCGTTGTTCGCCCAGGCGCACCGACTGACCGGGAACGCCTCCGACGCGGAGGATCTGGTGCAGGAGACACTGTTGCGTGCCTATACCCGTCAGGATCAACTGACGGCCAGCGAAACGGCGGGGGCCTGGCTCCACACCATGCAGCGCAACCTGTTCATCAACGCCTATCGCAAGCGTCAGAAGGCGCCGCAGATGACCGAGTTGACGGAGGTGCGGGCCGAACGGACGGAAGCGCGTCAGCGGACGACGGAATCGCCGGAAGTGACGGTCGCCCGTCGTCTGGAGTATCAGGCGTTACGCAGGGCGTTGGTCGCACTGCCGGCTCGGTACCGGGAGATCCTCCATCTGGCGGACGTCGAGCAGTTATCCTACCAGGAGATCGCCGACCGGATGGAGATGCCGGTCGGCACCATCCGGTCGCGGATCGCCCGCGGTCGGCAGCGGTTGCAGCGGGCGCTCCGCGGATGGCATTTATGATGCCCTGTCCGTTTTCACGCTCCCGGCGGTCCGAAGGCGGGTGTTACGTGATTCGGGTTCGGGAGCGGATCGATCCGTTCTGGTCGACGTGGCTGGGCGGCATGTCGATCGCCCACGAACCCGAAGGAACGACCCTTTTGACCGGTGAGGTGACCGATCAGGCGGCCCTGCACGGTTTGCTGACCAGGATCCGTGATATGCAGTTGACGCTTCTCTCCCTACAACTGGTGGGATTCCGGCTGGAGGGTGAGGTCGCCCAGGACGAGATGTGACGACTGGGTCAGGGCGAAGACGATGGCGTGGGCGGCATCCTCGGGGGTGAGCATTTTGTCCCGCTGGACGCGCATCTCCACCGACGGTCGGTCGTAAAAGGGCGTGTCGACGCCGCCCAGGTAAAGCGCGGTGATTTTGAGGTTGTAGCGTCGGGAGACCTCGGCGCGCAGCGCCTGAAGAAAGCCGGTCAGACCGTACTTGGAGGCGCAGTAAGCGGTGGCGTTCGCCATCGGCGCTTTCCCGAGAATCCCTACGACGTGCAGGAGATGCCCGCTTTTTCGGGGGGCCATCCGTTTCACCGCCGCCTGCGACAGCAGCATCGCGCCCAGCAGATTGCTGTCGAGAACCTGACGGAAATCGTCGACGGTCAGATTCTCGATGGGGCGGATCGCTCCGATCCCGGCCGCATTGATGACGATATCCAACGCGCCGTCGAAGGCGCTTTCCGCGTTCTCCACCAGCGCGGCCGCCTCTTCGGGTACCCGCAGGTCGCCGGTCAGGAGGACGGGTTCGTTGCCGGTAGCGAACTCAATCTGAGCGGCGAGCGTCTCCAGTTTCGTCCGGTCGCGTCCGGCGAGCGCCAATCGCGCCCCCGCGCCGGCCATTTCGAGTGCGGTCGCCGCGCCGATGCCTCCGCTCGCGCCAACCAGTAAAACACCTTTTCCCCGCAATTTTTCCGTCGATTCCATGTTCATAGTCGTCGGTCAGGGCTCCGTTTCCGTTCATTTCCTCCGAATTTCGTCACTCAACAATGGAAGAGGCGGCGGAAAGGTTCCCGGTTCGTGCGGGAACGGCGGGGTTTGGCAAGGTCCTGCCCGCCTCGGAACCGCAGAGTTCCTCCGCAATTGCGCCGGAATCGCCTCGGACGGGTAGGGAAACGGCGCGTTCTCCCGACAATGAAAAGGAAAACGGCTTGTTCGGAAGGGAAAAGAGTTTCATTTCCGGAGGAGTCCGGAATAATAATCAGGTGACGCATCCGGGGGTTACGGTGAACGGGCGTCGCTGCTTGATAGTTACTTGACAATAAATTGTCGATTTGCGTATACTTGGCAGGCGTTGTGATCGCGTCGCCGATTCCTTCCGCCCGGAAAGTCTCCACCGATTCGAGGAGAAGCCTCCGGGCAGACCGTAGGGTTCGCGGCTTCGAAGGAGGGGCGATGGACGATCCGAATCCGGAGACGATCCGCCAGGTCGGCGTCGTTATCCGGGACCAACCGAAGACAAGCCGGATGTTCGCAGGAATGAGGAGGGTGCATATGATTAGAGATCGGATTTCATCGCCGATCCGACCGGTGGTGCGCTTGATCTCGATCGCTTCCGCGGTTTCCATCAGCCTATTTGCGGCGGAAATGGCCCGAGCGCAGGCCGAAAAACCGGCCGGAACGAACCAGCCTCCGGCGCAGGATCAGGCGGTTCCCCTACCTCCCGATGCCGAAAGCCAGCTCTCCGGCTCGCGCGGAAACCTGCTTGTCATCGTTCAGGCGGTCGACAGTCAGACAGGTCAACTGGTTCCCGCTCCCAGCGTCGTCGTACGCGTCGAGAGCGAGTTCGAGCGGCCCCGGTACGGAGTGACGGACGCCGAAGGAAAGGCACGTCTCCGCCTCTTTGCCGGCCGATACAAGGTCGTCGTCACCAGCGCCCAGTATCAGCGCGACGAGAAGTTCGTCGACGTGAACGAAGCCGCGCTGGCGAAAGACCCCGCCGGCGGAACGTTCGACGTCGTCAACTTCATTCTGTACGATCGCATCGAGTTTGATAAGAAGATCATCCTCTACAGCCTCCTCGACCGAACCGAGGTTGGAAATGTCTACCGGCGGGATCAACAATTCGTCAACCGTTTTCCGGTCGGGATCGGCAACCGGCAGAGCCTGACCAAACAACTGCGCAGCGTTCCCGGACTGGTGGAGGATAGCCTGAACCAGTTGCATGCGCGGGGGGAGAACTCCGTCGCTACCGCCACCATGCTCAACGGCGTGCTGATTCCGCCGTCGGCGGTGGGGCGGCTTTCGCAGGTGATCCTCCCGGACGCACTGGACGAAGCGGTCGTCCGGGTCGGCGGCCTGGCACCCGAATACGGCGGCGGTTCCGGGGCGATCTACGATCTGAAGACGCGCCGGGTATCCCCTTCCGGACGCTATCTCGACTTCGCCCTGCGCGACGGCGATTACGATACGTCCGATGTCTACCTCAACTTTGGCAACACCTACCCCGGCTTCGGAAAAGTCGCCGGGCGAGGGCCGATCCGCCGTTTCCGTTACGATATCTCGCTCAGCGAGCGGGTGACCAACGAGGTGGCGGAACCGCCGCGTGACGGCTATACCAATCCTGCCAACTACGGCGTCTCCGATGTTTTGTTCGTCAACGCCACGTTCGATCTTGCGCAGAACAAATCGATCAGCGCCCTCGGTAACTTCTCCACCGGGCGCGCCGGCATCGCGACCCGGCAGGGTTTCCTGTCCAACTTCCGGCCGTTCGGAGCGGGCTTCGGCTTCCTTGGCGAGCGGGACTTCAACGGGGCGACCGCCACCAATCCGGGGAACAGCGCCTCCCTGCCGAGCCAGGAGGATCTGAACCAGGATTTCCGGCAAAAGGACGACAACAGCCTGATCATGCTCCAGGCGCGTAGCCAGGACGTCAAGGGCAACGAGCAGCGTATCGCGTTCGGCGTCTCCTCCTCGACCCTGTTTCAGGGGAACCGCGCCGGGACGATCACTCTTCGACAGGGGCAGCTTCCGAACGATAACTCGGTGGAGTATCTGCCGACGGTGCTGAACGATTACCAGAACATCTTCGTTCAGGCCGACTATTCGCTGGCGGAACCGCGCTCCGATGCCAACAAGACGCACCGTCTGAAGTTCGGCGTGGTTTACCACGACCTGGACGGTCTCGATTCGTACCAGTTCATTCCGCAGAGCAATCTGGCTTTGAACGAGCTGTTCGCGCTCGATCCGCGCCTCGCGCCGTCGACGATCGTCAATCCGGAGATTGCGCCGACCGGTCGAATCGACGCACGAGGGAACGTGGATTTCCGGACGCTGACCGAGCGGGTGAACTATCCGGTGCTCTTCGCGGATCGAACGGGGTCCTACGCCGCGGCCTACGTCCAGGATACGTACAAGATCAGCAACCTCTTCCGGATCAACTACGGTCTGCGGTTTGACAGCTTCTCCCAGACCACCCGGATCAGCTCGACCAACCCGGACTATGCCAATCAGAACCAGGCCAGTCGATCCGCGTCGCAGAACCTTCTGTCGCCCCGTGTCAACGTCGCCTATGTCTCGCGGTACGGTCCGCGTCTGGGCGGATTCCTGCGGCCTCTGGACGTCCTGCTGAAGCCTCTCGGCTTCATTTTCAATGAGCGGGCGATCCTGCGCGTTTCGTACAACCGCCTGTTTGCGCCGCCGTCCCTCGGGCAGGGCTACTTCACGGCGAACCAGCGGGGGACGCAGGCCAGTCAGGCGGCTGCCGACCCCCGGACGTTCACCGTCGCCCCGATTCCGCAGGTGGTCGATCAACTCGACCTGTCGGTGGAACGTCAGATCGGTGACTTCACGGTCGCCAAGTTCGGTATCTATTCGAAGGACCTGAAGGATACCCTGGCGATGCGGTCGGTGCTGACGCCCTTGCAGGCGGGAACGATCTCCACACTGAACCTGGGAGGCGGGGTCGCGGACGGGATCGAATTCGGGGTTGAGACCAGCCCGCGGTTCGGTAACGGAAACAGCCTTCACGCGTTCCTCGCCTTCGCCAATAGCGGGACGTCGCCCAAGGATCCGAACCAGTTTTCGAACCTGGCAGGCTCCGCCGGGACACGGGACCCGTCCGACCTGGAGAAGATTCGATCGAACTTCTATGAGTTCGATCAGGCCAATACGTTGAGCGGCGGTGTCACCTACATGTTCGCGAGCGGCGGCTCGGCGGGGCTGTCCTTCGTCTACGGCAGCGGACTGTACTCCTCCGCGCTGTCCTCGTTGCCGAACGGCACCACGATTCCGGCCAACTCGGCCAACCTGGCGAATCCGGTGCGGACGCAGTCGCGCAAATCCTGGAACGAGGTCAACCTGCGGTTCGCGACGCCGCCGAATTTCCTGTATCGGCAACGGGACGGACGCGGGATCGGTATCGAGTTTCAGGTGGAGAACCTGTTTGACTCGCTGTCGGTGCTGAACTGGCGCGGACCCTTGGCCGGCACCCGGTATCAGCTCGGCCGGCGATTTTATCTGGGACTGACGGGACGTTTATAAGGTCCGGAAAATCCGGAATCGTCCGAAGATATAGTGGAAACGGACGGTTCCGGGTATAGTGGTGTTTGGGGAAGGGCGCCAGGTCCGACGGCGCTCCTTCCATGACGAACGGAACGCAAGAACGTAAAAAGAAGCGTGGACTAAACGGGTACAAGCCGCTTCCTTCGGTGCCGGACCGGTCGGAGAGCCTCCGCAGGCATGCACGCCCTCCGGAGGCCGGTTCAGATTTCCAGTCAGGGCCTAAACACCGGGTATGGCCGGGTTACGGATGAAGAAAAACACCTTTCGCTTGACAGGAATTTCACTGCGAAAAGGTTCAATCTTGTTGTAGAGTATTCCGACGGTCGAAAAAATCGGAAGAATGCCGGGTTTGCCATCGCCTGCCATGAGGTCGGTAGCGCCCGTTTCCGAGGGTCCGTCAACCGGTTGGAGGTCCGCAAAGGCACGTAATGGAAGCATTTAGCATTTTTCAAAAGGGCGGCTTCGTCATGTACCCGCTGCTGCTCATGTCTCTGGCAGCGGTCGCCTTTTCGGTCGAGCGTTTCCTGGCTTTCCGGCAGTTCGGTAGCGGAAGCCCGGAAGGTTTCCTGGACGAGATGGTGAACCTGGTTCGGAACGGTCGGGCGGGGGATGCCCTGCGGCGAGCCGAACAGGTGCCCGGACCGGTCGCGGCCGCCGCCGTCGCCGTTTTGCGGCATCGAAACGCGGCGATCGAGGACGTCGAACGGGAAGTCGCCGTCACGATCGAGGATTACTTCGTTCGTCTCGAACGGTTCCTTCCGTGGCTGGACACCTTTACGACGCTGTCGCCGTTGCTCGGACTGCTCGGTACCATTCTCGGAATGGTGCAGGTCTTCCAGGAGTTCCGTAGCGCCAACGCGGAAGGAAGCGGCGGCGCGACCGACTCGCTGCTGGCGGGCGTCGGTGAGGCGCTGTACGCCACGGCGTTCGGTATCGCCATCGCCATCTTCTGCTTCTTCGCCTACAACTCCTTTGCGGCGGCACAGCGTGCCGTCGCGATCGAGTCGCAGCAGATGGCCACCAAACTGATCGCGCTTCTCCACGATATGCGCCTCCGCCAGGAAGGCTACCAGGCGACACAGGAGGAGATGCTCGGAAAGCGTAAGCAGCGACGGGCGTCCTCCGGACGCGCGCTGAAGAAGACCAAGGTCGAAATCATCCCGATGATCGATACCATGTTCTTCCTGCTCGTCTTCTTTATTCTGACCTCGGTCGGTCTGATCAAGCCGGAAGGCAACGTCAAACTGCCGGACGCCGCGACGGGGGAACGCAAGAAACCGGCCCAGGTGGTCATCGCGATCCTTCCCGACGAAAGTGTGAAGGTCAATAAAAAACTTCTGCGGCCGGGCGATAACATCGCGACGGTGTTGCAGGAAGAGATCGCCGGTCAACTGGGTACCGTCACCCCGGAAGACCTGGTCAAGGCGACGATCACGATTCAGGCCGATAAGGGAGTTTCCAGCAAGACGGTCGTCTCAGCGATCAATGAGATTGCGACCGCCGGCGTGGGAACAGTGACGATCGCAACCGGGAATGCTGCCGGTTCAGGGTCCGCGTCCGCGTCCGCGCCGACGGGAGCCACGGAGTAGAAACCGGGGTCGATCGACCGTCCGACCTTCCGTCGAAACGGAGGCGATCGCGGGATTCACGTCATGTTCGGATGAAACTGAGGTCCTCCTCGGTGAACGATATTGCCGGGGCAGAGCATCGGAGGAGCGTTAGGCGACTATGGGATATCTGGTGGAATTCTACACGGGCGGCGGTCTGGTCATGCATCCGTTGCTCATCATGCTTCTGGCGGCGATTTACTTCATCATCAATCGATTTCAGACGTTCGCCAAGGACGGGGCGACTTCGCCCGGACTGCTGGATGAAGTCGTGGATCTGGTGAAGAAGGGGCGCGAGGGCGACGCGCTTCGCCGCGCCGAGGAAGGTGTCGGTCCGGTGGCGGCGTCCCTGGCGACCATCCTGCGTAACCGCAACATGCCGTTCGAGGACATCGAACGGGAAGTCGAAGTCACCGGTGAGGAGTACTTCATCAAGCTGGAGAAGTTCCTTCCGTGGCTGGACACCTTTACGACGCTGTCGCCGTTGCTCGGACTGCTCGGCACCATTCTCGGAATGGTCGGCGTCTTCCAGAAGTTCCAGGCGGCACAGCGGGCGAATCAGGCCGGTTCCGACCTTCTGGCGGGTGTCGGTGAGGCGCTGTACGCCACGGCGTTCGGTATCGCCATCGCCATCACCTGCTTCTTCTTCTACAACTATTTCGCGGCCCGACAGCGCGCCATCTCGATCGAGACGCAGCAGGCGGCCACCAAGTTGCTGGCGGTCATCCATGACCAGCAGGTTTCGCGCCGCGTCTGAGCGTTCCCACGCCGAAGCGAGCAGATGGTCCGAAGGAGGGAGCGGATTCCGGCGGAATCCGCTTTCCGTCTCTCAGGGGCCGTTGTCAGGAAAAGGCGAAGTCGGCCCGCTTCGGAATTGCATCGGATGATTGAAGTTTTTTGACGGCCGGAAGGTCCGAAGTATATGAGAGACGACAACCGGTCGGATCGTTCCGAACGGATCGTTTCCGGGAGACGTAACCTATGCATGGCGGCGGAGCGGAAGTCAGTGGCGCCCCGGGAAAACGGGGGGCGTTGAAGAAGACCAAGGTCGAGATCATCCCGATGATCGATACCATGTTCTTCCTGCTCGTCTTCTTTATTCTAAGCTCGGTCGGAGCGCTGAAACTTCAGGGAATCAATCTGCAAATGCCGAAAGGGGGCAGTGCGCAACCGCCTCCGCCCGGAACGGACGAACCTCTGAACGTTATGATCAACATCAAGCCCGACGGACGGATGTTCGTCGGCGCGAAACCGGTGCCTGTCAGCGGCGGGATCGCGACGTTGATCGAACAGCAGGCGATCAAGGACAAGCGATTGTTCCCGGACGATCGCGCCAGTATGGAGAAGGTGCTGAAGAAGGCGGTCGTTATCGTCAATGCCGACCCGAAGGCGTCGCACGAACTGGTCATCAAGGCCATCGACGACGCGCGCGGGCTCAAACGGCAGACGCCGGACAGTGACACCGACGCCACCCGCCAGGAAGTGGGAAACTCTCTTTTGACCCAGTTTGCTCTCGCCAACTCCGCGGAAGAAACGACTCCTGCGCCGACGCCCGGTTCGTAGGGGCGAACGGACAGGACCGCGACGTCACGAAACGACGACAGGCAATTAACGACAGGCAATTATTGAATCGGATGGTATGGGCGGGAGAAAAAGGTTCGGCGGACGCCGGTTTATTCGCTGGCCTGAAACGGCGTTGGCATTCGGAGATCGGAAGGAATCAATTGACAAATGGCTAATATGGGAACCCCTAACCTGGCGCCGGCAGGACCGACGCCCACCGGACGGGGGCTGTCGGACGATAATTTCGCGCAGCGCATGGGCATCGGTCTCGCCGTTTCCATCGGCGTGAACCTTGCCGTGTTCACCGGAGCCAGTCTGATGGCCCGAGAACCCGCCGTTACCGACAACAGCCCGCTCCAGTACGTCACCGTGCCGTCGCCGACCCCGGTCGTCGCGACTCCCGCGCCGTCGCCGTCGGTCGCCGCGACCCCGGAACCTAAGCCGTCGGTCGCTCCGACGCCGGTTCCGGCTACCCCCGAACCCCGGCCGTCGGTGGCCCCCACGCCGGAGGTGAGGCGTCCGGAACCCCGACCGTCGGTCGTTGCGACGCCGCGGCCTGTGGTGCGCCCGGTTACCCGGACCGCGACCCCGCCGCCGACCGTCATCCCGACACCGCAACCGGCCGTGCGCCCGTCCGCACAGCCGACCGTCGCCGTCCGGCAGCCCACGCGACCGGTCGTCACAAACAATCTGGCCGTCAAGGTCGACCCGACAATGGCGACTCCGCCGCCGTCCGTGGTCCGCGAACTGAACAATAACTACCGGCCGACCTCCACCGCGCTGAACCGGGGATCGGTGACCGGGACGACGCTGACTCCGCGATCCGTACGCGCGGCGGCGGTGAACGCGGTGGGCGGAACCGCGCCCGGCGCGGCCGCCGCGGCTCCCGGACGCCCGACCGAAGTGCGCCGCGCGGCCGGTAACCCCGGCGCGGCCGGCGCGATCGGTGGTGGCCCGGCCGCACTCAATCCGGTCGTGGTCGCGCCGACGGTCGAATCGACAATCGCCGGATCGACCCGGCAGCTGCGAACCGTCTCCGGTACCGTCGGCCGCATGGCCGGAAAGATCGGAGTGGTCACGCTGTCCGCCCGTGCGTCGGCGGCCAGCACCTCCTCGTTCGAAGTGGCCTCCGGCGGTGGTAGCCTCCGCGCCGGAACCGTGACGGCCCGACAGGGGTCGGGCGCGGGAACGGGGGCGACCGCCGTCTCCGGAACCCCGACCGTGATCAGCAACGGAGCCGAGTACACCGTGTCCGCGCCCGGCGCGCCGGATCGCGGACCGATCGGCGTGCGTGGCAATAAAAGCCAGGTGATCGGCACCGCCGTTACTGCGCTCCAGTCCAAGGGGAGCGCCGCGGATGTCGCGCAGGGAGTCGCCGTCTACGGCGATGCGCCCGGCGGCAATCAAAAGGGAGCGGTCGGTGTCAAGGCGGTCGCCGCTGTCGGTCAGTCCGGCCAGTTATCTGCGGTGGCCGGCGGTGGCACCGGGCCGGTGGGCTCGGCCGGAACCGGCCAGGGCGGCGCGGATCGCGCAGGGGCCGCCGGAGTCGCGGGCGGTAAGGGCCGCGGTGTCCAGGGAAGCGCAGGCGATGGCGGCGGCGGGGTCGGCGGACGAGTCTCCGGCGGCAGCGGCGAAGTCTACGGCGTGCCGAACGGCGTACCCAACGGCGTTGTCAAGACCAACGTGACGCTGAACGTCGCCAAGAAGGACGAGGTCAAGGTCAACACCAACACGGTCAAGGTGAATACGACCAAGATCGAGGATAAGCCGACGATCCAGACCAACGCACCGAAGGATCTGACGTTCGACGAGATCGAGGAACTGGCGACCGACAAGACGGTTACCCAATCCCCGGCGCGTGCCTCCTCCAAGCCCTCCTGGGATCCACCGTACGTCAAGTACAGCGGACTCGTGGAGGTGCGCGTGACCATCGAGGCCAATGGCAGCCATTCGGAAGAGATTACCAAGAATACCGGCGTTCCCGAACTGGACCGGTATCTGAAGACCTTCTTCTCCAACTGGCGATGGGAACCGGGCAAGGTCGACGGTAAGGCCGTTCGAACCACCAAGACCGTTCGATTCCGCATCAACTAATCGTCCTGATTTCTGACCGACCAAAACGCCCCGGCAATCGCCGGGGCGTTTTATCGTTTTCGAACGATCCTGTTCGAACGGTCAATAACCGCGCGCCACGTAACCGCCCAGCCAGCCCGTGTAGCTGATAATACCGGTCGCCACGGTCAGCAGAACCAGATAGGCGAGCCATTCCGTGCCCTTTAACTCATCCTTCCGGACGATACGCCAGAGGGACAGGAGAACGGCGAGGACCGAGACGACAATGGCGACGTTCCGGTGTCTTTCCATCGAATCGGACATCCACCGGGACACGCCGAACCAGCCGTTCTGCCCGGTCAATCCGGAAAGGACCGCCGGTACGGAAACGACCGCCGCGACGAGCAGGGTCCAGAAACCGATGGTGCGCCAGTGCGGTCGACGAAATATGGTCGCGCCCATGTCAAAGCAAAACGCCAGAATAAGCCCGACAATCGGGAAGTGGGCGGTGGCGCCGTGGATATGCTGCCAGAAAGCGATGGGGTCTTCCTTCGGAGACAAGGGAACGATTCCTTTCGGTCGGTTGCGGAGACGTTTTACCGCTGTCTGTTCGGACAACCGAAAACGAATCCCGTATTCCCCATTATTCGGCGTTTTATTCCGTTCCCCCTAACTTTTTTGCGGGTGGGGATCAAAGGGCGCCATCAGCCAGAAAAGACGCGCGACGGAGGCGTTCGCCATCAGGGTTTTGCGCTCCTCCGGACGTGAGCTCGGACGCCATCGGGTGAAGTATCCGCCGTCCTGCGGATCGCGGACGTGAAGGTAGGCGAAATCGGCGTTTCGACGGGCGTGCTCCAGCAGATAGGGCTCCCGCGTTTCCGTGTAAAGGTCCAGAAACGCCTCCACAAGAAGGTGGGAGAAGTTTGCCTCGTCCCGGAATGCGCCGGTTTCGGGATGGACGAACTCCCTGACGGACGCCTGCGCCAGTCGCCGCGCCTCGGCCAGAAAGGCGGCCTCACGGGTACATCGGTAGATGCCGAGGTTGGCCCGCAGCATCAGGGCGGTGTTGTAGGTCCACTTCGTCTTCTCGATTTTGCCGTCTTCGATCCGGAGATTATCCCAGAACGTTCCGTCCGGCGCCTGTAGCGTCCGGTTGGTCCAGGCGACGATCCGTTTCGCCTGGTTCAGGTGATGGGTGGCGGCGGTATGGCGGGCCAGGGCGACGGCGGCGGTCGCCGTCGGGCCGTTGGAACAGGTGTTTTTGCTTTTGTGGTCCTGCCGCCAGTAGATGCCCCCCCCGAGTTTCTCGTCCCACCCCGTGTAGACGTACCGTTGAAGAACGGCGGCCCGATCCAGGAACTTCCGATCTCCGGTCCGTTCAAAAGCCTCCGAGAACGTCAGCACCATCCAGGCATTGTCGTCATAGTACTTATCGTCGCCGTTCGGGGACGCAAAATAGGCATCGTAGGCGGGGGCGGGCGCGTTCCGATCGAAATAGGCTTCCAGTCCCATGAAGAAGGCGTCCAGAAGCGGGCGAAACCGGGGCGGGTCGTACCGCAGCCCGCCGACAAAAGCGGAGAACGCAATGCCGTTCGCCCACATGAAATCGTACGGCAGCGCTTTCGGATCGGGTGGGACGGCGGGTCGGAAACGCCCCACGGCGGGAACCCAGAACGCTTTGAGGAGGTATTCGGTGACCGATTCCGCCCGTTCCCGGTAGGAGGGAAGCGGCGAACGATCGGAGCGGAAGAGCGGCGCGCGCGGCATGCCGGGAATCGAGGAGAGAAAGGAACGGCGTGTCATGACTCCCCTCCAGTATAGCGACGGAACCGCTTCCGCGCGAGGATTGCGGGGCGTTGTTCCGTAAAACGATCTTTTTTCCGTTTTTGCGTTTCCTTTTCCCCGGTTTTGCGCCGGGGTGACGGTCATGGCTTACGCTGGATCGAACGCGAACGCCGCGTTCCCGGAACTGACCGAGAAAAGGAAACGCCGCATGGTAACGTGTACCGTCCGCCCGAAACGACTCCGCCCGACTTCCGCCGCCCGGCATACCGCCTGGTGGTGGGTCCTGTTACTTCTGGTCACCGCGTACTGGTGGAGTTCGGCCGGCTTCCTGCTCGGGCAGGAGTGTCTGCGGGTCTCCGCCTGCCAGCGAGCCTGGGCGCGGCACGATCGCTGACAAACGGATCGACAAACGGGTCGACAAACGCATCGAAACTTAATGATTATTTTGCGTGGATTTTGCGTTGTCCCGTCGGTTTCGCGCTATCCTGAAAGGGGACACCGAATGCGGAGAGACGGAGACAACGGCAAAAAATGACGGATCAACCGATCTGGCGGGTCGATCTTTTCGGGGGGTTGCGCGTGCGCCATGAGCATCGGGAGATGGCCCCGCTGGACACGCGTAAAACGGTCGCCCTGCTGGCCTGCCTTGCGATCCGCCCGGATCAGAACGTTCCGCGAGAGGTGCTGGCGGAACAACTCTGGCCGGGCGAAATGTGGGAGGCGACCCGGAATCGACTTCGACAGGCACTGTCCGTCCTGCGTCGTGCGCTCGAACCGCCGGGGATCGTCGAGGGGAGCGTTCTGGCGGGGGAGCGGGGCACGGTACGGTTGTGTTCGGCCGGGGTGCGGACCGACCTTGCCGCCTTCGACGCTCTCCTTCGACGGGCGGCCCGGGCATCGGAACCGGACGCGCGTGCCGCCCTGCTCGCGGAGGCCGCACAGGTGTACGAAGGGGATCTGCTCCCCGGCTTCTATGAGGATTGGATCGTCGCTGCGCGGGAGCGATACGCGGAAACCTATCGCAACCTGCTGTTCGATCTGGCGGTCGCCTGGAAAGAGGCCGGGGAAACGCAGAAAGCCCGGGAGACGCTGGTGCAGGCGTTGCACGAAAACCCGCTGCGGGAGGATGCGCACCACCTGTTGATCCGTCTGTATGCCGAGTCGGGCCGCCCGGCGGAAGCGATCTGCCACTTTCAGGAGTTTGAGCGGACGCTGAAGACCCGTCTGGGAGTGTCCCCCTCGGCGGACATGGTGACGCTGGCAGCGCAGCTTCGTCAGGGGAGCGTTCCTGTCATCCCGCCCGTCCGCGTTCCGGAGCGCGCGCCGCTTCGCCCGCTCCCCGCGGACGAGAGCGAACGCCCGACCGGAATCGACACCGTCGAACCGGAGGGCGGGGCCGTGCCCCTCGGGTCGCCGTTCTACCTTACCCGGGAGGCCGATACGGTCTTCGCCACCGCCATCGCCCGGCAGGATAGCATCGTTCTCGTCAAGGGCGCGCGGCAGATGGGAAAGACCAGTCTGCTGGCGCGAGGTTTGCAGAGGGCGCGGACGGCCGGGGCGCAGGTCGTCTTCACCGATCTACAGAAGCTGGACCATACGCAGATGGAGTCGCCCGCCCACCTGTTTGAAACGTTCGCCGAAATGCTGGTCGATCAACTGGGTCTGGATACCGAACGCGCCGAGTACTGGAACGACGAACGCGGCTGGAACGTCAATTTCGAACGGTTCATGCGGCGGCATGTCCTGGCCAGCGTCCCCCATCTCGTCTGGGGAATGGATGAAATCGACCGACTGTTCGGTTATGCCTACCGGGAGGTCGTCTTCGGCCTGTTTCGTTCCTGGCATAACGAACGCTCCCTGAATCCGGACGGACCCTGGAGCCAGTTGACGCTGGCGATCGCCTATGCGACCGAGGCCCATCTGTTCATCACCGACCTGAACCAGTCCCCGTTCAATGTCGGAACCCGGCTGACACTGGAGGATTTCACCGCCGATGAGGTGGCGGAGGTAAACGCCCGGTACGGGCAACCCGTTCCCCCGGAGGAGATGACACTGTTGCTTGGCCTGGTAGGCGGACATCCCTATCTCGTGCGCCGGGTGCTGCAGGCGCTGACGTCGGGCAAAATCACCCTGCCCCGCATCCGACAGCGAGCCATCGAGGAGGACGGTCCGTTCGGGGATCACCTGCGACAGATGCTGCGCTCCCTGACACGGGACCCGTTGCTCTGTGAGGCGATCCGCGAGGTGTTGAAGGGACGGTCCTGTCCGACGTCGGAAAGCTTTTATCGGTTGCGTAGCGCGGGAATCCTCGTCGGGACGACCGCCGCCGAAGCGCGCCTGCGGTGCGGTCTGTACCGGGAATTCCTGGAGGATCGCCTGCGATGACGGACACCTCCCCGCTGTCGAAAACCCCCTTCTACGTCATCGGGGGAACCATGCCACGGAACGCCCCGTCGTACGTCGAACGAGCGGCGGACCGCGAACTGACGGAGGCGTTACGCGCCGGCGAGTTCTGCTACGTATTGACCTCGCGGCAGATGGGCAAGTCCAGCCTGATGGTGCGGGCCGCCGCCCGATTACGGGAGGAAGGGGTGTCGGTCGCCGTACTGGATTTGACGGCGGTCGGTCAGAATCTCAGCCCCGAACAATGGTACGACGGTCTGCTCCATCTGCTGGCGCGTTCGCTGGACCTGGAGGACGAACTGGACGCCTTCTGGCGGAAGAACCGGCACCTCGGGCCGCTGCAGCGATGGATTCAGGGATTGAAAGAGGTGGTGCTGGAACGGATTCCGGGACGGATCGTCCTCTTTCTGGAGGAGATCGACGCCGCGCGTTCACTGCCGTTTTCGGTGGACGAACTGTTCGCGGCAATCCGGGAGTGCTACAACCGCCGCGCCGAGGAGCCGAAATACCGTCGCCTCGCGTTCTGCTTCCTCGGCGTGGCGACCCCCACCGACCTGATCCGCGATGCGCGAATCACCCCGTTCAACATCGGTCGGAGGATCACGCTGACCGACTTCCGGCCGGAGGAGGCCGCGCTTTTCGCCGAAGGCTTCCGCGCGAGGGAGATTTTGCTGCCTCCGGGCGGCGACGAGTACATACGACGGCTGCTGGCGCGGGCGCTCTACTGGACCGGAGGGCATCCGTACCTGACTCAGCGATTGTGTCAGGCGATTGTCGAGAGCCTTCGATGGCGGCCGCCGGTTCCGGGACGGGAGAACGAACTGGTCGACCGGCTCTGCTCCGAACTGTTCCTTTCGCCGAAGGTGCGGGACCGGGACGATAACCTGATGCTGGTTCGCGATCGCCTGCTCCGAAGCGACGTGGACACGACCCGACTCCTCCTCCTGTACCGGCGGATTCGGGACGGCGGACGCGTCCCGGACGATGAGGCCGATCCGCTGGTGAACGTTCTGCGTCTCTCCGGACTGGTGCGAAGCGAGAACGGATGTCTCCGGGTCCGGAACCCGATCTACGCGCGCGTCTTCGACACGACCTGGATCAAAGCGAATCTTCCCGAGGACGACCGGAACCGGGGACGAATTGCCGACCTGTATTCCCCCCTGCGGACGGCAACCCTCGCCGGCGTTTTTCTGCTGATGGCCGCTCTGGTCGGCTTCGCGATGAGATTCGCGCCACATTGGGAACCGCAAACCGACGGGATGTCGGACCCGAAGGTAACGCGGACGGAACCGCCGGTCCGCCCGCAACCGGAACCGCCCGCTCCGCCGAAACGTGCCGCGACCGCCAGAAAGGCACCGGAAAAACCCTCCGCCGGGAGTGCGGACCGTCGGCCCGCGACGGCGTCCGCAGGTCCGAAACGGGTGGCGGAGGCGAAAGTTCCGCGAGCGACACCGAAACCGACGCCGCCGACGCCAAAACCGACGCCGCCGACGCCAAAACCGACGCCGCCGACGCCGAAATCGATGCCGCCGACGCCGAAATCGACGCCGCCGACGCCGAAATCGACTCCGCCGACGCCGAAACCGACGCTGCCGACGCCGAAACCGGCGTTGATGTCGGCAACGGCGAAGCGGGGGGCGCAGGATCTGTTCCCGACCGGGGGGCCGAATCACGGCTGGAACCTCGAAACCGATCCCGGCGCCGACGCCGAAATTTTTGCGCTGCCGGGACGCACGGTTAAAATCCGCGTGGATGCCACCGGCGCGACCGAATGGAGCGTGCGGACGATCGCTCTTCTGCCCAAACTCCAGCCGCAGACACGGTACGTTCTCACCTTCCGGGCGCGAGCGGATCGCGAAGCGTCGATGACGGTTCGTATCCAGCGAAATCAACCGGATTGGGAGGAACTCGGGCTCTTTGCGACGCCGGGACTGAGGGCGGAGTGGCAGACCTTCCGCTGGGAGTTCGAGACGCCGCCCGATACCGAACCGGGGAGCGGTTCCCTGGTTCTCGGACTGGCGCGGCAAACGGCGACGATCGACCTGCGCGACGTGCATGTGATCCCGGTCGAACCAAGGACCCCGGTCGAACCGATGGTGACCGGCGACGAGTGAACCGGGCTTTTCCTGACACGGACGGAGAGATCGCCCGGAACCCTGGCGTCTCTCGGACGTGATGTTTTAGACAGCCGTACGACATCACATCGGGGGCTGTCGGAATGGGAGGGGAACGTTGTCCGAACCGGTCAGCAACCGGGGGATGCGGGGAGTGATCGTCATCGGCACGTCCGCGGGCGGTCCGGAGGCGTTACGACAACTGGTACGCGGTCTGCCCTCAGGGCTGGAAGCGGCAGTCCTGATCGTTCAGCACATCGCTCCGAACGCCGAGAGTCTCCTGCCGGAGTTGCTTTCGCGCGCCGGCTCGCTGCCTGCCGGACACGCGCACGAGGGCGAACGGCCGTTGCCCGGGCATATCTACATCGCTCCGCCCGACCGCCATCTGATTCTGGCCAGGGGGCGGATGCATCTTTCGGCCGGTCCTCGGGAAAATTTCGCCCGCCCGGCGATCGATGTCCTGTTCCGGTCGGCCGCCTGGGCCTACGGATCGGCTGTGATCGGGATCGTATTGACGGGTATGCTCAGCGACGGCACGGCCGGACTCTGGGAGGTCAAGCAGTATGGTGGTGTCGCGGTCGTGCAGACGCTCCGGGACGCGGCGTTTCCCTCGATGCCGTACAACGCGATGAATCAGGTGCCGGTGGATTACGTCCTGCCGGTGGCGGAAATGCCTGCCTTGCTGGCGAAGCTCCTGCGTAACGGAGGTCGGAGAATGGTCGAGGCGAGGGATTCGGACGCCGGAAAGCCCGGCGAGGCCAGTGTGGAGCGGGACTCCGCCGAGCAGGTGGCGGGGGAACGCGACGGGAAGCTGACCGTTTTCACATGTCCCGAGTGCGGCGGGTCGCTCTGGCAGGCCAATGCCGGGCCGACACTACGGTTCCGTTGCCATGTCGGTCATGTCTATTACGCCGATCATCTGCTGAACGGACTGACCGAAAACCTCGAGCGGGCGTTATGGTTCGGGATCCGAACGCTTCGGGACAGGGCCCATCTGGCCGGGCAGGTCGCCGGAGAATGCCGACGTAGCGGGGACGAGGCGGGTGCGGCCCGGTATGAGGAGAGCGCGCGGACCGATGACGAACACGCCGAACGACTGCGGGAAATGCTGACCGCCGCCACCACGACCAACCACGCCGGGTAGTTTGAGCAGGGAAATTTGCACCGGGGGCGGAATATGCGAGTATGAGGCAAGGGAGAGACGTGGGACGGGAAACCGAGGACGGCGATCAGGGGTCACTCCCGCCGCGCGAGGACTCGGACGCACTGACCATCATCGGACTGGGCGGGTCCGCCGGCAGCATCCCGGCCATGGAGGCCTTTCTCGCGAATGTCCGACCGGACAGCGGGTCGGCCTATGTCATCGTCCTCCATCTCCAGCCGGGACGCGAGAGTTATCTGGCGGAGATACTGGGGCGGGCGACGACGATGCCGGTTCGGCAGGTAACGGAGGCCGTTCAACTGGCGCCGGATCATGTCTACGTCATTCCGCCGGGCAAGCATCTGGAAGCCGTCGACGGATTGCTGCATCTGAGCGTCCCTGACGCCGCGGACGTGCGTCGGAGCGCCATCGATACCTTCTTCCGGACGCTGGCCGATACCTACGGACCCCAGGCGGCGGCGGTCGTCCTCTCCGGCACCGGCGCGGACGGAACGCTGGGCATCCGACAGATCAAGGAGATGGGCGGCCTGGCGGTCGCTCAGTCGCCGGTCGAGGCCGAGTTCGATGCCATGCCGCGGAGCGCCATCGCGACCGGAATGATCGATTACGTCCTGCCGACCGCCGATATGCCGGCGCAGATCGCCGCCTACTGGCGGACGTCGCACCGCATGCGTCTTCCGCGTGAGGCTGCGCCGTCACCGGAACAGCGCCTGGAAGGAACCGAGCAGGAAGCCGCACTGGCTGAGATCCTTCTCCATGTCCGGGCGCAGACCGGCCATGATTTCGGTCTGTACAAACGGGCCACGGTTCTTCGCCGGATCGGTCGACGGATGCAGGTCAACGCGCACGAGACTCTTCCGTCCTATCGCGATTTCGTTCGAAGTCATCCCGCCGAGGTCGATGATCTGATCAGTGACCTGTTGATCAGCGTCACCCACTTTTTTCGCGACCCGGAAGCATGGGAAACGCTGGCACAGGAGGTGGTGCCGTACCTTTTCGAACGGAAGTCGACAAACGATGAGGTGCGTGCCTGGGTCTGCGGCTGCGCCACCGGAGAGGAGGCGTACTCGCTGGCGATCCTGTTGCTGGAGTTCGCCGAACGGCTGGCACAGCCGCCGCGTGTTCAGGTCTTTTCCACCGATATGAACGGCGGCGCGGTCGCCCGGGCACGGATCGGTATCTATCCGGAGACGATTCTCGGCGATATATCGGAAGAACGCCTTCGCCGATGGTTCCTTAGACAGAACGGAACGTACCAGATTCGAAAGGAGGTACGGGAGTCGGTCCTTTTCGCCCACCACGACCTGCTTCGGGACACGCCGTTCTCTCGACTGGACCTGGTCACCTGCCGTAACCTGCTCATCTATCTGAATCGGGACGCCCAGGAACGGGCATTCGCGACGTTTCATTTCGCACTGCGCCCGGATGGGCGGCTGTTTCTCGGCCCGTCGGAATCCGCGGACAGCGCGGACGGTCTGTTTTCGACCACGAACAAAGCCCATCGCCTGTATGTCCGGCGGTCCGTGGTCCGACCCCTTCCGCCGCTCCCGGCGGTGGCTATGCTCTCCGCCGACGCGAGCGCCATTGTACGCGGACCGATGACCGGCTATCGTTCGGACGTACCGGCGGTGCGCCCGCAGGCGGAATTGCCACTCGCCCGCCCCCCGGCGTACGCGGTCCCGCTCCCGCGTCCGGCATCACCGGAAAGCCGGGGACGGGAACTTTTTCGAAATCTGGTGGAACGGTTCGGGTCGCCGATGGCGCTCGTCAACCGCGATCAGGAAATCGTTCACCTGGCAGCCGGCTGCGCCCGCTTTCTGCGGATGGCCGAGGGGGCGCCGACCTTCAACCTGCTCCAACTCGTCCATGCCGACCTGCGGATGGATCTCCGGGCGGCGCTGTATGCCGCCGGAACGGAGGGCCGGGAACAGTCGCGCCTGGTGTTCGGCGGACCCGCGCTGGCGACGGCCCTCGGTCGGCGGGACGAGGAGACGGGGGTCACCGTCCGCCTGACCGTGCGCCCGACCGGGGAGACGGCCCCCGAGGAGGTGCGTGGTCTTTTCCTGGTTCAGTTCGAGGAGATCGAACTCCCGACGCAACCCGGTTCCGGCGGCCTGGCGGACAGCGCCGAATTGACGCAGATCCGGGCGGCGGCCGAGGCGTCGGCGGAAGTGGCACGCCGGATGGAGGAGGAGAACGCCACGCTTCAACGTCAACTGCGCGCGACCGTCGAACAGTACGAGGCCATGACCGAGGAACTGAAGGCGTCCAATGAGGAATTACAGGCGACCAACGAAGAGATGCGCTCCGTCGCCGAGGAACTGGAGACCGGTAAGGAGGAACTGCAATCGGTCAACGAGGAGTTGTCCACCGTCAACAACGAACTGAAGGTGCGTGTCGAGGAGGTGACGATCGCCAATAGCGATCTTCAAAACTTCCTTGGGTCGACCGATATCGGGACTCTGTTCCTGGATCGCGCCCTTCGGATCAAGCGTTATACCCCGGCCGCCGAGTTGTTGTTCAACCTGATTCCGACCGATATCGGTCGGCCGCTGGCCCACCTGACCAACCGCCTCGCCTATCCGGCATTGGCCGAGGATGCCGCCGCCGTGCTGCAGCGACTGGTGCCGGTCGAACGTGAGGTCACCAGCGCGGACGGCCTGCGGCACTATCTCGTCCGTTTGCTCCCCTACCGCAGCGAAGACGACCGTATCGAAGGTGTCGTCCTGACCTTTGTCGATATCACCGAACGGCGAAAAGCGGAGGAGGCGCTGCGCGCCAGTGAGAACCGCTACCGCTCCCTGTACGAATCGATGGATCAGGGGGTGCAAATGACCGAACTGGTACGTGATGAGGCCGGTCAGGTCGTCGACGCTCGCCTGCTGCAGGTAAATCCCGCCTGGGAAAAGATCCTGGGTCTCTCCCCCGAAACGGTTCTCGGCCGCCGGATCTCCGAGTGGTTTCCGGACCTCGAACCGCTCTGGTTCGAGGTCTGGGAGCGGGTGGTCCGTACCGGACGTGCGGAGCGTCTGGAACATCCGGTCGGTCGGTTGAATCGCTGGTTCGATGCCTTCATTTCCCCGATGGGTGGCGACCGGTTTCTATTCCTGTTTACCGATTCGACGGAGCGTCGGCGGCAGGAAGCCGCGTTACGCGAGAGCGAAGCCCGTCAGGCGTTCCTGGTACGATTGGGCGACACGCTCCGTCCGCTCTCCGATCCGGCGGAGATCGGTTACCAGGCGTCGCGATTGCTGGGAGAGCATCTGCGGGCCAGCCACGTCGGGTATACGAAGGACCGGGGCGAAAGCCGGACGATTTCCGGAGGCCGATACTACGTCGAGAGTGTTTCCGCGATCGAGGACGCCTCCCTCTTCGATGAGTACGACCCGACCCTGCTGCCGGACTTTCGCGCCGGCCGCACGGTGGTGCGTTCGGATATCGCGAACGATCCGTCGCTGACGGAGGCGGAAAAAGACGGCTTTGTCGCGTTCGGAGTGGGATCGACGGTCCACGTGCCTCTGATGAAGGAGGGACGACCGACAGCCGTCCTCTTCGTTCACGATCGCGGGCCGCGCGAGTGGACCGCCTCCGAAGTCGCCCTGATGGAGGAGACGGCGGAACGAATCCGGGCGGCCGTCGAACGCGCCATAGCGGAGAACGTCGTCCGCGATTCCGAGGCGCATCTCCAGATGATCGCCAACCTGATGCCCGGTCTGCTCTGGAGCACCGATCCGCAGGGAGAACCGGAGTGGTACAACCAGGAATGGCTGGAATATACCGGCCAGACGTCGGAGGAAGCCGTCCGTTTCGGCTGGCTGGAGGCCATTCATCCCGAGGACCGCAAGAAATCGCTCAACAGCTTCCGGATGACGACGGAATCGTACGAAACGGCCTGGCAGGAGCACCGTATCCGGAGTGCCGCCGGGGAGTATCGATGGTTTCTGGTAAGGGCGCGCCCGCTCCGCAATGACCGGGGAGAGGTCGTTCGCTGGTTCGGAACGGCGACCGATATCGAGGACCTGAAACGGGCGCAGGCGGCGCAGCGCGAAACGGAGGAGCGCTTCCGCCTGATGGTGGAGGGCGCGACCGATTACGCCATGGTACTCCACGATCCGTTCGGAACGATCACCTTCTGGAGTACGGGCGCGGAACGGTTGTTTGGCTGGACCGAGGCCGAGGTGCTGGGCCGGGACGGCGGCATTATTTTTCTGCCGGAGGATCGCGAGGACGGGATTCCGGAACAGGAACGACGGACGGCGGCGGTGGAAGGTCGAGCGATCGATCGGCGCTGGCACATTCGAAAGGACGGTTCCCGCCTCTGGGCGGACGGACTTCTGATGCGGCTGGAGGACGAATCCGGCGGCATTCGAGGCTATGCCAAGGTGACGCGCGACGCGACCGAGCAGAAAAAGTCCGAGGAGGCGCTGCAGGAGGCTCTGGAAGCGGTCGCCGCCGCGAACGAGGCGCTGGAGGAGCGAGTGCAAAAACGGACGAGGGAACTCTCCCTGCGAACCGAACAACTCGCGGAAATGAGCCAGATGCGTCAGGAACTGCTTCGTCAGGTCGTCACCGCGCAGGAACAGGAGCGCGCCCGCATCGCCCGCGATCTGCATGACGATACCGGTCAGGTGATCGCCGCGCTTCTTCTCGGATTGAACCAGTGGAAGCATCGGGTGGACGGAGGGCAAAATCCGTCGGTCGGCGATTTGCCGACGAAATTGATCGGGCTGGCCGATGAGGTGGCCAGAAAATCCCACCGTCTCGCCTTTACTCTGCGACCCACCGCCCTGGATGATCTGGGACTGATGGACGCATTGACCAACTATGCCGAAGCCTGGAGCGCATGGGCGGAACTGCCGGTGGAGGTGGAGGGGATCGGCCTGGATGGAGCCTCCGGGGCGCGTGTTCGTCTCGCGCCGGAAATCGAGACGACGATCTATCGCGTGGTTCAGGAGGCGCTGACCAACATTCTCCGCCATGCGGCCGGGCGCGGCGCGACGCGGGTCACGGTGATCGTCCAGCGTCGGCAGGACGATGTGACGGCGATGGTGGAGGACGACGGTCCCGGGTTCGATGTGGAAGCGACGCTGAATCAACCGCCCGGACAGCGGCGACTCGGAATCTTCGGGATGCAGGAACGCGCCGGGCTCGCCGGCGGAACGCTGTCCATCGAGTCCGCGCCGGGAGAGGGAACCACCGTCTATCTCCGGATTCCTCTGGCCCCGGTCCCCTGAGACGGACGCCGAAGGTAGGAGTTTTTGTCGGACCCGCCGAACGTGACAGGGAATCCCCTCGATAATGGAGACTCTACTTTGGAAGATTCCTGGTTTGATTCCGCTACCGGGCTGTTGCGCTTTGATGAGATCGTCGCGCAGCGTCCGACCTTTCAAAAGATCATGGCCGACGGGGCCGTGACCCCGCAGGAGTTCCGCGATCAGGCGGACAAGGTGCACGGCCTGATGCGTCAACTGGAAGGTATGCTCGCTCCGGAGGCGAAAACCGTCGCCACCGATACGCTGGCCGAACTTGCCGTGTTGCTGGCGTTATCGGCGCGAGTATCGTCCGGAGCGTAGAAAGGAAGAGCGATGGCTGATTTTCTCGATGAGTATTTTCGAACGACCCGTACGGTTCCGGTGACCCCGGAGGACCTGGGGCCGATCGGGGAGGATGTCCTTCAGCACTTCCGATTGCAGAACTATGTCGTGTCCGGATCGCGGCTGGCCAGCGGCGGCTGGTACATCTCCATCCACCGGGGCGACTGGTTTCGCGCCATTCTCGGACTGAAGACGGCGTTGAACATTACCATCGACCGGACGCCGGGAGGAACCCTGGTTTCGGCCGGCGTCGGTATCTTCGAACTGCAGGCGCTGCCCACCATCATCACGATCTTCGTCTTTGCGCCGGTCGTGCTCGGTCAGATCTGGGGCATTATCCGGCAGAACGAACTGGACGAGGAAGCGGTGCGCTTTGTCGAGGACCGGCTGGCGTACTACGCCGGCGCGAACCAGGGCTCCGAGGAGTCGGCGGCGGCCCGTGCGATGGCGGAAGCCGAACTGGGCGGCGGCGTTTAACCGTTGGACCGTTGGACCGTTGGACCGGCGGGACGGTCGCGTCGTCCCGCTTCGCACAGGCTTCCTACCTGATACAATAACCCGTGCGTCTGTCCGCGCTGATTGTGAACTGGAATACCGCCGAGGATCTCATTGCCTGTCTCCGGGCACTGACGGCCTATCCGTTCACCGGCGAACAGGAGGTCATCGTCGTCGACAACGCCTCCGCTGACGACAGTGTCGCACGGGTCCGCGCCGAGTTCCCCGATGTCCGTCTGATCCTCAACCCGGAGAACCGCATCTACGCCGAGGCGGTGAACCAGGCGTTCGCCGCCGCCACGGGCGACCATTTGCTCCTGCTCAATCCGGACACGCGGGTCTGTCCCGGAGCGCTCGACGAACTGGCCCGCACGATGGCCGCATCGCCGACGATCGGAGCGGTCGCCGCACGTCTGACCGACGAAACCGGCGCGACCCAGCCCTCCGTGCGCGGATTTCCCGAACCGATCCCGTTGCTGGCCGATATCTGCGGGCTGGCGCGGCTTTTTCCCCGACACCCGGTGCTCGCCGCCTACCGTCAGCGGTTCTTCGATTATGACCGGCCCGGCCCGGCCCCGCAGCCGATGACCTCCTGCCTCCTGATTTCCGGACGGTGCTACAAGGCGGTCGGCGGCATGGACGAGCGGTTTCCGCTCTATTTCAACGATGTGGACTGGTGTCTCCGCTGCCATCGCGCCGGATTCGAAATCCGGTACGCGCCGAACGCCGTCGTCTTCCATGAGGGAGGCGGCACGACGAAAAAGGTACGGAAAGCGGCGATCCGTGAATCGCATCGTTCCCTGTTGCGGTTCTACGCCAAACACTATCGGGCGACGACGCCCGCGCCGCTCTATGCCCTGATCGCCCTGCTGGTGACGCTGGGCGCCTGGGTCCGCACCGGACGATGGGGTGAACCTCTGGGCAGGGAGGGTGGTATCACGACGCCGGAACAACTCAGAATGGATTTTGAAAGTGACAAACGCCGCTGACTCCGGGATCGTCCCGCGCGTACGGGTCTGTATCGTCTCCTGGAACGCCCGCGAGGACCTGAGACGATGCCTCACGGACCTGAAGACCGCCGTCGCCGACCCGCGTACGCTGGAAACGGTGGTCGTGGATAACGCATCGGCGGACGGCAGCGCGGATATGGTCGCCGCCGAGTTCCCCGACGTTCGCCTGGTCCGGCTGACGGAAAACACCGGGTTCTCCGGCGGAAACAACACCGCCCTGGAAGGGCTGACCGCCGATTACGCCTTTCTGCTCAACTCGGACGCCTTCTGCCATCCGGGAGCGATCGATCGTCTGGTCGCCTTCGCCGACGCGACGCCGGAGGCGGGGTTTATCGGACCGAAGGTGCTGAACCCGGACGACAGCATCCAGTATTCCTGCCGACGCTGGCCGACATTCGCGGCCGGGCTGTTTCGAAACGTCTACCTCGGACGGCTCTTTCCCAACAACAGGCCCGCCGCCGACTACCTGATGCAGGATTTCGACCATGCGCGGACAATCGACGTGGACTGGCTGTCCGGCTGCGCCCTGATGGTCCGGCGGACCTGTATGGAAAAGGTCGGACGACTCGACGGGGAAACATTCTTTATGTACTGCGAGGACATGGACTGGTGTCTGCGCGGGCATACCGCCGGGTGGCGTGTCGTCTACTATCCGGAGGCGGTGGTGACCCATATGATCGGGCGTTCGTCGGACAAGGCGGCGGACCGGATGATTCTGGAGCACAGCCGATCAATGTGGAAGTTTTTCCGCAAACATGAGGTGTTCTTCCGGGATCGCGTTCCGGCGTTGCTGCGTCCACTGGTCAAGCCGGGCATCTACCTGCGGGCGTACGTTCGCATTTTCCGTCGTCGTTATATCAACCCGATCCTCGCCCTGCTGAAAGGAACGGACCGTGCCCGATAACCTGCCGAAAACGCTGATCGGTCGCGTCGGTTTCGGCGCGTTGCTGCTGTCGCTCGCCCTGTCGCCGATCCTGGCCGGTTATCCGCCCGGTCCCTCCTACGGGGCGGATCTGTCGCTCGCGGCGATCCGCTGTCTGGTGTTTCTGGCCGCGCTCTGCCTGGGATGGGCGCCGGGCGAGGACGGGGACCGTCCTGACCTGCGCGAACGGATCGTGACCTGGGCGCTCCGTGGCGCGGTCGGCCTGACGGTCGTTTCGTTTCTGGCGCAATCGCGTTTTCTGACCTCTCCGGTATTGCTGTTTGCCTCCCTGCCGGGAACGCTGGACTGGCTGGCGTTCGGAATGACCACCGCTCTGGCGCTACGTTTCGCGCGGGGGCGGGCGGCCTACTGGCTGATCGGGGCGTTGCTGAGCGGCGCGGCGGTGGCGGCGGTCGTTTCGGTGCAGGAGTACGGTCAGTACGTGCAGGCGGGCGAACCGGAGCGTCGGGCGCAGGGAGTCTTTTTCGGCCCGAACTTCGCCGCCGGTCTGATGGCGTTGTTGCTGCCGGTCGCGGTCGCCCTGCTCCTGTCCGTCCGCGCCCGTCTGCCGGTGCTGGCGATCGGCGCGCTGTCGGCCCTGATGGCGGGGGCCTTGTTTGCGGCCGGGTCGCGGGCAGGTCTGGCGGTGACGGCTGTCGGCCTCCTGCTGACCGTCGGCGTCGCCCTGTCGCGCCGAAAACGTCTGCCTGCGGTCTTCCTGCGGACCGGCGCGTTCGTCGTCGTTCTGGTGGTCCTCGGGTTCGCCTTCCGCGGACCGCTCGCGCAACGGGCGGAGGCGGCCGGTCGGGAGCAATCGGGACCGTTTCGTTCGTGGACCTGGAAGGGGACGATCGCGATGGCGCAGGCTCATCCGCTCCTGGGAACCGGTCCGGGAACCTACCCGTATGTCTACCCGTCCTATGCCCTGGTCGCTCGCACGGATCTTGCACACTCCTCGTATTTGCAGATGGCGGCGGAACAGGGGATTCCGGCGCTGGCGCTGATTCTGGTGGCGCTCGGAACCGCGCTGCTGTCGGGCCTGCTCCGTTTGTGGGACGCCCTGCGGACGGCGGACGGCGAGGAGATCGCAACGCTTTCGATGGCCGGTCTGCTGGGCGGTCTGCTTGCGGGGATGGCGCGGGGTCTGGTGGACTCGGAGTGGTCCGTTCTCGGCAATGCGTTGCCCTTTTTCGCCCTGGTGGGCCTGGTCGCCGGGCTGCGGGCGGTCGGTTCCGCGGCGACGACGAAGGTGGCTCCCGGATCGCGCCCGGCCGATCCCGTCCTGGCGGCGGTCGCTTTGATCGGTCTGATTCCGGGACTGGTCGGTCTGAACGCGGTGCGCCAGCGGAACGTTGCGCTGGAGGAGTTGACGGGAGCGCGAACGGCGTCGGAACGGGATGCCGCGCTGGAGAGCGTGCGGCGGATATCGGTCTGGCCGCCCGATCCGCAGATCCTGTTCTACGCGCAAAAGCGGGAGGAGGCGGCGCGGATGGAACCGACCGGGAGGCGGTACTATCAACTGGCCCGGTATCGCGCGGAGCAGGGCGACCTGACGGGCGCGGTCGAGGCGTTCCGCAAGAGTACCGGGGTCGAGCCGACGTCGATGCAGGCGTGGCGGCGGTTGGCGGAAGCGCAGGAGCAGGCGGGCGACACGGAGGGGGCGCTCCGATCGTGGCAGCAACTGGCCGCTTTGAACGAGGGGCCGGTCGGGACGGTCCGGGCGATTCCCGAGGCGACCGAAACCCACCCGGCGTTCGCCTATGCGGCCCTGGCTCGGGACGCGGCAAAGCGAGGGAACGTTTCGGAAGCGGCGACGTTGTACGATAAGGCCGCGCGGGTGGTCGAGAGTTACGCGGCGACCCCGGCGCTGTACCAGCAGATGGAACTGGCGACGGCGGCGACCGGCATCGATATTGCCGGAAGGCGTGAGGAGGTAAAGTCCCTCTACCGCCGGGTCATGGAGGAGTGGGGGCGGCTGTCGACCGCAGGGGCGGACGAACGGGCGAAGCGGCGGGAGGAGACTCTGGAGCGACTGGAGAAGATGATCGCTCCGCCCGCGCCCGGTTTGAACTGATGGCGGTGGCAAACGGCGGACGGACGAGACGAAGGTGGAAATCGGCCCGTAACGGGCGATAGGAGACATGGAGACCTGAGGATGCGGATTCGGATTGGCTACGATATTGTTACCCGGCAGAACGCCCCGACCCCGATGGTGTTGCTGTTGCATGTGCGCCCGGAGGTTTCCGGACGCCTGACTCAGCCGGACGATCTGCATCTGACTCCCGACCTGCCGGTTCGTGAGTTTATCGACGCTTTCGGCAATCGATCGGTGCGTCTGATCGCCCCGTCCGGGGAGGTACGGTTTCGGACGGAAGCGCTTCTGGAGAGCGATGGCGAGCGCGATCTCGTCGTTCCCTCCGCCGTCAGGCATCCGATCGAGGAACTACCCGACGAATGCCTGCCGTTTCTGCTGGCGTCGCGCTACTGCGAGGTGGACAAGCTCTCGCGTTTCGCCTGGGAGCGGTTCGGGAACCTGAACGCGACCGGGTGGGAGACCGTTCAGGCCGTCTGTGATTTCGTGCATCGTCATGTCGCGTTCGGCTATCAGCATGCCCGCTATACGAAGTCCGCGGTCGACGTCCTGGAGGAGCGGAACGGCGTTTGCCGGGACTATCAGCACCTGGCGTTGACGTTGTGTCGCTGTCTGGGGATTCCGGCGCGTTACGCGACCGGTTATCTTTCGGATATCGGCGCTCCGCCGACGGGGAACCCGATGGATTTCTCGGCGTGGTTTCAGGTCTATCTGGGGGGCCGGTGGTACGACTTTGACGCCCGGTTCAACACACCGCGTATCGGTCGCACGTTAATGGCGGTCGGTCGGGATGCGGCGGACTGCGCCTTGATCACCTCGTTCGGCACGCATACTCTGGAAAAGTTCGTCGTCGTCTGTGAGAAGGCCGACGGATCCGACTGATGTCGTGGTCTTGCGATCCTGCGATTCCGATGGTATAGTATATTTCGTCCTCACTGCGCCCCGTTCGTCTAGCGGCCTAGGATGCCACCCTCTCACGGTGGAGATCAGGGGTTCGAATCCCCTACGGGGTACTTCCAGACAGTCAGTAAGTGCCAACTGCTGTGCGGTTTCTGTCAATAACTGCGTGCCGTTTTGCGTCTCCGAAACCCTGAAAGGTTCGGTAGATGCGAAAAACACAACCACCCTTTGCAAACGCGGCCGAAACGAACGCGCGGAATTTTTCCGTCCGACGCGCTTCATCGTCCCGCCGTCCACTCGTTCCTGAGGATCCGCTGGCCATGCCGCGTCTGAAGGCGGAGGTGCAAAACTACCTGATCGCTTGTGAAATCGAGTCCCACAGTGACCGGACGATCGAAGAGAAACGCTCGGACCTGGGGAAGCTGATCTGGTTCTTTGAGGCGAAGGGGCACACCGTTTGCGACCACCCCACGCTGCAGGCGTTCTTCCTCTACCTTCGCAACGGCCACAAGGAGCGTTCGGGCCGGTGGGGGAACGCCCGGGAAACCGAATCACTCTCCTCCGGACGGATGAAGAAGTATTACAGCCAGATCCGGGCGTTCCTCAACTGGATGGTCAAGGAGTACGACCTGGCGGTATCCCCGATCGCGAAAATATCGCCGCCCATCGATCGCCCGGACCAGGTGCAGCCGTTCACCCAGGAACACCTTACCCGGTTGCTCGCGGCGGCACGACGGACCGCACACCCGAAGCGGGACGTCGCGATCCTTTCCCTGATGCTGGAAACCGAACTGTTGCACCTGAACAGCCAGGGGGAAACGCAATCCCTGCGGGAGCGTGTCGCCGAACTCGAACGGCTGAACGCCCGGCTGATCGAAGCGAAGACCGTGCCTGCTGTCGCTGTTTAATCAATAGCACGTTATTCCGTGCGAAATAATCAAGCCCTCCCGACGATTAATCGGGAGGGCTTCCTGCTAAACAAATAAAACTTCTTGACATTCAGGCAGATCGGTGTTAAACTAACTTCGAACGGCGTCTTTTGGACGTTAGCGTTCAGAAAGAGGTTTTTGTATGTCTGATAACACCAATGTCGTCCAGTTAAGAGAGTTTGATACTTTCGACGAAGCATCTGCGAAAGCAGCATTAGAAGCGCAAGCGACCGGTTCAGTCATCATTCCTGGTGTTCTTTACCAGCAAGCGGATCGGAAGATGATTACCACAGGAATGTCTTTTACCAAACTTGTCCAAGCAGTCCAGATCGACTCCGTAAGAAAAGGAGATGATCCATCAACGAAAAGGAACCGTCCTTTAATGACCGACCATGTCCGAACCATCGCTGATTATCTGCGAGAAACGGACAATTATATTCTGCCGCCCATCACCTTGAATGTAGGGAGTGAACTTATATGCTTCACAACGAATGCTAAGTCTCCTACGAAGAGTGTGTTGCTGTTATTGCCAGATGGAGTGACGTTTTATGTCACCGATGGGCAACATCGAATCGAAGGAATTCGAGAGGTTCTTAATCGAGGCGAGCGTCCAGAGCTTCGGCAGCATGCTGTCGCCGTAAACTTGGTGTTCGAAACAAACATAGATCAGGTCCATCAAGACTTTGCGGACTGTGCCCAGACCAAACCTATTCCGAACTCGCTTCTGGCAGCGTTCAACAGTCGTAACCCCATGTTTACGTTATTGAAGCGTGTTATTGATGAGGTCCCGGTTTTTCATGGACGGATTGATCGAACCTCCAAAAGCATCGGGACAACTTCTCTCAACCTCTTTACTCTTAACCAGATTCGCTTCTGTGTCGCTGAGATTTTACTGGGCAATTCGGTTTATGCTGCTGCTCAACTTGACAAGTATGCAGCTGAGCGACTGGAGAGAAGCCGAAAAGAATATGAAGATGGAATCGTTTGGTTCTACCGAACATTCACCGACTTTAATCCCACCTGGAAAGCCATTGCTGAAAGCAAAGGCGCTCAATCGCAAGTGGATATCCCTGAACATCGCGCTAACTATGTAGACCTCACTGCTACTGGCCTCCAGGTAATCAGCAGAGTCGGCTATTCGATCATGTGGATGAACCGCCGAAAGGGAGGAAGAGATGACAGAGAAGAGTTAATCATGCAACTTGCAATGCTGGACTTCAAACGAAACGCAGAGATATGGCAAGGCAATATCATTGAGGGGGGCAACCTCAAAACCAATAATATGCCCGTCAAGAAGGCCGTTGAAGCAGTCAAAAGAGCAATCGGAATAGAAGACAGCGTCGATTCTGATTCTGAGATCAAGTAACATTCTGGAGAACAACGAACGGGGCGGCATTATCCCGGGCGAAACGCGAAAGACTTTTCAAAGGATGCATTTGCCGACCGACTGGCGGCTCATTTCTGCCGCCTCAGAAAATCGAAATAGTACCTTCAGACAATCGGGCTCGTTCCACCCAAGTGGCGTAAGCGGAGCGCCTAAGCGGGAATTAAGAAGGACGGAAGATTCATGGAAAACGATAATCAGCGTGCGGAACTATTGAACGCAAAGCAAATCCATATCGCCGCTCCGGTATCCCCTCTTTACCAGGAGAACTGGGTTGAGCAGATCCTGGGGTCTGTAGTAAAGCCGATCTACGATGAATTTGGAGCGGCGATCAAGTGGATGTGGGTGACTCGCTATTCGAATCGTTACTCCGCAGAAGCACCTCCACTGGGATACCCATTCCCTGATGACTGCGTGAGTGATGGTAACTATAGGTTCGTTGTATGGCGCGTCAGCGCATCCCCGTCCGTAGAGTTAAAAATCCAGGAATCGGCCACACGGTTGATAACTAACGCGGGCTGCCATCCAGATCCGAAGGGGTGGCACCCATATGACATTGTTGGCGATCTCGGGAACAACCGGTGGATCCGGCCCGATGCGACACCGGACCAACGGGCCAATCGAGCATTGCTTGTAGCCCAGTACGTTGGTTCTGCCGTCCGCTTGATGCTCGATTCGCTCACGCTGGATTCGTATGGGCACTGGGTCCAGGAACCCAACCTGGAGCTGAACCAGAATGCGCACGGTTCCTTTATGGAGAGTGCTCATCACGTTTTTTGCAACGCGACGGCGGTACCCACCAGCGTGATCATCGGGCTAGGTAATAACGAAGTCCGTGTGTTGACACACTGGATGCACCAGCAGGAGGTGATCGCGATTCAACCTGACGGCCAAATAATACGTTCGTCCGTACCAAGCGTAGCCGAATTGCCGGAACAGTTCATCTGGCTGCCAGTCAGGATCAACTTTTAATCAACGACTTTGATGCTAGGTCGCTTGGTGATTGCCACCCTTGCGAAGATATGATTGCCACTCTGTGTTATAATGGAGGGCAGTAAAGACGCGATTTTGAGAGAAAACCTTGTGTTTTGAGAGGAAAAACGGCATTTCACCCTCTCACGGTGGAGATCAGGGGTTCGAATCCCCTACGGGGTACTTCCGAATAGTCAGTATGTCCGAAATACTATTCGTTTCCTCTCAATAACTGCGTGCCGTTTTGCGTCTCCGAAACCCTGAAAGGTCCCGGCAAACCGGACGAACCGGCAGCCGTCCGGCTTCGTCGTTGTGAGAGTCAAGCGGTAGGACAATAACCTGTGAAAAAACCTGCGGTTTTCACAAACCGCAGGTGGTGGAAGAGTGGGAATAAGGAATCCGGCGGGTGCCGTCTACGGAGTGAAAGACTCGAATTCGACGATTTCTCGCTTGATTCCGGCGACAATGGAGCTTAACCCCAAAAGGGTATCCACGCCGGAGCCGCCTTTGAACACGGCGTCCGCCACTACCCGTACGCCGGATGCCGTCACCCGGTCATTTCCCGCATCCGCGTCAACGGTCAGGGATTTGAACGAGCGAACTCGGGTAAGGCTGACAACATCATTGCCCACACCGGTCGTTACGGACACATCCTCACCGGCAGACGAATCTGCGAGCGTCACGCGGTTCGCTCCATCACCAGCAACGATACCCAGTGAGCGGTTGACCGTCAGAAAACTCGCATTGACAATATCCGCGCCGAGTCCGGTCTCCACGAACAAATCGCCCTGAACAATCGTATTGGTGAAGCGAACGGTATCGTTGGCGTCGTTGCTCAGGATGGTGAGGTTTTGCCCAATGCTTGCCCCATTGAAGGTGACGGTTCCGATGCCTTCGGCGGTATCGATAACGAGGTCGCCTATTACGGTCAGGTTGGAACCGTTCACCCGGTCGTCACCCTGCCCGCCGTATACCTCGATAACCGCGCCTGCAAAGTCGCCGTTCAACGTGGCAGTGTCGTTCCCGTCGCCCAAGTCCACCTTCAGATCGGATTCCGGTCGCAGTCGCACCAGGGTAACGGTATCGTTGCCCGCGCCCGTCTTGATGTCGGCGGCGACGATGCCGAGAGCGGGGAAGGAGACCGAAGGCAAGCCGTTAATGGTGGTGCCGTTCAACCCCACCACCGTAATAAGTCCCGCGCCGTTCTGTGTGGCGCGGAAAGCGTTGTTGCCGGAGTCGCCATCAATGTAGAGCGTGTTGCTTTCGTAGCGCGCACTGACATCTCCGGGTTGCGCCTGGGCGGCGGTTCCCATACCGATGAGAGCGATCCCCGCGCAGAGAGAGAGATAACGAGATACGTTCATTCGAGAATTCCTTCTTTAGCCCGGCCTTCGTTGTGCGGCGATAGAGAATCGCCGGTAGGCCGCAGGGTTCACTGTTATAGAGAACGGGGGCGCGAAGAAACGTACACGCCGCGAAGAAGACAAGGGATATTTTTCTTGCCCGCCCGAATCGAAGTCCTGCAAAAAACAAGGACTACCGGAAAGGTATATCCGGTAGTCCTGGCGGCAGGATGCGAGGGAGTTTCAGCGCGGGGTGTTTCGCACCGCTCTTTCGATGTCTATGAGGCCCGCGCCAAGTAGCCCCGCGCTGTTCGGATTCGCTGCCGCAACCGAACGTGCCGTGTTTCGGATGTAGGCGCGGACCGTCGCTCCGGTAAGCGATGCATTGCGGGAGAACATCAGCGCCGCCTGTCCGGCGACGAACGGCGCGGCAAAGGAGGTGCCGGACCAGAGGGCGTACCCGCCGGTATGGAACGGACCGTGAATCCCGTTGCCCGGAGCACACACGGAGATATACGAGCCATAGTTCGAGAAGGGGGAACGCTGCCCGTTGGTGTCGAGCGATGCGACTGCCATAACACCCGGGTAGGCGGCGGGCCAGCGCGGTTGATTGACGCCATCATTCCCGGCTGACGTGACAATGAGAATGCCTTGCGAGATCGCCTGGGCGATACTTTCGTCCATGATCCGCAGGCGCGTCGCGGAACTCAGGCTCAGATTGATAACCCGGCAGCCTTCGCTCTGCGAGAAGACGATCCCTTTAATCACGTTGAGGCCGCTACCCCAACCGTCCCCGTTCAGCACGCGAACGGGGACTATATCGGCTTGCGGCGCGATTCGGGCGACCATACCGGCAACCATAGTTCCATGCCCTACCGAATAGTTGGTGACACCGTCCGGCATATCCAGGGGCGGCAGGTCTTTGTTTATCGCGTTAAACCCCTGCGTACAGCGTCCGTACAGCGCGGGATGCTCCGGATTCACGCCCGTATCAAGGACCGCGACTTTGATTCCCTCACCGGTGGCGAGCGAATGGACTGCGCCCAGACGCACCTGTCGGTAGGCGACCTGATGGACATACGCCTCTGTGACCACGCCTGCCGCCTGCAATTCAAGGATGCTGGCGCCCTGGGAGATATAGTCCGAGACGTTGCGGTTTTCGGCAATGGGGGACGGCTTCCGTTCAAAGGGCAGCGTTTTCGGGTCGCCGAAGAAGGTGTCCGGTTCGGCGTGCTGAATGGCGGGGATCGTTCGGAGGCGGTTCGCGAATCGCGTTTCCGTCGTTCCCGCAGGTAGCCGGAGGGCGTAGATATTGGTATTGGGGACTTGCTCCAGAATCAGCGTATCTTCGGCATCATCGTCATCGTCACCATTGATGGCCTTGATGACGTCCGAGATACTTGCGCCATCGCGCACCCGCGCCAGAACATACCCCGGCACGATCCCATCCGCCCACGCGCCGCGTATCGGCAACAGGAGCAACGGCAGTCCGAATAGTAGAAATGAGAATGCAAATCGCCACAATGGGCGCTTCAGTATACTTCGTTGTTTCATAAACGTACTTCCCTTCGGAAAACTCCTCTTCCACCTTTTTCACTATTATATTCGTTGCCTGTTCGCAGAGTATACGGGTTTTTGTACAGGAGTTAACGCTCGCCCATCAGGATAAACGCTCCCCAGTAGTAGGGATGGGGGTAGGCCTCTCGCGTCTCTCGTTGCGCCGCACGTAGCGCCGCCGCCTTACCGCTCCGGTTCAAACCACTCCGGTTAAGGTGGCGGTAAAAACGGGTCATCAGGTAGGTTGTCGCCGCATCGTCCACAGGCCACAGGCTTGCCGCCACGGAACGAGCCCCGGCGGAGAGAAAGCCGCGTGGTATCCCGAAAAGTTCATCTCCGGCATCCACCTGCCCTACGCCGGTTCGACAGGCGGAGAGAGTGGCCAGGTCGCAACGCAGGCGTATCTGATAAAGGTCTCTTGCAAGGAGCCAACCATTCGCGAACTGCAGACCGGAGAACAGGGGGTTGTCCGCCCGAAACATCGCATGGGTCGCCAGATGGAGCACAGAGCAGTGCCCGGCCTGCCTATGAAAATTCTCCAGCGTCGCCTCGTCGCCCAGATAGGCGGTCGCGTCGGGCAGAAGCTCTTTCAGTTCGGTAATCTCCTCGGTAATACGCGTCAGCGTTGGCGAGGGCAAACCCATCAGCAGTGTCAACGCGGATGCCGGTCCCACGTTCCCTTTTTCGGCGGGCGCGTCGGATGCCGAACGTCGTCCGGTGGTATACCAGACGGCGGCGCTTGGTGCGTAAAGGAACTCCCATCGGTCCAGAAGGAACGCCTCGCCATCCTGGAACAGGTGGAAGGGCAAACCGTGCAACGGCCCGTGCGGCACGACGACCAGCGCTTCGCTATCGGCAAGAAAGGGGACGAGCGGTGCGAAAAGCAGGGAGTACAGACCTCCCAATGTTTCACGGATTTCGGTTTGCATCATCCCGGAGTACCGCTCCGTATATTCTGTCCGGAGCGCCATTTTTTGCAGTTGGTACCGTAAGCGACGTGCCAGCGGGGCCACGGAATCCCAATTCGCGATTCGCGCACAGGCGCGAATCGCACCGCGATTCATGATAAAGACGGAGATCGCATCACCAACAAGATAGAACTCGACCAGCGTCTCGTCAGGACGTAGGGCGTTCTGAATCGCCGATGGCGCGACGACAGCCGACAGGGTGAAGTTGGCCCCGTCTTCCTGTTCGACGCGGTGGGCCGCCTCCTCATACGCCTTTTCCAGCGCGGAAAGCGTCGCCGACTCGTCCGTTCGCCCCGCCGGACTGCCGCCGAGTCGCCGGACGTTGTCGCTCTGCGCGGCATCCTGCGTCCGATGATAGTTCACGCTGAGTTGCGCACGCAGTTCCGCCAACCGAACGCGAGCGGGGGTCGTTCTCCGGGTCGCGGATGCCGGGTTTTCGAGGGTGGTGAGGAGGCGTTCCAGCAACAGGCGGGATTTGGCCCGCTCCACATACTCCAGCGCCTCAATAATGTCCTGACGCCGCCCTCGCGTCAGGAGCGTACCGACGATCTCCTCATAGGCCGACATCTTATCCCGAAGGTAGGCGGTATGCAGTTCTTCCGGCGCGATGAGGGTACGGGTCCGTTCCAGCGCGGCGACGCTCGCCCGAAAATGACGCAAAGCGCGTCCGGTCTCCGAACGCCCTGCGAAGTAGCGGCCCAGAGCGCGTTCGGCCCGGCACTCCAGCCAGCCGCGTCCCTCCCGGCGAGCGATTCGGACCAGGGAAGCCATTCGCCGCGTGCCGGCTCCCGTTTCCGCGAGGGCGCGTGCCACCGGCAGCCAACGCGCCTCCGCCGCCCATCCGGATAAGCGTGCCCGCGAAAAAACCCGCGCCGCCCGAAAGGCGCTCGCATCCGCTTCGTCGGCTCGCCCTTGCCGGTCGAAAAAGTGCGCGCGAAGGAGGTGGACATGGGCGGACTGCACGGCATTTCGCTGACGATGAAAGATAGAGGAGGCTTCTTCCATAGCGGCGAATGCCTCCGCATCGCGGTGTTGAGCAAGGAGGATGGCGGCGCGTCCGAATTCCGCCCGCGCCCGGTCGTAATCCGCATCCATTTGAGCAAAGGTCGCGGCGGCGCGTTCATAACAATCGAGGGCTTCGGGAAGAAGGTTAAGCGACCGATAGGCGTCGCCGCTGTCCGTATCTGCCTGCGCCGCGCCTTCGTTATCGCCTATCTGTGTGAAGGCTAAACGGGCGCGGTCCAGCGACTGTAGCGCGAGGGCATAACGCCCGGAGACATAATAAAGGAAGCCGAGATTCGTCTCCGCAGTCGCGGCAAAAACGGGCATTTCCTGGCCCGTGAAGATATCCAGTGCGGACTCGTAGAGTTCAATCGCCTCTTCGATACGATTCAGGGAGGTCAGAGCGATGGCGGCATTCAGCCAGGTTCGCGCGAGAGAGAGCGTGTCGTTCCGCTCCAAGAAGATAGCGGCGGCCTGACGGTATGCGTCCAGTGCGCTCGTATATTCGTCCTGGCGGTAGCGCAAAATACCGATGTTGACCAGGACGCGGGCCGCTTCTTCCGGCGCGCCCCGCGAGAGAAGCTCCTCAACGAGTTGGTTACCCAGTGCGAACGCTTCCGGGACGCGGTTTAGCCGTCCCAGAGCATCCACCGCGCCAATCTGCACGGTAGCCGTCAGGAGAGGGTCGCCCGCCTCTCTCGCAACCCGCGCCGCATTCTGCGTCTCCCGCACGACATCCGCATACCGCCCGAGTGCCTGAAAGCCGCGAACCCGCACCCGCGCAGCCTGGGCCCGTGTTGCCGCGGTCTGCGTTCCGAGCGGCGCACGTTCGCAGACGGCATCCACCAGGTCGGCGCGACGCAGGGATTCCACCGGGTCGGCCCGCGCGGCATCCCAGGCGGCTTCCAGCAGAAGGGTCAGGCACTCCGGCTCGCGGGCCGCCGCCAACAGGAGCGATTCGCGCCGCGCATCGCTGCTCTCTTCCAGAAGCCGCCCAACAATATCTCGCGCCGAGGTCACAGGACGCATGGAAATATCGTGCTTCCTGTCTAATCCCCGACCCGAACGTCGGAGAGGACGATGCCTTCATCGGCAAGCAGTAAGCGAACGGTGTAGACTCCGGGCGGAAGGTCGGGGACATGAAACTCGCCCCCGTCCGGCAGTGCGAACAGCGGTTCTACTCCCGGTTCGGCAGGTGTCAGCGTAACGGCATCCGGTTCAACCGCCGCGCCTTCCGCACGGGAACGGACCTGTCCGATAAGGTAGAACGCGCGGGCTTCCGTTTGTTCGCCCCAGAGGTCAATATCGAAGCGTTCCGTACTGTAGAGACGCTGGAAACCGCCGCTGCCCGCATCGCGTACCCCGGCAAGGGCGGGCGCGCCCATTCTGCTGTCAAACACAAGCCGCGCCAGGACGTCACGGAGCGACGGAGACGGACGCCGCTCCCGAAACAGTCGGGACGCTTTGCGCACCACACGCTCCGGCGGACGGACAAACTGCGTTGCCTGCTGAATCGCTCTCACGGTCCCGGCAAGCCAGGCGAGATGGGTCTGACATCGGACGCAACCTTGCGCCAGATGCAGGGCGATACGCGCCCGTTCCGTTTCCGGCAAAGCGCCGTCCTGGTACTGCGCCAGCATTTCCGGTGGTACATCACACTCATTCATAACCGTCTCACCTTTACCCCTTACGTCTATAGAGGCCGGAGTAGCATCCAAACGTACAATTCAGTCTTCAGATTTCTCCAGTATTTCTTTCAGGCGTTGCAGGCACCGGGAGCGGTTGGGACTGACGCTATTGAGGGGGATTTGCAGTTGGTGCGCGGCATCCGCATAGGACGCGGGCGGTTCCTGCACATACAGCAGGTGGAGCAGTCGTTGGCAAGTGGGCGAAAGCCGTTCCATACCGACCCGGATCTCCCAGGCGCGTTCCATCTCCAGCAGAATCTCCTCCGGGGTCCCGCCCGACTCCTTGCCGACAGGGATGGCGGATTCCAGGAGCCACTCCTCGGAAACCGCTTCCGAAAACGGGGGTATGTTCTCTCGTCGGAACCGTTTCCATGCCGCGCGGCGTGTGGTGGTAATCAGCCAGTGGGGGAGGCGCGTGGTTTCCCGCAGGTCCGCCAGATGTTCATAGAGGAGGATGGAGACCTCCTGCACCACATCTTCGGCATCCGCATCCGGCAATCCCAATCGGCGGGCTGTCGTAAAGAGGAGTGCGGCATATCGGCCAATCAGCGCATCCCAGGCGGGCGGGTGATTCGCGAGACAGAGCGCAACCAAGCGGGCATCCGACAGCGTTCCTATGGCGGGCGTTCCGCTCGCGACGGTTTCTACGACGCGCGATTGTCTTCCGCGAAAGATGGGCGCATCCTCCTGAACATTCCTACAATTATCATTGTGTTCAGGATATTATACTCAACCTTTCCGCCTTTCTCGGTTGCGATAGCCAATAGCGGTTCTCCGCCACTTATAAAGGGGAAGGCGGCGAAGGCCGGACCCCCGATCCTTACGGAAACACCGACCGTGACCGGCAAAATCTGAGGCGTTCCCGGCACCGTTGGCGCGTTTGACCGCCAGGTGATTTCCACAGCGATCCGGTAATGGCGCGAAAGCGCTCTCAGTGGGCGATCCGTTCCTGGCCGAACCATGCCAGAATCAGGAGAGTAATGATCAGCAGTCGGACCAGCGAGCGGTAAGCGCGCAGACGTCGACGCAGAAACCGCACTTCGGCCAGCATTTGCCTCTCGCGCCCCGTTAGATCGCTGTCGGACGACGTCGGCGTTTCGACCGGCGTCCCCGCAATGCCCGACGGGAAACGATGGCCGCAGTAACGACAGACACGCGCCCCGATACGGATGCGCTCGCCGCAGTCCGAACACGCGACCCGATTCTCGTTTCCCGCGCGATCGATCAGACGTTCCAGCACCGGCAACGCCGCAATCACCGCCAGATAGATCCACATCGTGTCCAGGTCCGTTTCCCTTTCCGCCGTCTCGTTGACGGAGCGTTTCGCCCCGCGATATTTTAACATACGTCCGCCTCCGACGGAGGGCGAAAGGCCGGAGCGTGCCCGCTTGAAGGAGTCCTGCCTTTCCGTAACGAAATGGTGCGCATGACCAGCGTGACGAACATGAACGGAATTACCCGACGCGAACTGTTTCAAACGGCGGCGGGCGTCGGTGTGGGAGTGGCGACGACGGCGGTCCTGCCCGACCCGGCGGAGGCCCGGTCGGTGACGGCCGCCGAAACCATGCACAACGTGCCGTTCGAAAAGCGGGACACCGTTCGGATCGGCTTTATCGGTCTCGGCGGACGGGGCAGCGGACTGCTCGGCGACCTGCTCGCCCTGGACGGAGTCCGAATCCATGCGGTCTGCGACCTGGTGACCGAACGGGCGCAAAATGGCGCGGCGCGGGCCGAACAGGCCGGAATGGGCCGTCCCGAAGTCTACGGCGGGTCCGAGACGATCTACAAAAAACTGTGCGAACGGGATGACCTCGATCTGATCTACATCGCCACCCCCTGGGACTGGCATGTCCCCATGGCCGTCGCCGCTATGGAACACGGAAAGCATGCCGCCGTCGAAGTGCCCGCCGCCACGACCCTGGACGAATGCTGGAAACTGGTCGATACGTCCGAAAAGACGCGCCGGCACTGCCTGATCCTGGAAAACTGTTGCTTCGGCTGGAGCGAGATGCTCGTCAGGAATATGGTCCGTGCCGGTCGGTTCGGGCAACTGACCCATGGCGAGGCAGCCTATATCCATAACCTGCGCGGCCTGCTGCTCGCGGATTCGGGCGAGGGACTCTGGCGACGGTTCCCGCATATCAAGCGGAACGGCAACCTCTATCCGACGCACGGACTCGGGCCGGTCGCGCAGTACATGGAGATACACAACGGCGACCGCTTCGAACTCCTGGTCGCGATGAGCAGTCGGGAGGCGAGCCTGACCGAGTACCGGGACGCTCATCTTCCGGCCGACAGTCCGAAACGCAAGGAGAAATACCTCTGCGGCGACATGAACACCAGCCTGATACGCACCGCGCTCGGACGGACCATCCTGCTGCAGCACGATGTCGTGACGCCGCGTCCCTATTCCCGAATCAACATGATCGCCGGAACGAAGGGGACATTCTGCGACTATCCGCCGCGTATTCACCTCGACGGACAACCGGGCGGCGAGGAGTGGGCCTCACTCGATACGCACAAGGCGCAGTATGAGGATCGGCTCTGGACGAACATGGGCGAACTGGCCCGTAAACGGGGCGGGCATGGCGGCATGGACTTCCTGATGAATTACAGCGTCATCCGCTGGATGCGCGAGGGGCTGGCCCCGGAAATGGATGTCTACGATGCCGCCGCCTGGAGCGCGCCCGGTCCGCTCTCCGATCTTTCGGTCGCCCGAGGCAGCCTGCCGATCAAGTTTCCCGACTTCACACGCGGTCACTGGCGAAAGGCGTAAACAATTCGCCGTCAGCGGCCGGGACGCGCGATGGTCACCCGAACCCGGCGGCCACGCAGCTTATGACGACTCAGAGCGTCCATGACCTCCTGCGCGTTCTCGCTCGGAACCTCGACAAAGGCCGTCCGATCGAAGATGTCGATCGCCCCCACGGCTTTCCCGGGCAGACCGGTCTCGTGGGCGATAGCCCCGACCAGGTCCGCCGGACGAAGGCCGTCCTGCCGTCCCAGAGGCAGGAACAGTCGGGTCATTCCCGGCTCGGAACGCTCGCTCTCGGTCGCTAACTGTTCCTCCAGACGCTCCTCGCTCTCCTGAACCGGCGCGCCGACCGTCTCCTCCCAGAGCATGTGCAACGCCGCCGCCGCAACCTCCCGGACATCGAACTCCGGGGTCAACGCGGCGACGGTGGCCGTCTGGCTCGCGAAATCACCCGACCGCAACCGCTCGCGCAATGTGGAGACGAACCGCTCCCGACGACGGGCCAGGACATCGGCGACGGTGGGAATGCGGGCCGGCTGGATCGACGTTCCGATCGCCTGCTCGATCAGACGCAGAATCCGGCGTTCGCGCGGCTCGATCAGGGTGATGGCGTCGCCCGATCGGCCGGCGCGCCCGGTGCGCCCGACCCGATGGATATACTGCTCGGTATCGAAGGGCAGACTGAAGTTGATGACATGGGTGACGGTTTCGATGTCCAGACCGCGCGCGGCGACATCCGTGGCAATCAGCAGATCGGCCTGACCCTCGCGGAACCGCCGCATCACCCGGTCCCGCTCCGGCTGGCCCATCTCTCCGTGCAGCGCTTCGGCGGCGTAACCGCGCAGTCGCAGGGATTCCGCCAGTTCGTTCGTCTCCTGGCGTGTCCGACAGAAGACGATCGTCGGACCGGGCGTCTCCATGTCCAGAACACGCGCCAGCGCATCGATCTTCTTCCCCGGCGGCACCTCGTAGTAGGTCTGGTTCGTCGTCTCGACCGTGCGACGCTTCGTCTCGATCACGACCCGCCGGGCGTTCGGAAGGAACTTTTTCGTCAGGGCGAGGATGCGCGGCGGCATGGTCGCCGAGAAAAGAGCCGTCTGTCGCTCCGGGGGCAACTGGGCGAGGATGCTTTCGATATCTTCGATAAACCCGAACGCCAGCATCTCGTCGGCCTCATCGAGAGCGCAAAACGTGCCGTGCGAAAGGTCGAGAGTGCCCCGGCGAAGATGGTCCTGGACACGTCCCGGCGTGCCGACGACCACCTGCGCGCCCTCGTGCAGGGCGCGGAACTGACGGTCGATCGGCTGACCGCCGTAAACGGGAACCACCCGGAGTCCGCTGTTCCGGGCGAATTTCATGATCTCGGCGGCGGCCTGGATCGCCAGTTCGCGGGTCGGCACCAGGACCAGCGCCTGGGTCTCCTTGCGCATCGCGTCCATGCGCTGCAGAAGCGGCAGCGTAAAGGCGGCGGTCTTGCCGGTGCCCGTCTGCGCCTGTCCGATCAGGTCGTGACCCGCGAGCAGGACCGGAATCGCGGCGGCCTGAATGGGGGTCGGGCTTTCGAAACCGGCCTCGGCGACCGCGCGGCGAATCGTCTCGGAAAGGCCCAGATCGTCGAAGGAAGGAAGGACGACCTCGTCCGGTTCGACCACGGGCGCGACCGTCTCAGGCATCGGCTCTTCGGGACGGGGGGCCGATTGATCGTTCCGGCCGGACCGCGTCTCCGGACGCGGCGTTCCCGTCTGCTTCCGCGGACGTTTCACCGACGCCTCCGGAAACGTGACACCGGGAGGGAGCTTACTGATCTTTTTACGAATTTTCGCCACCGCTGCTTCCTAACCTCGCTGAATCTCCCCCGGCCGGTGTCCGATCGGACATCTCTGCGGGAACGCTTGGAGTATATCAGATGCCGGACGAACGAAAGAGAAGATTCACGACCGTTTGCGCGGACGCCGGGGCTGCGAGTAGAATGGACGGGATTCGAAAGGAAGCTGCCCCGCCGATGGAACCCATCGCGAATTTCGATAAACCCCGCAACGTCGTCGATGAATTCAAATGGCTGAGCGATGAGGCGATTCTCAAGGACCTCGCCGACCGCCGTCACCGCTTCTCCATTCTCCTCTGCAACCTGAAGCACGATGTCAATATCGGCTCGGCC
>JANRLW010000117.1:0-51817 GCA_033762295.1 Capsulimonadales bacterium
TTTTTCGATACCAGCCGATACCTCCGGGGAGGTAGCCGGTCGCGCTGGCCCACTGCCGGTCGAAGGGGCCTTCGATACTCCAATCATGCGGCAGCGTGACGTCTCGCCAGGAACGATCGTCAAAGTCTGCCGCCTCCGCCCCGTCCGCCTCGCCGTAACGGAACTTCCAGCCGTCATTGAAATCGGAAAGAGTACGCATGAAATCCTCCTGTCGAACCTTGAAAACAGGCATCGGCCCGGTCGCGCTTCCGCGGTTCCGGGCCGATGCCGTCGGTAACGACGTTGGTTTCGCCGGGCCGATGCGTTACGGCTTCTGTCCGGCGGAAGGGGCGTTATGAACTCCCGGCTGCGCCTGAGTCCGGTTCTTCTCCATCCACGGCGGCACCCCCGGCGTGTAGCTGCCCGGCGGCGGTGTCGGCGGGGAGGATGCCTGGTAGAAGAAATAGATCAGCACGCCGAGGGTAAGGACGCCTCCGACCAGTAGAAAGATCGGAGGAATTTCCCGTTTGGCCACAGTGTTCTCGCTTCCTACTGCCGGGTGGTCCACATGCCGAAGTATTCGGCCTGCGGCGCGCCCGTCACGAGGCTGCTCGGACATTTCGGCAGCCAGTCCGGCATTTCGGTGACCTTCGGCTGGCTTCCCTGGCGGGTCAGCGTCTGCTCGAAGCGCATCCACTTCGCATGCCCGTCGGCAAATCCGTAGTTCGCTCCGCCGCCGTGCCCTTTCACTCCGGCGACGCCGTTGGAGTTCTGTCCACGCAGGAACTCACCGTTATCGCACCAGTTGTCGGTCGCCCAACCCTGCTGCCACTGGTGGTATCCGTTCCAGCGTTCGGAGAGGAAAATGGTGCTGGCCGGGGAGGTGATATTTCCCTCGGACGCCCCGGCGATCGAGTATTCGGCGGACCAGTCGCCCCAGGCCAGGGTCATGCTGTAGGAGACCGGATCGACGTTCGCACCCCGGCTGTAGGTATCGTCCGGACACTTCCAGAGCTGCTTGTTCTTGATGTACGGGTCCACCTGCTGATGCCAGTTCATCCAGGTCGGGTTCCATCCCCAGGTGAAGGAATGCTTTTCGTCATAGTCCTGAATGTACATCATTTCGCCCAGCATGATCTGCTTCATGTTGGACAGGCAGACCGTCTGCCGCGCTTTGCCGCGCGCCTGGGCGAAGACGGGGAAGAGAATGGCGGCCAGAATGGCGATGATGGCGATGACGACGAGCAGCTCGATCAAAGTGAAACCATGAGCCTGCCCTCGACGGAAAACGGTGGAATTTTTCATCCGTTACCTCCTTGGTAGAAAACCGAACGTTGTTTTTCGCAGGGTCCGTGACGATGACCCTGCCCCGCTACAAAACGAGGCAATGAGGCACTCAACTATTTGAGCGGTTTTGATTTGTTATATCATGGAAATGTTTCGTGACAAGAAAATCGCGCGGCAGAGGTACTGAAAATGTGTTCCCAAATTCCGCTCCTGCCGGTCCGTGTCATACCTGAACGGTTCGAGTTGATTTTCCTGACCGGCGCAGCGGGACCGTCGCCGCCGTTCCGTAGAAAAACAAAACCACGCCGTCCGACAGGACAGCGTGGTTTTCAGCGAAACCGAAAGGTCGACTAGAAGCGGTAGTGGGAGAAGGCTTTGTTGGCTTCGGCCATCTTGAAGCCCTCCTCGCGCTTTCGCACCGCGCCGCCGGTGCCATTGGCGGCATCGAGCAGTTCGGAGGTCAGTTTGTCGACCATCGACCGACCGTTGCGACGGCGGGCGAAGGTAACGATCCAGCGGATTCCGAGGGCGCGGCGTCGCTCCGGTCGGACTTCCACCGGAACCTGGTAAGTCGCGCCGCCGACACGCCGCGGCTTGACTTCGACAACCGGCATCACGCGCCGCATCGCTTCCTCGAATATCTCCAGGCCCGGCTTGCCCGTCTTGGCCTCCACCTGCTCGAGGGCGGTGTAGAAGATGCGCTCGGCGACGGATTTCTTGCCGTCGACCATCATTCGGTTGATGAAGCGAGTGACATCCCGATTGCCGTAGATCGGGTCGGGGGTCACCGGACGTTTTTCGGCAGGTCCTTTGCGTGGCATATGTTTCTGGCTCCCTTATTCCTTATCTCTTCTTACCGGCGGGCGCACCCTTACCGGCAGGAGCGGCCTGCCCCGGCTTCGGCTTCTTGGTCCCGTACTTGCTGCGGCTGGACTTGCGATCCTTCGTTCCCGCGGTATCGAGGGTTCCGCGCAGAATGTGATAGCGGACACCCGGCAGATCCTTCACACGACCGCCGCGAATCATGACCACGCTGTGTTCCTGAAGGTTATGGCCGATGCCCGGAATGTAGGCGGTCACTTCAACACCGTTGGTGAGGCGCACGCGGGCGACTTTGCGGAGGGCGGAATTCGGCTTCTTCGGCGTCATCGTCTTGACGACGGTACAGACGCCCCGCTTCTGCGGATTACCCTTCATGGCGGGCGACTTGGACTTTTTCACGACCTTGTCGCGCCCTTTACGTACCAGCTGGCTGATGGTTGGCATACTTTGGACTTTCCTGCTGCTCCCTGACACGCCCGCGAGGATGGATTGGATTTGATCGCGAGCAAGGTCTGACACTGTTGGCAAGCGGACACACGAAACAAAAAAGCCCCGTGGATCCGTAGACCGCACGCGGGCAGTGAGAGGCATATCGTTTTATCGCGGCGGCGAACTCCCTCGCCGAACCGTGGCACCGGACTGAAGAGACCGACTGCGGGCGCTGTTGTCGCCCACCGATATATTCCCCCTGCTCCGCGTATCCATCCGGAATACCGGATGAAGGGATAGCGATTCGCGAGAAACCCGAACCGATCAGGCGACAAAACACCTGTTGCGGTCGGACCTCCCACACAACATCGGGAGTATATCCCTGTCCGCTCTACCTGTCAAGTGGAAATCGTCAGCCGAACGTCGCTCTTCGGAATCGAAACCGACAACTTTCCGGTCGACTCCTCATAGGAGAATTCCGTCGGCGTCTCCTCCACCGCCACCGCTTTCGGCGACCGCGAAACGTACGCGACGAACGTTCCGCCCGACAGCAGGAGTAACGTCCACTCCGTCCCCGTTTCCGTGACCGCTCGCTCGCAGGACGCGATCGCGCCGTAACTGTTGAACAAATCGGCGATTCCGATCGGCGCGAACTCGCCGTTTTCCGACCCATAGGTGCGAACGAGGGTAAAGATCTCCGCCGTCAGCGGCTGCAGAGTGACCGCGATTTCGTCGGACGGACGGAGGGTCCGTAACGCCTGTTCGTAATGGCTGTAAATGGCATAACGCGTGGCCGGTTCGTCCGACCGACGGCCCGGAAGGTCGGTCGGACGGACCACGCCGGAAATCGGCCCGACCCCTTCCCCGTGACGGGCATGGAAAACGCCGATCATTTCGGCCCCCTCGCCGAAACCGTTCCAGCGGTCCACCGTGGAATAGACGGCATTGACGATCTTCAGGAGCACGTCCTCCCGGGTCGGATCGGAAAACAGGCAGTCACGGGTCGGACGACCGGGGAAGTCGCACCGCACCACGCTGCCGTCCGGCAGGACCAGTTTTTTCAGCAGTTCGACATCGTGGGTGCCGGGCTTGTCCGAAACATAGATCGGCCCGCCGCTGAGCGCGCGACCCGCCGCATGAAACGCGCCCGCCGGATGGCCGCTCTGGAACATATCCCAGTCCGGAAGGCAGAACTCGCCGAACCAGAACGATACCTGCGCGTTACAGTAGAGATGCAGACCGTGGGATTCCGGACGATTCGGCCAGAAATCGGTCGACGTGCGGGTGATGGTCGAGTTGAGCAACGAGTAGAACGTCTCGTTGGCGCACGACATGCAGTTGATCAGGTTGCCAAGGAACTGGGTTTCGACCGCGCCTTCCAGCGCCTCGTGGTATGTCCGCATGATCGCGACCCGTCCGCCATAACCGCCGCCATGGGTCAGTCCCTCCAGGGACGCCTGATTGTCCACCTTGACCCCATCCACCCCCTGCTCGCGCAGATGCCGATGATAATCCTGGTAGAAACGGTAGATCAGCGCGTTGTGCACCGTGCCGCACGCCGTCCCGAACCACTCTCGCAAGGTCGGAACGTAATGGTCGATACCCGGCGAGTAGCGGCGCGTCACCGACCGAACGCCGTAACCCGGCAGGGCCTCGCCATCGACGCCGCCCCAGTAGCCCAGGATGGCATGCCACACCAGGAACGTTTCGATGCCGAACTCCTCCTTCGCCATACGCACCGTCGGCCCCAGGTCACCCGGGAACTTTTCGTTGGCGGCGAAGGAGATCAACCGCTTTTCCCCGGTCGGGAATGTGCGAACCGACTGCCAGCCGTCATCCAGAATCAGGTAACGCGGTGTGATCCCGGCCTGCCGGAAACTGTCGAGTCCTTCCCGCACCCGGTCGTGACTGACGTCCTGATAGAAAGCATCCCAGGTACACCATCCGAAATAATCGATGAAGCCGGGGTAGGCCTTGTCCCAACGGAGTCGCCCGGTCTTCAGAAACGCGGCCACCGAGACGGAGGCTTCCGAAACCAGTTCGTAGGGGTCCGCTCCTTCCGCGACGAACAACCCCACGACCGTGTCGGTCACGATCGCCTCATCGCCGGATTCGGCGATGAGGCGCAGTTCGTTCTCACCCGCCCCTTCCAGAGAACAGCGGAACGCGCCGGAAATTAACGGAACGAACAGTACCACCGACCCATCGGTCCTCTCGACCAGCAAAAACTGGGTCTCCGGACGTACCTCGCCTCCACGGGTCCCGGCGTTCGGCGTCATCCAGAACGGTTCATAACGGTGGCAGGCCGTAAACCGCCGGAGGTCGTTCAGGCTGCCCAGCGGAAAGGTCAAACGCGCGGCGGGTTTTCCGCTCCTCAGGCGCAGGAACACGCCGACGCCGTTCGGGTCCTCGATCCGTTCCGCGCCTTCCGGCAGACTGCCCAATCCCGGAAACGCCGCGTTCATCCGCACCTGCGTCGCTTCACCGTTCTCCGTTTCCATACGCTACCTCTTCCCGCCCGTTCGCCGGGCCTCCGGAGGAAGGTTCGCGTTCGCCCCCCGGCTTTCCTGTTCGTTCGGCACCGTCCCTCCGGGTTCGGACATGTGGTAAAGTGCGTTTCAAGGAGAACGAATTGTCCGCGACCCATCTGCCCTCGCCCACCGTGTACTTGCCACCCCTGGCGGATTCCCTTCCGTCGGGTCGACTTCATCCGGTCGCCGCCGACGCGCTGCGAATGGCCGCCGGAGTCGTTCTCGTCGGAGTCCTCGCGCAGGTCTCGATCCCGTTGCCGGGAACCCCGGTTCCGCTCACCGGTCAGACGCCGGGCGTTCTGCTCTGCGGGATGCTGCTCGGCAGCCGGCGGGGTCTTCTCTCCCTGGCGACGTACCTGGCGTTAGGCGCAGCCGGCGTTCCGCTGTTTGCCGGGGCAGGGGCGGGTATCGCTTCCCTCGTCGGGCCGACCGCCGGCTATCTCTGGGCCTTCGCGCCGGCGGCCTGGCTGGTCGGACGCCTCGCCGAACGGGGTTGGGATCGTCGCGCGGGCGCTTCCGCAATGGCGATGGGCCTGGGCAGTCTGCTGATCCTTCTGGTCGGCAGCCTTTGGCTTTCGGTCTTCACCGGCGGATGGGTGAACGGTCTGCAAAAGGGACTGATGCCCTTCCTTCCGATCGAAACCCTCAAGATCGCCCTGCTCTTCGGGCTACTTCCGGCGATCCGCCGACGGCTTCCGACCGGGCGCTGACGGGGAACCGTTACTTATGGTAGGGTTCGTTACGGGCGATCCGTGCGGCCCGGTACAACTGCTCCAGCAGCAGGATGCGCATCATCTGGTGTGGGAAGGTAAAATCCCCAAACGAAAGAGTCAGGTCGGCTTCGGACAACAACGCCTCGCTCAACCCCAGGGACCCGCCAATAACGAACGTAAACGCGCTGACGCCGTCCTGAACCATTTTCCGCTCGAGGAACGCGGCGAACTGTGGCGAATCCATGCGCTGCCCTTGCCGGTCGAGCGCTACGATAAAGTCGCGTGGGCCGATCGCCGCCAGAAGACGGTCTCCCTCCCGATTCCGGATCGCCGTTTCCTGCGCGTCCGACGCGTTGTCCGGAGTGGATTCGTCGGCGACTTCGGTCACCGTCAGTGCGGACGAATAACCGCTCAGGCGCTTCCGGTATTCCGCCTGCGCCTCGACCCAGTATCGCTCCCGCAATCGGCCGACCGCCAGAAGGTGGAAAGAGGGCTTTCCGGCCATTATTTCGAGAGGACGAAACGGTAGGACTTGCCCCGGTAAACGGAATAGCCGGTCAACCGCTTGCCATCGTTCCGGAGTTGCCCGGACCCGGTCCCGAAGTGCCAGACGACGGTCTCCGCCGGTTTCTCCGGCGCGTCCGGATCGATCGCGCCCGGGTCCTCCGACGGCACCGGTTCTTCCTCCATCAGCGGACCGTCCGCAGTGACGACCGAGGTTTCCCGCAAGGAGACCGCCCCGCGATTGGTAATCGAACCGGCGATTCGGACGGTCTGGCTATCGGCGGTAATCTCGCCCTGAAACCCCTTTCCGGAAGACGAGTCGATACGCAGTTCGGCGGACTTGCCGCCGAGCGTCCCCTGCCAGGTCCCCTCCATATCGCTGCCGACAAAGACCGGGGCAACGGCGGCTCGAATCGAGGGAGTCACCGGCGGAGGAGCGATGCTGCCCGTTTGAGGCGCGGATTTCGGCTTTGCGGTTTTCGGTTTCTGCGGTTTGCCCTTCTGCGGCGGTCTGGGCTTGGGTTTGGGGACATGCGGAAAGAGGGGCGATCCGACGAATCCGGGCGCGTATTTCGGTACCCAGTCCGGGGCGAACCACCAGACGGCACCGGCCACCGGCAACAATATAAAGAAAAGCGTCACCATCGCCGGTTTCCACAACGGAATCCGATATTCGGCGACCGGCGCAGGCGGAGGAGGCACGCGTGCCGGAGCGGCGGACGGTGGCGCATCCGGCCGCGGGCCGGTTTCGGCCAGGGTCGAAATACCCGTTACCGTTTGCAGTGCGGCGCGTCCCGTTCCGCTCGGCGCCGCGGACGCGCTCCGAACGGCGGACGCCGCAATCCGGACCGTAATCAACAAATCGCCGGGCTTGCCACCGTTTTGCCCGGCCTTGCCCTGACCGGTGATGCGCAGTTCCTGACCATCCCGCACCCCCGGAGGGACATATACGGCCATTTTATCGCGATGCGGCGGGGTGACCGGCACATGACCACCGACCAGGACGACTCCTTCCGAAACGGTGACGTTGACCCGGACATCCTCCCCGCCCACCGGCGGATCGGTGAAAACGACCGGCACCGCCTCGGCGACCGGCATATTCCACCACTCGGACACATCCTTCGGCCGATCGTTCAGTTCGATTTTCAGGGCCGCCGTCAGCAGTGTCTTCCACGGTTCGGCCAGCCCGACCGGAGACCACTCGACACCACGGGTCATGTCGACCGCCCGCTGGACCGCATCCGGCGGCAACGTCCCGGTCAACATTTCGTGCATCATCATTCCGAGTTCGAAAATATCGCTTCCCGGTCCGACACGGCTCGCGCCGTCCCCGGCCCGCGCCTCAAGCGGGGCATATTCCGGTGAGAACGCCTGCGTGGTTCGTCCGGTCAACCCCTGACGCGCCGCGCCGAAGTCGATCAGGACGATACGACCGTCCGGTTCGACCATCACGTTGTCCGGTTTGATGTCCAGGTGAAAGACACTCTTGGAATGGACCGCCCGGAGCGCATCGACGAGCACGCCGATGATCTTCCGCACCCGGTCCTCCGGAAGCCGCCGCCCCGGAACCGCATCCATTTCGTCCCGGAGCGTCTTCCCGGAGAGGTACTCCATAACGATGTAGGCCGTGCTGCGCTCCTCGAAGATATCGAGGACGGAAACGACGTTGGGATGATGCAGGGCGGCGAGGGTCAATGCCTCCTGCTGAAACCGTTGAAGGCTGCGCTGGAAACGCTCCTGCTGCGAGACGCCGACGATCAGAGAATGCCCCTGCGCGGTATTTCGGCCGACCTGGTCGCGCGGGAAGAACTCCTTGATGGCGACACGGCGGTTCAGGGCGACCTGAATCGATCGGTAGGTAATGCCGAAGCCCCCCTGGCCGAGGGCGTACTCGATCACATACTTACCTCCGTGCAGTTCCGTGCCGGGGGGAAGCAGGTCACGATGTGCGGACGGCAAATGAACGCCGCAACCGGGACAGGTGACGGCATTGACCGCGACTCCGTCCGTATGACAGTTCAGACAGCGCATAATGTGCTTCCCTCGGAGCCTTGCCGTTTCCTTTCGTACGTCGTTAGACGATCCATACAGTACCCCGGTTACAGGGAACTCCTAACGGGTTTCTTAACGGGTTCCGGTGGAAATCGTCCGCCCCAGAGCCCGCAACGTCTTTTTGAAATTTTCCGCCCGGGTTCGGAAATCGTTTCCGCTGCCCAGTTCGAAGGCCAGACCCTGTGTGCCTTCCAGTAGCGAAAGGTAGACGCCGCTGGTCGGGTCCTGAGTGCGAATCACCAGATAGAGCTGCTTGATGCCTCCGGATCGTACCGCCTGAATCACCTGGTCGATATTTTGGGCCTCCACATCCGGAATATGCGGAGGCGCATCGGTGACCAGAACGATGACACGGCTGGCATCCTCGGCGAACGGTTGCCGCACGGCGAGGAGCAGGGCATCGAGGCTGGATTCCGGGATATCGCCGCCGCCGCCCGCTCGAAGACGCGAGACTTCCCGGCGGAAGACGGAGGCGTCTTTGGTGAACGCCTCCCCGTCGAACCGGAAAACGAACGATTCCTCTCCGTTGAAACGATCGCCGAACGCCAGCAGACCGACACGGACCCGAATCCCGTCCCGTTCGATCTCGGCGACAAAATCGAGGATCGTGTCACGAATCGCATCGATCTCCCCCTGCATGCTGCCGGTACAGTCGACGACGAACAGGATGTCCGCCTTTCGCACCATCGGCGTCATCGGCGAAGCGCTGCGAATCCGGTCGAGCGTCTCGCGGAAATCCGGAAAGGCGCCGGGCTGCTGAGGAGCGTTGCCGGGAACGGTCGGACGAACCACGGTGGTCGGTGTCGATTCGGAAGCGGGAACGGTAACCGATTCGCTTTTCGCAGATACCGTTCGTCCGAGGACGTTCGGCGCGTATACCTGAGTCGCCTCGGAAAGCGGCGGACCGGCTTCTCCGTAGGCGACCGTTTTTTCCGTGGGAAAGGAGGATTTCTCGACCTCGGCCCGAATACCGGTTTCGGCCGCCGGAGCCTCCTGGGGCAGCAACATCGTGACGGATGCCGGGGTACGGACATTCACGACCGCGCTTGCGCCATCCGCACTCAGGGCTTTGCCGCACTCGCTACAGAATTTCGCGGTATCGGTATTTCCCGAACCGCAAACCGGACACATGATCATGATGATGGTTTCTTTTTTCCCGTTTTTCGTCTTCGGGCAATGCTAATCGCACCCATTTGAAGACGAATTAAGTATATATTTAACTTATATTAACCGAAACGCACCCATCGTGGCTAATGTCGACCGCTATCTTTCATTATATAGCGAAAAGGTCCCGCCAGGCGACGTCTTCTTCGACTTTGAAGAACGAAAAGCGGAGAAATACATCACCCACCAGAATACGATCGTCGTGCTTTAATTCGGCGAAATCGGGACCGATCCGGACCCCGCCCAGCAATGTACCGTTCTTGCTGCCGACATCCCGAACGAAATACCGGTTACCGTCGCGCAGGAATTCCAGATGCCGTCGGCTGACGCTCGGTTCGTCCCCGGCGATGTCCGCTCTGCCGACGGTTCGGACCTCCTTGTCCGCAATCCCCAGAACCGTGCGCGCGCCGACGTTGGTTCCGGACTCGACGATCAGCAACGGACTGACCACACGCCGATTTCCCGACGCAGGAATCGCCTCCGGCCATCCCTTCGGGTTCACGCCGGCCTCGGCGGTCATTCCGACGGAGGTTGCTTCGGCCGGAAACACGTCGAACCCGAAAGACGGACGGGGCGCCATTCCGAGTTCGTACAGAATCTCCGCCACCGAACCGTAACGTTCCTCCGGAGCGACCCGCAACATCCGTTCCACGACCGGCGCGGCGTTCCCAACGAAGGCACACGAAAAATCATGCATCGGTACGGCGGTGGCGGGTCGAGTGGAAAGGTACGAGAGAAACTGGGAAAGGTCCCAACCGGCACGGTACCAGTAGTGCTTTCCCATCGCCAGTTCGTAGAACAGATGGCCCAGAGCGAAGATATCGGTCCGTGCGTCGGCCGCCAGTGCGCCCTCCACAAAAAGCTCCGGCGACATGTAGAGCGGCGTCCCCAGCCACTGGCCGGAGACCGTGATATTTTTATCCTTGACCTTGGCGATCCCGAAATCGATGATCTTGACCATGCCGTCCTCGGAAATCAGGACGTTATCGGGCTTCAGGTCGCGGTGGATGATGTTATGCCGATGCGCATCCGCCACCCCGGTCAGCAATTGCTTCAGGATATCGGCACGACGCGCATTGTTGAGAGGGATCGGAGCGACCGCCTCACGGAGCGGTCGCCCCTTGAAATACTCGAAGAGGATCAGGTACGTCTGTTCGTCCCACTGCCGCATGCCGAAGGAACGGATCACGTGCGGCGATTCGATGGCGATTCCCGCCTCCCGCTGAATCCGTTCGATCAACTGCATGGACGAGACCTGCTCCGAACCGAGCGCAACCTCCCGCAGGACCTTCAATGCGTAGGAAACGCCGGTCAGCGGATCGGAGACCCGGCAGACCAGAGCGAACCCGCCCGCGCCGAGGATTTCCTCAACCCGTGCCGTCCCCAGCGGTCCGATGCCGACCGGCAGTGAGGCTCCGGGCGTCAACAGCGCGTCGATCCCGCCCGATCCCGTCGTTCCCTGCGGCGATAACGGGGCGAAGGTCATGCCCGTACCTCCGCGAGCGGCGGCGAAGGCACATTATCCGGAAAATCGGACGGATGCGGGTTCACCGGACCCATATCCGGAATGACCGTCATCAACGGCGTGCCGGGTCGGAGCCCGTGCCGGTAAACGATCACCGTCTGATTGTCGTGTTCGCCGGACCGGCGTGCGTGGACGACCAGTTCGGTCGCCGCATCGGCGACCGCCCCTCCGGCGGATGTGAGCAGGTTCCCCAGAACGGCTTCCTCCGGAAAACTGTTGCTCACACCATCGCTGCATAGCACCAGATAGTCTCCCGGCACCAGGGTCAGAGTTCGCACCGGCATTTCGTTCGGCAAGTTCGGGCCTCCGATATAATGTTCGAGCTGGCATCGCCCTTCATGGACACGCGCCATCTCCGCCGTAATCAGGTTCGCCTTCAGCAACATACCCGCCAGGCTGTGGTCCTCCGTGAGGTGGACGACCATCCCGCCGTCCGGACGCACATGGTACGCCGGGCTGTCCCCGACATTGATGACCGCCGCCGTATCCCCGACGACGACCGCCGCCACCAGCGTCGCTCCCGACCGGTTCCAGCCGTTCATTTCGGCGATTCGCTGAACATGGGCGGAAACCAGCGGCATCATCGAAACCATCGCCCGGCCGATCTCCTCCGACGTCGGGACGGATCCCTCACCATTCAGACGAGGCAGGATGGCAAACTGTTCGAAAAGGAGAAGGGCCAGTTTACGCAATGTCTCCCGACTGGCGTGTTCCCCGAAATCATGCCCTCCCATACCGTCGGAAAGTGCCAGAAGCACCGCCGGCGCATCGCCTCCGATCGGCAGCGTCTGAACGAAATAGCTGTCCTCGTTATTCGAACGGCCGTTCGTCTGGCTGCACACCGCCACCGCCGCCGGGCCCTCCGCCCCGTTCCCGGAATCGACCGGGACCGGTCCCGAAGACGGGCGCAGGTCGTCCGGCGCTTCCTTCAACGTGTCCTCCGACATATCGTCCAGCGTATCCTCAACCACGACCGGCGTGAGCGGCGAAACGGAATCGCTCCGCACCGGGTCGTCCTCCATCCTTCGTTCCACGGTGAACATATCGGTCGTCATACTCCCATTGTCGGCAGTTTCGAAAGGGACATTAGCGGCAGAACCGAAGCACGCTGACGGCGCATCCTTACCTCAGGGATTCTACCCAGTATTTCTAACAGGCTAACCGGGAAGGCGATCCCGGCAGAGGCAGGGTGGGCGGGACGGAGAGGGAGACCCGAATATCGGACGGAACCTCCCTCCGGATTCTGCGAGCGGTTATTTGGTAATCGAGGTGATTTCGTAGGTGGTGACACCGCCCGGGGTTTTGACGGTGACGACGTCTCCGACCTTGTGACCGATCAGGGCTTTACCGACCGGCGACATATTGGAGATCAGATTTTTATCGGGATCGGCTTCATAAGGCGAAACCAGGGTCATGGTCCAGTCCTCCCCGTAATCGAGGTCGCGGACGGTCACAACCGAGCCAAGGCCGGCTTTATCGGTCGGAATCTCCTCCTCGTTGATGACCCGGGCATTGGTCAGGATCATTTTCAGATCGTAAATGCGTCCTTCAACGAACGCCTGAGCGTTCTTGGCCGCTTCGTACTCGGCGTTTTCGGTCAGGTCGCCGTAGTCCTTGGCATCGCGAATCCGGTTGGCGACCTCATGTCGGTCCACCGTGACCAGTCGATCCAGTTCCTCTTCGATATGCTGTCGCCCGTTTCGGGTCAGCAGGATAACCTCGTTCTCTTGCTCCATCAGTTGTCCGTTGATGCCTCCATCCGATTGGTTGAGCGCCGCCGCTTCGCCGGACCGACCCGCTGTCACTTCCGGGCCATCGGAACGACCCGGAACGCAAGGAGTTCGATAGCTGGCCGCCGTGGCGATGGCGCGCGCTTCGCCGCTTCCCGGTCCCCGTCCGTGGCCTGCTTGCGAATTTGCCTCTTACTACGCAGGCGACGACCCAAAGTTCCCCGGAAGTCGGTTATTTTACACCAATTTCGCCGGACGAACCATCCCGTCTCCCTTTTCGGACGTTTGATCCGTCGCCTTCAGGGGTCGCGCGTCGGGACTATTCCGATTGTCGGAAGATACGATACAATGATCTGTGAAATTTGACACATGGGATCTCCAGCGGGATGATGACACTCCGGAGGAGGAGTGCGGGATCTTCGGCGTCTTCGCTCCGGGTGTGGACGTCGCTCGAATGACCTTCTTCGGTCTGTTCGCGCTGCAGCACCGCGGACAGGAGTCTGCCGGTATCGCGACCGCCGACGGACAGGAGATTCGCCATCACCGCGAAATGGGGCTGGTTACCCAGGTCTTTCACGAGGACGAGCTGGCGCGGTTGACCGGCCATATCGCCGTCGGGCACACGCGTTATTCCACCACCGGTTCCTCGGTCCTGCGGAACGCCCAGCCGGTCTACTGCCACTGTCTCCATTCCGACGGCAGCGTCGCCGTCGCGCATAACGGCAACCTGATCAATACCGAGGAGCTGCGGGCCGAGTTGGAGGCGGACGGCGTCCGCTTCGAAACGACCAACGATTCCGAAATTATCGCGCGCCTTCTGGTCCGCTACCGCGATCAGGGCCATTCGACGGCGGAATCGCTTCGCGAGACGATGAAGCGGATTCGCGGCGCGTACTCCGTGGCCGTCCTGACCGAAACCGAACTGCTCGCCGCCCGCGATCCGTACGGAGTCCGCCCGCTCTGTCTCGGACGACTGGGCGATGAACGCTGGGTCATCGCCTCGGAAACGTGCGCCCTGAACACGGTCGGCGCACACTTCGTTCGTGAGATCATTCCGGGAGAGATCATTCTCATCAACGCCGAAGGATTGCGCCGCGTTCCGGGCGTCCCTCTGGAGGGAGAAGCCCTGTGCATGCTGGAGATGATCTACTTCGCCCGTCCGGACAGCGTCATGTACGGTCAGTCCCTGCACGCGGCGCGTCAGCGTATGGGGATGGAACTCGCTCGCGAACATCCCGCCCCCGGAGCGGACCTGGTCATTCCCATTCCGGACAGCGGGACCCCCGCCGCCCTGGGGTTCGCCAAAGCCTCGGGCATTCCGTTCGGAGAGGGGGTCATCAAGAACCGCTACATCCAGCGGACTTTCATTCAGCCGGATCAGCGTATGCGCGATCTCGGCGTTCGTATGAAACTGACCCCGATCCGAGAAGCCCTCGAAGGGAAGCGGATTGTCATGGTGGACGACTCCATCGTTCGCGGCACGACGACCGGCAAAGTCGTTCGTCTGCTGCTGGAAGCCGGAGCGGAGGAAGTGCACGTTCGTATCTCCGCGCCCCCGGTAAAATTCCCCTGCTTTTACGGGATCGACATGGCGACCCAGGACCAGCTTATCGCCGCGACCAAGTCGGTCGATGAGATCCGCCAGCATATTTCGGCGACCTCGCTGGGTTTCCTTTCCCGGGAGGGACTGTCGCGTGCGCTGTCCGTTCCGAACGATAACTTCTGCCTCGCCTGTTTCAGCGGGGAGTATCCGATCGAAGTTCCGGCGCACGTTCGGGTGAGCAAGTTCGCCTTCGAAATGCCGATGCAGGACCAAACGGGCGTCCGGCCCTCCGCGCATAACGGAAACGGTCACCGAACGAAATCGCTCCCCGACGGCACCGAACGTGATCCCGGAATCGGCGTTTCGTTCGACGTCGAGGAGGTCGTTCGGGCGCAGGACAGCCTGGAAAAATAGCGGCTTCCGCCCGGCTCGGACCGCGCACGGGTCCGCTCAGGAGGGCAAAGAAACGGTCCCCGTCGCCGGCAACGCGAGCGGCGGGAAAACGACCTCCGAGCCGGCAATGATCGCCCGTGTCTCCCGTTGCGCCAGCAGTTCGGTCCAGTTTGCCGGCTTGACCATCTTCAGCCCCGGTATCAGTCCATCCCGGCCGATCTCCGCCAGCGCCTCCTCGATCGTCGTCAGAAACTCCGAGATCCGCTTGTTCGGGACATCGATCGCGGCAAGTTTCAAAAGGGTCGGCAGAGGGATACGACGGTACTCCTGCCGATATCGGCGCTGAACCTGATCGCAGTAGGCGAGGCAGAACCCGAGCAGGATCTGGTATTTCTGTCGAACGGGATGGTAGGTCAGAAGTTTCCCCGACAGCACCGCGTACTGACCGTCCTTACCGGCCAGCCACTGATGCACCTCGCGCCCCGGATGATAGCGAAAACGGACCACGCTGGCGCCGGTCCCGCTCTCGCCCTGCGTCTCCGCTATTTCCAGGGCTTCGACCGAAAGAAGCCGTCCGAGCGACGCCCGTTTGGAAACGCGATTTCCGTTTTCGAGTTCGATCGCCTCTCCGGTTGGGACGCTGATCCGGCTCAGAAGGTACAGGTCACGTCCCTTCGCCAGAATGTCGTCGCGGTGGTACCCGCCCTTCCCCGCCTCTTTTCGCCGTTGAAACCGCAAAAGGTCGGAGGCATACGCCGTCATATACGTTTCGTGCGACGCTCCGGGGTTGCGTTCGAGCCAGAGGGCGATCAGGGCGAAGAAGGTCTGGGCGACCGACGCCCCATGTCGGGCAATCTGACGGATCGCCTCCTGCGGCCCCAAGCCCAGAAGATCATCGCACTCGAGCCGGACCTGCGTCTCACCGCGCTGCGCCGAAACCGCCAGACCATCCGTATCCGCTTTCCAGAGGTGGGGCGCAAATAGCAAAGCGAGGGTGTCGCGGGCGGGCAGTGCCGTCGGAACCCGGAGGAAATCCGGAAGGTTGGCCTTGATTCTCGGTCCGGTGCGAACCGGCACGGACCGTTCCGGCGGAGCCTCCCGCAGGATCTCCGTAACCGCCTGATCCCAGGCGCGCCGCGCCTCGACCCACCGGTTGATCCGCCGGGCGACGTCCCCCGGCAGAGCGACCTGCGCGTCGTCGGAGACGCCCGGCATCGGAAGAGTCGTGTAAAACGACGCGAAAGCCGTTCTGGCGTCGGCTTCGGCGGCGGTCAACTCCTCCAGCGCGGTCCGGAGAGCGGACTCCTCCGGCGTCAGCGTTTCGCCGACCAGTCGTTTGGCCTCGATCGTTCCGAGCAGCCATTCCAGACGGTGGATCTCGTCCGCCGTCAATTCTTTCGCGGCGTTCATCGGGCGTCCGGTCGCTCCGGCGGTTTCCCGGCCTGCGGATCATCGGCCTGACGGATGACTCCGACATGCCCCTCCAGTTCGAGCGCCGTGATGCCGTCGAGCGGTAGTTCCTGCCGTTTACACCAGGCCAGCACCGCCTCCTTGTCCGGAGCCTCGAGTAGCCAGACGATCCGGCCCTCGCTCAGAGAGTGGAAGGAACGGTAACCGCGCACCTCCGGGTCGTGCTGACCGGCGGAGGCGATATCTTCGATCCTTTCGGCGGTCAGCGATCCCGCCGGAAAGGTGTGAATGGTCATAAACTTGGGCATGCCACAGTGTACCGCTCGTTCGTCCTTTCAACCGTTTTCGTCCCGCCCGACCCCGAGACCATCGGCGACCCGGTTGATGTAATTGAACCAGGAGGCGATCAGATTGATCTGAAGGATGCCGGTATCCTCGAACCCGACGGCGCGCAGGGCGGCCAGGTCGTCCGGCGTCACTTTTGCCGGGGCGTTTGTCAGCTTTTCGACATATTCCAGCATCGCCCGCTCTCGCTCCGAGAGATTCGCCGTTCGCCAGTCCGTTTTGATCGCTTCGGACAGTTCCTCATCGAGGGTCACCATACGCAGAAACTCTGCGTGAGATTCCGTTCAGTAAAAACACCGATTGAGGGCGGAAACCGTCGCCGCGATCATTTCGTGGTCACGGCGGGAGAGCGGTAGGTCCGGGTGCATGATCGCGCCGAAAGTGGAAAAGGCGTGTTCCAGCGCGTCCGGAATCAACGAATGCGACAGAACGATATTGTCATTCATGACCAGGGGATGAAGCGGCCGTCGCTCCGCCCGACCCTCCGCCTGATACTCCCGGGGATAGCGCTTCCCCTGCTTCGTCAATGCCTTTCCCACCCTCGGGTCCTCGTCCGGCCTCACCGTTTTGATCCACGTCATCGTCGTTCTCCTTACGGTACCTTTCCCGCATCGGTCATATCGATCGTCAATGGCTGAATATCCTCGGGAATGAACGCCCGATCGACGAGCTCCTTCATGACCACCGGTCTTTCCAGGATACCCGCCTCCAATCCCATATCGGCAATCTTCTGCAGTTCCTCGTCGGAGGGCGCGAGCATCCGGTAGGAAACACGGTCGGGCGGTTGATTCAGCACGTAACGTACGACGTCCTCCTTCTGCTTGAAGTAGGAGGACGCGACCCTGGCCGCATCGTTCCGATGGTTTTCCGCCCATTCCCCGCTTTCAGCGATCCCGCGAACGAGATCCCGTACGACCTCCGGTCGCTCCCGGATAAGGTCGTCCTTCACGACCAGGACGCAGGAGATAAACTGGGGCCAGATATCCTTGGCGTGGTAGAGGACCCGTCCCGTCCCGTCGAGTTCCGCCCGTGCCGCATGCGGTTCCCCGACGAAGTAGGCATCGATGGCCCGTGAGGCGAGCGCTCCCGGCATATCCGGAGGAGGCATCTCCACGAACCGGATCTCCTCCGGTTTCACTCCCTGATCCTGCATCAGTTTGCGGACGACGAGATACTGGTTACTATATTTGCTGGGAATCGCGAATGTCTTTCCGCGGAGGTCGCTCAGGCGCTTCACGGGGGAGTTTTTCGCCACCATCACGGTGGAGCCATCCCGGTGACCCAGATAGCAGATACGAACGGGAATACCCTGCTCTTTCAGCTTCATGGCCAGAGGGGCGATCATGAAGGTGGCCTGAAGACGCCCTGCCTTCATCGTCTCCACCATGGTCGGAAAGTCGGTAAACCGCTGGGACACGAAATGGGTGCCCGAGGTCGTCGTGCGGCTGGCGAAGTCGGTGACGGGGCAGGTGAGGTGGCAGGTCACGGGCAAAAAACCGACCGTCAACTCAGGCCGCGCATCGTTCGCCGCCTTCGGCAGAGACACCGTTCCCGGACGCGTCCCATCCGCTTCGACGGCATTGGACACGTTTCCGCGCCGTGAGTTCCATGGCTCGTAGCGCAGAAGACCGAGGACCGTCATGCCGGCGACGATTCCCAGCGTCATGCGAAGGACCGATGAGTGAAACATGTGGGCAAACGTTGCCTTTCCGGGACGGCGGGTTTCTGTCAGTATAACCCGCCCACCGAACCGGTGCCGGAAACGCCCGCCGAAAATCCCTGTCCTCGCCCGTCAAGAGGGCGCGTTCCCCCATGGTACAATGGTGCGCCATGACGGTTCCTCCCTCCACGGTGGTTCTTATTTCCTGCGACGAGGATTCGCAGCCGTTCGCGGAAGCGGAACTACGGACCCTCTTTTCCGGCCTGTCGCCGATCGACTGGCTGACCGGCAACCCGGACGAAAACTCCGGCGTCGGACGACTCGTCGTCCCGCTCTCATTCCCGGAGTTCGCCGCGAAAGTCGAAGCCTCCGGTAGCGTTTTCCTGCGGCACTTCGCGCCGGTCATGGCCGAAGTTCCGCTATCGGACGATGACTCCGACCTTCCCCGCCTGGAGGAGGCCGCACGGTCTCTAACCCCGTTCGTCGAGGCCACGGAAACCCTCAGCGTTCAGGCCCGTCTCCTCGGCGATACCTTCCGGCCGTTCAGTCGAACGGAGTTGAACGGCGCTCTGTTTTCGGTGATTGAGGCCGCGACCGGCGTCGTACTGGACGCCCGCGAACCGGTACAAACGCTTTCGGTCGTTTGCGCCCGGGATCGGGCCTTCCTCGGCGTTTCCCGAACGGCGGACAATCGTAGCCCGTGGCCGGGCGGACAGATGCGTTTCAAGCGGGAGGACGGGCAGATCAGTCGTGCGGAGTTCAAACTCATGGAAGCGATCCGTGTCTTCGACCTGACCGTGCCGGACCGGGGTTCGGCACTCGATATCGGAGCCGCGCCGGGCGGGTGGACCAACGTCCTTCGACGATTCGGTCTGCGAGTGATCGCCGTCGATCCGGCGGAACTGCACGAGTCCCTGCGCCACGATCGCCGGATCGTTCACGTTCGAGAACGGATTCAGCGTTACCGGCCCTCGGAGGCGTTCGAGGTCATCGTCAATGATCTGAAGATGGATGCGCGGGATTCGACGGACATCATGCTGTCCGTACGCCGATTTTTGAAACCGGGCGGTTTCGCCGTCATGACGCTGAAACTGCCGAAAACCGTTCCGTCCCCGCGCGCGATGCGGGAATTCGTGCAGGACGACCTGCGCCGGCTCCGATCCGGGTATGGCGTGATCGGAGCGCGGCAGCTGTTCCACAACCGGAGCGAAATCACCGTCGCCCTGACATCGGACTAAGAAGTCGGACTCAGTCCTTTTTCAGGACGATGAATTCGTCGGCGGTCTTCATGTAGGCATCGTAATATTTGCGAACGTCGGCATACCGCCCCGGAGGCACTTCGGCGGCGTAGTTCTCCCCCCGGATCACCACCCGAAGGATCTTGCCGTCGCGGGTGACATCACGCTCGTATCGGCCCAGGTCGCTTCGGATGTTCGCCGGTCGGGGCAGGGCGATCGGAGAATATCCGTCGGGCAGCGTCAGTTCCAGAGTCGCCGTCGCCGCGCCGGGCGTCGTCTGTACGACCGGGGTCCGGCGAAAGTCCTCGGTGAACGGGGAGGAAACGCTGCCGCCGGTCTGATCCGGGCGGGCGCGGAACAGCAGAAGATCCCCCGATTGATTCGCATAGGAGGGGAACATGACGTTCATTTCGATCCGCGTCGGGCGGTCCATATCGCGGTAATCGGAGACCTGGAACGAGGTCACCTTCGGGTTCGCGCCGAACTGCCGGGCGTAATCCTCCATGATCAGTCGTTGTTTGTCCTTCGGAAAATCGCGTAGCAACGTCCGGAGTTCGATATCGCCGTCTCCGCGGTTCAGGATGGTAATCGTTCCCTTTGCCGACCCGTCCGGGGAAAGGGTCAGGGCGACGGTCCTTTCGGCGCGTATCTCCTCCGGGTCGCCCAGGGGAATGGTCTCCCAGACGCCCTTTCCGTCTTCCCGCACGACCAGCGCCTCGCAGCCGCGATCGACCATCGGTATCGAGCCGAACGGACAGGCGACCGCCGTGCCGTCCAGCCAGTACTTCTTCCCGTTGATTTCGGCCAGGCAGACCGCGTGGTTCATCGCGCTCGGAGACGGCAACAGTTCGCTGCGTCGGTCCTTGGAATCCATTGCCAGAAGCGCCGGATAGGCCGTAATCCCCGCTTCCCGCAGCATGGCGACCATCAGAGTCGTCATGTCCTTGCAGTCGCCGAACTGATCGGCCAGCGTCCGTGCCGCGGGTCGTGGCTGGTACGCGGACTGACCGAGAGCGATCGACACATACCGTGTTTTCTCCTCGACGTAATGATAAATCGCCTTGGCCTTTTCCTCGGGGGTTGTCTTTCCGGCGATCAGTTCCCGTGTTTTGGCCTTGACCTGCGGGTCGGCGACCATCCGATCTTTCGCCAGCGAGTGGTACCAGGACGCCAGCGCCTGCCAGTCCGGAAGCGTGGAGAGGTCCAGTTTGGGGTACAGACGTTCCAGAGGCGGCATCATCGGCTCGGTTTCCAGCGCCGGAAGGTTGTTGTCCTCCCAGATAAATTGCTTCGACTTCCCGTTGTTCACCTCGCGTACCACCGGTTGAACCGTCGCGTTCGCCAGTCGTTGATGCAGGGTCAGAGTTTTCGGCACCGTGACGGACAGGCGGGTTTTCACGACCGGGTTAAAACTGCTCTGGAAGTACCACGGCTGCCAGAAATGCCCCGGCATGATCGAGTTGTTCCGAATCGTCTCGTACTCGTAATCGATGATGCAGTCATCGTCCACGGCCGGCAACGAGAATGAGCGGATAGCGAAATCCTCATAATCCGACGGGCGACTATCGCGAATCTCCTCCGGTCGCACCTCGACGACGGTTCCGTCCGGTCGAATCGTCCGGGCACGACGAATGCGGATCGTTTCGTAAGTCGAGTTGTAACCGATTTTGACTTCGGCTTCCTCATCCCGTCCGCGCTTGTTGAATATCTTCCGGGTGACCCGTGTGACACTGCGGACCGCGCCGTTGGGTTTTACCTCGATGTCCATCAGGTCCAGCAGAAAGGCGGACGACGCATTGGGGTAATCGGCGGCGTTCGGCGCCGTCCGCAAAAGCAGTTTGATCTCCTCCGGGCTTCCGGGCGTAACGCTCGGGAAAGCGACCGTTCCGACCAATACCGGTGCGGGCGGCGTATCCGCCCATAACCTCACCGGCGAGAAAACAAGGGCTCCCGACAGCGCGAGAACGAGGCAACTGGTGGTGATGTTCCTGTACAAACTCATATTTTCGACGGTTTCCCGGCCTTTCGGTCTGATGTCGTTCACAACAACGGTTGACAGTGGGAGTCGTCCGCGATTCCCCGGCTTCACCCGCAGGCAGTATCGGTCGGCCTCCGGCGTCAGGGATAGATCCCCTGAAGTCGAACCGCTTCCGCCACCCGGCTGACACCCACGATATAGGCCGCCGTCCGCAGGTCACACTGGTACCGCTTCGCGGCCTCCCGAACCTGGGCGAAAGCCCGTACCATGATCTGCTCCAGTTTGGAGGTGACTTCGCTCTCGGTCCAGGAAAACGCCTGCAGTCCCTGCACCCATTCGAAGTACGATACGGTGACGCCGCCGGCGTTCGCCACCACATCGGGTATGACGGAGATTCCCCGATCCCGCAAAAGGATATCGGCCTGCGGGGTTGTGGGGCCGTTCGCGCCCTCCACGATATACCGGGCGCGCACCTGGGATGCGTTCCGAACCGTGATCTGATTTTGCAGGGCGGCCGGCACCAGAACATCGCAGTCGACGACCAGCAGGTCTTCGTTGGAGATCGGTTCGGACTCCGGAAAACCCACCACCGAACCGGTCGCCGTCGCATGGGCTTTCAACTTCCACAGATCCAACCCGCGCGGATGGTGGATTCCGCCACGAATATCCGAGACGGCGACGATTCGCGCCCCCGATCGGTAGAACAGGTCCGCCGCCGCGAACCCGACATTTCCGAAGCCCTGGATGGCGATCCGCGTATCGGGCAACTGCTTCCCGTCGGCGAGCAACGCCTCCCGGGTCACGGTGACGACACCGCGCCCGGTCGCGTCCACCCGCCCTTCGGACCCGCCCAGCGCGATCGGCTTTCCGGTGACCACCGCAGCGACCGTGTGGCCGATCTGCTGTGAGTACGTATCCAGAATCCAGGCCATCACCTGGGCGTTCGTTCCCATATCCGGGGCCGGAATGTCCTTCTCCGGACCCAGAAGCACCGAAATCTCCGAGGTATAACGCCGGGTCAGCCGCTCCAGTTCGCCCGGACTGAGTTTGGTCGGATCGCAGACGACCCCGCCCTTCGCCCCGCCGTACGGAATGTTGACGACCGCGCATTTCACAGTCATCCAGAAGGCGAGCGCCCGCACCTCGTCCAGGTCGGTGTCCGGATGGTAGCGGATTCCGCCCTTCGCCGGGCCGCGCGATAGATTGTGATGTACCCGATAACCGGTGAAGATACGAACGCTTCCATCATCCATTTGAACGGGAAAGTGGACGGTCAATTCCCGTTTCGGGTAGCGGAGCATCGCGTGGATTCGGGGGTCGAGCCCCAGTTTGTCGGCGACGATGGACAGTTGTTGTCGAGCGATGTCGAAACTGTTGGTCGATTCGTTGGTTTCAATCATTTTGTTTTTCGGACACTTCCCTGTGCCATGTTTTTCGGTCGAATGCGTTACGGACACGAACCTCAGCGACACGATGTCGCCGGAACCCTCCGGAAGGACTGTCGGCAGTGATTGTCCAATGATACGCCGGAATTGCAGACCGTTATGGAACCTTCACGCTTGCCCGCGATCCGGACCGTTCTATCTATTCTGACGCTTTTTTCGGCGTTTTTGTCCCCGGTTCTGGTCGGTGACGCTTTCGGGCAAAACCGCTTCTCCGGACGGGTCGTCGCCATCGAGAGCGGAGATACCCTCCGTGTTCGTCTCGATGCTTTCGAGATGACGGTTCGTCTTCACGGTGTGGAGTGTCCCGTCGAACCGGAGAGTCTGCGGGACCGGGCGCGGCAATATGCGGCCCGTCGGGTCGGCGAAACGGAGGTTCGGGTCGTCGTCCGGGGTACGGCGGCCCGCCAGACCGTTTACGCCGATGTCTTCCCGGCGAGCGGCGAAAGCCTCAACGTCGAAATGATTCGTGTCGGTCTGGCCGCCTGGGCCGAGCGATACGCCCCGCAGCGTCAGGACCTGGCGGCGGCGCAGGCCGAAGCGCAGACTGCCCGCCGCGGTATGCACGGAGACCCGACCGGCGCGAATGTTCCTCTTCCGGCCCGACCGTCCGAGGTCCGGCGACCAACCTCCGCTCCGTCCGTCAGGACACCTTCCCGTCGGGTAACCACCCCGCTTCGAACCCCCACCCCCGTAACCTCCCCGTCCGTCCGCCTGATCCGTCCTGCCGTCGCCCCGGTCCCCACGGCGACGCAACGCTCCGGGTCCGGTCCCTCTCCCGTCGGCCTTTTCATCGCGCTACTGCCCCTCGCGCTTTGCGCGATTACGACCGTTCTGTTCCTGACCACCGGAAAACGAACGGCAGCGTTGCCCGCGCAAATCGCCGTGGCTGTCGCCGTCACTGCCGGAGTGACGCTTCTCTTGCCTCTGCCGCTCCTTCTCCTCCTGGGAAAGGTTCGAGCGGAACCCTCCGTTCTCCTGAGCGCGATTCTGTCGCCTTCGATCCTGCTCTGCCTGTTCGCCGCCTTCCGCCTGCAGTACCGGGAACAGATCCTTCGTGCGGTTCCGCACCGGAAGATCGCGGATTTACCGGACGAAGGATTGGTACGAACTGCCGGGCGTACCTCCCTGATCGGTGCGCCGGCCATCAGTCGAATCGGGCGAATCCCCGGAATCTACCTTCGCGAACAAACCTTTCGTTACGAGCCGATCTCCGAACGTCCGAAAGCCGGGTATCACTGGGTGCCGCTACATGAGGAAACGCAGGCGGCGGATTTCCTTCTGACGGATGAAACCGGGACGATTCGCGTCGACGGCCCGCGAGCGACCTATCTCCCTTTGCGCGTCGCTCGCTTCTATAACGAGCTTCCGGTCGAAAAATTTTTCGCGGAAGCCTATAGCGGTGACCTTCGGACGGAGATTCTGTTTCTTCCGGCGGCGGCCAATGTGACCGTCTGGGGCCGTATGTACAGGACAGCGTCCCCTTTCCCCGGTGCCGCAGAGCGCAGGTTAGGGTTTGACCCCCTACACGAAACCTTGATCGTGGTTGAGGAAAACCCTGCCAGAGCTTTCACGCGCAGACCGATCTTCAGCCTGTTTCTGACTCTGGTAGCCGTTTTCCAGTTCCTCGCCCTTCTCATCTGCCTGACCTCGCCCGAAACGATCGCCGGTTGGCTGAGGATGGTCCGCTCATGAACCTGCCCTCTCCTCAGATCGCGATCGCGCTTTTCTTCCTGGGAGGCGGCCTTTTGTATTCCGTCGCACGGGCCATCGCGCGGACGCACCGCTTCCATCGAAACGTGGAACATGCCTGGAAGGAGGTCTGCCTCCTCCTGGATCATCGTTCGGAACAACTGCGCCGTTTGATCCTTTCCGCGCACGGCGTCGCCGATTTCGCCCCGGACATTGAGGAGATGGCGGCGGCCCTCGGCGGGAACGACGGGGAGGACGCCGACCGCACCGGGAAAGAGCAGACGATCAGTCGGATTCTGGCACGGATGGCGGCTCGAATGGAAACGAAAACCGGGAGAAAGGATGGGTCGGCGACCGGGTTAGCCGATCGGGTCGTGATTCTTCTCGATGAGGAAATCGCTCTGGCTGCCGCCCGCGAACACTACAACGAGATCGCTTCCGCCTGGAATACCTACCGTCGCCCGTTCCCTGCGGGCCTGCTTGCGCGGGCGCTTGGCTACGGTCCCGCCCCGACCTTTCCGTCAATCCCGTAATCGGCGGCAGGAATACCATGGTGCTCCCGACGAAGGTTAGCGCAAAGGAGTGTTAACGATAATGACGGATACGGAAAAGTACCTGTTCGATCTCAACGGCTATCTCGCGTTGCCGGAGGTTCTGACACGGAATGAACTGGATGCGCTGAATTCGCTTCTGGACGAGCGAATCGCGGCGGAGCGAGAGCCGGAAGAGACGAGCTTTCGGTTTCGGGATATCCTGACCTGGGGACGGCCCTATCGCGATCTGCTGGCACATCCCCGGGTTCTTCCGTATCTGCACGCACTGGTCGGGGAACGCTGTCGCCTCGACCATGAATATCTCGATGTCATCCGTCAGGGGTTAGGCCCGATTGGCGCGCATCTGCATGGCGGCGGCGCACCCCATGATCCGTCCCAGTACTACCGGGTCGTCGACGGTCGGATGTATAACGGACTGATCGTCGCCGTGTTCGCCCTGAAGGATGTCCGCCCCGGAGACGGTGGTTTCGCCTGTATCCCCGGTAGCCACAAGGCGAATTTCCCGCTTCCGGCCGGATGGGGGGACATGACCGGCGAACTCGCGCCCGGTGTCACACCGATTTCGTGTCCTGCCGGCTCGGTCATTCTTTTTACCGAGGCGTTGACCCATGGCACCCTGCCCTGGCGTGGAACCGAGGAGCGACGATCGGTCTTTCTGAAATACTCGCCGCATTTCATGGCGTGGAGTACCCTGCGGTACGATCCGACGGCCTACCCGGACCTCAGCCTTGCCGCTCGCCGTATGCTCGAAGGGCCGAACTCGCGCTACCGGGGTCGTCCGGGCGCGGTCGAGGAGTAAAAGATCGTCACGGGGAGCGGACCTCCGCTCCCCGTAGCGATCAAACCCGTTCACACTTCAAAAAAGGAAACGAACCCGTCCTCCGTCGCCCGGTGGCGCATTCGAGCGGCTTTCTCCGCCGTTTCCGTGAAGGACCGTTCCGTCGCCCATCCCTCGATCGTCGCCAGCAAACCGGCCAGAGCCTCCGTCGTCCCCGAAATCCGGGGCAGCACTTTCTGTAAAATCTGTAGATCCAACGCCGCCGTCAGGTTGGCTTCCGGTTCCGGAACCAGGAGGCCCGTTCTTTCGATGCTGATGGAGGCCGCGACAAACCGTAGAATCTCGTCTCGCACCCGGTAACCGAACTGCTGCCCCCGCGGCGTCAGCCATCCGTTCAATTCGGACAGGGTATCGACAATCCGATCACCGTACGAAGAATTCGGAGCGGACAGGCGTTCCTCCGCCGCGGCAACGGTTCGGACCAATCCTCCGAAAAACAGGGCCTGTCGTTCCGGATAGGATATCTCCCGCACGGACATCGGCACGGTCTTCGGTCGGCGATCCAGGTCCACCCGAACGAACTCCAGGGTATTTGCCCGGTCCAGCACCTTCCGGCTGAGCGTATGCGTCGCCTCATCCTGATTGATCGAACCGGTCAGGAAAACATTCACGGGCAGACGTACCGAACGTCCCTCCTGCAGAGGAATCACGCCGTCGTCCGTTTCCATGGCGGACAGCACCTCGGCGAAGTAGTGCTCCGTCCGGGCCAGGTTCATCTCGTCCAGGCAGACGAAGAACGCCCGGTCGCGATTCTCCGGCTGTCCGGCCGTGCGCAACAGATCAAGAAAGGGGGTGGACACGTACCGATCCGACAGCAGGTTATGAAAACCGAGCAGACCGGCGCTGTCATGCCAGTCCGGACGTACCGGCACCAGCAAATACCGGTCGGAGGCGGCGCCGGTCAGAAAGTCGGCGAACAACCGGGTCAATCGGGTCTTCCCGGTACCCGAAAGCCCCGCCAGCAAAACGAACGGCTTGGCTTTCAGCGAAACGTAGTAACTGCGTAAGGTCCGTTCGGGGAACGTAAATCCACGGGCGGACACCTCCTGCTCCAGCACCGCAACCAGGTCGCTCTCCGTCGCCCGTTCCGGGGCGCCTTCGGCGCCTTGTGGTTCGTTTCCGTACGTTCCGTTCGCGATTTCGCGGACGATCACGGATTGTCGACGGTCGGTTCTCGGTCGTTCACCGGACCGGATCAGTATCGCATGCAGTTCGAGAAAGTCATTGAGGCCAAGGAAACGACGGGCGGCATCGTATAATGCGAAATCGCCGAGAAGGTCGCGGACCATCGGTGAAAGGGTGACCGGGCGATGGGTCTCCGCAGCGAACTCCCGCGCCCGGGTAATCTGCGCCCGGGTCGGAGCGATAACCGATCGCGTCTCCGGACGAACCGGCGGGTATCGCTCCGGGAATACCGAGTGAAGCCATTGTGTGACGGTCAGTGCGCTGACGGACGGTTCCTGAAGAAACGCCTCAATCCGACGCGGCAGTTCGGTCGTGCCCCATAACAGGTCGCGCAGGGCGACGGCAAACCGGTCCGTTTCACGTGTCCGGTTCATCAGCCGGTTCCCGGTCGCCTGACGGACCGCCCGGAGCAAAGGAGCGACCAGGGTCGCGGTCGGTTCGCTTTCCGTCCGCAACCGTTCGGCGAGTTGACGAATCTCCGTCAGACGTACCCGTTGCTGTGCCAGTTCCGCCAGATAATCGAGCGAACGCTCGCCTTCCTGCCACCAGGCTTTCGCCTCGGACAGCGACTTTTGCTGGTCGGGGTTCAGAGCGGGAGGAGCGGGCGGGAAACCGTCAGGATCGGAAGGCATCGTGGCAAAGGAACACCGACGGAACGGACGGGACGCACCCGGAAGGGCTCGAACCTTCGGCCTACCGCTTAGAAGGCGGTTGCTCTATCCGCTGAGCTACGGGTGCAGAAAGACGTCCGAATTTTACCATACCGCCGAACGAAAAAGCCAGCGGGAAGGACCGTCATCGTCCTCCGGCGGTTCAGCGGACGGAGGAGGACGGCCCCGTCGTGATGAGACCCTCGTTGCGGTTGGCGAACAGGGGGAGCGATTCGTCGTTGCGCGCCAGAGCCGGTTGCGAGCCGACAAGGGGCGGCACGGGTTCGGTCACCGGCAGGAAGACCGGGGCGGTCGTCGCCGCCACCTCGTCAATGACCTGAACGAAGGAGTCAACCACCCGCGGATCGAACTGCGTCCCGGCCTGTCGGACGATCTCCGCCGTCGCCCGTTCGTGCGTCCAGGCTCCCCGGTAGGAACGGTCCGAGGTCAGGGCGTCATACACGTCCGCCACCGCCAGAATTCGTGCGCTCAGAGGAATCTCCTCCCCACGCAGTCCATCCGGATACCCCGTCCCATCCCAGCGTTCGTGATGGTGTTTGACCATGGGGACCACCGGCCAGGGAAACGGAACCGGTTCCAGAATCTCCGCGCCGATCTGCGGATGCTGCTTGATCTGGTCGAACTCTTCGTCCGTCAACCGCCCCGGCTTCAGCAGGACCGACTCCGGAACGCCCATTTTTCCGATGTCATGCAGGAGGGCGCCGATCTCCATCGCCGCTAACTCATTCGCGGTCAGTCCCATATGTTTCGCGATCGCCATCGCGTACTTCTGAACGCGGATAATATGCTGGTGCGTGTAACGATCCTTGGCGTCCACCGCCAGCGCGAGACTTCGGGTGGTCGCCAAATACAGGTCGGTTAGCTGTTGTTGACTGTCGGCCAGCGCATCGGTACGATCCAGATAGGTTCGGAACGCCAGGTAGGTGATCGCGATAACCGGCATCAGCCACAGATAGGCGACCGGCAGTCGACCGTCGAGCATGCCGACAAGACCGACGCTGATCATCCCTCCGATAAAGTAGCCGGGGCCGAGGAAAAGGAAGTTGTCGATCCACTGGCGCGCAAATTTGCCGCCGGTGCAGAGGGAGATGACCATCGCCACCGCGCCGGAGTTGATGAAGAAGGAACAGAGTACGGAAGCAACCAGCGCGGAGATCGATCCCGTCCCATCGAGCGGCAACTGTCCCCGGTTCAAAAACAGGAACGCAAGGCCGGCGACGAGGGAATGGGTGGCGTTCAGTGCGGCGTTAAAGAGGATCTGATACCAGAGATGACGCGCTTTCAAACTCGCGCTCAACGCCGTGACGACCCCGACCAGTACGGCCGCTTCCGGTCCGAACCGCAGCATTGCCGCATAAATGATGACAAACCCCACGGAAACGCTTCCCGCATTGGAATGACGTTTAGGGAGAATGCGTAAAGTTTTCCAGGAAAAAGCGATGCTAAGAATCAGAAACGCGATAAATTCCTCAAAACCGGCCCGTGCATCCTTCGGAAACGGCAACAGGATGGCAGTGACGACGGAAACGAAACCGATGAGGTAGGTTCCGAGGATGAACAACCGCGCATTCCAGGGTAAAGATCGCATTTGGTCGCAATCAGGGCAAAAACCGTGCCTTAACCCGCCCGGAGTAAGCTGTCATTGGTAACAGTCTTTCTAGCATAGTCAGGATCCGGATATTAACTTTCTAACGATATGAACCATTTCACACGACAATTTGTGGATTCCGTCCGTGCGGAAGGCTTATAGTCCTGAAACAAAATAAAAACAGCCGACTCTTTAAGAGAGTCGGCTGACATAGATCGATACGTACCGGCAAAAACTACCGGTTTTTGTTGAATATCACGGTGTCTCGGTTCAGGGTTCCCCGGTTATCGGCACATTCGCCTTCGGGTCGGTTCCCTGACCCCAGAGAATGATATCGCCGCTGACTCCGGTACCGGCCTTTTTCGGATCGGTTCCCTGACCCCACAGGATGATATCGCCGCCTACGCCGGGATTGATTTTGGGATCGGTTCCCTGGCCCCACAGGATGATGTTGCCACCGACCACGGGATTGATTTTGGGATCGGTTCCCTGGCCCCACAGGATAATCGACGACGTCAGCGATTTGGGATCGGTCCCCTGGCCCCACAGGATGATGGAGTTGTTGACCGGCAGCGGCGCCAGGCGAGGATCGGTCCCCTGGCCCCACAGAATGATGTTACCGCCGACTTTGGGATCGGTACCCTGGCCCCACAGGATGATGTTCGACCGGATGTCGTCGGTGCCGGGTCCCCAGAGGATGATGTTCCCGCCGACTTTGGGATCGGTTCCCTGGCCCCACAGGATGATGTTGCCACCGACCACGGGACCGATTTTGGGATCGGTTCCCTGACCCCACAGGATGATCGTCGGGCGAACCGGATCGGTTCCCTGACCCCACAGGATGATCGAGATCTTGGGATCGGTTCCCTGACCCCACAGGATGATTCCGCCCTGCGTGGTCAACGTTCCCTTCGGATTCGGATCGGTTCCCTGGCCCCACAGGATGATATCGCCCTGGAGGGAGCCGACGTTCGCATAGAGGTAGCCGGGATCGGCGAACACGGTGGAGGTGCGGAACGCCGCGGTCCCCCAGACGTTTCGCATATCGGTGATGCCGGACCCCCAGAGGGAGTTCTTGGCCCAGTAGGCGCCGGCGGGCGCGATCGCCAGGGTGCCATCGTTGCGGACGGTGACGTTCGGGCTGAGCGCATAGCCGGAAACCCTGACCCGGGATTCCAGCGCTTTCGCGACGTTCAGATAGCCCGCGCCGTAGGTGAAGGGGTCCGGAGTGCCGTCCGGATTGGTCCATTTGTCCGCCGAGACGAGGAGACGCGCCTTAACCGTGTCGGGCGTCAGATTCGGGTTCTTTTCCAGGAGCAGGGCGGCGGCACCGGCGACGACCGGAGCGGCCATACTGGTACCGGAAAGCGTGTAATAGTCCTTGGATCGGACGCCTTCGGTCGCATTCTTCACGTACCAGGAGCGATACACTTCGTTGTTCGGGAAGTTCTGCGGAAGATATCCGTCATCCGGGCGGGTGGAGATCAGGCGGTTGCCCGGTGCGACGATATCCGGCTTCAGCACCAGTTCACCGACGGTCGGTCCTCGGCTGGAGTAGGTCGCGATTTTGTCTCCGGCGCGATTGGCGGCGTTGTACCGGTTGGCGGTCGCATCGAACGGCTTGGTCGCGCCGACCGTGATAACATAGGGGCTGTTTGCCGGCGACTGAATCGCGCCGTAGTTATTCCCCCATCCCTCATTCGGATCGCCCGCCTTCGGTTGGGCGTTGTATCGTCCGTAGTTCCCGGCGGAGGTCACGACGACCAGACCGGACTTCCAGGCCGCTTCAGCCGCCAGCGCCAGCGGATCGGTTGCGGTCGATTCTCCGACCGGATGTCCGAGGGAGACGTTGACGACGCGGATGTTGTAGCGATCCTTGTTGGCGACGATCCAGCCGAGTCCGGCGATCGCATCGCTGGTCGAGCCGTTCCCCTCTTTGTCCAGGACGCGGACGTTGATCAGGTTGGCTTCGGGAGCGATTCCCCGGAAGGTCCGGGTGAACTTCGATCCGGTGCTCTTTTCGCCGTTACCGGCGATGATTCCGGCGATATGGGTACCATGGCCGGCTTCGTCGACCGGTCTCGTGTTGGTCGGATCGACGAAGTCTTTGGTGGCGATGATTCGGGTGCCGTCTTCGCCCTTCAGGTCCTGATGGCGATCGATCCCGCTGTCGAGGATCGCGACACCGACTCCCTTTCCGGTGACATCGAATCGGGCGAATGCTTTATCGGCCGCAGTGCCTTCAACAATAAATTCGTCGGTTTTGACGACCTGGGAGTCCGCGGACAGACGCTTGACGAATTCCAGATCGGCCAGTGCGGTGAGATTCCGGCGGGGAACGCGCAGGGCGACCGCATGAATGATCGGCAGATCGCGGTAAACCTTGCCTTCGAGCCGGGTCAGTTGGCGTGCGCGCTCTGCGGTCAGATCGCCGTTGAGCTGAACCAGAACGCCGGTTTCGCCGACGCCATTAACTTCTCTTAAAAGAAAACTATCCGATTTTTGCCGGAACGCCGACGCGTTCACCGACACGGACGGGGAAATACGAACGGAGTGCGATTGATGATTGACCCAAAAAGCGGTCGTCAGGGCTATGCCTGAAACGGCCATGGCCGCCAGAACGCTGGTTCCGACGGAAGCGCGAGAACGAATCCTCCCGGACGGCTCCTGCATGGTCTTTCCTTCCTTCTAATCACTAACTATGTCCGACCGAATGGTCGGACTTTAACCAATTGACTCAAAAGGAAAAGGAGCTTGCGATGGGGCGCAATTTGTGACGAGACTCCTTCTTCCAAACAACTTAAACAGGTACCCGGTATATTATGCCGTAAGGAACGGGCACATGCTCGTTTCTCACGGAAATTTTACTGATTTATTTCGGGCCGGACCGACCATGGGGACCCTTGCCAGGGTCGGACCGAACGGAAACGGGGAACGCCCGGAAACGTCAGATGACTTCCAGTTCGTCCCGCGAGGGCAACGTCGGAAACGGAGCGTGCGGTTCCGCCTGATACCAGAACGCGACGCTGGCGATATCGTCCCGGAGCGGAAGGTAACGCCCCTTGCTCCGCCAGCCAAGGGCCTGAATGGTGACACGCAGATCCTCGCGGAACCGGATCGGGTCCATAATGTGCCAGCGGTACATCCCGAAACGCTCCTGGCTCTGGTAGGCCCCATCCGGACGGATCACCTGGTGCAGTCCGGCATACGCGGTCGAAAACTCACGGTACTGCCCGCCCACATCGAAGTTATACGATCCGCAAAAATAGTCCTCGGTACCGGTTCCGCAGATGGTCGGAAACGTCGTGTCGCCATCGAGGAAGAACTTGATCTCGCCCTCGCCCCACCAGCCGGTGTTATTCACCTGCCACGCCAGGTAGGTGCCGACAAAATGCCCCTTGCCGCGAACCCCTTCCAGGATCGTGTAGTCGGTTTGGTACGGAAGAGGGTTGGTCCGGCGGAACTGCGCATGGAGATAGGCGGCGTCCTCCGGCACCTCGGTCAGGGTATAGTTGACCTGATAGTAGAGAACCATGTCGTCCTGACCGATGTTCTCGAACGTGATCCGGCATTTCTTTCGGAACGGCATCTCCCAGTAGCAGTTAAACGCCGAACCGGGGTTGACGCAGACGGGGAGCGAGTTGAGGTGGGCGTACTTGCACCATCCCATGCCGAAGAAATCCCCGACCGGGCATTCGATCGAAGGCGTCTCCTCGTCGTCCCAGTAGAAGCGCACAATGGAAAAACGCCAGTTTCCGGTCGGCGTCATCCAGATCTGCTGAATCGCGCCGGGACCGTCGATCTCCGCCAGCGTAAACGTCGTGCCTGCCGCGATCCGAACGGACGGCGAGATCTTCCAACCCTGACCGAGATCACGGGCGCAGGCCGCGCCGGTTCCTTCGGTCGCCATGCCGCCCTGCCCTTTTTCCCCCGTGAAGTTTTCAGGCGAGATGGAACGCGACTGCGCGTCGGAGAGGCGCGAAAGATTCCCGAGGTGCAAACCGAGACCGTTGAACATTTCTTCCCGATTCTCCGGGGCCGTCTCCCCGGCTTTTGATTGCCGCCATATTTTAAGCCGGCGGCCGGAGAAATCCTTCCCCCATTCGCCGGAATCCATCCGCCGAAATAAAGATACAAATATTAAACTAATCCTGCGGAATTTTCACAGTCGATAGTCAAATTATGGCGATAAACGGAACGATACGGACTCTATGGACGTCCTGACAGCTCGCGTTTCGGAAATCATCTACATTCGATCTCCATGGAAAAAGGCGGTAAAGACGATATAATGAAATTGTCACCCGGATTCCATAACCTTAAAACCCGGCGGTATTCCTCGACAGGAATACGGTCGTTTTGGTTTCAGTGGCCCCTCGGAGGGCGATTTGTCCGAAACCCTTGACCTTCCGTCGCCACCCGTATACTTCGCCCCCCGGTCCGGACGCTACACCGTCGCGCCGGGACTCCGAACCCTTGAGCCGGATAACGCCCAATCCTCCGTCGACGATGCTCTTTTTCAGATCGACCGCGAATTTCCCCGGTTCCGCGACAATGTTCTGAAGTGTCGGGCCGAACGCTTCGAGAAGTACGTTTGCGGAAATCCCGCCGAATTCCCGGAGATCGCCGCCGCCATTTCCCGTCTGATCGTCGAACGGCTGATTTTCGAACACCCCGCCTTTTTCCGTCTCGAATCGTACCCGGATGGCGGCGGTTCCCTGTTTTGTCGGCTGACCGGCGAGACACTGGTCTTTGATGACCGAATGCGACTGCGCGCCGCCGACCGCCCGCCCTTCGGCCCCCCCTACGCTCATCTGGCGGACGCCCTCGGCTGTCAGGTTCCCGAGGACTGGGCGATTGTGCGGCACGGACCGGCGGGAGAGGACCGGATTCTTTTCCTTCACCTGTGCGCGCCGTCGCATTGGGCCGCCGAGGAAAAGATCGGAAAGGATTTCCTCCGAACGCACGCCCCGGTGCCGCATATCGAAAAGGTTTCCGCCGCCGCGCCGGGCCTGATCGATACCGTCCTGACGCGAGGACCGTTCCAAAGGGTTTCCTGGGGCATCGACTTCGATGACCGCCTGAACGCTCACCCGGTTCCCCCGCCCGGTCGGGAAACGGTCGCCGCCCTCCGCGCCCGCTTCGACCCCGAACACTCGCCGGTTTTTCTTCGCGTGGAACGCCAGGTGCTCTGGGGACTACCCCTGGTCGACGCCTATCTTTTTACGATTCGCGTGTACCGTTATGACGCCCGCGCCCTTTGCGCCGATCCGGAACACAGGACCGCCCTGCTTTCCGCCCTGCATTCCATGTCGAACGAAACACGGCTTTACAAAGGGATCGCCTCCCTCTTCCCCGCCCTGATTCGGGCGCTGGAAACCCCATAACCGCCCGAACGCGGACTCGAAAGGAAAATACGATGAATAGCGAAGGCACCTATCAGGATTTTGCCAGCGAAAACGTTCAGCGAAGCGCGTTCCCGCAACGCCAACTCGGTCGATCCGGCCTGTTCGTTTCGGCGATAGGACTTGGCTGCATGGGAATGTCGGAATACTACGCCGGTCGGGACGATGCCGAATCGATCGCGACGCTCCATTACGCTCTGGACCTCGGCCTGAATTTCCTGGACACCGCCGATATGTACGGCGTCGGAAGGAATGAGGAACTGGTCGGGAAGGCGATTCGGGGGCGGCGCGAAGAGGTGATTCTGGCGACCAAATTCGCCAATGTTCGCAACCCTGACGGTAGTTTCGTCGGGATCAGCGGCAAACCGGAGTATGTCAAAGCCGCCTGCGACGCGTCGTTGAAACGCCTGGAGATCGAGGTCATCGACTTGTATTATCAGCACCGGGTCGACCCGGAGACGCCGATCGAGGAGACCGTCGGCGCGATGAAAGAGCTGGTCGAAGCGGGAAAGGTCCGATATTTGGGACTGTCGGAGGCCGGCCCGAACACGATCCGCCGAGCCTGCGCCGTTCACCCGATCGCCGCCCTGCAAACGGAATACAGCCTGTTCAGCCGCGATCCGGAGGACGAACTGCTTGCCGTTTGCCACGAACTCGGGGTCGGGTTCGTCGCCTACAGTCCTCTGGGACGCGGTTTCCTGACCGGGCAGATCCGTCGGTTCGAGGACCTCGCCGACGACGATTACCGCCGTCAGTCCCCCCGGTTCCAGGGCGAAAACTTCGCCCGGAATCTCGACCTGGTGGACCGAATCCACGAAATCGCACGGGAGAAGGACAGTACACCCGCTCAACTCGCGCTGGCCTGGGTGCTCGCGCAACCCGGAGACATCGTGCCGATCCCCGGCACCAAACGACGCGCCTACCTCCGGGAAAACGTGGGCGCGCTCGAAATCACGCTGACGCCCGAGGATCTGGCCCGTATCGAGGAGGTCGCCCCGCGCGGATCGGTCGCCGGTGAGCGGTATCCGGCGGTCGCCATGCAGCGGGTCAACCTGTAGTTTCCGTTACTCCTGCCGTTCGCCGATACCACCGGAAACGTCCCGGCTCCGAGCGGAGCCGGGACGGCCACAAAAACGAAACGGCGCTTCAGGATTTGGCTTTCATCTTTCCCGAAGCGGTCGGGGTCTTGATATGTGCGGCTTTGACGTACTTTGCCGGGTCCGCTTTGAACTTGCCCGGGCAACCGGCGCAGCAGAAGAAGTAACGGTTCCCCTTGTAGTCCGCGAACATCTTCTCGGTCGTCGCCTTCTTCACGTCGACCTTATGCTCGGGTTCGACCGCACAGGCGATCATCTTCGCCGGTTCCTTGGGCTTCGCATCCTTCTGGGGATTGGCGGACGCCGCCGAACCGATCAGCGCACTGATGGCGACCAACAGAACGAAATTCCTCATGATAGTTTCCTCCTACGAAATCCATTATAGCGAAAATTCGCGGATTTCGGCGGGAAACGGAAAAGGGACCTACCGTCGAACGCTGGTGTCCCGGACGATCAGTTCCGCACCGTCCACCGGCAGGTGTTCGGAGGGCAGCGGGGAACCCGAGATGCGCGCCAGCAACGCCCGGATGGCGACCCGCCCCTGTTCCTCCACCGGGTAATCGACGGTCGTCAACGCCGGACGCTGCAACTCCCCGACCAGGGTATTGTCGATCCCGACCACGCTCAGTTCCTCCGGAACCGACCATCCGCACTCGGCGGCGAACTCGATCAGACGCAGGGCGATCGCATCGGTGCAGCAAAAGACGGCGGTCGGGGGCGAGGCCAGACGCCGCCATCGCTCCGGGGCCGTTCGCCAATCGGCCGCCTCCTCCTCGGTGTTCGGCGACCAGTACGTCGGTTCGAAGAGCAGTTCCGGGTCGAAGATACCGGCTTCCTCGCAGATCGCCCGGTACAGGTCGCGCCGTTGCCGAGCGATCCCCGTGCCGGCTTCGTGTCGTCCCCGGGTCGGTCCGGCGAGATGGGCGATCCGACGATGCCCCTGTGCCAGCAGGTGTTCCATGACGGCGTGGACGATCCGGTCCTCGTCGGAGACGACCGTGATACAGCCGGGGTAGGTCTCCGGCGACTCGCTGATTACCGCGACCGGCAATCCGGCTTCCGCCAGTTTGACCGGTCGAAGGTCGCCCATTACCGGATGAAAGATGACCCCGTCGACGCGGCCGTCCAGAAAGACCCGATAGTTTGACAGGTCACGCCGGATTTGATCCTCATAAAACAGGACCGAATGCTCGGCGGCGACCGCCTCCTCGGTGATTCCGCTCCAGAGTCGCAGCAAATAGTTCCCCCGCGGGGTACGCTGTGCCCGGGGAAACAACAGGGAAACGCCGATCGTCCGGGTGCGCGCCTTGCGGAGACTGGCGCCCAGTGCGCTCGGAGCGTAGTGCAACTCCTCAACGGCCTGACGGATGCGCGTCGCCGTCGCCGCCGAACAGGCGTTCGGCTGTCCGCTGAGGAATTCGGAAACGGTGGTGGGAGAGACCCCTGCGTGACGGGCGACATCCCGCAGGGTGGCTTTTCGAAAGGAGCTCATTTCACGAATTATGCCGCATTTTACGGGCCGGCGGCAGGCTGAGGCTTTTCTGCGGGTTCCGGCCGTCCGGTTGGTCGTCCGGAGGTAGCCTGCTGCCCCGCCATCGCACGATAGCGAGCCGCCTCGCCGGCAATCTGCGGCGGCGGCGTCGCCCCGGTGGTGCGCTCCGGAACCTTCCCGGTTTCGGCGGTTTCGGAAACGCACCCGGAAAGGACGAACGTCACCGCAAGAACGCCTCCGCCCAGACGGCCCAGACGGCCCAGACGGCTCAGACGGCTCAGACGGTCGGCACGGCCCGGTCCGCGGCTCATCCGTCGTTCTCCTTCCGGCTCCACATCCCGCACGGGTTGTCCAGCGCGCACGGGTCGCCGTACTGCTGCGTTCCGCCGATTCCCACGGTTCGCTCCGGGCGGAACCATTTCGCATGGCCGTCCATGAAGACATAGTTCCAGCCGTTGGAGTGGATCGGATTGACGCGGGTAACGTTGCTGCCGTCGCCGAGGGCGTACCGGTTCTGTGCATGGAACCAGCCGAGCCCCCAATCCGGCTGAAGAACGCTGCTGCAGTCGGCGCTCTGGGCGGTTCCGTAGAGGTTTCGCGGTTCGAACAGTTCGACGATACCGATCGTGTTCGCCGGTTCCGGGAACGAAGCCAGGGCGCCCATAATCACCAGTTCGCCGTCACCGCCGGCACCCGCGCCGGGAACCGTGATGCGATCCGCCGCGCCAAGCCCGTTGCCCCACCAGGCATACGCCGTGTTCACCGAGTAGGAACGCGGGGTGTCGCTCTGGTACTCCGTCACCCGGGCCACGCTGTCACTCGGACACCGGAAGATACCCGTGTTCGGGCGGTCCGCTCCGATCCCCGGACGGACTCTCTGACCGATGTAGGGTGCGACGGCGACATCCCAGTACGAGGGTCCGAACTGCCACTGTCCTTCCCAGCCGTACTGCCAGACGATCGGCCCACGTTCGTCGTAATCCTGATAGTACATCATGGCGGCCAGGCCGATCTGCTTCATGTTGGAAAGGCAGGCGGTCTGACGGGCCTTGTCCCGCGCCTGAGCGAAGACGGGAAAAAGGATCGCGGCAAGAATGGCGATAATAGCAATAACTACCAACAACTCGATCAAGGTAAAGGCGTTTCCGTAAGGACGGATCGGACGCTTCCGCGCGACTTCAATCATGGAGAACCTCCTCCGGGGGGTTTACCGAATGCATTCGGTAAGGGAATTATATCCGCCCACCCCGGCAAATGTCAAGAATATTGGCGGGGCATTCGTTTACCGACGAACCGTCGCCGTTCGATAATGCACCAAACGGTGCGACGGACGGAGGTTTCCTTGACGACGGACATGGACGAAACGGAAATGGACGGTTACGATCGATTTGACCGGGAATACGGCGAAGACGAACCGGATTTACGATCGGCGCGCCGAACGCGCAAACCCAGGAGTCCTGTCCCTCCCCCACCGGAAGCCGCCATGTCGGAAACGGAGGATGGCCCGTTGCCGATGACCTATACCCCCAGCCGGTTCGAGGAGGGATGGCTCGCCTCCTCTCTGCGTCCCTTTTATCGCCAGTTGCTTCTCATCGATGTCCTTTATCATGTCAAAGGCGGGAAAGAGGCCAACGTCTACTGCGGTCTGGCCCATCCGGCGGCCGGCGGCGGATTACGCGCGGTCAAGGTGTATCGCCCCCGGCAGTTTCGGAACCTTCGCAACGACAAAATGTATCGCGAAGGCCGTCCCCTCCTTACCGAGGAGGGTCGGGCGGTGAAGAAGACCGACACCCGTCTGATGCGGGCCGTCGGGAAGAAGACGGCCTTCGGCGTGCAGGCCGAGCACACGTCCTGGCTGATGTACGAATTTACCACCCTGTCGAGGCTCCATGCGGCCGGCGGCAGTGTTCCTCAACCCTATTCCGCCAGCGAGAACGCCCTGCTGATGGATTTTTGCGGCGATGAGAAAAAGGCCGCGCCCACGCTGATCGAGACGGCGATCCGCCCCTTCGAAGCCCAGCCTCTCCTGAACGAAACGCTCCGCAATATCGAACTGATGCTGGAACTCGATATGATCCATGGTGACCTTTCGGCCTATAACATCCTGTACCGGGACGGCGAAATCACCCTGATCGACTTCCCCCAGGTCACCAACAGCAAAAGCAATCCTCACGCCGAATTCCTGCTACAACGCGATGTAACACGGGTCTGCCAGTATTTCGCTTCCCACGGAGCGACCTGCGATCCGGATAAGGTGTTTCGCCGACTTGCCCGCAAGTTCCTCGAATGAACGCCCGGACGCGGAAACCGCAACCAAACCGCAGATTCGGCGTTCTATTGAAATATGGGGATGATTTTGCTCTTCGGCGTGGTCGGCTGGCTTGCCTGGCCCTACATTCAGGACCTCCTGCAGCAACAGCGAACGGATGACCGGATTATGGAAAAGGTGATGCACCGTCGTCAGCTGGTCGCCCAGGCACCCCATTCGCCGGCATCCCACGAACAGCTGGCCGATGCCCTCCGTGAAGCGAACAAACTTGAGGACGCCATCGCCGAATACGAACTTGCCCTCCGGTTGGAGGAGCAGTACGCGCCCGCCGGCGGGTGGCACGGGGGCGGCGGCATCGAACAGAAGCTGAAGCTCACCCGGATGGAGTTGGGGGAACGCCAGGACCCGGACAAACACGGGATCTCACTGCGTACCCGACAGCAACCGTGTACCCAGTGCGGTCATCTGGCCAACCCCGGCGAACGGATGTGTCCGACCTGCGGCGCCCCACTGCCGGTCGACTCCTTCTGGGATACCGTCCGCGATCCGGCCATGCGGGAGATGATCGTTCGTGAAGCCTCGGAGTTCGCCATCATTCTGGCGGTCATCGGCATCGCCCTCTGGATGACCGGCTGGCTGACGCTGGAGATCCGTCTCGTTACCTTCTTTGCCGCGTTCATCGTGCTCTGCTTCCGCTTTCTCAAACGGGTCGGCCCCGACTGATCTCTCGCGCCCTGACCTTGCCGGGATACGTGCTATGATACGGGCGTGATGTCTGTCCCTCCGGAATGGGAACCTGGCCTGTCGGCGATCCGCGCGTTGAAGGCCGGTTCGGTCGTCCTGATCGTCGGTGCCTCGGATCGCGGCAAAACGACCTTCGTCCAGCAGGTGGCTCGCCGTCTGACACTGGACGGGGTGAAGACGGCGATCGCCGATACGGATATCGGTCAGTCGGAGATCGGCCCACCCGGCACGGTCGGGGTGACGGGCGCGCGCCGCGAATGGGCGGAGAACCCGAACGCGCGCCTGACCGACCTGAAGCCCGGCGCGACGTTTTTCGTCGGGGCGTTCGCCCCCGCGTCGGTCGCCCTCGAACTGACCGTGGCGGCGGCGCAGGCGGTGCGCTTTGCGCGAGGCGCGGGGGCGCAACGTATCCTGGTCGACACCACCGGTTTCGTTTCCGGACCCGCCGCACGCCGACTGAAGGTGGCAAAGGCGCAGGTGATCGCCCCCGCTCTGGTCATCGGTATCGGAAAACCCGGCGAGATCGACTCCCTCCTTACGGCCCTGACCGCGGCGACCGGCGCGGAGTCGCTCTCCTTGCCGGTGCCCGGAGATGTCGGGCGGAAATCGACGGCGTTCCGGGCTACCCGACGAATGACGCGACTTGCCGCCGCGTTCGAGGACGCACAGGAAACCGCCCTCCCGCTGCGGGACCTCCGCACCGTCGGATGTACCCTCGGTTCGGGCGACCCTGTCTCGCCGGAACTTGTCCGATGGGCGGCGGAATCGCTGCGCCTGCCGATCGTCCGGGCGGAAAAAGGCGAAAATCAGCTCCATCTTTTCGTGACCGGGCGACCACGGGCCGTTCCCGACGCCGCCATCGCGCCGGTTGCCACCTATTTCAAGGTCTCCTCCGTCCGGCTGGTTTCCCTCGCCCATTATGTCGATGCCCTGCTGGGGTTTCAGGACGGTTCCGGTCGGCTCCTCGGAGTCGGTCGATTTCTGGGACTCGATGCCGACCGGGACGAAATGACGGTGTCGGCTCCCCGTACGGTGACCGCCGACCGGACTCGGATGGTTTTCGTCGGTCGGGTCCGCGTGCCGGCCGATGCCAACGGGCATGTCGACATCCGGCCGGGCGAACTCTGAACGATCGCCGGGTTATTTCCGCGACCCGACCCAGTGCGAACCGGAGATTCGCAGTCCGAACCGCTCCATATCCTTCAGGAACGGTGTCGGTTCGACAAAATGGGCGGCGAGGAAGAGACCGACGCGATGCGGTTCGCGCTGCCATTGCAGAATCGTCGCCACGACCGGAATCGCCGTGAACTGGTAGGCGTCATGGTGGAACAGCGTCAATGTCGCGCTTTCCCGCAATCCTTCGCGTTCGCCGTGCGCCTCCAGGTGTAGAACGTTGCCGAACGGCGGCTGATCGAATGTGCGCGTGCTCCATGCCAGCGCGCCGGCCAGGGCATGGGTCGCTCCGGGCAGAATCTTCGCCCCGGCATAGATCAACGGCAGGACCAGATAGTCGGTAACCGGGTTGAATCCGGCGATGGCGAACCCGGTTTCCCGCAGTGACGGGAACCGTTCCGGAAGGTAGGCCATCTCCTCCAGAAACATCGGAGTGCAGACTTTTTCTCCGAACGGCGCTTCGAAAGCGACCTTCGGCAGATCCTCGCTATGGTTCCACCGGGTCTTCTGCCAGACGCCGTTTCGGAAGAAGACGCTCCGGAACTCCCCCATTTCGTGGACGAGTTCGTCCGCGCCGCCGGTGCAGGGAAGCCCGCCCTGCGGATTGAGGATGGAGGCCACCGTCGCGCTCGTCAGCCGATCGAAGAAAGGCGCGACGAAACGAACGAGAGCGGCGGGAACGCCCGGGTGGAACCCCGCATCCGTGAGGAAGCAGCGATGCTGTCGCTCGATCTCCGGTCCCAACGCTTTGAGAGCCGCAATCTTTTCGGCGGAATACTGGACGTCGATATAGTCGCAGTTGGCCTCCAGGCAGGCCAGCGCCACACGGTCGGCATAACGCGCCGTGCTGGACGCCACCACGACCAGGTTCGCTCCGAGGAACGCCTGGTTGAGCGAGGAGGCGACCGCGGCATCCGCGCGAACCCCGTTTACGCGCCCCCCCGGAAACGCATGATTCAACTGCCGGCACAGAGAATCGATTCGGAACCCGTTGCGGCCGGCGATTACCAGATTCGCCTCGGTGTGCTGTAGAAGCAGACGGGCGATCGCACTGCCGGTACGCCCGTAGCCGCCGAGAATGACAATGGTCGGACTGTTCATGACAAGCCTCCCGGTACCCCCTCGCACCTTCGAAACCTATCGGACAACGGAAAGAACGGAGCGGTCAAGCGTTCGAGAAAATACCTTTTCGGAGTTATTTTGATTCCGTTTCGGGCCGGGCGTCATCCGCGCAACGGGGGATTTACCGCCGGACGGTTCCGGGGCGAAAAAGGAGCAACGGGAAGCGGACGTTTCCCGGTTTCCTTGGGAGGATGTATCATGGAAAGCATGAGCTATACGTACGATCGACTGCGCGATGAGGCGACTCAATTACTCACGGCGACGGGTCTGGTGACCTCGGAGCATATCACCCTGGCGAACCCGAAACCGAACATTCCCGCCGACCTGGCCTTCCCGGTCTTTGCGGCGGCGAAAGCCGCCGGGGCGGGCAACCCGAACGAGTTCGCGCAGCGTCTCGCGTCCGACATCGTCCTGCCCGAGAACGGTCTGATCGGCAAGGTAGAACCGGCGGGTGGCTTCGTCAACTTCGCGGTCGACCCGGCGCGTTACGCCGACTCCGTTCTGGCCGAAGTGCGGGAAAAGGGCGATACCTTCGGAAACGATCCGACCGTCGGCGCGGACCGGAACCTTATCCTCGAGTACTCCTCGCCGAATATCGCGCGAAAGATGCACGTCGGACACCTACGGTCGACGGTGATCGGGCACAGTCTGTATCTGATTCTGAAGGCGCTCGGTTATCAGGTGACGGCGGATAACCATCTCGGCGACTGGGGAACACAATTCGGAACCCTACTCGCCGCCATCGATCAGGAGAAACTGACTCCCTGGAACGATCCGGACCCGGTGCAGTCGCTGGTCGAGATCTATTCGCGCTTCAACAACGCGGCGAGGGAGAACCCGGCGCTCATGGACGATGCGCGTGCCTGGTTCAAGAAGCTGGAGGATGGCGATGTCTGGGCGCGGGAGACGTGGCAGAAGCTGATCGACATCACCCTGGTCGAGTTCGATCGGACGTATGCGCGGCTCGGCGTCCATTTCGACACGACGCACGGGGAGTCGTACTTCGAGCCGATGCTGGGTCCGCTCATTCAGGAAGCGCTCGAGAAGGGTGTCGCTCGGAAGGAAGACGGCGGCGCGGTGTCGGTTCACTTCGATGATAAGTTGCCCTCCTGCCTTCTGCAAAAATCCGACGGTGCGACCCTCTATCAGACGCGGGACGCCGCGACCTGCATCTATCGCTGGAATACGTATCATCCGGTGCGCAATATCTATGTGGTCGGCGCGGAGCAGAAACTGCACTTCCAGCAGGTCTTCGAAATCGTACGACGGATGGGCTACACCGAGATTGCCGATGCGTCGCTCCATATCTCGTTCGGCGCGGTCACCGACGCGACCGGGGCGCGCTTCTCCATGCGGAAAGGCACGGCGATCTTCCTCAATGAGGTACTGGACGAGGCCATCGAACGTGCGATCGGCACGATCCGTGAGAAGGTCGCCGAGGGCAAAACCGAAATCACCGAGGAGGAGATACCCGAGGTCGCGGAGATGGTCGGCATCGGGACCGTGATCTACGCCGACCTGTATCAGGGACCGGAGCGAGGGATCAAGTTCGACTGGGACAAGATCATGGCCTGGGACGGCAACACGTCGCTCTATATCCAGTACACCCATGCCCGTTGCCGCTCGATTTTGCGGAAAGCGGCCCTCACCCCCCCAACCCCCTCGTTCGCAAGCGGGAGAGGGGGAGCCGAGGAACGAGGCGGGGGTGAAGGTTCTCTCCTCATCACGCCGGAGGAGCAGGTTGTTCTCAAGCAACTCGCCCGGCTGCCGCATGCGGTGCGGGAAGCGGGCGAGAAGTTCCTGCCCGCGACCGTCGCCGAATGGACCTACAATCTCGCCCGGGAGTTCGCCCGGTTCTACGATAAGTGCCCGGTACTGACCGCGCCGACCCCGGAACTGCGGGACGCGCGTCTTGCCCTGGTGTCGGCCACCGCGCAGGGACTCAAAAACGGCCTAACCCTGCTCGGCATCGGCGCACCCGAGCGCATGTAGGTCGTGAGCTGGCCCCTAACCCCCGCAGGCGGGGGAACCCCGGAACGCCTCCCGCAAACGTTCCTACTCCCCCGCCTGCGGGGGTCGGGGGGCTCACTCCCCCGCAGGCGGGGCCGGAAGAGGACGCGGTCTACTCTCTGTTTTGCAGGAAGTGGGCGGCGTTGTGGAAGTAGTTGCGCAGGATGGGGGCGACCTCGCTCAGTTCGGGAACCCGGTCCAGCGCGGCGGTCATGTGCCAGAGCCAGGCATCACGCGCGGCGGCGTCGATGGCAAAGGGCAAATGGCGCATCCGCAATCGAGGATGGCCCCGCTTCTCCGAATACGCGGTCGGTCCGCCGCAGAACTGGATCAGGAACAACGCCAGATGGACCCGCGCCTCCGCCATGCCCTCCCCATCGGCGGGATACATCGGACCTAAGATCGGGTCCGTTTCCACCCCTTCGTAGAAAGCGTCCACCAGCCGGGCGAACGCCTCGCCCGCCCGGTCCCCGCCTCCGAGTCGCTCCCAGATCTCGTTCGGTCGAATCGCTTCCAACCCCGTCGCCTCGCTACCAGTAGATGAAACGTGTCAGCTCCAACCGGTCTCGCTCCGGAAGCTCCAGTACGTTCGGAATGATGTACCGGTTATCCCGTGCGTCCAGCAGCACCTTCCCGTGCTCGTCATACTCCTCCGCCCGGTCATGCCGCCACGGAACGATGAACGATTCCCGGCCACGCTGCGTCCCGGCATCGAAGAAAAGCATATCATGTTCCAGTTTCACCCGGTAAATCCGCAGGATTCGCTGCTCATAGTAGTGCCTGGCGAGGGTCCGACGAACCAGGTCCCGCGCGTCGTCGGGGAAGGTCTCCGGACGCTCGATCACGCCGATCTCTCGAACCTTATCCTCCTCGTCGGTATAGTTCAGCGCGATAAAGTGGTCCGGATGCCGGATCGGAAAAAGCCGTACCGCGAAGACGCCGCGATAAAGAGTCTTCTCCTCGATGACGCAGTGGAGCGTGGTGTGCTGACCCGAATGCGTTCCCTCGTAAATGCGGGTGTTTTGCGGGGTCAAGCGCATTACCCCGGAAGCGAAATGGGTGGTGGGCGCGGAAAGCTCCTCACTCATGGCTCAAACCTCCAATCGGGTCAACTCGGTCTGGATTCGTACCAGGCGATGGTAGATGCCCTCCTGCGCCATCAGTTCCTCATGCGTTCCCGATTCGGCGATCCGTCCGTCATCGACGACATAGATCAGGTCGGCGTTTTTCAGGGTCGAAAGCCGATGGGCGATGGCAATCGTCGTTCTGCCTTTGCAGAGAACGGCGAGCGCTTTCTGAATCTCCTGCTCGCTCTCGGTGTCGACCGACGACGTCGCCTCGTCCAGAATCAGAATCCGGGGATCACACAGCAGCGCGCGGGCGATACTGACCCGTTGCCGTTCGCCTCCCGAAAGTCCGGCCCCGTGTTCACCGAGACGGGTATCGTAGGCGCTCGCTCGTTTCGAGATGAACCCGTGGGCATTCGCCGCCTTCGCAGCGTCCATGATCTCCATCATGTCGGCCTCGGGGCGGCCATAGGCGATGTTCTCGGCGATGGTCGCGCTGAACAGGAACGGTTCCTGAAGCACGAGAGCGACATCCCGGTGCAGGTCCTCCTGCCGGATGTTTTGCACGTCGATTCCATCGATCAGTACCTGCCCCTGCTGGACATCGTAGAACCGGCAGATCAGATTCACCAGGGTCGTCTTGCCGGAGCCGCTCTTTCCGACGATCCCGACAAACTGCCCCGGTTCGATCTTCAGGCTGACGCCTTTCAAAATCGGAAGATAGGGATCATATCCGAACACGACGTCGCGCAGTTCGATCTCGCCGCGAAGCCGGGGAATCCGGACCGCCTCATGCGACTCGCGGACGGAAACGTTGGCGTCCATCACCTCGAAGATTCGCTGCCCCGCGCTGAGAAAGCCCGTAACCCAGTTGGAGAAGGTGCTGAGCGAGGAAACCGGCCCGTAGAACATACCGACATAGGCGAAGAAGGCCATCAGGGTCCCCAGGCTCATCCGATCGCTCAAAACCAGCTGTCCGCCGGCATACCAGATGATCAAGCCACCCATACCGAAAAGGAACGCCATGATCGGGTTGAAGGTCGCGATGCTCCAGTCCAGCTGGTTCCGGTTATCCCGCATGTAGGCCGCGGACTTCTCGAACCGGGCATGCTCCCGCTCCTCCTGGCCGAACGCCTTAACGAGACGGATACCGGACAGCAACGCGGACAACAGCTGCGCCATCTTCGACTGACTGTCGGAAACCCGGTAGTAGATCGGATGGATGTATTTCCAGAAATAAATGGTCCCGATGGCGACGAACGGGAGCGGAACGATCACCAGCAGCGCGAGTTGCCAGTTCATCGAAAAGAGGGCGAACCCGATGCCGACGACCAGCATCAGGTTGAGCAGGAACCCCTGCGATACCTGGCTGACAAACCCCTGGAAATACTCGACGTCCCAGAGAACCCGGCTCATCAGGCTGCCGACGGAATGACGATTGTAGTAATCGACGCTCAGGCTGACCAGTTTGCGCTGGAGACCTTCGCGCAGTTCCCGGGTGATCCGGGTGCTGATCGAGGAGGTCAGTCGCCCGATCAGGATGCTGAGTCCGTTGCGGACCGCCGACGCGAGCATCAGTCCCAGGAGAATGAACGGAAGCCACCGGGTGTTCTTATGCGGGACGAGGACGTTATCAACGAGTATCCGGGTCAGCATCGGCGGGAGCAGGTCGAGGCCGACGCCGGCGAGCATCATCAGCAGCAGGACCGCCATCTTGGCAAAATGGGGCCGCATCAGTTCCAGGGCACGGAAAAGAACGCCGTGGTCCGCTCCGCACCGGGCGCATGTCGCCCCCCGCCCACGCAACGGCAGACCGCAGGTTTCGCAGATCAGGTCGCTCGGGCGGTTGATCGCGTCGGCTTCGAACCCGCGCCCGTCGATCAGGCGTTCGAACTGCTGCGCGGCCCGACCGAACGTTTCTCGTTTGGCGTTGCTGAACCGGATCAGATCGAAATACAGACCGTGCAGCCGTACCTGAAGGAACGACGAACCGACCGTCGCGAAGGTCCGCACCTTTTCGACCTCGGAAAGCCGGAACGGCCCGGATATCAGATGCGGAGCGCCCTGTTCGTCGACCCGAACCGCCAGAGCCTGCGCCTCGGTGACAACGGCCCAGACCGTAGCCGCGTTGCCTTCCAGGTCCAGGTCGCTGAGGATGGCGAACTCCACCTTCGCCTCCCCGAGATCGAACATCGTCCGGATGCCTTCCAGAGATTCCGGCAATCCGCTGGTCCGAATATTTTCCTCGATACGAAAGGTGTCCCTTAACGCCGTCGGCGCAGCCGAAATCGACATTCCCGTATACCTCGGACTTTCCCTGACCCGGTTCCGCACCCTCTCGAAACCGTTACCGAACTGCCGGTTCAATTAGCAATTCCCCTCCCAACTCCCTTCCCGATTACATAACTTTTTCGGTGCATTTTTTCACGTGCCACGCCGCCGGTCGACGGGAGGAAGCATTTGCCGGGGACGGCGCGAATGGCTACAATAGGCCATGTCCTTCGCCTCGATTCTCGGACAGGAAGCGGCCATCGCCGTCCTCCGAACCGCCCTTCTCCGAAAGGCCGTCCCTCAGACCCTGCTCTTCGCCGGACCCGACAGCGTCGGCAAAACCGCGACGGCGATCGCCTTCGCGCAGACGATCTCGTGCAAACGGCCGACCCCGGACGGCGACGCCTGCGATACCTGCGTCAATTGCTCGCGTATCGCCGAAAATCAGCATCCGGACATCGTCCGAATCGCTCCGGACGGCGAGTTTTCCCGCATCTGGCAGTTCTGGTCGCGTCCCGGTCACCCCCCCGGCGCACTGGAAACGCTCTCCTTTGCCCCCGTCGCCGCCCCCCGCCGCTTTTACATCATCGAGAAGGCCGAGACCCTGAACGAGGAGTCGGCCAACTCGCTTTTGAAAGCCCTGGAGGAGCCACCGGCGTACGTTCAGTTTGTCCTGTGCGCGCCGTCGCCGAATGCCGTCCTGCCGACGATCCTTTCCCGCTGTCGGGTGGTTCGTTTTCGGCAAGTGCCGGTCGAACGGATCGCCGAAGGACTGATCGACCGCCGCGGCACGGACCCGGCGGAGGCGCGAACCCTGGCCGCCTACAGCGAAGGCGCGCCCGGAAGGGCCTTTCGACTGGCCGATACGCCCGAACTGCGGGATCAGCGGGAGAACCTGCTCTCCCTGGCCGAGCGGATCGCCCATTCCCCACAGATCGCCTCGTTCAAACTCGCCGAGGAGCTGCGAAACGCCGCCCGACCGCCCAAGGCGAAGAAGAACGAAGCGGAGGAAGGGGACAGCGAACGAACGGCGCGCGGCGATCTCCTGCGGGCCATCGACATTCTCGCGGTCTGGCATCACGATCTTCTTTCCGTCGCGCTTAACGGCCCCGAGGCCCCGCTCATTCATCACGATCGACGGGTCGCGATCCTGGCCGCCGCCGCCCGGTACCGCCCCGAACATCTGGCCGAAAACCTCGAATCGCTCTTTTCCGTACGCCGATACATCGCCCGGAACGCGAACGCACAACTGGCGACCGAGGTCCTTCTCCGGAGACTGTCGCCCCGCCGCCCCGCCCGCGACCCCGGAGGGGCCTGAGCTACGGAGCATCCGCAGAAATTTTTCCGTCCCCTTTCCCTTTCCGCTTTCCAAAACTATACGGCAGGGGATCGATCGCCTTCCCCCTTCCCCTACCGGCGCGTAGTCGGAAACCAATGTCTGACAAAGGAGCCGTTCGAATGAGGCAGTTCATCTCCGTTCGAGGCGCGAAAGAAAATAACCTCAAAAACATCGATGTCGATATCCCGCGCGACAAACTCGTCGTCCTGACCGGCCTTTCCGGGTCCGGAAAATCCTCCCTGGCGTTCGATACCCTCTACGCCGAGGGACAGCGACGGTTCATGGAATCGCTGTCGGCCTGGGCCCGTCGATTCGTTCAGCAGCAGAAACGCCCTAAGGTCGATGCCGTCCTTGGCCTGTCCCCGGTCATCTCCATCGAACAGAAAACAATCAACAAAAACCCCCGCTCCACCGTCGGCACCATGACCGACCTCTACGATTACCTCCGCCTGTTTTACAGTTCGGTCGGAGAGGCGCACTGCCTCCGGTGTGATCGAAAGGTCCCGGTGAAATCCGCCGTCCATATCGCCGAGCATATCCTGTCGCTGCCCGAAGGGGCGCATATCGAACTCTGTGCCCCGGTCTTCAAGGTCTACGGAGAGGATTACGATTACCTCCTGAACGACATCCGAACGCGCGGGTGCCGTCGAATCCGCGTTGACGGAACGGTGGTCGATATCAGCGACGAGGTGAAACTGGAGGAGACGGCGGACCACTCGATCGAAGCGATCGTCGATACGTTCGTCGTCAAACGCCAGATACAAAAACAGTTGACCCCCGCCATCGCCGCCGCTTTGAAGATGGGCGACGGTTTCCTTCGAATCCGTATCGGCAACGCCGACAAGGTCAATGTCGATGAGGCGGCGTTCTTCTCCGGTTTCGCCTGCCCCGACCACCACCTGACGATGGGCGATCCGGAACCCTGGTTCTTCTCCTTCAACGAACCCGAAAGCGCGTGTCCGACCTGTTCGGGCCTGGGCACCTACCTCAAGGTTCACACCGGTCTTCTCGTTCCGGACCCCTCTCGCAGCCTCCGGGGCGGTGCGTTCGTTCCCGAAGCGTTCAAATATGACCGGGAATCGTATGCCAGCCGTATCGTTTATGCGCTGTCCGTTCACCACGGGTTCTCTCTCGATACGCCGTTCGACGAACTGCCGGATTCGATTCGCGACCTTCTGTTTTACGGCACGCGCGGCGAGAAGGTAACGCTGGTCGAGGTGCCCGGCGCCCGCAGCAAGGATTATGTCGGAAAACAGTTCCGCTTCGACGGTTTCGCCAACAATATCGAACGGCACTACCGCAACTACCGAAAAAAACAGACGGCGCACTCCGGAATGGAGGATTACCTGCGGAAGGTCATGGTCGAAAAGGATTGTCCGGACTGCGGCGGGGCCCGACTGAAACGACAACGGCTCAAAGTCACGGTCGGGGGCAGGACCATCGAGGAGGTCTCCGCCATGCCCTTTGAGGAACTGGCGGATTTTCTGCGCCACCTGCCCGATCCGCACCGAAACGCCGAAGCCGGAGATCAGGTGCGCCGGGAGATCCTCACCCGTCTGGAACTCCTCATCGGCATCGGCCTCGACTATTTGAACCTGAGTCGCCGCGCGGGCACGCTCTCCGGCGGGGAATCGCAGCGCATTCGCCTCTCGACACAGATCAGTTCCGAACTGATGGGGATGCTCTACGTGCTCGATGAGCCGTCGATCGGACTTCACCCGAAAGACAACGAAAAACTGATACAAACGCTGCGCCAGTTGCGCGATATCGGCAACACCGTGATTGTGGTCGAGCACGACGAAGACACGATCCGCGCCGCCGACCACGTGATCGAGATCGGCCCCGGTCCGGGCATCCATGGCGGCACGATCGTTTCACAGGGGACACCCGGGGAGATCATGGCCGACCCGGCCTCTCTCACCGGCGCCTTTCTGTCGGGTCGACGGGCGATCGATACCCCGGAGCGGCATCGCCCGACGCGAACCGGGCATCTGATCGTCCGTGGCGCGAAAGAGAACAACCTGCAAAACATCGATGTTTCCATCCCGCTCGGTGTCCTGGTCTGCATCACCGGGGCCTCAGGTTCGGGAAAATCCACCCTTATCAACGATATCCTCTACAAAAAACTCTATGCCACCCTGCACGACAGCCGGGTTCTGCCGGGAAACCACGATACCGTCGAAGGGATGGAGGCCATCACCGATGTCATCGATATCGATCAGTCGCCGATCGGACGGTCGCCCCGATCCAATCCGGCCACCTACATCGGTTTTTACGACGACATCCGCCAGTTATTCGCCGACACCCCGGAGGCCCAGGAACGCGGCTATACGATCGGTCGATTTTCGTTCAACGTCAAGGGCGGACGCTGCGAGGAGTGCGGCGGCGAGGGGATCATTACGACGTCGCTGACCTTCATGCCGGATGTCGAAAGCGAATGTCCCGCCTGTAAAGGGGCGCGATACAACGCCGAAACCCTGGAAATAACCTACCGGGGGAAAAACATCGCCGAAGTGCTGGCCCTGTCGGTGGAGGAAGGCACCGGGTTTTTTGCCGAC
>JANRLW010000118.1:0-14352 GCA_033762295.1 Capsulimonadales bacterium
GGTGGTGTAGGTGCGATCGACATCGACGCGATCCGCCGAGTTGGCGTACGGCGTCTCGCTCTCATCGATGTGCGCGCCGCCCCCGATCCCGGACACCTTGTTATCGTTGTCGACGGCGTCGACCGCCGCCACCGCCGCGCCGCTCATCAGCGCGCCCGCCGCGCCGCCGATGATGGCTCCGGCTACCGCCCCTATCGGCCCGGCCGCCGCCCCCGCCGCCAGACCGACCGCAGCGCCGCCCACACCGCCGAGGGTAGCGCCTTTCTGCGCGTCGTTGTCCGGATTATCGTCAATACCGTGCTGAATCCCATCCACCACTCCTCCGTCTTCGGCCACCGGCCGGTTCTTCACCCTGTCATCACGCGTATCCATGTTCATTCTCCTCTGTGCTTTCCGTTCGCTACCATCGCTATTCATCCATCGATAGCATATTTGCGTCTGGTATTGAACGATGACAGCAACAAGACGGGGGGTCCCGTCGCCGGGTTTCGCGGATTTTTCGGCGCGGGTCGCTACCGTCGAAGGTCAGCGAAGGTCAGCGAAGGTTCGCTAAGGTCAGCGGAGGTCCGGGTTTTCCGGCGAAGGCGGTTGGGCGGAGGCGGCGGCATGGAGATGTCGGAGGAGATGTTCGACCGGGAAGGCGGCGAGATCATCGACCCGCAGATCGGCGTGAGAGAGATCGAGCAGGGCGGTGAGCGGGTTGGGGAAGGCGAGGGCGAAGACGCGGGCGCGTTTGGCGGCATGCAGTCCGTTGGGGGAGTCCTCGACGGCCAGAGTGCGTGTCGGGGGTACTCCGAACGTCTCGCAGGCGGAGAGGTAGAGATCGGGGTGCGGCTTGGCGAGGGGGACATCGCCGTAACAGCGGGTGAAGGCGAAGGCGTCGAGGATTCCGAGGCGTCGCAGGTGTCCGTCGACCCAGTCGTGGTTGGAGGAGGAGACGACGGCGACGGGCAGGTTGCGTTGTTCGGCGTCGGCGAGGTATTCGAGGATGCCGGGGCGTACGGGTGCGGCCTCGATCATTTCGAGAAACCGGGCGCGTCGCCGGGTATGAGCGACGGCATCGTCGAGGGGGTGTCCGACGAGGGTGCGGAGGTGGTTATAGGGATCGAACTTGACATCGTTCGCGCCGCGTCCGATGCTGTCGGCCCAGAGCGCGAGCGGCAGTTCCTGTCCGTAGAAGGCGTAGACTTCCTCCCATGCCTGATACTCGAGGGTTTCGGTGTCGAGGATGGTGCCATCGAAATCGAGGAACAGGGCGTCAATCGGGCGGTGGTCCATGCTGTCAGTATACCTTCGAACCTCTTTCGGTCGTGTTCGCCGGCATCGGTTCCAGGAAATTCGTTCTGTTGGGGAAGCGCCGTTGAGCCTACAAATTGCGAAACCCGGTCGGGGTTTTCCCCGTCCTGTAGGGGGTTCACTGTGCGAACGGATTGGCCGACGCCCGCCCGGAGCGGCAGGCGAGGGGAGAAGTGTCTGCGGATGGTCGAATCGGATGAATTCGGAGGCAAAGAGCGCACGGGCAACGGCGGAACGGCCGACGCATGGGCGGAACTGGAACGGGAGATTTCACGACGGCGACAGGCCGAGGCGGAACGGGACGCGGTGCGCGAACGCCTCGAAGCCGCTCTCACCGCCGGGGAAGTCGCAACCTGGGTCTGGGACGTCGCCGCCGATCATGTCCTCGCCGATCGGAACCTCCTCCGGCTTTTCGGTCTCCCCGATCCCGGCCCCGACGGTCTGCCGATCGCCGAATTTCTCCGGGTTATCCACGCCGAGGACCGGGAACGCGTCGGCGAGGCGATCCGCGCAGCGCTCGCCAACCGACGCGAATACGAGGTCGAATACCGAATCCTTCCCCCCGACGGTCGACTGCGCTGGGTGATCGCTCGCGGCAAAGCCGAATACGACGAAACCGGCGCTCCCTCCCGCTTCCCCGGCGTCACCCTCGATATCACCGTCCACAAACAAACCGAGGAGGCGCTGCGCGAGAGCGAGCACAAGTTCCGGATGGTCGCCGATACCATGCCGCAACTGGTCTGGAGCACGCGCCCCGACGGCTTCCACGACTACTACAACGCCCGCTGGTTCGAATACACCGGCCTGACCTACGAGGATACCCGGGGCGAGAAGTGGAACGATGTCCTGCATCCGGAGGACCGAATCCGCGCCTGGGAGGTCTGGCGACGCTCGCTGGAAACCGGCGAACCCTACGAGATCGAGTACCGATTCCGGCGACACGACGGCGCGTTTCGCTGGTTCATCGGACGCGCCCTGCCGATGCGGGACGCCGACGGGCGCATTCTGCGCTGGTTCGGCACCTGCACCGATGTCGATGAGCAAAAACGCACCGAGGAGACCCTCCGACGGCAACAGGAGGAGATCGCCGCGCTGAACGCTCGCCTGCGCCGCGCGATGGTGGAAACCCATCACCGCGTCAAAAACAACCTTCAGTTAATGGCCGCCCTGATCGAGATGCAGCGGAACGAGGACGAACCCGTCTCCCCGAAAGCCCTGGATCGACTGAGCGAAAACGTCCGCGCCCTCGGCGTCATCCATCAACTGCTCACCCAGGAGGCGAAGGAGGGAGACGCCCCCTCGCTCTCGGCCCGCGCGGTGATCGAACAACTGATCGCTCTGCTGGCCGGCACGGTGCGCGGACGCCGGATCGTCGCCGAACTCGATGACGTCCGACTTCCCGGCAAGTACGCGACCTCGCTGGCGCTGGTCGTCAACGAACTGCTGTCCAATGCGCTGAAATACGGCGCGGGCGATGTGCTGGTGCGGTTTCGGATTCGACAGACCGATCCCGGTTCGGTCCTGCTGGTCGTCGAAGATGACGGTCCCGGTTTCGGTGAGGCGTTCGATCCGACCGGAGCGGCCAGCACCGGCCTGGAACTGATCGAGAATATCGTCCGCTTCGACTTCCAGGGGGAGGCCGCGTACGAAAATCGGGAGGCCGGAGGCGGGAGAGTCCGCATTATTGTCCCGGTTCCGGAAACAAAGTGACGGTTTTGTCAGTTTTATGTTGGAGAGATCATTTCGGTGAAGAAAGCGCAAGAAATCATGCCGCCCTATGCCTTGACATCATATCCGTCGGAAAACCTGCCTTCCGCGCCCTCCGTGGCCGGCGGCCCGTGGTCTCCGGAGCAGCGTTCGATCCTGCCCGGCAAGCGCGTGCTGATCGTGGAGGATGAGGGGCTGACCCAGGCACAGCTGCGCAAACTGATGACCAACGCCGGAATGAAGGTGGTCGGTTCGGCGGTGAACGGCGCACAGGGGCTGGAAATCGCGCTGCGGGAACGACCCGACCTGGTTCTGATGGATATCAATATGCCGGTCATGGACGGCCTGGAAGCGACCCGCCGCCTGCTCGCGGAGATGTCGGTCTGCGTCGTGATGCTGACGGCGTTCTCCGACCAGGAAACCCGGAGCCGGGCATGGGCGTTCGGCGCGTCCGGCTATATCCTGAAGCCGGTGGATCGGACCATCCTGCTGCCCCAGCTGGAGTCTGCCTACCTCCAGTTCGAACATACCCGTCGCTCCCATCTTCAATAACGGCAATAACGGCGACCGATGCGAACGCGTGGCAGCGCCGCCGCGCGTTCGTCCCCGCCCGGCACACCGCCAGTAAAACCGCAAAAAGACGGTGTAAAAGCCGGTTTTTTCTCCTCTGTGTGTGTTAATCAACAAAACTTAAAGTAGACTATATTCTATTATAAAACGTTCGGACAGGGCGGAACAGCCGTAATTACGCACGGCTGTCTTTTCGGTCGCCTCCGTCCGCCCGCCGAAGCGACATTCCGTATGGATACGAAACTGACAATCGGGTTTCTGACGGTGATGCTCGTGATCGGAGCGAACGCTTTCATCGCCGGGACGAATCTGGATACGGTCGCCCGTAACCGGCAGTGGGTGACGCATACCCAGGAGGTTCTGTGGACGATCGAGACCGTTCTCTCGCTCCTGAAGGACGCGGAGACGGGTCAGCGCGGCTTCCTGCTGACCGGACGACCGGAGTATTTGCTCCCCTACGAGCAGGCGCGGCAGGCCCTTCCCCCGAAACTCGGTCAACTGCGCGAACTGACCGCGGATAATCCCGAACAACAGCGGCGTCTCAGGGAGATCGAGCGATTGACGACGGAACGACTGGCCGCGCTGCGCACCGCGCTGGACCTCCGGCGGACGCGGGGCGACGCGGCGGCCCGTCAATGGCTGCTGTCCGGACGGGGGCGAACGATCATGGTCCGTATTCGCGGCGAAGTTGAGGAGATGGAGAAGGCGGAACGGCTCCTCCTGCTGCGACGGGAGTGGGAGTCCGAAGTCAGCGAGCGACGCGCCCGCCTGACCCTGCTCGTTGCCTCGCTGGTCAGTCTGACCCTGTTGCTGGCGGTCTACCTGATTCTCGCACGGACGGCGACGGAACGCCGGAGAGCCGCCGACGCGCTGAAGAGACGGGAGGAGTGGCTCTCGGCCACGCTGGCCGCCATCGGGGACGCCGTACTGACGACCGATGAAAAAGGGAACGTTCTCTTCCTCAACGGGGTCGCCGAGACGCTGACCGGTTGGCTGCAGCACGAGGCGCAGGGAAAAAAGGCTTCCGAAGTGTTTCATATCGTCCATGAAACGACCGGCGCGCCCGTGCAAAGTCCCGTCGACCGGGCGATCGCGGAAGGGGTCACGGTCGGTCTGGCCAATCATACCGTCCTGATCGCCCGCGACGGAACGCGGCGACCGATCGAGGACAGCGGCGCGCCGATCCGCGATATCCGGGGCAACCTCGCCGGGGTCGTGCTGGTGTTCCGCGATGTCAGCGAACGACGACGGGCCGAAATCGAACGGGAGCGTCAGGTCGCCGAGGTGGAACAGCTGAACGCCCGGCTCCGGCGGGCGATGACCGAGACGCACCACCGGGTCAAAAACAACCTGCAGATCATGTCCGCCCTGCTCGACCTCCGGCAGACCAGCGGTCAGGAGACCGTGCCGATGTCGGAACTGGCCGAGGTCAGCCGCCATCTCCAGGCGCTCGGCGTGATCCACGATATTCTTACCCAGGAATCGAAGACCGAGAGCGGCCTGCGGCGTATTTCGGTGAAATCCGTCCTGGAGCGCCTGATGCCGCTTCTGGAGTCGATTCCGGACGGTCGGCCCGTCCGCGCGGAAATCGCCGAAGTCCTGCTGCCGAGCAAGCAGGCCACGTCCGTCGCCCTGATCACCAACGAACTGGTGTCCAACGGTATCAAGCATGGCCGGGGAACGGTTGAATTATCGTTGCGGGCCGAGGGCGACACGGCGACGCTGACCGTTTGCGACGACGGGCCGGGGTTTCCGCCGGATTTCGATCCGGAAACCGCCGCGCATACCGGCATCGAACTGCTGACCAGCATCGTCGGCTACGACCTTGGCGGCACCATCTCCTTTGAGAACGCCGGGGGAGGCGGGGCGAAAGTCGTCGTCACGTTCCCCGTCCCCGAAGAGAGCGGTCCCCGCCCGGATTCTGGAGAACCGCTGTCAAGTTCCCGCTTTATCGCCTGAACGGAGCGTCAGGGCGACGCCGAACAGCAGGACGATGGCCGCCGCTCCCTGACCGGCGGTCACCGGTTCGGCCAGAAGGAAAAAGGCGAGAATCCCGGCGACGACGGGCTCGAGAAGCATGGCGACCCCGACGACTCCCACCTTGAAGTGCAGCAGGCACCAGTTCAGCGAGGTATGCCCGATCAATTGGGGAAGGAGCGCCATTCCGAGCACGGCAAGCCATGCCGGCGGATTGACCGGCCGTATTTGCGCCGGTTCCATGAGAAGCGGAATCGCCGCCCACAACGTCGCCGCCGCAGCCGTGTAGGTGATCGCCACCGTGCGCTCGGTCCCATGTCGTTTTTGCACTCCGTCCACCAGAAGGAAGTACGCCGCCAGGGCGACCGCGCCGACAAGTGCGAGCGCATCGCCGACAGGCATGGTCGCATCGCCGATCCCTTCGCTCGCCCCCGCCATCGCCGCCGGACGCGGTCGCCCGAACAGCGTTACGCCCCAGGCGCCGACACAGGCCAATCCGAGACCGCCGATGAAACCGGGGCCGGGACGTTGCTTCAGCCAGAGCGCGCCGGCCAGTCCGGACCAGATCGGCGAGGTGGTGACGAGCAGGGTGGAACGCGCCACGGGAATGAAGGTGAGCGAGGCGAACCAGGCGAGGAAATGGACGGCCAGACCGATTCCGGCAAGGGTCAGGCGGGCGTACTCGGCGGCGGTCATCGGTTCCGCTCCGTCCGTATCGCTCGGTTTCGCCTGTTTGCGGAAGACCGAACGCGCGCCGCGCGCGGCCAGCACGATCAGCGCGGCAATCAGGAGACGCCACCCGGCCAGCGACAGCGGCGACATGCCGTTGTCCAGAGCGACCCGCGCCATCAGCGCGGAGGAGCCGATCGCCACCTGCGCCCCGAGCAGGACGATCACGGGAAGAAATCGCACACCGGTCCCTTCCGCCCGGACCGTTCCGTTTCCTGCCCGGCTCCTCTTTCGCCGAAATGATCGGAACGGCAGGGAAACTTGCCCCGGTCGTGGAACACTGTCGGCATGAGTTCCACCGACGAAAAGAAAGATAAGCCGACGACCGAGGAGACGAAAGCCGACTCCAAAGACTGGTTCAAGGAGGAGGCGCCGGTCGCCACCCGTCACGAAATCACGATCGGCGGCAAAACCCTCGCCTACACCGCCCATGCCGGCAAGCTTCCGATCCGGAACGAGAAGGGTGAGACGGAGGCCGCGATCTTCTTCATGGCCTACACCCTCGACACCGAAGGCCCGCGTCAGGATCGCCCCCTGATGTTCGCGTTCAACGGTGGCCCCGGTTCCTCGTCCGTCTGGCTGCACTTCGGCGCGATCGGCCCCAAACGGGCCGCGCTGAACCCGGACGGCACCCTGCCGCCACCGCCCTACCGTCCGGTCGACAACGAGTTCACCTGGCTGGAGAACGCCGATCTGGTCTTTATCGATCCCGTCGGCACCGGCTACAGCCGCGCCAAAGACGAGGAAACGGCTAAAAAATTCTACGGAATCGAACCCGATATCAAGTGCCTGGCCGAGTTCATCCGTCTTTACCTGACCCGCTACGAACGCTGGGGATCGCCGCTTTTCCTGGCGGGGGAGAGTTACGGCACGACGCGCGGCGCGGGATTGGCCGGTCATCTGATCAACGAAGGGATCGCTTTCACCGGCATTCTTCTGGTCTCGACCGTACTGAACTTCCAGACGCTGGTCTTCTCGACCGGAAACGATCTGCCTTATTCGCTGTTCCTGCCATCGTTCGCGGCGACCGCCTGGTATCACCGACGTCTGCCCGAAGACCTTCAATCGCGCCCGCTTCCGGAGGTGCTGAAAGAGGTCGAAGCGTTCGCCGAAGGGGAGTATGTCCTGGCCCTGATGCGCGGCGACCGGTTGAGCGAGAGCGATCGGGATCACCTGGCCGCGAAACTGGCCCGCTATACCGGCCTTTCCGAACGCTATGTCCGGTTGTCCCAGTTCCGCCTGCGGATCCATGCCTTCTGCAAGGAGTTGCTGCGCGACGACGGTCTGATCGTCGGGCGGTTCGACAGCCGGATCACCGGGCGGGGCGGATCGGGAACCGGCGAAAACATGGAGTACGACCCCTCCGGCGCGGTCATTCGTCCTCCCTATACGGCGGCCTTCAACGATTACATTCGCCGTGAACTCGACTACCGGGAGGACCTGCCCTATACGATTCTGGGCGGTCTTTACTCCCAGTGGGACTGGGGCAAGGGCAATACGTTCGCCGATACCGGCGCGGCGCTGCGCTCGGCCATCGAGAAGAACCCGCATCTCCGGGTCTTCGTCGCGTCCGGCTACTACGATCTGGCGACTCCCTACGCCGCCGCCGATTACACGTTCGCCCACCTGGGCATCGACCCGTCGCTGCGCGGCAACATCGAGGTGGCCTACTACGAGGCCGGACACATGATGTACATCGAGAGCGGCTCGATGGTGAAGCTGAAGCGGGATGTGGACGACTTCCTGCGTCGAACCGCCGGAGGATGACGCAGGGAACCATCGCCGCCGCCCATTCGTTAATGGGGAGGATGACCCGACTCGAATCCTCCCTGCCGATATTTACGAACGAGGTCCTCGCTGCCGAAACGGAGCCGGGACGCATGGACGAACTGCACCTGTATCACGGAGCCCGGTGCAACCGTTCCTGCGCGTTCTGCTGTGTGAACGGTTCTCCGGACGGCGGACATACCCCGTTCGGCGAGCCGGTCCTGCGGGCGGCGGTCGATCTCGTTGCCCGGCGCGGCAGCCTGAAAATCTACGGCGGGGAACCGACGCTCGACCCGGACAACCTCGCCTGGTCGATCCGGAGGCTCCGGGAAATCGGATTCGAGGGAGCGATCACGATCTTTTCCAACGGTCTTCGTCCCCGGCCCCTGATCGACCTGCTGCGCGGCGATGACCGGCTCTTCGTCGTGCTCAATCATGCGATCTTTTTCGGACGGGGGGAGGAGCCGCTGTCGCCGTCGGTCCGGGCACTTCTTCTCGCCGAACATGCCCGTCGTCCCGGTCGTCTCTTCGTCTCGCACGATTTCACGGTCGCGGTCGGCCGCGAGTCGACCGACCGGCAGCGAGACGGCGACCGCTATCTGCCCTGCTTTCGATGCTGGCCGACGCTGACGACGACCGGTTTCTTTCACGCCTGTCCGTTCGCGGTCGAACATGCCGGTCCGCATTTCGCGCTGGGAACGCTCGATACGCCGCCCGGAGTGGTCCGGGAGCGGTTCGAAACCTTCCTGCGCTGGACGGAGGAACGGCTGAACCCGGAGGCGAAGCGGCTGGGAATCGGCGCGTGCGCCCTCTGCACCGGACCCGCCCCGCCCGCCATCCCCCGGCACGAGCCTAGAGTCTTGTTGCCCATGGTCTGAACGCCCCATGCCCGTCCCCGAAACGCCCGAAACGCCCTGGCTGTCGATCATCGTGCCGACGCTGAACGAGGAGAAGGCGCTGCCGGAAACGCTCGCCCGGATCGCCCGGTGTGCGCCGTCCGCCGAGATCGTGCTGGTCGATGGCGGCAGTACGGACGGCACCCGCGCCGTGTACGAACGTTTCGTCGCGCGGTCGGCGCAGCCGGTCCGATGGATCGACAGCGCGCGGGGTCGGGGCCGCCAGATGAACGCCGGCGCGGCGGCAGGTCGGGGCGAGGTCCTGCTCTTTCTGCATGCCGATACCCTGCTTCCCGACGACAGCGAACGGCATCTCCGCCGGGCGTTGAGGGACCCGCGTATCCGAGGCGGAAACTTCCGCCTCGCGTTCACCCCCCGGTCCGCCCTGTCGGACTTCTACGCCCGGTGCTACAACCTGCGCAGTCGCTGGCACGTCTTTTACGGGGATTCGGGGCTGTTCGTCCGCCGGGAAACGTTTGTCGCTCTCGGCGGGTATCGGGCGGACCGGCTGATGGAGGACGTGGAGTTCATCGGTCGGCTACGTCGCCACGGTGGCCTGACCTTTCTCGGTCAGGCTACCGTGGTCACCTCGGCGCGCCGCTTCCACGGTACGCGCCGGGGGTTGACGATGCTGTTTGTCTGGCTCCTGCTGCACGCCCTGATGGCGCTGGGCGTTTCGCAGGAGACGCTGGAACGGCTCTACCCGCCCCGGCGGTAACGGGAGACGATCAGTTTTTCTCGCGTTTCTCGGGCGTTTCGCGCTTCTCCCCGGCTTCGTTCTCTTCGTTCTCTTCCTCCTCATCCTCCTCGATGGCCACATTCGGGAGGCCCGTGGCGGAGAAGGACGGGCGGCGCACCGGCACCGGGTACGGGGCATTTTCCCCCTTGATGCTGTGCCACAGGATGCGGTTCAGATCGTCTTCATCGGCCCGGGTCAGTCGGTCCGGCGCGGAGAAATCGAACTTCATCGAGCGGGCGGCGCCGAGGGCGCGGGGCGCGTTTTTGGCGTTCAGATCGATCGTCGCCGGGCGCGCGCTAAAGGGAGTCAGGTCGGCCTTGTTGCGGAAGGAGGCGTACATCGGGGTCGCCCCGGCATCGTACTCGCTCATCGGCGGCAGTCCCAGGATCAGTTCCATGGTTCGCAACATCGAGCAGGTCGTGTAGTGGGTGCTGTCCACCTTGCTTTGCCGGGTGTAGGGGGAGATGACCAGTCCCATCGTGCGGTGCGCGTCCACATGGTCCGGGCCGTTCTGGGCATCGTCCTCGATGACGAAGATCGCCATCTCCTTCCAGAATCGGGATTTCGAGCAGGCTTCGACGATTTTTCCGAGGCCGAGGTCATTGGACGCGACCGCCGCCTGGGGGGTCGCCGCGCCCGGTCGCGTGCCGGAGGTATGGTCCTCGGACAGCGCCATCACCATGAAGCCGGGCATATCCCCGGTCTTCTCCCACTCCTGAACGTCCTTAATGAAGATATCGGCGGCCAGGTAATCGCGCTCGCCCCGGCGGCGGGCGGCGGACCACTCCTCGTTGCGCTTCTTATCGACGTGATAGTAGTAGGTGCGGTACGGAATCCCCTTGCGTTCGCACAGGTCCCAGATGCGCCCGCCCGGCGTCTCGGCCAGCGGATCGCCGAAGTCGCCGTAACGGATCGGCGGCGCACCCTTGCCTCCGTACTGTGCGGGCCACGTCCGCTGCATCAGGTCCGGAACGTACGCGCCGTTCGACCAGTGATGGCCGTCCACGGACACCTCGCCGTTGCAGTAGAGGTTGTCCAGCAGGATGTACTCCCGGGCCAGCGCATGATGGTTGGGGGTCACATTCTCCCCGAACAGGGTCAGATTCGGATCGCCGTTGCCGATTCGCTTGCCTTTCGCGTCGGTCATATCGCCGAAGACCTGATCGTAGGTGCGGTTCTCCTTGATGATGTAGAGAATGTGCTTGATCGGGGACGGGTCTCCGAGGCGGGACGGAATCGGGTTGCTACCGGCCCGGGGCGCCTTGCTCGGGCGCTCCGTCAGGGCGTCGGCGTAGGGCGTATTGGCATAGACCTGTTTGGTGTAGGTGGCCAGTTGCTTTCCGTCCGGAACGGTCAGGGTGGTCAGCGACCCCTTCATCAGGGCGGTGATATAGGGATAGCTGCGCGGCGCGACCGGATCGATCGGCTTTCCTTCGGTCAGGTTGTTCGGCCCGAACCCGAAGCCTTTGCCACAGCCGATCAGGAGTTGCCGACCGTCGGGCAGAGCGGTCACGACGCTCGGATAGGCGGCGGTCGGGATGAACCCTTTCACGATGGCATGACCGACGGCGGCAATATCGACGACCGCGACGGCGTTATTGTCGGAGCAGGCGACGTACAGCGACTTCTCATCCGGCGAGAAGGCGAGCGCGTTCGGGGTCGCTCCGGCGGGCGCTTTGGGCGTCAGTTTGAGGGAGATCTTCTCGGCCGTGCGGCCGGCGACCGTATCGATCGCGTAGACGGCGTCGGCGTTACCGCAGGCGACGAACAGGCGGGAACCGTCCCCGGTGAGCAGCAGTGAGTTGGGATGCGGACCGACCTCCATGGTCGCCCGCGTCTCCAGGGTGGCGACATCGAGCGCCGCCACCGTCCCGCGTCCGAGCAGGCCGACATAGAGGGTCCGGCCATCGCGGGCGAGGCACAGGGTTCCGGGGCGGTCGGCGTTATCGAAAGCCCGTTTCGCCTTGAGAGTTCCGTCCGCCGCATTCAGGGCGTAGAGCGTATCATTGGAAAGGTTCGTGACGTACAGCGTGCTACGGTCGGCGGAAAGCGCGAGTCCCCAGAGGAAGGCGGGCGCGGCGAACCGCTCCTTATCGGTGCTTCCCGGAGCGGCGGTATCCCGGCTGCCCAGAATGGCGAGTTCGGGCACATCGATCGGCGTCTGCGCCTCGGCCTCTCCGTTCGCCACTTTGAAGACGAAGATCCGTCCGCTGTTCCCCCCGGCGACGTAGAGCGTGCCGCCATCGGCGGACCAGACGATGCCGCAGCTCTGCGCACGGGTCAACGGAAGCGTCTGCCGCACCTTGCCGTTCGCCGGATCGACGATCAGAAGAGCATGTTCCGACGCGCCGCCGGTCGTGACGGCCAGCGTTTTCCGGTCGGGGGACAGCGCCGCCATCTGCGGAATGTCTCCGATGGTCTGATGCTGCCCGACCGGGGTCAGGTACCAGCCGTTGTACAGCTTGATCTTCGGCGGAACGGCCTCCGGGCTTTTGACGAACGGACCGGGCGCCTGCTGGGCGGCCAGGGGCAGTAAAAAAAGGACGGAGAAGGTCGTCAGTTGAACGACCGGACGGCGGGGTAGTGCGGGCACGGTTTTACTTCCTGTCTCGGACGGCATATGTCGGGAACGAATGTCGGGAACGAATAATGGCGGGACGAAGGCAGGTCGTCTCCGTCCCACCGAGATCATTCGCTAAGATGACACGGTCTCCGGGGAAACTACGGTAGACTGCTCTTCCCGGCCCGTTGAGCGGACAGCAACGCTGCTCTTGTTGTCCCGCGTAAATTATAGACCGCCAATGTTAACCGGAGGTTAAGGAATCGTTAAGTCCGGGTTAAATCACCCAGTATTCGTGAATAATTAACAGCGCCCTGCAAACGGTGACAGGTCCGAAAGATTCCGCGAATCGCTTCCGGTCATTCGCGGAGGGTTCCCGCCGCCCGATCGCGAAATGTTCGGTGACTCACTGTCGCCGCCCACCGAGGAATCGATCGCTCCATGCTGCCCGCCGTCCTGGCCCTGCGTTACGGGTCCTTCGACGCCCTGCCGGAACCACTCCCACTGGTCGCCGGCCCGCTGTCCTGCCTTTACGAGGACGGCGAACTCCGGAGCGTCCGCTGCGGCGAGGAGCTTCTCCTGCTGCGCGTCTACGCCGCCGTCCGCGACCGCGACTGGGGCACCGTTCCGGCCCAGGTCGCCGTGCGCGAGCAGACGGTCTTCAACGAAGGGTTCCGTATCGTCTTTGACACGTCCTACGTCCGGACCGGCGAAAACGAAACCATCCGTTTCGTCAGCGCCGGACGGATCGAGGGCAAGGCCGACGGTTCCATCGTGTTCGAGTTCGAGGGCGAGGCTAAAACCACGTTCCAGCGCAACCGGATCGGCTTCTGCCTGCTCCACCCGGCGGAGTGGGCGGGTCACCCGGTGATCGCGGAATTTACCGGCGGGAGAACGGAGACCGCCCATTTCCCCGGCCTCGTCGATCCGGCGCAGCCGGTCTTTCCGTTTACGCGGCTGCGCGCCCTGCTCCTGACCACCGGGACCGGAGAGCGTATCGAGGTCCGGATGGAGGGCGACGCGTTTGAGATGGAGGATCAGCGCAACTGGACCGACGCCTCCTTCAAAACCTTCTGTACGCCGCTCTCGCTGCCGTACCCGATCGAGATACCGGTCGGAACCCGTATCGTCCAGCGGATCACCGTCCGCACGCTTCCGGGCGTCCATACCCCGCGGCCCGTCGGGCGGACCACCCCTTCCCGTCGGACTCCCTCGCTGGAACTGCATCCGGGAGAGTCCGCCCGACTTCCGGAGATCGGGTTCGGGCATCATCGCCCGCATCCCCGGCGCGACCTGACCCGGCCGGAGGAGGACCACCTGCAGGCGCTTGCCCCCGCTCATCTCCGGGTCGATGTTCGCTTCACCGGGGACTGGCGAAAGAACCTGGCCTATGTCGCGCGTTATTCGCGTCGATGGAAGACGCCGCTGGCGGTGGCGATCTATCTGCCTGCGGACGCCGATCGGCAGGCAAAAGAGTTGAAAGCGATGGGCTGGGAGATCCGGCAGTCCGAGGCGGAGATCGGTCGCTGGCAAATCTATCCGGAACAGGAGGTGTACACCGGGCAGAACTGGCCGACGATCCCGAAAGAGACGCTACGCGCCATCGCGCCCGACGCGCCGATCCTGACCGGTTCCGACACGGATTTCCTCTTCTTCAACCGGTTCGAGGGCACGCTCCCGGAAGTGAACGGGGTCGTCTTCCAGATCAATCCGCAGGTCCACGCGTTCGACAACGCCTCGCTGATGGAGACGCCACTCGCCTATGAAGCCGTGGTGGAGACCGCGCGGTTCCGGGCGCGCAACCTGCCGGTCCATATCAGTCCGCTGACGTTGAAGCCTCGCTACAACCCGTACGCCCGCAGCGAGAAACCGCCGTCGATCCCGCCCGACCCGCGTCAGAAATCGCTGTTCGCGGCCGCCTGGACGGTGTGCGCTCTCTCGGCCCTGACGGCGGCGGGCGTCCGAAGCGTCACGCTGTTCGATCTGATCGGGGATACCGGACTCGCGCAGGGAGACTGGGTCTTCCCCGCCTGGATTCCGCTCGGATGGCTCGCCTCGGTCGCGACCGGGGAGGCGTTCCCCCTGTCCGCGGACGATCCGCGCCGCGCGGC
>JANRLW010000119.1:0-8347 GCA_033762295.1 Capsulimonadales bacterium
TCGACCCCGTCAACCAGGACCTTTTCATCGAACTGATCCGCGAACTCCAGCAGGAGGGCATGACGATCCTGGTCGCCGACCACAACATGAGCCTGGTCGAACGTGTTGCCAACCGAATGCTGCTCCTGAACCGGGGGCGGATCGTCGCTTACGGCTCCCTCGATAACCTGCGAACGATGGCACAGGCCGGAATGCGCGTCCGACTCCGACTGGCCGACCCGCGAACGGCGGTCGATCTGGGCGTACTGAGCAGCCATCCGGCGATCCGACAGGTCGAACGGACCGCCGCCGGAGAGATCCGACTCCTGACACGGACCGGCGCGGTGCAGGTCGAAGTGCTCAACTTCGTCAAAACCCAGTTCCGGATCAGCGAGATTCTATCCGAGCCGGCAAGCCTGCATGATATCTATATTCAGCTGGTTCGCGACAACGAGGACGAGGAGACGGCGGAGGAAAACTCCCGCGCGGACGATGTGACGGTCGCCGCCTTCGGTCGCAAAGCCGCCTGAACCGCCTGAAACGAAAAAGGCCGGTCCCCGAAGCGGGGACCGGCCTTTTCTCATACCGCGCTCAGAACGAAGCGTCGCCGACGCTCTCCACCCGTTTGAGAAGGTCCGCCAGTTCCTCCTGCAACTGTTTCGGCATATGCTCCCCGAACGTCGCGAAAAGCCGGATATCCTCCTCCAGGTCGTCCGTCCACTCCGAGGGCGTCACCCGCAGAACCTCCGCCAGGCGGTCCGCCGAAATGTCGAGACCGGTCAGATTCAGGTCCTCCGCGCGCGGCACATACCCGAAGACCGTCTCCTTGGCGCCGACTTCGCCGCGGATGCGTCCCAGCATCCAGATCAGGGCGCGGACGTTCTCACCGAAGCCCGGCCAGAGGAACCTGCCCTCCGTATCTTTCCGGAACCAGTTGACATGGAAGATCGCGGGCGGATCGGTCAGTTTCTCGCCGACCGTCAGCCAGTGAGCCAGGTAATCCCCCATGTTGTAGCCGCAGAAGGGGAGCATCGCCATCGGGTCGTGCCGCAGGACGTTCTGCTGTCCGATCGCGGCGGCCGTGGTGCGCGAGGCCATGGTCGCTCCCAGCAGAACCCCGTGCGACCAATCCATCGCCTCGATGACCAGCGGCACCTCGTAATAACGGCGTCCCCCGAAGATGATGCCGGAGATCGGGACGCCCTGCGGGTCCTCCCAGTGCTCGGAGAGCGACGGACACTGGCGGGCCGGGGTCGTATAACGGGAGTTACCGTGCGCGAACGGCTCACCGCCGTCGGCCACCCGTCGCCGGTTGCCTTTCCAGTCGGTCAGATACTCGTACGGGCAGGGGGCGTCACCATCCATGCCCTCCCACCAGGGTTTGCCGTCATCGCTCATCGCGACGTTGGTAAAGACGGTGTTCGTCCGGATCGTCTCCATCGCATTCCGGTTGGTATGGTCGCTCGTTCCGGGGGCGACGCCGAAGAAACCGGCTTCCGGGTTGATGGCCCAGAGCCGACCGTCCGCGCCGATATGCATCCAGGCGATATCGTCGCCGACCGTGCGAACCGTGTAGCCCTGCGCCCGGAGCGGCGATTCCAGCATCGCCAGGTTGGTTTTGCCGCAGGCGGAAGGGAAGGCGGCGGCAAAATAGGACTTCGCGCCGGTGGGATCGGACAACTCCAGGATCAGCATGTGCTCGGCGAGCCAGCCCTCGTCGCGGGCGATAACGGAGGCGATCCGGAGCGCGAAGCATTTCTTGCCGAGCAACGCGTTCCCGCCGTAGTTCGACCCGTACGACCAGATCAGCCGCTCCTCGGGGAAGTGGCAGATGTAGCGGCGTTCCGGGTCCAGTTCGCCGATTGCATGGAGACCGGGGACGAACGTCCCGTCCGTCCCCAGTTGATCCAGGGCGACGCTTCCCATGCGCGTCATCGTCCGCATGCAGAGGACCACATACGGGCTATCGGTAATCTCGACTCCGACCCGGGCGAGCGGGGAGCCGACCGGCCCCATGATATAGGGAATGACGTACATCGTTTTCCCCTGCATCGAACCGGCGAACAGGTCGGTCAGGATCGCTTTCGCTTCGTCGGGAGCCATCCAGTTATTGGTCGGTCCGGCATCCTCCTTGCGCCGGGAGCAGATGAAGGTGGATTTTTCGACCCGCGCCACGTCGTTCGGGTGGCTGCGGTGCAGATAACAACCGGGGTATGCCTCCTGATCCAGTAACAACAGCGTGCCGTCATTGAGCATCCGTTGAACGAGAGTGTCGTACTCCCCGTCGGAACCATCACACCATTGGATCGTCTCGGGACGGACGAGCGCGGCGCACTCGGCGACCCAGGCGTTCAAACCGGCGTGCGTGGTCGGGGAGGTGATTTCAATATTCGACATTTGACGGCTCCTCAAAGGGTTGGAATTCCTGATTCCAATGGAATGGTAGCATATAGGGGCGAGGTGGGGCAATCATCGCATTGGCGGATTGTCCGCCGGACACGAAGCCACCGATACTTATCAAAAATACGCTTATAACCTTCTGGCTAGTCAAATTACCGGGGTGCTTTGCCGGGTGAGTTTCCGATACTTTGAACAGGAGAAGACGGACCATGCCCGCACCCGAAGCCGCTCGAAAAGAAGCGCTCAAAAAATACGACGTTCTCGATACGACTCTTGTGCCGACGCTGGAGGATCTGACGCGACTGGCGGCGCAGTACTGCCGCGCGCCTTATGCGCTGGTCAGTTTTCTGGACGACGAGCAGGAGACGGTCCTCGCCGCCCACGGCTGGTACCTGAAGGAGATGCCGCGCCCCCTGACCTTCGCGGAACACGTGTTGCGCGGCGGACGCATGGGGCAGGCGCTGACCGATGACCTGTTTCTGGTGCCCGATGCCCGCGAGGACGAACGCTTCTGCGAGTTCCCGTTCGTTCGTCGTTCTCCCCATGTCTGCTTCTATGTCGGGATTCCTCTGGTGACGGTCGAAGGCTCGCCGATCGGCGTTCTGGCCGTTCTGGACGACAGTCCCAAACTGCTGGATGACCGTCAGGTGAACGCGCTGCGGATTCTGGCGAAACAGACGATGGCGTTGCTGGAGATGAACCGCCGGATCAACGAGTTGACCGAAGTCGCGATCTCGCGTTCCACGGCCGAGGAGTCGGCCCGCTGGCAGGCGCGGCACGATGTCCTGACCGGTCTGCCCAATCGCGCGCTGTTTCTGGAACGGGTCGAGGCGACGCTGTCGATGGCGCGGGTCCGCGACGGGATCGACCGGTCGGACGGAAAGCCGGGACGGATCGGCAGGAAACGAACGGGACCGGGCATCTCGATCCTCTTCGCCGACCTGGATCGCTTCAAACGGATCAACGACACGCTGGGTCATGCGGCGGGCGATACCCTGCTCCGTGAGGTCGCGGCGCGATTCTCCGGCTGCCTGCGCCCCGAGGACACGCTCGCCCGACTCGGCGGCGACGAATTCATCGTCCTGTTGCCCGAGGTGCCGACGCCGAACTACGCCGCCAACGTCGCCCAGATGCTGTTGCGCACGCTGCATCGCCCGATCATGATCGGCACACAGGAGTTCCATGTCGGCGCGAGCGTCGGTATCGCCACCTACCCACGGGATGGCACGGATGCCGCGACCCTGCTGAAGCATGCCGACATCGCCATGTACAAGGCGAAGGAGGAGGGCGGATATCAGGCGTACTCCCACCGGATGAACGCCGATGGGTACCAGCGTCTGATCGAGGAGGGGGACCTTCGGCGGGCGGTGGAACGGGGCGACCTGTCGCTCGTCTATCAGCCGCAGATCGAAACCCAGACCGGCTGCATCGTCGGGGTGGAAGCGCTGGCGCGATGGCGTCATCCCGAGCGCGGGATGATTCCGCCGGCGCACTTCATCGCCCTGGCGGAACAGGCCGACCTGATCATTCCGCTCGGCGATCTCGTTCTGCGCCGCGCCTGCCGCGATGCGGCGCGGTGGCGTGACGCCGGGTTTCCGGACGTGCGTGTGGCCGTCAATCTGTCGGCGCGCCAGATCTCGCAACCGAACCTGATCGAGAACGTCGCCCGGATTCTGGCGGAGAACGGCCTCGAAGGCAATGCGCTCGAACTGGAACTGACCGAGACGGCTTTGATCGCCAACGGCGACGCCTCCCCGCAGACGCTGCACGACCTGCGCAGTCTGGGAATCCGGCTGGCGGTCGACGATTTCGGCACCGGATACTCGTCGCTCGCCTATCTCCGTCGGTTCCGGGTGGACGCACTCAAGATCGACCATGCCTTTGTTGCCGGATTGAGCAAGGACCCGACCGACGAGGCGCTGGTGCGCGCTCTGGTCGAAATGGCCCATGCGCTCGATCTGGAGGTGGTGGCGGAAGGGGTGGAGACCCAACCGCAATGCGACTTTCTCCGGTCGCTGCGCTGTGACTATGTCCAGGGGTATCTGTTCAGTCGGCCGTTGACCTATGACGCGTTGATCGGACTGCTGGAATCGGTGCCGACCCCTTCGCCCGACCCGCCGCTGCCGACCGTTCGCAATGCCCTCCGCGCCCTGAAGACCGCGATCTGACCCCGGCGCTTCCCGACGGTAGATCGGCTTGACAAACCGGGAATTCGGTCGTATGGTGGAAATGTAAACGTTACCATCAACCTCCTGTCCGGATTACCATCGTTTTCACCGCCGAAAGGAAGCCCATGCACACCGGATTCACCCGCCGCGAGGTCGTTCGCGGGGGAGTGGCGCTGGCCGTCGCCGCGTCTCTGCCCGCTGCCGTTGCCGAGGACGCATCCGCCTCGCAAGAGAACCTGCCCCCGGATTCCGAATATGTCCGCGTCACCGACGGCCATCTGACCGTCGGCGGAAAAAGAATCCGGCTCTGGTGTATCATCGGCGGGTTCCCGAACTACTACACCTTCGAGGAGGCGGACACGGCTGCGGTCCGCGAGGAGAAGAAGCGCCACGGGTACGCTGACGCCGACGCGCTGGTCGCCCGGTTCGCCGATCTGGGGTTTAACGGGAGTCGACTCTGGGATCATGTCGAGGGGACCTATGTCCGGGGCGACGGATCGCGGGAGGACGTCCACGATTATTTCGTCGCCGCATTGAAGAAAAAGGGGTTCCGCATCTGGTTCCCGAGCATTTCGACCACCGATTTCTCCCCGAACGATGTCGATACGCAGCCCGCGCAGGCGTCCCGCGCCGTCGCCTGGAAGGCGGCGATGCGGGAGGCGCAGGAAAAAAATATCGGGCATATCCGGATCGCGTGCGTCTGGGACCCGGTAATGGAGGAGATGCAGCGGCGACGGATCGCGTCCCGGCTGAACCATCGCAACCTGTATACGGGACTGCGAGTGGCGGATGACCCGGTCTATGCCGTCTTCGAACTCACCAACGAAGAGTGGTGGATGAGCAAGATGGTCGGAGGTCTGTGGCAGACGCTTCCGAAGTACTTCCAGGAGACGCTGTCGGCGCAGTGGCATGAATTTCTGCGGGAAAAGTACGGCACGGAGGAGAAACTGCTGGCCCGTTGGGGCGGACTGGTGCCCGGCGAAAGCCTGACACGGGGAACGGTCCGGATCGCGCCGCTTGCCGGGGGAACGAAGATCGACGATTTCACCGTGGAACCGCAGGCCCGCAAACAACTGGAACTGGTCAAGGCGGTCGGGAAGCAGGAGTTCAACCGGGACGATTTCAACCGGCATCGGGGGGAGGATGTCCTGGAGTTCTTTCTGGCGATCCAGCTTGCCCACAAGCGACGCCTGGGCGAGTTCGTCAAGGCGCAGGGGAAGGCGGCCCGGCTCGCCCCCTTGCTGTTCGATACGGGCATCGGCTATGAGATCCAGTCGCAATTCCTGCACCAGAACGCCGACGCCGTTTCCCATGACGCCTATATCAACGGGTGGACCACCTATCGTAAGCACCATCGCTATCCCTGGTTCAGCGGCCTGGAGGATTGGCCGCGGATCGCCGAGGACGTCCCGTGGCTCGAGCATAACCGGACCGAAGGAAAGCCGTATCTCTGCTACGAGACGCAGATTCAGCAGCCTGCGAAGTATCGGGCCGAGTTCGCGTTCCGCCTGCTGGCGCTGGCCAGCATCCAGGACTGGGACGCGGTCTGCTGGCACTACTGGGGCGGTGTCCGCGATATCACGACCGATCCCCGACCGTTCGATCGGGCGATGGATGTCGCCAACTACTCGCATCCGCAGGGGTACCACTTTACCTACGACGAGGTACAGAACGCCATGATGCGGGCGGCGGCGCATGCGTTCCGAAGTTTCGCCTTTCCCGCCGCGCCGACTCCGACGACCTATATCTGGGGTCGCCGCTCCCTGTACGATCCCGCCTCGATGGATTACGCCGGGTCTTACGGGAAGACAGGTCTCAACATGCTACCGACAACCTACCAGTACGGCGTCCGAATCCGGATCGATCCGACACGTGAGGATGACCAAGTCCTCGGCCCGCAGGTGAACTATCTCGACTCGGCCCGCTGGACCGTGATTCAGCCGAATGAAGCCATCACGTTCGACGTGCGGCGGGGCGGCCTGACCATGGACTCCCCGTCCGGGGCCGTCTTTACCGGGTTCATGGCCCGTTTCGGTGCGTCCCTCGCTTTTCGGAACGGGGTCGTGCTGAAGGATGTCGCGATCCGGGTTCCCGACACGATGCCGTACCGGGAGGGAATTGCCGAGGAAAAGTATATCGGGTTTGCCCTGGTCCCGGAGGACGGCTTGCCTCTGGCCCGTTCGCGCCGCCTGACGCTCGGACTGGTCAGCACCAGCTTCAACTCCGGATTCAAGATGGGGGACTGGGACCCGGCGAAAGGAGTCCCGCCGCGATACGGTCTGCCACCGGGCTGTGAATTCGGCGCGACCCCGGTACTGGTGGCGCGGGTGCGCGGGACGGTGCAGGCGCCGTTCCTGCGGGGAATGCGTTACGTGTTCCGCGACTGGCACGGCCGGGAGATCGGCGGCGGAACGGTGGGGACGGAGGGAGCGCTGACCGTTCCTCACGAAAAACCCGTCTGGATCGTCGAACTGCGCCGCGTCTGACGGAAATCCGGTCGGAGAATGGTCAATCTTCGTACGACGTGGTAGGAGTGAGGGAACACGGGAGGGCATGGATTGATGACGGTATCGAGTTTGACCTATCCGGTCTGGGAACCGGAGCGCGCGCAGGAGTGGGGGGCGCATCAACCCTGGCTGATCGGATGTAACTATGCGCCGGCCTATGCGATCAACCAGCTGGAGTTCTGGCAGGAGGAGACGTTCGACCCGAAGGCGATCGAGACCGAACTCGATCTGGCGGAAGGGATCGGATTCAACACGTTGCGCGTCTATCTGCACGACCTGCTCTGGCGGGACGGCGCGGCGTTCCTTTCGCGTCTGGACACCTTTCTGGGAATCGCAAACGCGCGCGGAATGCGGACCCTGTTCGTTTTCTTTGATAGCTGCTGGTATCCGTTCCCGCTATCCGGTCCGCAACGCAGCCCGGAACCGGGGGTGCATAACTCCGGATGGGTGCAGAGTCCGGGCGTTCCGATCCTGCGCGATCCGGCCCGTTTCGACGCCCTGGAAGCCTATGTCAGCGGAGTGACGGCGCACTTTCGCGAGGACGCCCGGGTTCTTGGGTGGGATGTCTGGAACGAGCCGGATAATCCGAATACGAGTTCCTACGGAACACGCGACCTGGGCGACCGGAAGCCGGACACCGTTCTGCCGCTGCTGGCGAAGGCGTTCGACTGGGTCCGCTCCGCTCGACCGACGCAACCGGTGACCTGCGGTCTGTGGCATGGCGCGTGGGAGGAGGAGAAGCTGAACGATTTCCATCGTTTCCAGCGGGACGCTTCGGATGTGATCTCCTACCACTGCTATGACGGTTTGGACGCCATGAAACGCCGGGTCGACTCGCTGCCGGGGGATCGCCCGCTGCTCTGCACGGAGTACATGGCACGGGGGGCGGGCAGCACGTTCGAGGGGATTCTGCCCTACCTGAAGGAGCGGAAGATCGGGGCGTACAACTGGGGGTTTGTGCAGGGGCGAACACAGACGCACCTGCCCTGGGACTCCTGGCAGCGTCCGTATGTCGAGGGGGAACCGGACCCGTGGTTCCATGAGATCTTCCGCGCGGACCATACTCCGTACCGCTCCGAGGAGACGGACCTGATCCGCGCCATCACCACCTGAGAGGCGTATCGCCCGGAGGGGACGATTCACTCCGTCCGGGCGACCGTTACTCCTTCTCCTCTCCGAACATCCTGAGGAGTGCCTGTTCGATCATGCGGACGCCGAAGTTTCCCCGGGCGTGTCGCCGCAGTTTTCCTTCCCTGTCGAACAGATAGTAGGTGGGAAAGGCGTCGACCCCGA
>JANRLW010000120.1:0-18235 GCA_033762295.1 Capsulimonadales bacterium
GTGGTCTTTTTCGCACAGGAAGAGGCCGGCAGGCTGGGCGAGAACTACGTATCGACGGAACACCTGCTCCTGGGACTGGTTCGAGAGAATGACAGCGTGGCGGCACGGATTCTCGACCGGCTCGGGGTAAGCCTGGGACGGGTCCGCTCGGAGATCGAAAGACAGGTAGTTCGGGGCGACGGACGTCCGGGGCAGGATATGCAACTGACGTCGCGCGCCAAGCGGGTGATCGACCTGGCATTTGACGAAGCGCGACAGCTCAACAATAACTATATCGGTACCGAACACCTGCTTCTGGGCTTGATCCGGGAGGGCGAGGGGTTGGCCGGTCGGGTCCTCAACAAACTGGGCGTCGATCCGGAGCGGACCCGGCGCGAGGTGATTCGGTTGCAGGAGGCCGAACCGGGGGAAATTCCGACGACTCCGAAGGCGGAAACAACGGAACGGGTGGACCGTCCGCAGTACCTGCCCGGTTTGCTCGGAACCGCGAAAAACGACGACGGGCGGGACTACATCGAAGTCGCCCTCGATACCGCCACCTTTCTCCAGCTTATCGACGTTTTCCAGGCGAAGGATTCCTTCGGCTACCGCGCCCTCCTCCAGGGAGACCAGACCATGTTCGCCATCCCGGTCGGCACTCCCCTGAAGATCCTGGTCGTTCCCGCAGACGGAGCGGTGGTCGGCGAAAAGATCGGCTTTTACGTCCGCGTCCTTGGGGGCCACTATGCCGGGTATGCCGGATGGATCTTCCGAGATTACTTCGAAACCGTCGGGCCGGATCACGCCGTATTCCCGCCGCCCATCGATCCTCCGGCCGTCGACGGCGGCGGGGCAGAAGAGGTCGGTCAGGCCGGTCAAGGAGAATGAGGTTTCGACGCCGAAACGTTCCCTACCGCTGCGGGCGTCGCTCGCCCGAAGGAGACGTTTAATGGCTGTACGAAAAGCCCTGCTCGTGGGAGCGGGCGGAATGGGACGCGGATGGGGTCGGAACCTCAAAAATAACGGGGATGTCGCCGAAATCGTCGGCTGGGTCGACATTCGCCCCGATGCCGCCGAAGCCGCCGCGCACGAACTGGAACTGTCCGGAATCCATACCGGCGACGATCTCGAAAAAGCGATCGTCGAAACCCGGCCCGATTTCGTCGTCGATATCACCGTGCCCGAGGCCCACCGGGATGTGACCCTGACCGCCCTCAAACATGGCCTGCCGGTTCTCGGCGAGAAACCGATGGCCCACTCGATGGAGGCGGCCCGCGAAATGGTCGCGGCCTCCGAAAAGGCCGGCAAACTCTACATGGTCAGTCAAAGCCGGCGTTACGACGGACGGATCCATGCCTACCGGAACCTGATCCGCGATACCGTCGGCCCTCCCGGCATTCTCAACTCCGACTTCTATATCGGCGCGCACTTCGGCGGGTTTCGCGACGAAATGGCGCATGTTCTCCTCCTCGACATGGCGATTCACACGTTCGACGCCGCCCGGTTCCTCACCGACGCGGACCCGGTCGCCGTCTATTGCGAGGAGTTCAACCCCGCCTGGTCCTGGTATCAGGGCGCCGCCTCCGCGACCGCTCTCTTCGAGATGTCGAACGGACTGCGCTATACCTACCGTGGCTCCTGGTGCGCGGAGGGCCGGATGACCTCCTGGGAAGCCGACTGGCGCGCGGTCGGGCCGCAGGGCACCGCGACCTGGGACGGACATTCGTCACTGATTGCCGAAAAGGTCGTCGAGTCCGGGCACTTCCATTCCGAAACCGAGAAGATCGAGGCGCAGCCCCTGACCATGCCGGGCGGGATTCACGGCAGCCTTCTCGATTTTATCCATGCTCTGGATACCGGCGCGACCCCGATGGGCGAATGCCACGACAATATTCGGTCCCTCGCCATGGTCTTTTCGGCGATCGAATCGGCACAGACCGGACAGCGTATCGAGATCCGCTGGTAGCGATCGGTTTCCGGATTTCCGGCAAAAATTAGCGTAAGGCCCCGTTATGCGGTAAACACTAAGGAAAGACGGGGCCGTCCTCCATCGCCCCGAAGGAACCTTGCCCGCCCGCCGCGACGTACCCGAAAGGTACCGGTCACTCGTGCCCGATCGTTTTACCGCCTTGCCGGTATCGTCAGCCGTTTAGTCAGGAGTATGCCCATCCTCATGCAGTTCGATCTTTCGACGCATCCGACGCGTTTCCCGATCAGTCGGGTCCTTTCGGTAACCGCCCTGATTTTCGGGATGAACGCCGTGGCGTTCGCCCAGAACCCGCCGCCCGCACCGAAGGGAACCCCGCAAAACGCCCCCGCCGTGACGCAACCCGCTGCCAAAACCGTGCTTGTTTACCGGGCGCAGGCGGGACAGGTTCGCAAAGGGCGTGGCATGGCCAGTCTGACGCTCTCCCCCGGCGGACAGAAAGTTTCTCTGGACATTCGGGAAAGCAGCAAACAGACCTACAAAAGCGTCGCACCGAACGGTGACATCACCTATGAGGAGACCACCGAATCCTCCGAAACCCTGGTGAACGGACGAAAACCCGAAACCCCGGAAGAAGATCAGAACAAGGATGTCAATACGATCACGATCCGCCCGAACGGAATGCTCGTCTCCTATACCTCCACCAAAGAGGATAAGGACGACCTGAAGTTTCAGGGCCGCCTGTACTACGCGACCAATATCGTCTTTTCCGAGAAACCGGTCGGCAAGGGCGACAAATGGACCGTCGATATCAAGCCGAATGAGGACCTCGGAGTTCGCGCGTCCAAAATCGAATACGAAGTGGTCGATACCAAACGGATCAACGATACCGACACCGTCATGATCCGTTTCTCCTTCGCCGAGAACACGTCCGGCGGCATCTCCAGCAAAGGCAACCTCCTGATCGAGGCCAATTCCGGCGATACCCTCTCCGCCGATATCAATATCGAAGGCGTTCCTCTCGGACCGCCCGGACAGGAAACCCCCGCCACCGGGAAACTGATCACCGAACGGGTGGAGGGCGGCCCGCTCCCCGGCGCGAAGAATGTCGCCGCCGCCCGGACCGAGAAGAAAGATAAAACCATCGATGAAACGGTGAAGGATTTCGAGAAGATGCCCGGAATCCTCACCCTTTACCGGAAGAAGGAATCCAATCGGGAGACCATCTACCTCGAGATTCCCGAGGCGAAACTGGACAAGCCGTATTTCCTGCAGGTGACCGCCGCCACCGGGACGGGTCAGGAAATCATTGCCGGAGACGCGATCAACGATATTGTCTTCAAATTCTCGCGCAACGGCGACGATAAACTTCTGTTGATCACTCCCAACTGGCAGAACCAGGCCGACCCGACGACCCCGATCGGCAAAGCGGTCGAACGATCCTTCTCCGAAAGCTACCTCCAGTCGTTCAAGATCGAGGCGAAACAGCCCGAACGGAAATCGCTACTGATCGATATCTCCGACCTGTTCCGGTCCGACTTCGCACAGATCACGCGGGCGCTGAGCGGTGGGGACGGTCTCGCGGGGCTTCTCGGAATGCCGTCCGGCGGCGGCGCGGGACTTGACCGCGAAAAAACCTATATCCGGTCGATCAAGAACCTCCCCGAAAACCTGGTCGTCTTTACCCAGTACCACTTTCTGCGCGGTGGACGCGTCGCTCGTGGCGCCTCCGCGCCGGCGGACCCCCGGAGCCTTCCACTGGTGGTTGCCTACAACCTGATCGCGCTGCCCAACGACGAAAATCTGCGGCCTACCAACGGTTACGTCCCCCGCAAAGCCGATCCGCGCGTCGGTTACTTCACGACGGAGTACTTCGACTACACCGACGACACCCGGGACGAGTTCATCAACCGCTACATCACCCGCTGGGATCTTCGCAAAAAGGACCCGAACGCTCCCCTTTCCGAACCGGAAAAACCCATCGTCTTCTGGCTTGACAATGCGATCCCCACGCAATATCGGGAAGTCACCCGCCGAGCCATCCTCGTCTGGAACAAAGCGTTCGAAAAAATCGGGTTCAAGGACGCCATCCGCGTCGAGCAGATGCCCGACAAACCCGATTTCGACCATGCGGACCTTCGTTACAATGTCGTTCGCTGGGTCGTGACGCCGCCGGACTCCCCCCGCAACGGCGTTGCGGTCGGTCAACTGCGCGCCAACCCGCTGACCGGGCAGATTCTGAATGCCGCCGTATCGATCGACGCCGAGTGGACGCACTACTCGCGAATTTTGCACCGCAACCTGATCGACCCCGCCGCCCGGTTCCGGGAAGGCGCGAACCTTGATATGGAAGAAGCCCTTTCGGGCGTCGTTCCCGTGTCCGAGGAACTGGCCGCGCGTATCGCCCGCCGACGCAGCGGAGCGGACGCCCGCCGGTGCGAGATTTCCGCCGGTCTCGGTGAGAAAGCCGTCTTCGGCCTGATGGCGCTCGACCTCTCGGAACCCGCCGGTCTGACACCGGCGCGGGAAAAGGACTACACCGAGCAGCTTCTTCTGGAAACCGTCACGCATGAGATCGGACACGTCCTCGGCCTGACACATAACTTCATCGCCTCGACGCAATTGACCCTGGAGCAGTTGAAGAACCCGCAGGTGGTCCGCGAGCAGGGAATCAGCGCGTCGGTGATGGACTACAACAACTTCAATATCTCGGCGATCGGCGCGCCCGGAGTCGATTTCTACTCCCAGACCGTCGGCGTCTACGACCTCTGGGCCATCCGCTACGGCTACTCGACCTTCGCTCCCGGCGCCGAGACCGCCGGCCTGAAGGAAATCGCGTCCCAGAGCAACCGTCCGGGACACGCCTACGAAGAGGACATCACCGCGTTCATCGGACTCGATCCGCGCGTCGTTCAGTACGACATTTCGGGTCAGCCCCTCGATTACTGGGAGCGCATGCTTCAGCTTTCCCGACGGCTGATCCTGACCCTCGATGCCCGCGAACCGAAAATGGGCGAATCCTACTGGGAGTTCACCAAACGCCTGAACCTCCTGCTCGGGCAGTATGCACGGGCGGCGGGCGTCACCTCCCGGTTCATCGGCGGAATCCGACTGAACCGGAACCACCGGGGCGACGCCAACGAACAGGCGAATACGCTTCCGGTCAGCGTTGCCGACCAGAAGCGCGCACTCAACCTGTTGAACACCTACGTCTTTGCGCCGACCGCCATGACGCTGCCCGAACGGTACTACGGCCATCTCACCAACGACCCGTATAATCCCTCCTTCTCCCAGGACCAGCCGATCGGCGACGCAATCTCCAACGTTCAGACCAGCGCCGTGCGCCGCGTTTTCGCGCCGTCGGTGCTTCGTCGGCTGCAAAACGCCGAGTTCAAGATGGGAGAGGGAAGCAGCAAAGCACTGACCCTCCCCACCCTGTTCGACAGCGTGCGCGATAACATCTGGGCCGAGGTCCGGACGGTTGCCGTAACCCGTGTGGCCGCCGTACGATCGGTCCCCCCGGCGACCAGAGCAACGCCGATCCGTATTCCGCTCCTGCGCCGACAGCTCCAGAGAGCCTACCTCGACACCATGATCGATATGGCGACCAAACCGACCGGTGCGCCGGACGACGCCCGGATGCTTGCCTGGGAACAGTTGCGGCAGATGAAAACGCGACTCCTCGCCGCCCGAACCGCACCGACCGCCGACGAGTACACGCGTCTGCACCTGCGCGACTCCCTGGACAAGATAAACCGGGCTCTGGAAGCCAAACTGACCCTCGGCGCAGCGACCCCTTCCGGTTCGGACTCGAACCTTCTGCGAATGCTTCTCGGCGGAAAAGGACCGTAGACCGCCTTACCTCCGGGAGGATTGATCTCCCGGAGGTGAACGCCATAAGATGCCCCGGCTGTTTCCAAAAAGAAGGGAAACCCGCGACCGGCTCCCTGACTCTTGACTATTGTTCGTATGTTTGCCTCCCCGCAGTCACGTGGCGTACCGCGACCGACCTGCCCGAGGCGAGGAGGGTACGTGTTACAAAAGGGATTCGAGTTTCTTCTGCGCGGCGGCTGGATCATGTGGCCGCTGTTTGTGTGCGCCATTCTGTCCGTCGCTGTGATGATCGAACGCACCTGGGTCCTGCGTCGCCAGGAACGGGAGGCGGACACGGCATCCGAACGCGTTCTCCACGCGCTTCGGCAGGGGAACGCCGAAAATGCCCTCACGGAAGCCCGGAAATCGAACGGCGCGGTCGGCAAGGTGCTGGCCGCCGGACTGTCGCGGCGGAGTCAGGGATCGGAAGCGGTCGAACAGGCCATGCAGGCCGCCGGCCTCCGCCAGTTGCGCGTGCTCAATGAACGCCTCGGGTGGCTCGATACCATCATTACCATGGCGCCGCTCCTCGGACTGCTGGGAACCGTCACGGGCATGATCAGTGCGTTTCAGGTCGTCGCCACCGCCAGCGGCGCGTCCGCCGCTCCCGCCATTACCGGGGGCGTCGCCGAGGCCCTTATCGCCACCGCCACCGGCCTCGCGATCGCCGTCGCAACCCTCCCGGTTTATAACCATCTCACCGAAAAGGTGAAGGAACTGACCAACGACATGGAGGCGGCGGCGACCGAAACCCAAAGTCTGCTGGCCGGACTGCCGAACGTCGATGCCGAAGCCGCCTCGCAGGACGGATCGGCGGCTTTTCCGGAGGAGGCGATCCGTGCGTCTGCCACAGCAACCCGCTAGAAAAGGGCGCATCGAGATCATTCCCATGATCGACGCCATCTTCTTCCTGCTGGTCTTCTTTATCATGACCAGCCTTTCCATGATCCGGCTGGAAACGCATGGCGCGACACTGCCCGGCAGCCGGACGACCGTCGCCCAGTCCCTCACCGGCGACCGACTGGTCGTCGTTCTTCGGCGGGATCAGGCGATCTTCGTCGATAAGAACCCGGCCAGCGAAGCCGATGTTTTGCGGATTGTCCGTGAACGGGTCGCCGCCACGCCGGACCTGCCCGTCCTTCTCACCGCCGACCGGGAAGCCGATGTCACCCGGTTTTTACGACTCTTCGACCTGGTCAAACAGGCCGATGCCCGGAATGTCATCGTCGCCACCGAACTGACCCCGTCCGCCCCGACACGAGGCAACTGATGCGCCTGCCGAAAACGCCGCCGAAACGCGCCCGAATCGAAATCGTGCCGATGATCGACGCGATCTTCTTTCTGCTCGTTTTCTTTATGTACAGTTCGCTTTCGATGGTCAAACTCAACGGTCTTCCCGTCGCGCTACCCCAGGTGCCCGGCAGCGGAACCCCGAGGCCCGGCATCGCAAAGGAGGCCCCGCACCTCCTGGTCGCTTTACGTTCCGACGGGTCCCGTACCGTGCGCGGCAACCCCGTCGCCGACACCGATCTCCTCGCTGCCGTGCGCAACTACCTGAACGAAAAACCCGAGACGCTCGTGGTACTGCAGGCCGAAAAAGGAAGCGGCATTCAGGACCTTGTCTCCGTCATGGACGCGCTGAATACCCTTCGCCTCGCCGATGGTCGGACACCTGCCATCCTCGTCGCCACTGAGGCCGTCACACGACCGGACCGGGCGGTGGCCGCTCCCGGAAACCCAACCGGGCCGATCCAAGGACCGAAACCATGAAAAACTCTCCCCTTTTCAAGGGTTCCATCGCCCTTTCGTTCGTTGTGAACCTGACCGCCGTGACCGTCCTCGGGTACGCGAAACTCCATGAAACCGTTCCGGCTCTGCCGACCGAGTCGAAGACCTTCGGACCGATCCGCTTCGGTGTGATTCATCTTCCCACCGCCACTCCGACACCGAAGATCAGTTCCCCCACACGCCTTTCCGAAGCCATCGCTCGCGGCATTCAGGTCGGTAAGGGCGATGACGACGATGACCGACCGGCGTCGATGGCCGATTCGTCCTCCGGGGGAGCGAACGCGAAACCCGGCATCGGACGGGACACCGGTGCCGGACGCAAGGGGAGCGAAGGAGCCGTCGGTAAGAGCGCGGGCCGGGGGGAGGAGGGCTCCGCCGGGAAGGATCGGACGGCAATCGCGAACAACACCGGCACGGCAACGCGGGAAGCGGCGAAATCCGGAGCGGCGAACGGCGATCGGTCGAAACCGGAAGAAAGCCGGTCGGTGGCGTCCGGCGAACGGACATCCCGGTCGGATAGGACCCTCCGGCCCGGCAAAGGCTCCGCCGCCGCGCCCGGTGGAATCCCGCTTACGGAGAATCGGGGGACGCCGCGCGCCGAAACCGCGGCGAGAGGAAATCGACAGGGGAAAGCGTCGGATAAGGACGGAGCGGAAACCGTCAACGGTCGGGAGGAAGGGGCAGGGGCGACCGAAAAATCCTCCGAAACGACCGCCGGGACCGGCACCTTCGTCATGCCCCGGGTCGCTCGTATGTGGAGCGTTCCACCCGGACAGCGCATCGTACTGCCCGAAGGCCTCAAACTGACGCTTCCCAAAGAACTGCCCGTTATGGCGGCGGCTAACCCGCTGTCTCGCGAACAGATCGAACAGTTGCGGAAAATGCTTCAGGGGCAAAATCTCCGCCGTATGCAGGGTCTGACACGGGAACAGCTCAAACGGATGCTCGCCACGCGCAAGGAATCCGAACGGCTCATCTCCCCGGAACCGGCCTCCGCCCCCGCTGCGGAGCCAACCCCGAAACCGAAGGCGGCCGCGAAGCGGGACAAACGCTCACCTTCGGAACGGGACCCGAAACCGTCCGTGGCATCGCTTCCGCCCGGTCTGAACTCCCCCTTCCGTTATCGCCCCTGGAGCCCGGTCTGGCAGCAACGGTACGCTCCTCTGCTGAACCGGGCCACACCCGATCGAACGACGGTCGCCGGACTGGCAGGAAAGGCCGAACGCCCCCCGACGCTCTCCCCCGAACCCCGATTCACCGGAGTTCAGGTGGCCCGTGCCGACCGACCGCCGCAGACCGCCGAACCGCCATCGCCGGAAGGAAAAACAAACGGCACCGGAACGCCCGATCAGACCGGTCCGTCGGGTCAGGCAGGTCAGGCAGGTCAGGTCGCTCAGGCCGGTCAGGCCGGTCAGGCCGGGGACAACAACCGGAACACGGCTCCGTCCTCGACTTCCGCCACCGGCGCGAATGGCGGACGCCCCTCCGGAAAACCGCAGGGGAACGGCTCGACGGCGGCGGGCGGCGGCAACGGCGTTCCGATCGATCGGAACGCCGGGGCGAACACCGCGGCGGATGGCGGCAGCGGTTCGGGCAACGCGACGGGTAACGGAACCGGTCAGGCACAGGGAGGAAAAGGCAACAGTTCCGGTTCCGGCCAGGTCCTCGGCGAGGGACAGGGCAACAACGGTACCGGCGGCGGCAACGGGACGATCAATGCAAATCAGGCCGCCGGAACCTCCGATGGCCGACAGAACGGTAGCGCCGGGACCGCCTCCGCTCTGGGCGTCGGAGACGGCGCGGCGGGTAGCAACGGCGGAAACAATAACACCGCCGGTGCCGGGAACGCCGGAAACGGCGGAGAGGGTAAAGGCGGAAACGGCGGAGCGCTCGGAGAGGGCGGTGGCGCCGGGAGCGGAAACGGCGGGGCGGGTTCCGGGGGCGACACCGGCGGAGGCGGCGGCGAGGGGGGGACCGGCGGAGGCGGCGGAGCCCTCGACGGGTTCGTGGGCGGCGAACTGACCGACAACGGCGAAGGCATTGCCGGAGAACCCGGCGCGGATAGCGGTGAGGCGAACGGGATCGATACCGGGCATACCCCGGCCGTCGGCGTCCCGCCCAACTTCCCGGAGCACAAACACCACCTTCGGAAAGGCATTCCCGGCGCGCTCGTCCTGCCGCCTCTCCCGCCGGTCGGAACCGACAGGGGGCGACCGATCCGCCCGAAGGAGATTCAAAGGAGCCGGATCGAGGAACGCGCCGCGCCCCGTGGCGCGACCGATCCGCAGGTAGCCGCACGGGCTGCCGATGCCCGGAAGCCCGTGCCCGATAACGCCTCTGCGAAGAAACCGGCCCCGCCCCCGCTCGTGACCGTCGTCGGGTCCGCCAGTCGACGCGGAACCGTTTCGCTCCTCCGACTGCCGAAAGCCGAAGCGACCACCGGCGAAACGGTCCGATTCCCGGCGGACGCTCCGCTCGCCGCGGTTCCGGCAGGCAGGACGCCGGTCCGCTCCGTCGAGGAATCGGTCGCCCGTCCCGCACGGCGAACCGCCGCACCTCAGTCGGCGAGTACGGAACGGAAAGAATCGCCGGTCGGTGCCGCACAGGCGCGACAGGAGACCCGGGAACGCAAAATCGCCAACAGCAAGGGCATCCGGCAGGGGTCCAAAACGCCGATCCCCCCGACTCCGCTGCCCGACAGCGATGCGGAACTGGGCGACGGTTCGGGGCTTCGCGGCGAATACTACCTCGGCCGTAACTTTGAACAGTATCAGTTCTCCCGTGCCGACTTCGATCTGGACTTCTTCTGGGGCGCGGACCGCTCCCCCAGTCCCCGTCTTCCCGTCGGGGCCGACTGGTCCTGCCGATGGACCGGGAAGATCCAGCCGCGCTACACCGACACCTACACGTTCTACGCGGTCGCCGACGACGGCGTCCGGGTATGGATCGATTACAAACTGGTCATCGATGACTGGACGCTGCATCCCCTCCTGGAATACTCCGGAACGGTCAAGCTCGAAGCGGGGAAACAGTACGATATCCGCGTCGATTACTTCGAAAGCGGTGGGCCGCCGGCCTCTCTCGGCATCTACTGGGAATCGGCGAAACAGGTGAAGGAGTTTATTCCCCAGGAATGTTTCTTCTATCCGCTGGCCGGAAGCAAAACGGAACTGGAGAAATATGAAAAGCCCCGCTGGTAAGGGCCTGAAGGGGATGCTTCTCCTGCTGACGGCAGGGGTTTGCGTTCCCGCGCCGGCCCAGGAAACGCCGCGTCCGACCCCCGCGCCCGTGGTCCGTCCGAGGACCGCGCCGGACGGCAACAACGCTCTGATCGCCGCGATTCGCGACAACGACCCGGTACGCCTCGCCGCCGTTCTGGAACGTGGCGGAAATGTCAACGCCACCGACGCCAACCTTTCCACCCCGCTCATGCAGGCCGCCGCCGCCGCCGGTCCCGAGGTCGTCCGGCTGCTGGTGGAGAAGGGAGCGGAAGTCCGGGCGCGGGACAAAACCGGCTTTACACCGCTCATCATCGCCGCCTACTCCGGAAAGCCCGAGGTCGTCCGCTACCTGCTGGAACGCGGAGCGGACCCGAACGACGCCGATAATGATCGGCGAACGGCCCTGATGGGGGCCGCCTACTCCGGCCGGGAAGACGTCGCCCTGCGACTTCTCGAAAGCGGCGCGGAAATCAACGCAACCGATAAGGATGGGTTCACCCCGCTGATGGTCGCGTCCGGAACCAGGAACGCCGCCCTCGTTCGACTGCTCCTCGACCGGGGCGCGAACATCAATGCGCCTACCCGTTCCGGCTTCACTCCGCTGATGCAGGCGGCGGGCGCAGGCCAACCCGCGGTCGTTGCCGTGCTCCTGGAACGAGGAGCCGAAGTCAATGCCCGCTCGCAGAAACGCGCCACCGCCCTGCTGGTCGCCGCCTATGCCGGAAACGCCGAAATCGCCCGGCTGTTGCTCGAACGCGGAGCCACCGTCGAAGTGGCCGATTCCGTGGGTCACACGCCCCTGATCGGAGCCGCCTACTCCGGAAATGTCGCCATCGCTCGTTCCCTGCTGGATCGGGGAGCCAGTATCAAATCGAAAACGACCGCCGGCCTCGATGCGCTGATGCAAGCCGCCTATTCCGGACGCCGTGACGTCGCCGCTCTTCTCCTCGCTCGTGGCGCGGCGGTCGATTCACGGACCGTTCGCGGTCTCACTCCCCTGATGCAGGCGGTCGGCGCAGGAAACGCCACCACCGCCCGGCTCCTCCTCGATTACGGCGCGGATGTCAATGCTGAAGACAGTTCCCGGCAGACACCCGCTGTCTGGGCGCGTAAACGCGGTCACGAAGAGATGCTGCCTCTGCTGCGCCAGGCCGGTGCCGTGATCGACGGAAAGACCGCTTCCGCTCCCGTCCCGGTGCCGTCCACCACCGCTCCGTTCTGTCAAAAACAGTTAGCCCTGTCTCCCCCTTCGGTCATCCCGGAAATCCACGGGCCGCACGTCCTGGGGATGTCCCCCGGACGCCCGTTCGTCTATCGCATTCCGGCGACCGGCAAAGGAAAACTCCTCTTTTCCGCGACGGGACTTCCCGCCGGCGTCCTTCTCGACAAAACGACCGGCATCCTTCGCGGTAAAATCGCCGCGCCGGGCCGGTACCCGACCGTTCTCAAAGCCGGAAAGGACGGCAAACCGTTTGCACTGACGCTTATCTGCGCGAAAGGAAAGATCGGACAAACCCCGCCGCTCGGATGGAGCGCCTGGAACCTGTTCGGAGACACGGTCGATTTCGAAAAGGTTCGGGAACAGGCGGATTGGCTGATCCGCTCCGGTCTGGCCGCGCACGGGTTCAACTACATTCTGCTCGACGACGCCTGGCAGGGCCGCCGCGATCTTCGGACCGGCGAACTGACCGCCAATCAGCGGATGCGCAGCATCAAGGCTCTGGCCGATTACCTGCATGCCCGCGGCCTGCGCCTGGGAATCTACTCGTCGCCGAATGAGGAGACCGGCGGTGGCTACACAGGAAGCCAGGGCCGGGAGGAACAGGATGCCCGAACGTTCGCCGCCTGGGGCGTCGATTACCTGAAATATGACTGGACCGATAACAAACAGGGACGCCTGAACGTCGATCGGGAAACCGTTATCGCGGCGTTCGCCCGGATGCGCACGGCTCTCGATAAGACCGATCGTGACATCTTCTATGCCATCACTCCGTACGGGTTCGGAGGAGTACAGCCGTGGGGCGACCCGCCGGTTTCCGCCAATAGCTGGTGGACCTCCCTTCAGGTCGTCGAAAGCTGGGACGCGATGTCGCGGAACGGCTTCCGCCTGGGCGTCGGGTTCGGTCAACCCGCCGGTCCCGGCCACTGGAACGACCCCGGATGGCTGCTCGTCGGGAAGATCGGATCGGCAAGCATCAACCCGCACTTCACCGCACTGACAGCCGACGAACAGAAAACGCAGATCTCCCTCTGGACCGTGGTGGCCGCGCCGTTGATCCTTTCCTGTGACCTGCGGCAACTCGACCCCAATCGCTTCTTTCCGATCACGACCGCCCTGCTCACCAATGACGAAGTCCTCGCCGTTCACCAGGACGCTCTGGGCAAGCCGGGCGAGCGGATCGGGACGCAGGGACGGGCGGAAATCTGGGCGCGTTCCCTCGCCGATGGCACGATCGCGATCGGCCTGTTCAACCGGGGCGACTCCGAACAGAAGGTAACCGTGGATTTCGAAAGCCTGAAGGAGTGGGACGGCGGGGAACGCACGGGACCGCAGCCGGTTCGCGACCTCTGGTTGCGTCAGGATAAGGGAACGGCCACGGACTCCTTTTCCGCGTCCGTTCCCGCCCACGGGGTCGTGCTGATCCGCCTGGGAAAGCCGACCACGCCTTAACCGGCCGTCGGGCGCGTCTTCCAGGCGGAAAGGACCGTTTGTTCCTTCTCGCGCGTCAGCGTGTTCCGATAGGTCCCCTCCTTCGGTCGGCCCAGGTCCCAGAGGAGCGTGTCATGCACCGTTTCGGATAATGGCCGGATCGACAGGCCGTGCTTCAACGCCTTCGCGATCGAGATCGTGTCGAAACCGCGGCCCATCTCCGATGGCACCCAGAGCGGTAGTTCCGACCACGGGGTAACCCCCTGTTCCTGCAGAAAGTCCTCCGAAACGTAGGTGAACGTCGCGTCGCTGCTGGTGACCGTGCGGCAGGTATCCATCAGTTCATCCATCGTCAACGGATAGTCCGGTCCGCAGACATTGAAGGTACCGGTAACGCCTCGCTCGATCAGGCGAATATTCCATTCGGCCAGGTCGCGAACGTCGATGATTTGCACTCCGCGTTCGGGGTCGTCCGGAACGAGCACCTCCCCGCCCTCCGCGATCCGTTTCGGCCAGTAGGAGAACCGGTCCGAAACATCGTAAGGCCCGACAATCAGACCGGGCCGCAAAACCTGAGTCCGACCCGGCAATGCCGCTTCCGCCGCCCTTTCGCAAAGCGCCTTCAGCGGCCCGTAGGTGTCTCCGTTCACCTCCTCGACGGTCGGGTCGTCCATCGTCCCGAGTGCGGCGGACTCGTCCATGTTCTCCGTCCGATAGTCCCTGTAGACGGAAACGGACGAAATGAAACAATACAGCTTCGTTCGGTCGGCCAGAAGCGATGCCGACGCCGTCACTTCCCTGGGAATGTAACCGCAGGTATCGATCACCGCGTCCCATTCTCGTTCCGCCAGCGGCCGCAGTTCCTCCGGATTTCGCCGGTCTCCCCGGATCTTTTCCACCTCCGGAAACCAGTCCGGATTATGCTTTCCCCGATTGAATAGCGTCACCTCATGGCGACGTTCGAGCGCGGCCTCCGTCAAATGACGGCCCAGAAAAATCGTCCCGCCCAGGATCAGAATTCTCATGCTCTCACTATACCGCCGTTCGAAAGACGGCGATCCCTTCCCGTACGCGAATTCCCAAACAAAGGGTCGTGCTGTATAATCCGTACATTACATCGGAGCCAGATGAGACAGGGGCATTTGCCGGGATGTTTGCACTCAACTTTTATAACGAACTGTACGGCGACGCGATTCGCAAAGGCCGCAAGACAGCGACGATTCGCCTCGGAGACAAATCCGATAAGTATCAGACCGGGCAGATCGTCTGGGTCACGATGGGGCAGCGTTTCGGACGCCATACCAAAATCTTCACCGCAATCCTTGATGCCGTGGAAGTCAAACCCCTGGGCGAACTCTCGCCGCGAGATATCCAGCGTGAGAACCCTGAGTTCCGGAACCATGACGACATCCTCCAGGTGCTCTCCCGCATCTACGACCGGGTCGTCACCCTGGAAGACACCGTGACCATCATCTACTTTTCTCCCGTGGATGAATACGGACTGGAAGGAATCGGCTGATGGCTCTGACGCATGTTCCCGACCCGAATTGGCAAATCGCCGAAACGTCGACCTGGGCGGTCGTTCTCAATACCGATCAGTCGCTTCTGGGACGCTGTTTCTGCCTGCTGAAGCGACCCGAAACCGACGTGACCGCGCTTACCGACGCGGAACTGGCATCGCTCTGGGAACTGACCCGCCGGGTCAAACAGGCGCTGGAAGATGCCTGGGAACCGGACCATTTCAACTATGCCTTCCTCATGAACCTCGACAAACAGGTCCACTTCCATATCATTCCCCGCTACCGGCATAAACGGGAGTTCGGCGGCGGCACCTACGTCGATTCCGAGTTCGGCAACCATTACGGAACCGGCCCCGCCCGAAACCTGGAGCAGGTCGGCTACGATTCCATCCTCAACGAACTTCGGAAACGACTGAACGGCTAGACGCGGCGGCGGTCGCGTCCGCCGCCGCGTCCAGCAGCACCGGAGTTACCCGCTCGGACGGCAATTTCGCGGTCCCGTGGGTGATACATCCCAGACGGTTCGGTTTCGCCGTTCCATGAAAATCCGAACCGCCCGTCACCAGCAGGTGGTATTTCTGCGCCAGACGGAGCAGTTTGCCGCACATCGCCGTCGTATGCTCGGGATAATACACCTCGATGCCATCCATTCCGAGTTCCTCCAGTTGGCGAACACGGGTCTCCATCGTCTCGTGCTTCTCCAGTCGAGTTAACGCCGGGTGCGCCAGAAAACATAAACCGCCCGCCGAATGCACCAGCTCGATGCCTTCCGCACAGGTCAGTTCCTTTTTTTCCACATAGGCCGACCGCCCGTCCCCGAGATACTGTAGAAACGCCTGTTTCAGGTCCCGGACGTGGCCCTTGCGTAGCAGAAACTCGGCGAAGTGCGGACGCCCGACGTTCGCACCGGGCGGAGCCACCGCTTCCACCTCGCTCAGGGTATACGACGTCTTCAGCAGCGTGTTCAAACGCTCCACGATGGCCAGATTCCGGGTTCGGCGGTCCTCCGAAACCGCACGCAACGTGGAATTCAGGGCGGGGTCCTCGTAACGAATCCCCAGTCCCAGAAGGTGGCACTTGCCCGGCGCCCCCTCCACCGATAGCTCGACTCCGGGGAGGATGCGAAGCGAGGTTCCTTTCGCCGCTTCCAGCGCTTCGGCGACGCCGGCCGTCGTGTCGTGGTCGGTGATGGCAAGGTACCCGAGTCCGGCGTTCAATGCCGCCCGAACCAGCTGGGTGGGGGTGTACGTTCCGTCGGAGGCTGTCGTATGGGCGTGAAAATCGACGTAAATCGGCTTTGGCGAGGGCATATCCCTCCCTTATACCATACCTTCCCACCGTGTGGTACGCTGATGGGGAACGCGACGAAAACGCCGATGCAATCCGCCGGAATCTACCTACATATCCCCTTCTGCTCGAAAAAGTGCGGATACTGCGACTTCAATGCCTATTCCGGATATAAGGACGGCACCAAGCGACGTTATGTCGAGGCGCTCTGCGCCGAAATCGCCGCCGCCGCCGAACCGATCCGCATTCCGACGATCTTCTTCGGCGGAGGGACGCCGACCCATCTGGCCGCGGCCGACCTCGTCCGCCTGCTCCGGACCGTTCGGGAGTCGTTTCCGGTCGATCCCGACGCCGAAATCTCGGTCGAAGCCAATCCCTCGGATGTCGATGCCGGTTACCTCGAAACCTTGCGTACCGGCGGGTTCAATCGGATTTCGTTCGGGGTCCAGACCTTCAACGATTCCCTGCTGAAAACGATCGATCGCCTGCATACCGGCGCGGATGCCGAACAGGCGGTCGCGCTGGCCCGCCGGGCCGGTTTCGACAACCTGTCGCTCGACCTGATGTTCGCCCTGCCGCGTCAAACCCTCTCCGATTGGGACCGAACCCTTGATGCCACGTTCGCGCTGGACGTGCCGCACCTGTCGGTCTACGCGCTGATTCTGGAGGAAGGCACCCCCTTCTTCGCCCGACGAGAACGGGGGCGTTTGCGCCTGCCGTCCGAAAAGGTTGAAACCGCCATGTTCGCCCGCGCGATCGAACGGATCACCGCGCGGGGCTACGAACACTATGAGATCAGCAACTATGCCCGTCCGGGCTACGCCTGCCGTCACAACCGGGTCTACTGGCGAAACGAACCCTATTTCGGATTCGGCGCGGGCGCCGTCGCCTACCGGAACGGCGTCCGCTCGACCAATGTTCGACGCCCGAGTCGGTACATCGAGGTCGTTCTCGCGGGCGGCGATCTGATCGAGGAACAGGAATCCGTCGCCCCGGAAGTCACCGTCGGCGAAACCGTCATGCTCGGACTTCGCCTGCGCGAAGGCATCGACCTCACGGAGTTCGCCCGGCGTTTCGGAAGCGCCCCCGACGAACTTTTCCCGGACGTCGTGCGGAAACATACCGAATCGGGACTGCTCGAAATCGCTGACGGTCACCTCCGGTTGACCGCTCGCGGACTCTTCCTGGCGAACGAAGTGATGGCGGATTTTCTTCCTTGACGTACAATAGGGGCATGCCTGCCAACAATTACCAGTTCTTTTCGCACTGGACCGCACCCGGTGCGACCGTCGAGGAAGTGTTCGCCGTGCTGAGCGATGTCGAAGGATTGTCCCGGTGGTGGCCCGCCGTTTATCTGGCCGTCACCCCCGTGCCGGGCGAGACCACGGAAACGCCGACCGGACGCCGGTTCGACCTTCGTACCAAGGGTTGGCTACCCTATACCGTGAATTGGCGTCTGACCGTCGGTGAATCGCAGCCGCCCGTTCGCTCCGTTATCCTCGCCTCCGGCGATTTCGAAGGACGCGGCGTCTGGAACTTCGAACAGACCGCCGACGGCGTCAATATCACCTTCGACTGGAAACTGATCGCCGAAAAACCATTGCTCAAAATGCTGTCTCCGTGCCTCAGCCCGATGTTCGCCGCGAACCATACGTGGGCGATGGAGCAGGGACAGATCAGTCTGCTTCGGGAACTGGAACGCCGACGCGGGAAAGAGGCCCTGCCCCCGCCGCGTCCGACCACCTGGGAACCGTTTGCCGTGTTCGGAGCAGTTCTGGCCGTTCTCTTCGGCGTCGGTTTTGCGATCGTCCGACGAAAAAGGCGGTAAGCCTGCGCTTACCGCCGTGTCACTCCCGAAAGTCCTCGAATTTCGAACTCTCGGGAGGGAAGACCTTCCCCCCCTTCTGTGAAATCCCTATAACCATCCCCAAGGGAGGCAGCCGCCTTCCGAAGATAAAGCCCGCGACCCGTCCTGTTCCTCCCTACCACA
>JANRLW010000121.1:0-22237 GCA_033762295.1 Capsulimonadales bacterium
GACGAACGCTCCCTGCAAGAGGCGCGTCAGACGGCGTTCCATCCGCAGGGTACGCTCCCGCTCCTCGCGTCCGGTATTCCGCCGACGTTCGATCTCCAGTCCTGCGGAAAAGGCCGTGGCGACCGCCGCCGATACGAAGACCATCAGCACGACGGTGATCATGAGTTCGATCAGGGTCAGGCCGGCGCGGAATCGCCGCCGTGGATCGCGGGAAAAACGGTTCATGGGCCGACCGCCCCCGTATTCGCGGTGGTGTCCGGCGGGACGAAAAGAAGCGTCGTCAGTGTCTGCTCGGCGTTCTCCCGGGTCGTCGTGACGGTGACCCGGCTGATGTTCTCCGCGCCGCTCGGCTGGATATCCAGAGTCCAGGTGATCTCCGGGTACCCCCGATCCTCGAAGTCGCCGTCGGTATCGGCCGCCGTCGGGTCGACGATGACGCCGATCTCATTGATCTTTTCAAGGGCCAGTCGCTGGAGCAGTTCGGCCTCCCGGGCGCGAGAATCCGTCCGGTTGATGGCGGCGATCCCGCCAAAGACGCCGACCAGTCCGATCGCGACGAGCACGACCGCGACCAGCGTCTCGATCAGGGTGAACCCGGCGCTCCGCCGGGTCCGCGCGAGCGGGTTACGACGAGACACGCGTCTCCACCTCTCCCGCCGGCCAGCGTTCCTCGGTCTCCTCCGGCAGATCGCCCTCGATCCAGCGAGGCGACCCCTCCGACGGCAGAAGGAGTGTTTTTCGATCGGGGCCGACCTGAAAGGTCAATTCGGAATCCTCCGCCGAACCGTCGGGAAAGACGACCCAGCGAAACGTCTCCGGGTCGAGACTGTCGCCGTTCTGCCGGGCCGTCTCGACTGCGATCGAATTCCCGAACGGAACGCGCTGGCGAAAGTCGGACGACGACGTATCGTTGTCCGTACGGGTACTCGTCGGACGATTATCGACGGTCCCATCGGTCGTCAGTAGTTCGGCGGTCTCGGTGTCGGTCTCGATGACCAGGGCATCGCCGTCGACCCGCAGCAGAACCGGGGTCCGGGACTCCTGCGCGCGGTTGCGGGCGATACTCGGCAGGCGCAGCAGGGCGACCTGGGTTTCGCGCAGGGCGCGGGACCGCTGCAGAGCGACCAGGTTAGGGACGATCAGGGCGGCCAGGAGCGCAACGATCGTGGTGACCACGACCATCTCGATCAGGGTGTACCCGCGAACGCCGGAACGCGGTCGTTTCATCGAAGACGTCCTTCTCTCCGCTACTCGCTCGTGATGTCCGCCGCCTCGCCCTCGCCGCCGGGGGCGCCATCGGAACCGTAGGACTCGATGACGAAATCGCTGCCCTCGGGGCCGGGCGACTCATAGTAGTATTCGTTGCCCCACGGGTCGGTCGGCAGTTCCTTGCTGATGTACGGGCCTTTCCAGTTGGTCGCATCGGAGGGCTGGACCCGCAGGGCGCTCAAACCCTGCTCGGTCGTCGGGAACTTATCGTTGTCGATGCGGTACTGCTGAAGCAGGCTGGACAGGGTGGCGATATCGCTGGCGGCTTTCGCACGTTTGGCATCGCCGGTACGTCCGACGACGCGGGGGACGATCAATGCGGCCAGGATCGCCAGGATCAGGATGACGACCAGCAGTTCGATGAGGGTAAACGCCCGGAGCGGTCGCCGGGACGATCGGTAGCGGAAGTAAGGACGTTGCATAGTTATTTCACCAGATTCTGCGCTTCAAAGATGGGCAGTAGGACCGACAGCACGACAAAGCCGACGAAGGCGCCCATGGACAGGACGATCATAGGTTCGACGAGCGACACCAGTCGGCGCATACCGGTATCCACCTCGAAATCCAGGCTTTCCGAGACGCGTTCCAGCATCCGGGGCAGGTCGCCGGTCTCCTCGCCGATCGCGACCATATGGGTAAGGACGGGGGGAAACGCGCCGGCATCGCGCATTGCGGAGGCGATCGCCCGACCGGCGCGGACATCCTGCTCGACCGTTTTCGCGCTTTCCAGGAAGACCCGGTTTCCGGCCGCCAGTCCGGCAATGCGCAGGGCCTCCAGAATCGGGACGCCCCCGTAAACCAGTGTACCGAGAACCCGCGCAAAGCGCGAGATGGTCGCCTTACGCACGACCGGCCCCAGTACCGGCGCCTGCAGAATGAAGCGGTCGCGCGTGTACGCGCCGGCCGGCGTCGCCTGCCAGAGCCGGATCGCCACCACGGACCCGACCGCGCCAAGGATCAGCGCCACCCAGTTCTTCGCCGCGAAGTCCGCGCTGTCCAGGAGAATTCGAGTCGTGATGGGCAGGTCGCTGCCCAGGTCCTTGAAAACGCCCGAAAGCCGGGGAACGACGAACGCCATGAGGAAGACGACGACGGCGAACGCGGTAAAGATCAGGATCGAAGGGTAGACCAGGGCGCTGACGATCTGACTGCGCCGTGCCACCTCTTTTTCCTGGAATTCGGCCAGCCGGCCGGCGACCTCGGGAAACTGTCCGCTCGCCTCGCCCGCCCGCAGCGTCTGCGTGTAGACATCGCTGAAATACCGGGGATGACGGGAAAGCGCCTGACTGACCGGCATCCCCGCGCGGACATCGTCGAGGGCTTCCAGAGCGATCGCCTGCAGCATCTTGCTTTCCGACTGTTCGCCGACCACTTCGAGGACCCGGTCGAGCGGTAGACCCGCGCCCGACAGGTCGGCGAGCCGACGCGAGAACAGCGCGAGGTCCTGCGCCGACGGCGGGCGGTTTCGCAGGGTCGAGGCATTGATCGGCGCGGCGGCGCCTTCCCGGATTTCCAGGACGTAACGGCCTTCGGCGGCCAGGTGCGCGATGGCCGCTTCCCGCGTTTCGGCTTCGACCACCCCGGAGCGTTTCGTGCCGGACGCATCGATCGCCGAGTAACTGAAGGTTTTTTGCGCCATCAGAAGGCCTCCCGCTGACAGACACGCAACACCTCTTCCGGCGTGGTGCGTCCCTCCAGAACGGCGATCCGTCCGTCGCCGAGGAGGGTTCGCATGTTCTGTGTTTTGAGAGCGTGGTCCTTCATCACGGAGGAGCTGACACGGTCGACGGTCATCCGGCGAATCGGTTCATCGACCAGAAACAGTTCGTAGAGAGCCTGCCGTCCCTTGTACCCGGCCTGCTGGCACTTGTCGCAACCGCGTCCGCGCCGGAATTGGCCGCCGTAGGTGCGAATCTCCTCATCGGTGATGCCCAGGGCGTGGAGCGACTCCGGGGAGGGGGTGTCCGGTTCGGCGCAGAAGGCGCAGACCCGGCGGACCAGTCGCTGGGCGACCGCGCCGATCAGGGAAGAGGCGACCAGGTACGGCTCGACCCCCATGTCCAGCAGACGGGTGACCGCGCCGGGCGCGTCGTTGGTGTGCAGGGTGGAGAAGACCAGGTGCCCGGTCAGCGCCGCGTGAATGGCGATTTCGGCGGTTTCGTGGTCGCGAATCTCCCCGACCATGATGACATCCGGGTCCTGACGGACGATACTGCGCAGACCGTTGGCGAAACTCAGTCCGATGTTGGCGCGAACCTGGATCTGGCTGATGCCCTTGACCTGGTATTCGACCGGGTCCTCGATGGTCAGGATGTTGGTGGTGGGCGACCAGATCTCCTGCAGGGAGGCGTACAGGGTGGTGGATTTTCCTGAACCGGTCGGTCCGGTGACCAGGATGACCCCGTAGGGAAACTTGATCAACTGCCGGTAGCGGGAAAGCATATCGGGGCGCATACCGAGTTCGGGCAGACCGAGCATGGCCGTGCCCTTGTCGAGGATACGCATAACCGCGCGTTCGCCGAAGACGGTGGGGACGATGCTGAGACGGACATCGATGGCGCGACCGGCGATCACGATCTTGATGCGTCCGTCCTGCGGCAGGCGACGCTCAGCAATGTTGAGTTCGCCCAGAATCTTCAAACGGGAAACCAGTGCGGCATGCATTCGCTTGGGCGGGGACATGACGTCGCGCAGCATGCCGTCGACCCGGTACCGGACCTTGACCTCACGTTCGTAAGGTTCGATATGAATATCGCTCGCTCCGTCCCGGACCGCCTGGGCGAAGATCAGGTTGACCATCTGCACGACGGCGGTCTCGCCCGCCATCTTCTGCAGGTCGGCCAGGTCGGTCGTCTCGTCCGCCTCGTAGGCGCCGCCGTCGCCGCTTTCGGCTTCGCCCGGAAGACCGGCCAGAATCTTTTCGAGGAAGATCTCCTCGATCTTCTCGCGCACCAGGTTGGCGTCGGCAAGGACGGCGCGGGTCGGCATCCGGAGCAGAACGCTTAATTCGTCGACGGCGGCCAGGGTCTGCGGCGCGCCGATGGCGGTCACCAGCGTCCCGGCTTCGAGGCGCAGAGGCAGGACCCGGTTACGAAGCGCGAAGTCGCCGGGAACGAGGCGGATGGCCTCGACGGTGGGCTTGATCTCCTCCGGATCGATGAGGTCAAAGTCGCTGCCGGAATTCGCGCCGTCCGTGGATGATGACAGAGATGGTGACAGAGGAACGGCGAACATACGGCCTACGGACGTAAGCCGGGAGCGAAAGTTCACAGAAATTCATTGACGACAAAAACGATTCTCCGACTGCTCTCCGAACTGCCGTGAAATGGCGTCCGCGGACGGTGACGTAAACGGTGACATGGAAGGGCCTTCTTGCTTGACCGTTTCCGTTTCCCTTTGCTATACTCCAACGAACGGGAGTGGGAAGAGAACACGCAACCATTCCTTGGGCTGGAGGTGAGGATGCGGCGGTTGCATCTTTGGGGGACGATGGCGCTTTGCGCCACGGCGATGACGCTGTTTTCGGGAAAAGCCGTACAGGCACAGACCGATCCGGGCGCGGGACCGCTTCGACTGAAGGTCGGCGGATATCTGCCGACCGAAGGAGGAGCGCGGGAAGTTATCGGGACGAACTTCCTGTCGCTGGGACTCGGCTGGGATATCGGAACGGTTGACGGCAGAAGGCCGGCGCGGCTCGAAGTGTACGCCGACTATTTTGACCGGATCAAGCACCACCAGGCCGCCGATATCGGGCGATTTCAGGTGTCGGCCTACGGACTCGGGGTCGCCGTGCGGTTCGACGCGGACCCGAACGGGACGCTGAAGACCTGGCGACCGTACTACGGTATCGGCACCGGAGTCTATCGAATGTATGCCCGGCAAACGGCGGTGATTTCCGTACTCGATCCCAGACCGGTGACCGAGCGAGACGAACAGTTTGGAGTCGGCGTCAAGTTCCTGATCGGCGCACAGCTCACCGGCGGGGTATTCGGCGAACTGGAGTATAACATTCTGCCGAGACCGGAGATCTTCAACGACGATATCAATGTCGACGGGATCCAACTGCGAATCGGTTACCGCTTCGGCGGACGACGGTAACGGCGAAGCGAACGGAAGGGGTAACCATGCGATTGGGGTTTTTGACCGACGGAACCGTCGAGGACGTAACGTTCGCTCGAAGCGAGGGCTTTGACTGTCTGGAACTGGCGTTGTTCGGCGATACGGGCCTGTTCGAGGACCATGCCGCCTTCAAAGGGGCCCTGTCGGATAACGGCGTGCCGCTGGCGGCGGTGAGCCTGTTCGGACAGGACTATTTCGATCCGGCGACGGGCGCGGAAAGAACGACGCGTCTGCGGCGTGTGCTCGATCTGGCCGTCGCCCTCGGAGCGCCGAATCTCGTGTTCGGAACCGGCAGCGGCGCGCCCGGCGCGACCGAACCCGAACGGGTCGGAGCGGCCGTGGAGCGGTTCCGCCCGATCATCGCCGAAGCGCAGGCGCGCGGACTCGTCGTGTCGTTCTACAACTGCCACTGGGAGAACGTGATCGATCGTCCTTCCGCCTGGGAGATCGCCCTGCCGCAGCTGGCGGGCGTCGGAATCAAGTTCGATCCGTCCCATCCGATTCAGGGCGGACGCGACTGGAAGGCCGAACTGCTGGCGGCGGGACCGCATCTGAAACATGCCCATGCCAAGGATGTTCTGCAGGTGGGCGGCCGGTTTGTCGCCGATCCCAACCCGGGACTCGGCGATATCGACTGGGGCGCGTTCTTCGGCATCCTGTATCATGTCGGCTACGAAGGCGCGGTCTGCATCGAACCGCACAGCGCGCTTTACACCGGGCCGAAACGACACGATTTCCTCCGCCTGTCCGGACGGTATCTGCGGCAGTTCCTGGTGTAGGTGCGTCGTTCGGACGGGCGCCTTCGGCTTCGCCGAAGTTGACAGGTAGGAAAATTTCGGCTACACTCTGGGCGAATAAACCGATCGTCCCCGTGGCCCGGCAACGGGCCATCGCCCGACCCTGCCTGTTTTGTCACCGGCTCGAAAGGCGGGCGGTCGTCACACGAAATCGGACCCGACCATGATTGGGGAACGGGTGCGGCACGTTTCCTGCCGTAGACCTCCCCCGTGGAGCAAAAGTCCGTCCTGTCCTCAACGAAACGGTCGCGATGTCTTTCCCGGGAGGGGGACCGCCGTCGCGGAGCGCCGGTCCGGCGCGTTTTCGCGGAGGATAATCCGGTATTGAGACGGTCGGGAGTAAACCTTCGATGAACGCTGTTCCGTCGTCCGCTGTGCCGTCCTTCCTCGAACTGTGCAAAAGCGACGTTCGTCGCTGGATCGAACTATGGTCCCCGCCGGTCCCGACCCGTCGCGCCAAACGCTGGCAGGCCGGACTGAAACTGATCTTCAACTATTGCGGTTTACGGGCGACCCTGCTGTACCGGTTGAGCCATGCCCTGCACCGGGCGCGGATCCCGGTTCTGCCGGGAATTGTCGGACGCTGGAACCTGATGCTCTTCGGTCTGGATATTCCCGCCTCCGTTCCCTTCGGCCCCGGCATCTATATCCCTCATCCGGTCGGTACCGTGGTTATGGCGAAGAGCGTCGGCGCGAACGTGACCTTGATTTCCGGTATCACCATCGGGATGCGAAACGAACTGGCCTTTCCGGTGCTGGGAGACCGTGTCTTCGTCGGCGCGGGTGCGCGGATTCTGGGAAAGGTCGTGATCGGTTCCGATGTGAACATCGGTGCGAACGCCGTGGTGATCAAGGATGTTCCGGACGGTGAGACCGCGGTGGGCGTTCCGGCAACGATCCGCGCCCGTCGTCCCGCGCCGACTCCGGACAGTACGGATACGGCCTCGATCGTTCATACCAACGGCGCACATCCCGAACCGGTCGCCGAGCATTCCGCCGGGGCGGTGGTCTAGAAACCTATGTCCTCCCAGAGAGCCTCTATCGGCGACGCCGTGCGGAAACGTCTGCAGCGGCCGCAGGACCTGCAAAGCCTCGCTAAGCTCGGTATGCGCCTCCTGTCCTCTCGCTGGAAGCTGCGCGGCTGCTCGCGGATCGGACTGGGGACCTGCGTCTGGGGCGACGTCCGCATCGCCAATTCCGGGCGCATCGATCTGGGGGAGCGGGTACGACTGCGCGGGACCCATGTCCCGATCGAACTGGCCGCGGTCGACGGCGGCGCTCTGCTGATCGAGGATGGCGTCTACATCAACAGCGGCACCTCGATTGCCGCGGCGAACGAGGTGCGCATCGGCCGGAACGTCGCGATCGGGAACTATGTGCTGATTATGGACAGCGACTTTCATAACGTCGACGATCATCGGCAGGCGGGAAAATCGGCCCCGATCGTGATCGAAGAGGATGTCTGGATCGCCGCCCGCGTCACCGTTCTGAAGGGTGTTCGTATCGGTCGGGGCGCGGTTGTGGCCGCCGGGGCGGTCGTGACCAAGGATGTTCCGGCCTATACTCTGGTGGCGGGCGTCCCGGCAAAACCGCTGAGGAAGGTCGGCACGGGGCCCGATGAAGCGAAACCCGTCTGATCGTCCCGGAGGGACCGAACGGCACGGCGCGATCAGGCGCTGCGGGTGAGCGAGGCGCGGGCGGTCGACAGATGCCGACCCTCGCGGGTGAACATCGGGTCACGACGCCATCCTCGACGGTGCAGGCAGTAGGCGAGAGCGGTGCCCAGAACGCCGAAACCGTAGACGACCGACCGGGCGAAGTTGATGGAGGACGCTTCGGGGAAATATGAGGTCGGGCAGGAGATTTCTCCGATCTCGAAGCCGAAGGCTACCGCCTGCACCAGCACCTGATTGTCGAAAACGAAATCGTCGCTGTTCTCCTCCAGCGGAAGCGTTTCCAGGACCGTACGGGAAAAGGCGCGGTACCCGGTATGGTACTCGGAGAGGTTCAAGCCCAGCATCCGGTTCTCCGCCAGGGTCAGAAAGCGATTGGCGAGGTATTTGTACGGAGGCATTCCGCCTTTCAGTGCGCCGTTTCCCAGAATCCGCGAGCCGAGGACGATATCGAATCGTTCGGAGGCCACCATCCAGGCCATCGCGCCGACCAGACGGGGTTCGTACTGGTAGTCCGGATGGAGCATGATGACGATGTCCGCGCCCCGTCGCAACGCCTCCGTATAGCAGGTCTTCTGGTTGCCGCCGTACCCCCGATTACGGTCGTGGCGCAGGGTCGGTATTCCCATCTCCTCCGCGACCGCGACCGTGCCGTCGGGGGAGCAGTCGTCCACCAGCAGAAACTCGTCGACAATGCCGGGTGGTACGGCCGCCAGGGTCTGACGCAGTGTCTTTTCCGCTTTGTACGCCGGGAGGACGACAATCACTCGTTTTCCGTTGACCATTGTCTTGATTCCATTGACATCATCGGCGGATGCCGATCGTTTCAGCAGAAGGATGTCAGTAGACCGGCAGAACGAGGTTGAGAACGAAGAAACACGCCGGTGCAAGGAACGCGAGGTAGACGAAGGGACGGGGAGAATCGGGGCGGGTCGGCAACAGAGAGGCGGCCAGGTATGCGACGCTCCAGGCGATCGGCAGTATATAGAGACATTTGCCAGGGATGACATTCACTATCGGCTGTTGCCAGATAAACGCGATCAAGGCAAGCAGTTGGAGAAGACCGAACGGCAGGACGATCCGCCCCCACTCGGCCCAGGCATCCCCCCCGCCCGCGCGATTCCGAAATGCCGAACGGACGCCTCCGACGAGAATCGCCCCTGCGAAAAGGAGAGCGTAGAGACGGCCCGGACCGCGTGCGGTCGGCGTGGTCGGACCGAGGGCGGCGTCCTTGCGCCACAGATCCTCCCATGTGTCGACCAGACGGGTCCGTTCCGGATCGCGGGTCGCGCCCGGATCGCCCGGGGGACGTCGGGCGGGAAGGAACAGATCGGCGACAAACCCCGTGCGGTCGGCATCCCGCGCCGCGCGGGCCGCCCGGAGTTCGTCCGGATACCACCACTCATTGACATTCGGGAAGAACGATCCGGTCGGAACGTAGTACCGGCCGTAAAAATAGGGAAAGGCGATCAGGATCGCGCAGCAGGCGGGAAGCATCGCCGAACCGAGTCGGCGAAGGCGCGCGGACGTCGGCCCGTCCGTATTCACGGCGACCAGCGGAGGAAGCGCCGCGAGCAGCAGGCCGCTAAACTTGACGAAGAGAGCCGCGACCAGCGAACCGACCAGCAGGACGCCCCAACCGACCCGCCCGAGGAGCGAACGATCCGGCGACCGCCATAACCGGATCGACGCCAGAAGGACGAGAGAGCCCAGGGCCAGAACCGGCATATCCATGTTGAGACTGGCCGACGCATGAACCATCAGCGGCAGGGAGGGAAAGAGATAGAGGAAAGCGATACCCGCCGGGACCGACAGCAGGTCCATCCGCGCAAGAACCGCTCGAACGGCGAAAAACGCGGTCAGCAGGGAGAGTTTCGCGACCCATTGCACCGCGAGGACGTCGGTAACTCCCGGAATCCCCATCAAAGCCCGCGCCGCCAGAAAGGCGAGCGGTGGATGATAGGCCCAGAACGCCGACCGCAGTTCGGGGTTCGTCACCCCCGCCGCCGTCAGGTTCACACGGTGAAGGTAGTCTCCGGCGTCGAAACCGGAGATCGAGCCTGCCTGAAATCGCAGATGCCAGAACTGACAGAGCAGAAAGACCGCCAGCAGCGTCCATTCCGCGCGCCGCCATCGCTCCGACGTTCGAGAGGCTTCCGGCATACGGCATTATACCCGCCTTCCGCCTGCCGGGCGGTCGCTTACGGGACGGTCACGGACTGTTCGCGGGTGTTATTCTCGTGGGTCCGTTCCGGCAGGCGGCGAACATCGTCCGCCGTCGCACGGATTTTGAACGTCCCCGAGGCGGCGATCCAGTGCGGGACGCCTTTCGGACCGGCGTTCGAGGTGACTTTCCGGCTTTCGCCGGGCATCAGCGGGCCGGTGAAGTCGTCCGACCAGCAGACCATCTGTCCGTTGACGGAAAAGGCCACCCCGTGCACGATCCCGGTCGGGGTCGGCGCGTTGCCGGTATTGCGAATCGTCGCCGTCAGGCGGACCGGTTTTCCGGCCTCCGGTTTTTCGGCGAAGCCGACGTCGGTCACGATCAGGTCGGCATATTCCGAACGGGTCGCGACCGTGGTCCGGATCGGCGCGGACAACCGACCCGCGTTATCGCAGGCGACCACCTGATAGAGGTAACGTTTTCCGGGTAGCAAGCCGGTGTCGGTCAGGCCGTTCTTTTCGTCGGAGTTCGCCGTGCCGACAAGCCTTCCGAGCCGGGTAACAAAGACGGCGGCGGGCCGCTCCTTTTCGGCGAACTGCCAGGAGATCGTCGCCGAATCCCGCGTCGCCGAGGCCGAGACACGGGGCGACGGCGGGCGACCGGCGGTTTCGGGCGGGACGATGCCGGAAAGACGGACGACCAGTATCTCATCGGGGACGGGCAGTGTCAGCGAGGTCACCCCGTTCGCGGTCGGACGGACCGGAGCCATGCCCGTTCCCGGTCGATATACGGTGACGCTGGCAGGCGCTCCCAGAGACAGCGTGATGTCGGCCTCCGGCGGCGTGATATCCTTCCGCTCCGACAGGTCGAACGACGACACCTCCTGCCACAGGAGAAGGAAGTAATCGCCGTTCGCCTTTTGCAGCAGGGTATGGTGGACGTTGGTCGTATTTCCTGCCATGGAGAGGCGAAGGGCGCGAGGGACGAATTCGGGGGAGGGGCGTATCCACTGTTGCCCGGTCGGGTCCCAGTGGGCCTCCGACAGGAGAGCGATCAGGTTGCGGATCGCCATGTACGCCGGTTTGGGAATCAGGTTGCGCCGGACGATACCGAAGCAGGCTTCCGCGTTCGTCGCTTCGCGTTCGTCTTTCTTATAATCCTCGAACTCATCGATGAATTCGTAGATATGCGTGCGGACGATCCCGGCATTGAAGTACTCGGCGAAGTGGCGGGGCAGATATTTCGCCTGGGCCACCTCAGAGACACCGGGTTGCGCGCCGCCGAGGACGACGTTGCTGCCGAGGGCGGTATGGTATCCGCTTTCGGTGACGACGATCGGTTTCAGGGTCGCGCCCTCCCCGAGGAGGGCATAGGCGTCGGCGATATTGTTATTGATGTCCGAGTAAAGGCTGGTCGACGGCATCTGCCCGCCTGCGTACGGGTGCATTACGCAGTAGTCGAACGCGGTCAGCGGAGCCAGTTGCGCGTTCGCCCCGGCGCGACCGGTGGACGGCGCGATAATCGGCAGGTTCCGCAAGTCCGGATCGGCTTTGAGCGTCCGGTGCAGATCGTTGGTCCACAGGCGCGGCCCCTCCGGAAACCCCTTGCCCTGATACGCCGCGCTCTTCTCGAACAACGCCACCTCGTTCGGACCTTCGACCATGGCGAGGACGTTTCGGATCGCCTTCAGGGCGTCCCGGGTCTTCGACGCGTCGCCCGGATCGGCGATAACGGTGGCGCGAATCCCGTGCGAAACGTAGAGATCGGTCAGGCGGGGGTGCTGTCCGTCACGCACGTAACGGATTCCGGAGGCGGCGAGCAGCGCTTTGACCGTCTCGTAAGCGAATCCGTACGGCGTATCCGGGTAGCCCCAGTGGGTGGCGACGCCGATGCTCTCGACGAAATCATCGGCGCGTCGCGCGAGTGCGAAGGGCGGGGGCGTTTGCGCCCGACCGAGGGACGGCAGGAAGAACAGCAATCCCAGGGTCAGGATGCCCGATCGGCGGTTCAATGCATACATATTTCGTGTGTTCCGTGTATCCTTCGACATTCGGCGCGCGGAACCGTCGCCGCTTTTTCCTCGACCTGTGAAGCGAACACAGTACGGATCGAGACGGTCCGGGTAAGGAGTTAGATACGATGAATATCAAAAACCTTCCGTTATTCGTCGCCTTCGCTCTTTGGGCGGGGCCGACCGGGGCGCAGGAGGCGATCGTTCAAACCAACAGCGGCGAGACGGTGACGACGGTGACGCAGTCGGGGAAGAAGACGACGGTGGTGTCCAATGCGCCCGCGACCGGCGCGCGCCAGACCACGAGGGTCACGACGCGGACCCGGTCGACGCAACCGGCGACCGTCACTACCGAGAGCGGCGGTCAGCGCATCACGGTGACGGTAAACCGGGACCCCGTGACGTTCGCCGAAACGAGCCAGCCGGTCATGATGAGCGGTCGGGTCATGATCCCGTTGCGCGGGGTGACGGAACGACTGGGCGGCAACGTTCTGTATGATCCGGAGAGCAAGGTCATTACCGGCGCGCATCCCGGCACGGGCAACCAGTTCCGGCTTCGGGTCGGATCGGGTGAGGCGCTGCTGAACGGCCAGGAAATGGCGCTGGACGCCGCGCCGCAGGTGCTGAACGGTACGACCTACGTGCCGCTACGGTTCGTGTCCGAAGCGCTGGGCGCGAAAGTGAACTGGGAGGCGCAACAGCGTACCGTCCTGATCACCGTCGATGGCAATCAGGCGACCGTAACCACCGCGCCGTAAGCGTTCGGGGATCGGGTACCATTCGAAAAACCCTTCGATAAGGAAGTGCGACGTATGCATGTGGTGAAACTGAGTGACAGTGAGATTCAGGCGCATCTCACCGATCTGCCGGGCTGGGCGGTGGAGAACGATGCACTGGTCAGGACGTACCGCTTCCCCGGTTTTCCGGAGGCGATCCGATTCGTCAACGCCCTGGCGGAGCATGCGGAGCGACTGCAGCACCATCCGGATATCGATATCCGTTACAGCCGGGTAACGCTGCGTCTGACCACGCATGACGTCGGCGGAATCAGCATGAAGGACTTCGGACTGGCCCAGGAAGCGGAGAGCGACGCTCCCCTCGGGCATGCGGACGATTCCGACACACACGCCGCCTAGATCGTCCGGATTGTCGGACCGGGACCGGATCGGGACGGACCGGGGTGTCCGTGGCAGGAAACCGGGCGGAGGACGGGCAACATTCCGGATATGAACCGGAACACGTCCTCCGTCCCGCGGACCTTCCGCCTTCCGCTGGCGGCGCAGGTACTGATTGCCGCCCTGCTCGGTCTCCTTCTGGGCGTGATTTTCGGGAAAAGCCCGTATCTCGGCGGCCTGCGAAACAGCGACCTGGGCGCACTGGGTATGCTGGTCATCAAGGCATTGCGCGCCCTGGCCGTTCCGCTCGTCTTCTTTGCCATCCTCGACGCTTTTACCCGAACCCGTATCCCCCTCCGAAAAGGAATCCGGCTGGTTCTGATCTGCCTGGTGAACGTTTCGGTCGCGATGGCCATCGGGCTGACCCTTCTCAATACGTTTCGTCCCGGGGATCGCTGGCGGGGGCATCTGGAGCAACTGGCGCTCTCGGTGGATGCGAAACCGGTGACGGCGAAAAAGGCGGAGGACCCGGAAGCCCCCGGCGCGACCCTCGAACTGCTCCCCAATCTCGCCTACTACGTTCCCTCGTCGTTGATCCGGCCCTTCGTTTACAATAACTTGATCTCGGTCGTCCTGCTGGCCCTGCTGATCGGAGGCGCGGTACGTCAGGTGCAGGAGCATCAGGAGCAAACCGGCGAAACCAGTATCAGGACGGTGGTTGCCTTCATCGAAGGGGTGTACCAGATCCTGATCAAAATGCTGGAGTGGACCGTGCGAACGGTGCCCTATGCCGTTTTCGGGGTGGTGGCGGACGTGGTCGGCAAGTCCGGGGTGGGCGTGTTCTCGGTTCTATGGATCTTTCTGGCGACGGCTCTGGCCGGACTGGCCCTCCATTCTCTGGTCTATTATCCGCTGGTGGCGGCATTTATCGGACGGAAGGGGCCGCGCGTCTATCTGGGAAAGGGGGCCGACGCCATTCTGACCGGTCTGTCGACCAACAGCAGTCTGGCCACGGTTCCGGTCACCTTGCGCTGCCTGGACCGGATGGGGGTTTCTCCGTCGTCGGCGCGTCTGGCGGTCTGTGTCGGAACCAACCTGAACAACGACGGCATCACGCTGTACGAGGCGATCGCGGCGTTGTTTCTGGCGCAGGCGGTCGGACAGACGATGGGGTTCGGTCAGCAGGTCACGGTCGTTCTGGCGTCGATCATGGCGGGAGCGGGAGTGGCGGGAATTCCGGAGGCCGGTCTGATCGTTCTGCCGCTCGTTCTGGGGGCGGCGGGACTGTCGGAAGGCGTGGTCGCCGCCGCCCTGCCCCTGTTGCTGCCGGTCGACTGGATCATCGCCCGCGTTCGTTCGGGCGTCAATGTCATGAGCGATATGCTGGTAGCGATTCTTCTCGATCGATAGAAAATCGATCGAAAGCCCCGACGGCCGGTGGTACGGCGGTCGGGGCCGGGGGACAGCGCGTTCAGGCGACGATTTCCGCCGCCAGAACCCGGATCAGAGTGCGGGCGATGGCGGTCTCGTTCTTCTCGGCGGTCTCGTTCGTCGCGTCGGAGAAGCGTCCCGCCGCGCGGCGCATTTCCCGTTCGGTGTTTGCGCGGGTCCGCTGGCTCAGTTCGGGCAGAATGTCCCGGTTCCAGATCTCGGCGATTCGTCTGGTGCGGGCGTCGGCCTGCTTTGCCCGACCGGTGTCTCCGGCGGCGGTCCATATCCGGGTCTCGAGGCGATTTGCCAGAGTTTCCATGAAGTATCCCATCTGGAGAGCGTCGTAGGTCGGTTCGGGGGTGCGCAGCGCCTGATTGGCCAGGGCGCGGAGCCGGGCGACCCAGAGGCGGGCGTCCTGGTACCGGCCGGCTTCCAGACATTCGTCGGCCTCCTGCCGCATCGCCCTTCCCAGGCGCATCAGGATGGTGGTCGGCGAGTCCTCGGACATGATTCCGCTATCATAACCGCCGGCGACAATCCGCAGCGGTTCGGTGCGCAGATGGTCGAGGATGGTTCCGGCGGCGCGTCCGTCCCCGATACGCAGCATGACAGTCGCCCGGGAAAACTCCTCGTAAACCGGCTGCGTCAATGCCAGCGTCGTTTTGGCCTCCTGGCGTGTCGGCGAGGAGAAGGAGTTTCCGGTACAGAGCGGAAGTGTGATCATGGCCCCGACAAGGGCGGTGACGAGACCGAAAAGGGGCAAACTGCTGCGCTTGATGTGCACCGTTGTCGAATTTTGCATCGTTCTCTCCGAAGATACGGGACAGTAAAAGGTATGAAGGACATACCTTTTCATCATAAGAACTGATTTGACAGCGGAGCGGCCACTCGCTTACGACATATCAGACACGTTACTTCGGATTTCGGTTGCCGTTACCGGACGATTCCAATAACAAAAAGCAACGACTTTTTGTAAACTCCGAAGAACGCGTTTCGCTTATATGTCACATTACGTACTTGAGACGTTACCGAAATTCCGAACCGCGAAAAATAAAAGGGAATTTATTCGAGTTACGGCTGACTGAGGGCGACGGAACAGAGCCTCTCCAGGTTTTTGCCCTGCGTTTGGCGTCGTATTCTCTCTCTATCGTCCGGGGAAAGGTTTCGTGAAGCGGCAAGGCGTGTGAAATTATTCTCACAAAAGTCAGCGTACGGAGAGCCGCTTTCGCGGAACAGGTGGGCAGCCACCGCGTAACAGAGCAGGGCGCGTTCCGATTCCCCTGACTGCTCGATGGCTTCGCCGTAGTTGTTCAGGGCGAGGGCGACGCCGAAGGGATGCCGAAGACGCCGTTCGCAGTCCAGCGCGATTGCGTAGCAACGGGCCGCCTCAGTCCAGTCCTGCGCGGCGAAGGCGAAGTTACCCAGGTTGTTCCGTGTGGCCGCCATACCGCGCACGTCGCCCGCTCTCTCCCGAATGGCCAAGGCCTCTTTCAGCAACGAGATACCGAGCGGAGTATTCCCGTTCGGGTCCTGATACTCGGTCAGTCCTAGGTTGTTCAGCAGGATGGCATCCCCGACCGGCGAGGCTCCGATCGCCCGCCGAATCTCGAGAGCCCGGCGAAAATACGCCCGTGCGGCAGGGAAGTCCTTCTCCGCCAGCGCTATCTGACCGAACAGGTTTTCCTCGTCCGCCGAACCTTCGTCCGCATCGGCCATGGCGGCCTGCGACCGGGCCTCGTTCAGGCACTGACGGGCCTGTTCGATCTGTGAGATGTCCAGGTACAGGCCCGCCGCCTCGCGATTCAGCCGCCGGCGTAGATTGTCGGGACCGGGATCGGCCGGGGCGACGGACGCGAGACCGTTCCGGATATAATGGAGAGCCTGTTGCGGGAAGCCAAGCCGGAAGAACAGAAGCCCGAGACTGAGACAAAGATGGCCGTGGAGGTCCGGGACAGGAATCGCGCCTTCCCGTCGTTGTCCGGCCCATAGTTCGGCCTCGTGCAGATCGGCGGAGACCGACTCCAGTGCCCGAAGCGCGCCGCCCTCGTCCGCCGTTCGCAACCGGGAAAGGTCGTCCCCGGCGCGGGCGAGAAAGTGGAGGGCATGACGTCGGCGAACCGCGTCCGCGGCCTCGGCTCCCTGTTCTCGAAGACGTTCGGCGGCGTATTCCCGCAACGACTCCGGCAGCGAATAGCGAGTGGTCTGGGTCTGACTTTCGATTTCGGTCCGTAGCAGGGAGTGGTCCCGCAGTGTTTGGGTATCCTCGAAAACATCGGGACTATCGCAGACGGCTTCGGCGTCGTCGAGGGTGAAGCCCGCCCCGGTGAAGACCGAAAGCTGGGCAAACAGGGCGCGCTGATCCTCGGTCAAAAGCTGGTAACTCCACTCGATGGTGGTGCGTAGAGCACGTTGCCGCTCCGGAAGGTCGGGGAGGCGTGCCTGCAGGAGACGGAAGCGTTCATTCAGGCGTTGCACCATCTGGCGTGGGGTCAGGGCGGTAATGCGGGCAGCCGCCAGCTCAAGCGCCAGGGGGACGCCTTCCAGACGCTGGCACAGGGTCATGATGTCCGCCTCGTTTTCCGCGTTACGGGTGAAGTTCGGCTGGCGTGCCCGGGCACGCTCGACGAAAAAGACGACCGCTGTCGGGAGCGGAAAGGGCTGAAGCTCGTAGACCGTTTCGGCCTCGAGGCCCAGGCGGCGGCGTGACGTAACCAGACAGACCAGATCGGGCAGTCCGCGAATCAGTTCCAGAATGGCCTCTTCCCCGTCCGCCACCTGTTCCAGGTTGTCCAGCGCAAGAAGCGTCCGCCGTCGTTCGCGCAGCCAGGCGAAGACGCGTTCCCGCGCGGACGGTGGCGGCTGAAGGTCCAACCTCAGGTCGACGGCCACCTTTTGCATAAGCGCGTCCCGTGTCTGCGCCTGCGCCAGATCGCACCACCAGACCCCGCCCGGAAAGACTTCGGAACAGAGTTCCGCCACCTGAAGCGCGGTCCGTGTCTTACCGATCCCGCCGAACCCGAGCAGGGTAATCAGTCGCTTCCCCTGCGAGAGGAGGTCGGTCAAAGCAAGAACATCGTCCTCGCGGCCGACGAACGGGGTAAGCGGCAGTGGGAGATTGTGACGGACTACCCCCAGCGTGGCGGGCGGCGGGAACCTTTCCGGCAATCCTTCGGCCAATACCTGGTGAAGGTGTACCTCACCGATCCCTTTCAGACGATGCGTCCCCAGGTCCGCGAACCGAATCCCCTCACGTATCAGGTCCTTCTCCACCAATATCCGGGTAGAGTCGGAGAGCAGTATCTGCCCGCCATGGGCCGCGCCCGCGACCCGTGCCGCGCGGTTGGGAGCGGGGCCAGCGTAGTCCGGACGACCATTGTCCTCCATCAGGGGCGATTCGCCGGTGTACATGCCCATCCGGACGAGCACCTGGTCGATAGGATTCGGCCAGGGGTAGGCAAGGAGCGCTTGTTGCGTGGCGACCGCCCAGCGTACCGCGTCGGCCGCCCCGGCAAAGGTGAGATGGATGCCATCTCCCGTGGTCTTTACCTCGTACCCGCCGAATCGGCGAAGGTCGGCACGCAACAGGCGGAAATGTTCCAATCGAACGGATTCGAAGGCGTCACCATACGTTTCCGAGAGGGCGGAGGAACCTACCATATCCGTGAAGACATGGGTAACTACCCCTGTCGGCGGTGGGACATACCTGGCGGAGGAATCGTTCGGGAAAATCGGCATTGTCACGATACTCCGTTTACGAAGAGGCGGAAAAGGGACGTCTCTTCCGACGTTTCGTGGCAAGGAAAAATAGCTCGAAATGCGTTAACTTGCCGTTATGATGTTAAAATATTCTAGCATAATTTTTTACTGGAATCTGATAGTGATCGTCCGGGCCAGTGCCATGACGGCCCGATTATGAGGATACCCATGCCCCTGCAAGACCGCGTTTGTGTGTCATTCCATTGCTGTTCGGTTCCGATTTCCAAACGCCATTTTCCAAGGGCGATTTTTGCCCTCTGGGTGATTATGGTGGCGAATTCTGCGCTTGCGCAAACTACCCCGATCCAATCCTCGAACCCGCCCGGTGTTCCCAAAACCGCGACTACACCACCTACCGAGCCATTACCTGAAGTCGCCGCCTTGATTCAAGCCGGAAAAGAGGAGGCAACAAAGTTTCAGTGGGAGGAGGCGCTGATAAAGTATCGCACAGCGTTGGAACGATCCCGAACGCTTTCCGACAAAACGGGCGAAGGTGTGGCGTTAACAAGTATCGGTATGGTTTTCGCCTCCACCGGTCAACCGGATAAAGCGTTGGAGCATTACGAACAGGCTTTACCCCTTTTGCGAATGACGGGGAGCAAACTCTTTGAAGCCAATACGCTCAACAATATTGGAAACGTTCATGCGACGACGGGGCAACCGGACAAAGCATTGGAACATTACCGACTGGCGTTTCCTCTCTATCACGAGACGGGGAATCGTGCCAGGGAGGGGGCCGTGCTAGCCAATATGGGTGTCGTCTTCGCCGATTCGGGCCAACCGGATAAAGCGTTGGAACATTACGAACAGGCTTTACCCCTTTTGCGAATGACGGGAAGCAAACCCTTTGAAGCCAATACGCTCAACAATACAGGTAACGTTCTCGTTGCGATTGGCCAACCCGGCAGGGCACTACAACTTTTTCAACAAGCGCTATCACTTTACCGAGAGACGGAAAATAACGTCGGGGCGGCCAACGCGCTCAACGGTATGGGTAACGTCTATGTAGCGATTCGGCAACCTGTCAAAGCCCTGGAGTATTTTCGGCAAACATTAGCATTGTACCGGCAGGCCGGATTCAAGGCCCAGGAGGCAGGGGTTCTAGCCAACATCGGTGCCGTCCTCTCGGATATGGGTCAACCGGATAAAGCGTTGGAGCATTACGAACAGGCTTTACCTCTTTTGCGAATGACGGGAAGTAAACTCTTTGAAGCCAATACGCTCAATAATATAGGCAACGTTCATGCGTCTACCGGAAGGACGCGGAAGGCCCTGGAAAACTACGAACAGGCTTTGTCCTTCTATCAGCGGTTAGGAAATACAGCGGGTGAAGCCAACACACTCAGCGGAATCGGCAACGTCTACCGTGACGCCGGCCAGGCGCAAAAAGCGCTGGAGTATTACCGTCGCAGTATCTCCGGAATTGAGGCCGTACGTTCTCGAATCCAAAACGATACCGAGGCAAGATCGGCCTTTCTGGAGGGCTATCTGGCAACCTATCATCTGGCTATTCATCTCCTTCTGCGCGAGGGCACTTTGCCTGCCCGACTGGAAGCGTTTGAACTGGCGCAGAAGGTCAAAGCCCGCTCCCTGCTGGACCGACTCGGCAACGCGAAAAACGACCTGGTCGCTCGACTGACGCCTGAGGAACGCGACAAAGAGGCTGGCCTGCGCGTTGCCTGCGACCGACTCAACCGCGCCATGGTCGCCGAAGGGGTCAGGAATGAAATCGGTAGCAAAAAGCGGTTCGAACAGGCAAAAAGTGCCCTGACAAAGGCCGAACAGCAACTGGCTCTCTTCCAGGACAGCCTTTACGCCCGTTACCCCGATCTGTCCGCGCGGCGGGTCGCCCGAACCGACTCCCTGACGGACATCGCCCGCGCCCTGCCCGAAGACACCGCCCTGATCGAGTTCGTCCGCCTCAATGACGGCAAAAAATTGGACCGTACCGTGGCCTTCGTCGTCACCAGGGTGGGCAAGCGGCCTCGCCTCACCGTGTACGACACCGGACGGGATGGCAAATCCCTGACCGACCTCGCGCGCCGTCTCAACGGTGCGTGCGCCCGACCGAGCGGAAACTACATCCTTCCGGCCCGAAAACTCCATGCCGCCCTGCTCGGACCGGCGGCCAAGCCTCTCGTCGGGAAGCGCTCGTTGATCGTCTGTCCGGACGGGGACCTTTGGAAGGTGCCGTTTGCCGCGCTTCGGGACGCCCGAGGACGATTCCTGTTGCAACGCTACGATCTGTCGGTGGCGTACTCGGCGACCGGTTGGCGGGCTGCCCGGACGGTGCGAACCATCCAGAAGCGGGCGAAGTCGCCTCTATCAGGCCGCCTCCTGACGCTAGCGGACCCGGACTTCGGATCGGTGAACCGACTGGCCGCCGAGTTCGGCAACACGCCCGGCGTCCAGGGACAACGGCCGATCTCCATCCCGGATCGTCCGATTAGCATCCCGGATCGTCCGATTAGCATCCCTGACCGCCCGATCTCCATCCCGGATCGTGCGGTGTCGCTGGGACTGATCGAGCGCGCCGGAGCGTTGCGCGCCCTGCCCGGCACCCGCAACGAGGCGCGGGCCATTCAAAAACTGTTCCCGGACGCCACCCTGTTGACCGGCAGGCAGGCGCAGGAGTCCACCTTCAAGCAGCAGGCGCCGCGCTACGGTCGTCTGCATCTGGCGACGCACGGTTTCTTCAACGATGCCTCGCCTTTGCTGTCCTCCCTGGTGCTGGCCGCGCCACCGGACACGGGGGCCGGGAGTGACGAAGACGGTCTGCTGACCGCGCGCGAGATCCTGGGTCTGGACCTCTCCCGTTGCGAAATGGCGGTCTTGTCGGCGTGCAGCACCGGAGTGGGCAAGCAGCAGAGCGGGGAGGGGATCGTGGGACTGACCTGGTGTCTGACGGCTTCGGGTTGCCCGAGTCAGATCGTCTCCGGTTGGCCGGTCAGCGATGCTTCCACAGCCCGCCTGATGCGCGAATTCTACGGCGGCTTGAAGCGGGGACAGAGCAAGGCTGCGTCGTTGCGTTCGGCGTCGCTGGCTTTGCTGAAGTCATCAGCGACAAGTCATCCGTACCACTGGGCGCCCTTTTTTCTCGTCGGAGACCCGAATTGATTCGGTAGCCTCGCCGCAAAATCTGTCGCGCGTTTGACGACGTTTAACGACACTTGACGACGAATGGAAATACGCCAAAGGTAGATGAGAGGCGTGTACACCGGCCCGGCGCCGTCCCTCGCCAACCGAAATTCGAATACCTGATCCCACGCCCCCCCGGTGGCGAAGATAAATGGCGGCAGTAATCAACGTAAATCAAGCTCCGCCGGACGCCACCGGCACGCGGGGGAATGGCTCATGCGCTCGTCACAACGAAATCTCGTTCGCCTGGCCGTATACGGGTCGTGGTGGATCGGGACGGTCCTCGCTTCAACCGCTCACGCGCAGAATCCGGTGCGTCAGGGAAGTGTCCTTTACTACACCGACGAAGCCCGGATCGATTCCGATATCTCCGGCCATCATGTCGTCATCGGGAAAAGGCCGGGCGGAAGGTTCGGTCACGCCCACGGTGACACGGACATACGGACGCCCTATACGGTCACCATCGCCGACGGAGCGACCATCACCTTCTCGACCGAAGATACGGGCTACGGGTCCGCCTCCTTCTACAATAACAGCCGTCTGGCGATGAACGGCGGCAGTGCCGGCGGGGTGATAGGGTTCGATAACAGCGTCCTGGAGATCAATGCCGGCAGTCTTTCCTCGGTGCACGGATTTCAACAGGCCGAAATTCATTTCCGCGGCGGTCAGGCTCATTACATCGAAAGCTGGAATTCGGCGGCGGTAACGATCTCCGGCGGAAACGTGCTGAACGTTTCCGGACTGGAAACCGGATCGATCACGGT
>JANRLW010000122.1:0-36049 GCA_033762295.1 Capsulimonadales bacterium
AGCACCGCCGCCCGGTCGTCACCGTCCTCGATCTTTCGCACGAAGGATTCGTAACCCGCGCCGAAGGTGATCAGTCCTACCGTGTCGCCGACACTGCACCCGTAACGAAGGATATTACTGGTTGCCTCCCGCGCCCGATTCCACATCTCGAAACCCTTCATCGACCCGGAAACATCCATGATCAAAAACACGGATTTGTTTTTCCGGGGACGAAGTTCACGGATCGGACCGGCGGCCTCCCCCAGTTCCGCCAATTCCTCGGCGGTCAGATCGAGGCCGGAGGACTCCTGCGCCCGCAGCGGCGCGAACGATAGCAGCATCGCGCACACCAGCAGAAATGACGAAAGAACGTGTCGACGCCGTTGTCGCACGCATGAGATGAGCGGTGCCAAATAATTCATACCTTCATATTGTACGCCATTTCTCTCGTGCATATTCCCGTCCCTCGCCTGCCGGCAACGACCTCATTGCCGGAGCAGGTGAAGGCACAGTGGCACCAGACCGACCGGGACCAGCAACAGAAGCCCCGCCAGCACGGCGCAACCGGGTCCGCCCGAGATTTTCGGCGCGTTCGCCGGAAACGGTGGCCCGGCGGCGGCAGGGGCCGGAGCGGTCGCCTGACTGTTCAGCGTGGTCGGACCGCCGACCGAATCGACCATCACCCGCACCTCCGAAACATGTTTCTCCCGGATCGGGTTCGCCGCGCCATCGGTCCCTCCGGTCCGTTCCAGCGTCAGATATACCTCGCTCCGATACTCGCCCGGCGTCAATCGCGCCGCCGAAATCGCGAATTCGAGCGTCTCCGCGCCACTGACCGGAATCGCGAGCGGCAACGTGATCGGTCGAACGTTGAGCCAGGCATGCTGTGTGGCAACCATCCGGACGAGAATCGGCTGTGGCGCCTCGTTTCGAATGTGCAGACCGACGACCCCGCCGCCACCCTGCGGTACGTGAACGCCCTGCGGCAGAAGAGAGACCGTGACCGGGGGCGGCACGGTTTCGACCGGAGCGGACGACTCCTCCGCCGGTGACGGCGACGGTCGGGTTCCCGGCATCTCCAGACGGGGGATACCGATGGTCGTGGGCGGTTCGCTCGCCGGCTCCTGCGGCATCAGGGTCGGGACGCCGTCCTTGGGGCGACTCATTCCGGGGGTGTTCGCGGCGAGTTTCTCCAGAGAGTTCAGGATCTCGCGCAGATCCTCCGAGGAATCGCTGCGCCGGATCAATCCCTCGATCCGTCCCCGAACGGCAAGGTTGGAAAACGCCCCGCCGGTCGGCAGATAGGCGGCCAGAACGCTACCCAGCGCCCGAACGTCCCCGGCGGCGGTCGCCTTCCCCGCATAGTTCGGCTGATGGCGCGGCGCGTTCGGATCGGTGGTGGCGTAATCGAGAAGCAATAACCGCCCGTCGTCGGCAATCAGGATATTCTCCGGAGAGATCCCGGCATGGACTACCCCCTGCCCGTGGGCGTAGGTCAACGCGTCGAGCAGCGGCAGAAGCAGTTTTCTCAGCAGTTCGGGGCCGGGCCGCTCGCCGCTCGCGGTGGTCAGCGCCTGTCGGAGATTCTTCCCTCGCACCACATCGCGGGCGATATAGAGAAACCCGCCGTCGGCGAGCCAGCGACGCGGCGGGAGAATCTGGGGGTGCGCCAACTGCAACGCTTCGGTCGCGCGCGCCTTGCGCGAACCGGTCCCCGCGCCCTCCCGCACCCGTTTGACAATGACCGGGCGGGGCGCGCCGTCCGGTCCGATATCTCCGGCAAGCCACGCTTTGACACCGGGCGTCGGTGTTTCGACCTCGCCCGGACTGTCGAACAGCGCCAGGATGCGGGCATCGCTTTCCGGGATCGTCTCAGAGGCCACGGTCGGCCTCCTGCGGACGTTCGTAGGCCAGCGCGTACAGCACCCCGTTGGTCGCCGCCACAAACAGAAGACCGTCGGCGAAGGCGGGCGCGGCCACAATCTGCGAACCGGCGGTCGCCGTTTCATAAGCCTTTTCCAGGGGACGTCCGGCGGCCGCCCCGTACACCGAGCCGTCGAGACAGCCGAACAAGAGCGTTCCGTTCGCCACGACCGGCGCGGAGCGAACCGGTTGTCGGGTCGGATACCGACGCACCGACCGTCCCTGGGCGCTGACCAGGTGCAGGCCGTCGTCGGCCGGCAGATAGATCAATGTCGAGTCTCCGGCGGGCGTTCCGGCGAACGGCGCATTGGTGACGGCCAGATTCCAGATCTCCTCCCCGGACGCGACCTGTCGGCAGACCAGATTCCCGGACGCCGTCGCCGAATAGACGCGCTCTCCAAGGACGACCGGGGCGGCATTGAACGTCGTCTCCGGATGGGCCAGGGCGTGAAGCACGACGCCGGTCTTCAGATCGGCGATGGTCAGCGTCCCACGATCGTCGTGGACGAACGCCCGACCGTCGGCGGCGGCGGGAGCGCAGTCAGGCGGTCCGGGTAGCGGAATGCGGTGCAGGATTTCGCCGTTCGCGCTGTTCAGCACAAAGAGAACGCCACCGGGTTCGCCCGGTGTTTCCGCCATGGTGGCGACCAGCAACGGTTCGTCGCCGCCGATCGGCGTCACCGCTCCGTAGACGCGCCCCGGCAGTCGTCGTTCCCAGAGGCGGGTTCCGCGCTGCGCGTCCAGCGCCAGGCACACGCCTTCGATGGTCGCCGCGTACAGCCGCCCACCGGACAGGGCGACGCCACCCCGGTCCGGGTAGACGGGCGCTTCCAGCGGGTACGGTTCCCAGAGCGTCGCGCCGTTTTTCGCCTCGAACCCGAAGATATGGGCGTCTCCGTCCGGGGTCGCGGCGGCGGCGGCCACGATTCCGTAGGCTGAGGCGGGCGCACTCCAGAGCAGAGCCTTTTCCCGGCGCAAGGGGGGAGCGGTCGGATAGGACCAGCGGCGGGCGAGGGCGGGCAGGGCCGGCGTTGTCACGGTGCCCCGGTGGGCGGGACCCCCTCCGAGCATGCCCCAGTCCGGTTCCGCCCGGAGAATATGCTCGGAATCGCGGAGGCATCGACGCGCCAGCCAGGAGTTGAGCGTTCCGCAGACCGGACAGGGGCGCAGACGTTCGTAACAGTACGGACAGAACTCCGGGACGTGGTTGGCGTCCCCGGCGGCAATCGCCTCGTCGAGGGACCGTTTGCAGTTGGGACAGGAGGCGGCGGGAAGCACGACGAACACGTCGCCCGTCTCGGGCAACGTCGTCGCACCGCCGAACGACGCCGGGTACAGACGCTGATACGCCAGTCGGATCGGTCCCGAGGCCGGACCTCCGGCCCGAAGAGCCGCTTTGGCTTTTGTCACATCGGCGCGAACTACGACACTCTGCCGCTCCTTCGGTCCGAGCGCCACCTCGGTCGGCACGACGGACAGCCAGTCGGCCCCGGCGGTAAGCCGGACATGGAGTACGGCGGGGTGCGGGTTTCGAAGGGCGAACCGGAGCAGACGAATGCCACCGGCAACATAATCGGCGGGGGCGACGGTCACCTGGCGAGAATCGGCGGGAAAGTCCGGCGCCTCCGGCGCGGCGGCAGCGGACACGGGCGCAGCGTTCGGCACGGACCTCTCCTCAAAAGGCGGATTTCAAGCAGAGAATTGTAACATTTCACCGCGCCGTTTTCAACGCCCCGTTCCGGAGGCACGACCGGACTCCACGCTTCCTGCAAAGGGACTTTCGTAAACTCCTGATTGCTCCGGTTCGTGGGGGGACGGATTCGTGTCCGGACGGGCAGTGTCGAAGGCGACTACCGCCTCGATGCGTTTGGCAATGCCCTGCCCGGCGGACGGAACCGTCTTCTCCCGCAAACCGTAGGTAGACTGTCACCGGAGCGTCGGTAGGAGGGACTCGACATCGACAGTACGCTGAAATACCTGGCCGACGTCATTTCGGCCTATACGATCAATCCCGTTCTGCTCGCCCTGATCGCGCAGGAGCCGTTGCTACATCCGCAGGCGACCGCACGGGAACGTTTCCGCATCACCGCCGCGTTCTGGGGACGGTCCCTTCTCGGACTGGGCGTCGCCGTAGCCCTCGCCGAACTGGGTAAAGCGACCGAGGTCTGGCCGGGCCACCCTCTCTTTCCGAGCGGACACACCACCTTTGCCATGTCCGCGGCCACCTGCATCGTACTTCAGCGCGGAAAAGGCTGGCTCTGGCTCCTCGTGCCGATCGTTGGCCTGATGGGCGTCTGTCTCGTCTACGGTCAATGGCATACGCCGGACGAGGTCGCCGGCGGTCTGGTCGTTGGGAGCGTCGTTCCCCGACTTCTTTGGAAGCTCAGCACACTTCCCTTCGTCCGCCGGACCGCCCGGCCTGTTTCCGCCGATCTTCGGGTATAACAGGCCGAAACCAACTGTTCGGGAGACTGTCATGCCTGACTTGCCGCTGTCGCTCGATGCCGCTTACCTGGCTCCTAACGTTACCCCCGCAATGGTCGCCGCCTGGAAAGACCGTCTGAAATGGGCGTCCGATACCCTCCTCGAGGGAACCGGCGCGGGCGCAGACTTCCGGGGCTGGCTCGACCCCGGCACGATCGTTCGCGAGGAAGAGATCGCCGAGATCGAATCGATCGCCGCCGACCTGCGCGCGAAGACCGACACGCTCGTCGTCATTGGGATCGGCGGCTCCTATCTGGGGGCGCGAGCGGTGATCGAAGCCCTCGCCCCCACCGGTGGCCCACGCGTCGTCTTCGCCGGTCAGAACCTTTCCGCGCGCTACCATCACGACCTGCTGGCCGAACTCCGGGGGAAACGGGTCGCCGTCAACGTCGTCTCCAAGTCCGGAACCACCACCGAACCGGCCGTTGCCTTTCGCCTGTTGCGCCAATTCATTGAGGAGAACGCCGGAAAGGACGCTGCCCGAAACCTGATCGTCGCTACGACCGACGGCAAGAAAGGCGCGCTCCGAAAGGTCGCCACCGAGGTCGGCTACCGAACCCTGGTCATCGCCGATGACGTCGGCGGACGGTACTCGGTCCTGTCCCCGGTCGGCCTGTTGCCGATCGCCTACGCCGGGATCGACATTCGCGCACTGCTGCGCGGCGCGAGCGACTGCGCCGCAGCGGCTGACGAACCCGATCCGCTGAAGAATCCCGTCCTGTTCTACGCCGCCGCGCGCAACCTGCTCTACCGGCAGGGCTTCACGACCGAGATTCTGGTCGGCTTCGAGCCGCGCCTGCACTACTTGATCGAATGGTGGAAACAGCTGTTCGGCGAATCGGAGGGCAAGGACCACTGCGCGCTGTTCCCGGCGTCGGTCGAGTTCACCACCGACCTGCACTCCATGGGCCAGTATATCCAGGAGGGACGCCGGATGCTGATCGAGACGTTCGTCACCGTGGCCGACGGCGAACCGGAAGTGCTGCTTCCCGAAGGCGACGACGCCGACGAACTGGGCTACCTGGCCGGACAGCCGCTGACCTCGATCAACCGGGCCGCGTATGAGGCGACGGCGCTCGCGCACCGGGACGGCGGCGTGCCGAACCTGACCCTGACCCTGAACACGCTCGACGCGCACTCGCTCGGATTTCTGCTCTATTTCTTCGAACGCGCCTGCGGGGTCTCCGGATACCTCCTCGGAATCAACCCGTTCGACCAGCCGGGAGTCGAGGCGTACAAGAAGAATATGTTCGCCCTGCTCGGAAAGCCGGGGCATGAGGCCCGCACCGAGGAACTGAAAAGGACCGTCGCCGGAAAACCCGCCGACAGCCGGATCCGGTTCGACTGATCGGAAGGAGCCGTCGTGCCCCTCCCGGAAAACCGTCGTTTTGCATAGGGCGGACGCTTGACGAAGAGTGGTGATAAATGTTAAAATGTCACTGCATCTGAAGGCATCCCCCAGTTGCTCCACCGAACCGTTTCGGCCTTGTGTCGTAAGGAGACGAGAGTAATGTTAGGACGGCGCGGGTGTAATCTTAACTCCGGGAGGTGGTGGCTAATGGTTCACAGTCATAGTCTCCGGGGGGGTCTCGCGGGTTAGTTTTAGCCCTCGGCTCGGCCTGCTCCTGTGACCGGTCGGAACGCCCGGCGTTCCGCGCCGATTACGTGAGGTTGTCGTATGACCGTTTTGGGGTCATGAACGAAACCCAGGGGCGAGCCCCCTCGAACGTGAGACCCCGGTAGCCCTGCGCATCCGGGGTCAGCGTGTAGTTCTTCCGTTCCCTCTCCTTGTTCCGCTCTTCGACATGCTATAATGTCCGATACCGTCCGCCATTACCGGCGTGACCCTCCACGACACGGAGAGCAAAACATCATGACCGATTTTTCTCCCTCGCGTAATGTCGCCTATGCCCGCGTCTGGACGGCGGCGGCAACCCCGGTTCTGCCCGCCGATCTGGCCGAAAACCTGTACGGGCGAGGATTTATGCCCGGTTTCACCGACCCGGAAGGTAAAAACGCTCCCCTGATGGAAGCCGGTCTGGCCGAAGCGGTCTTCGCGGTCGGCAGCGACGGTTACCGGGTCGTCAACCTGACCTCCTCGCGCGGCGAAGGGTGTCGCGTCTCCGTCCACCCGTCCGAGGCCGGCGATCTTCCCGACGACTACCTCGCCCGACGCACCGTGCCGCGCCCGCGCCTGTGTTATATCGTCACCGCCGGCGGCCCGGCCCATAGCGACCGTAACCTCTGCGAGAATATCGCCGAAGCCCTGATGCTGATGACCAACGGCCTGACGGAGATCGGCGGCCTCGGGATGAAAGGCAATCGCCCGACCCTGCACAATTCGTCCTGGGTCGGCTCGATCAAAACCGTCTCCTGAACCGCATCGGTTGCCGTTCGGGATGCGGTAGCATAGAGTGTCCATGGTCGATCCCTCCCCGCCCGTCGCCGATCCCCGTGAACTGACCCTGTTCGCCGCAGTCGTCGTCGGGGTTGACGCGCCCGGATTGCGCCAGCCGTTCACCTACCGGGTCCCCGACTCCCTGCGTCCCCTGCTCGCGGTCGGTACCTGTGTCGTGGTGCCGTTCGGCTATCAGGAGGCGATCGGGTTCGTTCTCGCCCTGTCCGAACGCGCCCCGGACCATCTTGAAGCGGAAACGATCAAGGATGTCGCCGGTCTCGTCACCGGCGAAGGCGCGCACCTGCCGGACGCCGTCCTGAAAACCGCGCAATGGATGTCGCGGAACTACCTCACCGATCTGGCGCTCTGCGTCCGTACCGTCGTTCCCGACGCCCAGACCGCCCATATCCATCGCCGTTACCGATTGGCGCCCGACTGGGCCGAATGCTGGCAGGATCGCCTGGCGGAGATACGAACCGCCACCCATCGGGATGTCGTACGGGTTCTCGGGGAACGCCCCGAACGGGCCGGAACCGAGGCGCAGATTGCCGACGCGCTGAACGGCGCGAAGCTGACCTCCCCGCTTTCCCTGCTTCGACAACGGGGCGTGCTGATCGACGAATGGCGGGTCGACCCGCCCAAAATCGGGGCGAAGCAGGTAAAAGCGATCCGCCTCCTTCCGAACTGGGACGAAGCCGAAAGTATCGCCGCCACCTGGGAGGTCGCCCTGGCCGGAGCGACCGACAGGGAACGGAAAAGCCTGGAAGGGCGCGTTCGACTGCTTCGCACGCTGATCGAATCGGGGGGTGGGCCGATCCCGACCGCCGAACTGCTGGCCCGGACGGACGCGACCGCCGTTCACCTGAAGAAACTGGAAGCCGGGAACCTGGTCGAAACCGAAACGATCACCCTTCGGCGCAAGCCGTTCAAACTGGCGGGCGGCGCGGCGGTGCCACCGATGCCGACCGGCGAGCAGACGGCTGCCGTGGAGGCGGTCAAACAGCGACTGGACGGGCGCGAGGCGAACGTCGTCCTGCTCTACGGCGTCACCGGGTCCGGGAAGACGGAGGTTTACCTGCGTTCGATCGCCGAGACGCGCCGTCGGAAAAAAACCGCCCTTGTCCTGGTGCCGGAGATCGCCCTGACCGCGCAGGTGATGGACACGTTTCGCGCCCGGATCGGCGATCGGGTTGCGGTGCTGCACTCGGGGCTCTCGGCGGGGGAGCGTCGGGATGAATGGCAGAGGATCGGACGCGGCGAGGCGGACGTGGTCGTCGGGGCGCGTTCGGCGATCTTCGCCCCGCTGGAGAAGGTCGGCCTGATCGTCGTGGATGAGGAGCACGAAGCGTCCTACAAGCAGGACGCCGCGCCACGGTACCATGCCCGCGATGTCGCCATCGCCCGCGCTCGCGCGACCGGGGCGACCGTTCTCCTCGGTTCGGCCACCCCGGCGATGGAATCGTTTTACCGGGCGGAAGCGGGTGAATGGGGCTTTTTACCGCTGCGGGAACGCGCCCTTTCCCGCCCGCTGCCGTCCGTGCAGATCATCGACCTGCGGGAGGGGTATAAGAAAGGCGATCCGCCCGGTATCTTCGCGCCGCCACTGATGGAGGCCATAACCGACCGCCTGGCGAAACGTGAGCAGACGATTCTGTTTCTGAACCGTCGCGGTTACGCCCAGTTCCTGCTCTGCCGCGATTGCGGTTATACCACCCGCTGCCCGCACTGTGACGTCTCCCTCACCTTCCATTCCCGCGCCCGCCGCCTGATGTGCCATCACTGCGGTTTCGAGAAGGGTGCCCCGTCCGTCTGTCCCGTCTGCACCGGGGATCGTATCCGCCCGTTCGGCCTCGGCACCGAACGGATCGAAACCGAGGTTCGCGCGTTGTTCCCGGACGCCCGGGTGTTGCGGATGGACCGCGACACGACGCAGCGGAAGGACGCCCACCTCTCGATGCTCAAAACGTTCCGCAACGGCGACGCCGATATTCTGATCGGGACCCAGATGGTGGCGAAGGGCCTGGACTTCGCCGGGGTGACGTTGGTCGGGGTCATCTCGGCGGATACCGCTTTGAATATGCCGGACTTTCGGGCGTCCGAACGGGCGTTTCAGTTGCTGACACAGGTTTCCGGTCGGGCGGGACGCGGTCGTAAGCCGGGCCATGTCATCGTCCAGACATTCAATCCGGAGCATGAATCGGTCGCGGCGGCGGCGGAGCACGATTACGAGACGTTCTACCGGCAGGAGATCGGCAACCGCCGGGAACTGGGATATCCGCCGTTCACCCGCCTTGCGAACATCATCGCCCAGGACGAGGACGGACGGCGGGCGGAGGCCGCCTTGCGTTCGCTGGCGGGCTTCCTTGGCGGCGGTTCCCGGTTGCTGGAAGGTCCGAAGGTCGGCGGGGACGACGATCTTCAGGTGCTCGGTCCCGCTCCCTGCCCTCTTTCCCGGCTGCAGGAACGCTACCGCTGGCATCTGTTGTTGAAAGCCGGGGACATCGATACGCTCCGCTCCCGCATCCGCGCCGGCCTCGCGCAACTGACGGCCTCCGAACGCTCGCTCCTCCACATCGACATCGACCCGATGAGCCTGCTTTAGGGCAACGCCTTCAGGGAATCGGATCGCGCACGGCAAGGGGCCTGAAACCGCCGCATCAACCACTCGAAGGCCGCACGATCCCCATTTTGCGCCGCTCGTATCCGTTGTTCCATCATCGCTTGCGTATTAAGGTGCCCTCCCGCCGATGAAAAGTTATGACGGCAGGAATTTCGTTTGTCGAACGCGAACCAAACCGGCATTATGCCCGATCTTCTGGTGCCTCTTTACAAACTGCCTCCGGTACAGGAGAGAATCGATGCGCTACGTTCGGAGGGGATCGTCATTCGACGCGCCTATCCGTTCGACCTCTCCCGAACGCGCCGGTTCATTATCAAGCATTTTAGCGAGGGATGGGCCGACGAGGCCGAAGCCGCCTTTGCGCGTCTTCCGATCACCTGCTGGATCGCCGTCCATGAGAAACGCGTCGTCGGCTTCGCCTGTGTGGAAGCGACCGCCCGGAGTTTCTTCGGCCCGACCGGTGTCGATACCGCGTTTCGCGGCAAGGGCATCGGCGCGGCGTTGCTGCTTGCCTCGCTGCACGGTCTGCGCGAGATGGGCTACGCCTACGGCATCATCGGCGCGGCGGGTCCGGTCGATTTCTATGTCAAATCGGTCGGTGCGATCCCGATTCCCGATTCCAGCCCCGGCATCTATCTCGACCTGCTCGGTCCGGACGGCGCGGAAGCCCGCGGCTAATACTTTGTTTCCGACGATCGATCCGTATAGCCATGCGGCCTGTCTCCACCGTTACCGGAGCGACCGGCCTGTGTTACGGTTATCCGTTCGCCTGTACCTACCGCCGATGCATGGGTGAGGGCTATCGAATCGTTTTCACCGGGACCATCAACGCCCCGGTTCGCCTCGCTCATGGACGCTCACGCCCCGGTTCTTCTTCTGCGCCGCGATTCCGGAGCGTGCCGGTCCGCTCCATTTCGTACAGTCCCATCTCCTCGGACAGGGCGACCAGTGCATCAAACGCCAGGTGAGATTCCTGCCGCTCCTTCTCCAAATACTGCAACAGTTCCGAATAGCGGACGCGCCGGTGCTCGCCGACTTTTCGGTAGGGAAGCTTCCCCTCTTCCAACAACTTCACGAAAAAAGGGCGGGAAACGCCCAGCAGGTCCGCCGCCTGCTGAGTGGACAATTCCGCATGCAGGGGTACCAGAGTCACCGTCTGACCCTCAGCCAGTTTCGCCAGGACCTCGGCAAGCAGTCGCATGGCGATGGAAGGCACGGTAGCCTCTACCGCCTCACCTGTCGCAGGGTTGGTCAGTCGGAGCGATAGGGGGGACTCGCCGCGAACAAAGCCAGCCAGTGTCTCGCTGGTCGCGCGTGCCAGCGCGGTTTCCCGTTCGGGGAGCGTCACCGGTTCGACCGCCCCGTTACGAAAACGAGTCATTCTTGTGTCTCCCTCGAATAGGTCCTGGGTCATCCTAACAGCTAATCGCATCCGGCGCAACAATCGAAATAATCGAATTGGACAAGATTCGGGATCAGATCCGTCGGTGCGATCCCGATTCCCGATTCCAGCCCCGGCATCTATCTCGACCTGCTCGGTCCGGAAGCCCGCGGCTAAAAAATACTTTCCCCCGGTTCGATCCTTTTTCCCGGTTCGCTGCGCCTATCTTCCGAACAATAGGAACAACGGCGCAGCGACCGATCCCCGGTTTCCTGTCCCGAGAGCATCCGCAACCGTCATACGGGAGGACATCGCCATGAAAACGACAGAGGAAACCGCTTCCCCCTCGGACGCAGGGTTGATCCGACGATCTCTTCGCGGGGAACGTTCGGCGTTCGCGCAGATCGTCGCTCGTTACCGGGAGGCGGTGACGGCGACGGCGTTCTATGCTCTGGGCAATTCCGAGGACGCACAGGATGCCACCCAGGAGACGTTCGTCTATGCGTTCCGGAATCTGAACGAACTACGCGATGTCGATCGGCTACTGCCCTGGCTGCGGCGGATCGCCGTCCACCGGGCGATTGACCTGCGGCGACGCCGGTCCACCCGCTCGCACTCCTCGTTGCCGGACCGGTACGCGGAAACGGCGAAGAGCGTCGATACGGCGTTGCCGACCCTCGAACGGTCGGTGATGGAGATGGCGATTCAGCAACTGTCCGATCCCCTCCGGCGGACCTTCGAACTCTTTTATCGGCAGGGGCACTCTCTCGAAGAGGTCGCCGTGCTGCTCGATATTCCTCTCAATACCGTCCGCAGTCGTCTTCAGGCGGCGCGGCAACGACTGTACCATCTGCTGTCGGGGGCGTTCCCCGAAAGGATCGAAACTCACTTTATGGCTGCGAAAACCGTGACCGAAAACACGACAACGACTCTACCCACCGAATACGAAGCCCTGCTGCGCTCCGTTTTTCCGGATGCCGCGATAACCGACATCAAGCGCGACCCCGAAATGTGGATGCCGTTCGAGTACCGGGTTACCCTGAGACTGCCCAACGGGTTCGAACGCCCTGTCGACTTTCGAGGGTTCGCCAATCTCCTGAACGAATTTCGGGGAAGCGGCGAGGACCCGATCGCTCTTCTCGACGCCCTGAAACGGTGCGGTCTGCCGGTTCCCGAACGACTGGCCGGACCGATCCTGCGCCCGGACGGCTCTCGGGTCGCGCTTTGTTCGACTCCGATCGGGGAGAACCTGCTGCTCCGGGCGTTCGACGGCAATCCCCACCGAATCCGGCACGCGACCGACCTGGGAATCGCGGCGATCGACCAACTGCACGGAATCACGGCACGACTGGAGAAGGAGCCGATTGCAGCGCGATTGCCGCGTCGGACCCTGGTTGACGACCTGAACGAGATCATCGACAAAGGCGGACCATGGCTGAGCGAACCGACCTTCGCCGACGCCCTGAATCGGTTCCGTCCGATCGTCGAGGAGGTCGCGCGAACGACACCGCTGGTTTATACGAACGACCTGTACTTCCCGAACTTCCTGCGCGTTCAGGACGATCGAATCACCGAGTTTATCCAGCCCTTCGGCTGGTTCGGAGACCCGCTGCTCGGTCTGGCGAAGTTCCGGACCTACGACTGCTATCCGTTCGTACATACCGGATTTGTCGAACGGTATCTTTTTGATAAAGGATACTCACGCCGCGATTTCGCCCCGCGCCTGGCGGTGCGAGCGCTGTGGACCCTGCAAAGGGAAACCCAGGCGGAACAACGGCCCGGAGAGAACGGCTACCGGGACGAACTGCTCCGCCAGTTACGTTACGCTCTCGATTCGCTCTAAAGGATCCATTTCCGGCCGTCGCGGGCGAGCAGTTCGTCCGCGGCTTCCGGCCCCCAGGTTCCCGCCGCGTAGTTCGGGAAATCGGCGGGTTCCGAACGCCAGTAGGCCAGCAACGGATCGACCACACGCCAGGCGGCGTCGATCTCGTCCTCCCGCATGAAAAGGACGGCATCGCCGTTCAGCGCATCCAGTAGCAGTCGCTCATAAGCGTCCTTGAGCGGTGTCTGGAACGTCTCCTGATAGTACATATCCAGCTCGATCGGGATCAGATCGTTCATCGTGCCGGGACGTTTCAGTTCGACCACCAGCGCGATTTCCGCATCGGGCTGAATCCGCAGGCGCAGACGGTTGGGCTCCGGTTTGCGCGTCGACGACCGAAACAGCGTCAACGGTGCGCCCTTGAAGATGATATTTACTTCCGTCACCTGACGCGGCAACCGCTTCCCGGCGCGGACGTAAAACGGCACGCCGGACCACCGCCAGGACTCGATAAACAGACGGGCGGCCATATAGGTTTCGGTATTGGACTCCGGGGGAATACCCGGTTCCTGCCGGTAGCCAGAAACCCCCTCCCCGGAAGCGTCATAGCCGGGGCCATACTGCCCACGGACCGCGTAGTACGCGGTCAACGGACGCATCGACTCCAGCACCTTGGATTTCTCCTCGCGTATCGCTTTCGCGGCGAACGAGTTCGGCGGTTCCATCGCGAGCAGGGCCAGCACCTGCAGGGCGTGGCTCTGGACCATGTCGCGTGTCTGACCCATCGGGTCGAAATACGCCCCGCGACGCTCGACGCCCAGGGTCTCGGCGACCGTAATCTGTACCTGATCGACGTACCCGCGGTTCCAGAGCGGTTCGAACAGCGAGTTGGCGAACCGCAATACGGAAACATCCTGCACCGCGTCCTTGCCCAGATAGTGGTCGATGCGGAAGACCTGATCCTCGGCGACGACCTTATGGAACTGCTCGGTGAGCCGCTTCGCCGATTCCCGGTCGATGCCGAACGGTTTCTCCGCGATGATCCGGGTCCACGGCGTCTGTGTGGCGGACGGCGTCGTCAGTTGCGTCCGATCGAGATGCCCCAGAATATCCGGCACCAGGGCGGGGGGGGTCGCCATGTAGAACAGCCGATTTCCGAAAGTGCTGCGTTCCTTCTCGACCCGCAACAACTCCTCGGCCAGACGCTCATAGCCGTCGGCATCGGTGAAATTCGCGGCGACGAAGGAGGTCAGGGCGACAAATTCATCCAGCGCCGTGCCGGATTTATCGCTCTCGGCGACGAACTCTTTCAGCGACCAGCGGACAAAATCGTGGTAGTCGGGCTTTTCCGAATGCGGCAGGGCGAACCCGACGATGGCAAAGTTCGCCGGAAGAAGCTTTTCACAGTAAAGCCGGAAGAGGGCCGGCAGAAGTTTCCGGCGTGTCAGATCGCCCGTCGCCCCGAAAAGAACGAAGGCACAGGAGGTTCGTGCGGGCATCGTCTACAGGTCCTTCTTTCCGCCGGAGGGTTGAGGTTTCCCTTCCATCTTTTCCAGGTGCTTGGCGACGACCGCATGGCCGCCGAACTGATTTCGCAGCGCGGCGATCACCTTGCCCGCGTACGATTCGTCCTGGCGGGATCGGAACCGGGTCTGCAGGGCGAGGGTGATGACCGGCAACGGAATCGCCCGGTCGATACTCTCCTGAACCGTCCACCGCCCGGTGCCGTTGTCGGCGATGTCGTCGTCAAACTCCTCGAACTCCTGGCCGGATTCGAAAGCGCGCTCGGCCAGTTCCAGAAGCCAGGAGCGGACGACGCTTCCCTGATTCCAGACATGGGAGATTCGATGCAGGTCCAGATCGAACTCGGTCGCGCCGTGCAGCAGTTCGAACCCCTCGGCGTATGCCTGAAGAAGGCCGTATTCGATGCCGTTGTGGACCATTTTGACGAAGTGCCCGGCGCCGGTCGGACCGACGTGCGCGTAACCGTCGGGCGGTGTCAGGGCGAGAAGCAGCGGTTCGATCGCCTGCACCGTCTCCTCGGCGCCGCCGATCATCAGACAGTAGCCGTTGCGAAGACCCCAGATCCCCCCGGAGGTTCCGCAATCCACGAACCGGACACCGCGCGCTTCGAGTTCCTTCGCATGACGGATCGAGTCTTTGTAAAAGGTGTTTCCGCCATCTACGACGATATCTCCGGGGGAGGCCACTTCGCCGACCTGGGTAACGACGCTGTCGGTGATTTTTCCGGCCGGCACCATCAGCCAGAAAACACGCGGGGTTTCGTTAAATTTTTCCGCCAGACCTTGTAACGAGTCCGACGTGCCGATATTCTCGGCTTCCGCCTGAGCCCGGCTTTCCTCCGAAAGATCAAATCCGTAGGCAGTATGGCCATGCTGCGCCAGACGCGCCGCCATATTCTGCCCCATTCGACCGAGACCAATGAATCCGACTTCCACTTTTGCCTCTCCCTTCGTTCATGGCCGCGGGAGGATTGTACCCGAACGGAACGACGTTCCGGGCAGGTTTAATCGAGCAAAGCGGGAAACCTCGGAAAGATCCGCCGGGGAAGCGCGAAGGGTCCGGGACCTAGCAACAGCAGGGGGAAGAGAAGACCGATCAGGGCGAAGTTATACTCAAAGCCCTTCTCGCTCAGGAAAAAGCCGTTCTTGCCGTGCACCATGATGATCGCGCCGAACATGATCACGATCAGGGACGCCGCCGAAAAACGCGTCAGGAAGCCGACGAGGATTCCCAATCCGCCGAAGAACTCGCCGACCGAAACCAGGAAGCCAAGAACTGGGCCCATCTGTCCCATCACGGCGTTCAGGCCCGGGCCACCGAAAAGGCCGAAGACCTTCTGTGCCCCGTGCGCCATGAAAATGACGCCGACCACGATTCGAAGAATCAACAGCGACCAGGCGACACGCTCCGCTCCCCGGGCATCGAGTACGTTTACCACCGGCATATTCATAAAACAGCGCAAAACCGATGGAGGTTCCGTCGGTTTTGCGCTGTTTCCGGGAGTTCCTGAAAGGCAGGTTTCGCCCGGTCAGGGATTGAGCGACCGGCCGCCTCCGCTGAGCACCGCCATCATGGCCGCTCCAAGGATCAGGACGAGCAGGAACCCGATCACCAGTCCGGCGACCATCAGGCCGACCGCCCAGTAGGTCCAGGTCCGCTGGCACTGGTGAAAATCCTCCACCGAGGCGAAGTTGCGGTTCTGCCAGGCGAGCTTGTTTCCGTTGATTCCCAGATAGATGCCGAACCCGAACTGTACGAAACCGAGCAACAGGGAGACGATACCCGTCCACGACCCGCCGCCATCACGACCGCTCGCCGACGCGCTGGCGGCGCCGACGATGCCGATCAGGATCGGCAAAACGAAAAAGACGCCGACCATCGCCGCGCCGATGGTCGTCAGGCGCATATTGAAGGCCCAGATAAACCCCCAGCCCTGCCACGTCAGCAGAAAAGCGCCCCAGTTGAACGGTTTCGAGACCTCGAACGGAACATCGCCCTGCATGCCCGAGGTGTTCACCAGGTTCGTCTGATAGTTCTGACCGAGGACGGGCGGCGGGGCGTAGTTCGATGCCCCCGGATAACTGCTGGCGACGTTCGCCGCGAACGCGGAGGGCGAGGCGGAAGGCGGAGGGGCGACGGAAGGGACATGGCCGGCGGGCGCGGTGCCGGGGCGTAATGTCGGGGTCCCCCCCGGCCCGACGGAACCGAGCATGCTCGCGTTTCCGCCGCCGATATTGGTATGCCCGGTGTCCTGCGGCGCGGACGACGCCATCCCGACCGAGGAGAGGCCGGTCGCATTCCCCCCACCGATGTTGGAGTGACCACCGGCGGGCGGCGGAGCCGCCTCCCGGTGCGCCCCGATGGAGAGAAGCCCGGTCGCATTTCCCCCGCCGATATTCGTATGACCGGCGGGCGACGGTTGGGTCTGTTGTGCCTGCTGGGCCGCGTAACCGGGAGAACTGATCGAGGCAAGTCCGGTGGCATTCCCCCCACCGATATTCGTATGCCCTTCGGCCGGAACATTGGGTGTGGCGGGGCGCGGGACGCCCAGTTGTTCGGCGACCTCTCCGAGGCGGGTTCGTGCCGGATCATGTCCGGGGTCCAGGGAGACCGCCCGTTCGAAGCTGGATTTCGCCTCCGGCAGTCGGCCCGCGCTCTGCAGGGCCAGTCCGAGATTGTAATGACTGCGGGCGGCCATGGGGACGATTCGGACGGCGTTGCGGAACGCTTCCACGGCGCCGTTCGCGTCCCCTTTGGACGCCAGCGCGCCGCCCAGAAGACGCCAGGCGACCTCATCGTTATTATCCAGTGCGACGGCCTCCCGAAGTACGGCAGCCGCCTCTTCAAACTTCCCCTGTTTCAGAAGGGCCGTCCCGGCCTCCTTCGGATCGTCTATCCGGCCGGGCAGCGCGCTGCCGGCACCGTTCTCCGCCATCAATCGTCCGTCCTTTCCGGTCGGAAGGACCCCAACGTCGTCCCCCGCCCGCGTCCCCTAACCCTTTATTCCGCTTATGTTTCGCTCAGTATACAGGACGAAAATCCGTTTCTGTCAAGAGGTTTATCGTGATTCCGTGCTATCGGGAACGGGGTTCACGCTTCCAGCAGTAGAATGAACTTTTCGAGCACCTTTCCCACGGGCAAATCGGTCATGTTTTTACCACGGTAGGCGAGGGTGATTATTCCGTTCCGATCCAGAATGAACAGGGACGGGCGGGCCAGGTTGAACCCCTCCGGCGATAACCAGTAGTGCGAACCGTAGGATCGGGCGACCTCCCGCGTCTCATCGGCGAGCAGCGGAAACGGAAGACGGACCGACTCGGTATAGGCACGCACCGACCGCCGGTTCTGACAGACGATGCCCAGAAGAGTGATTCCGGCCTCGCGCAGACGGGGTTCGTTGTCCGCGAGCAGGCGCATCTGATCCCGGCAGAACGGACACCAGGTTCCGCGAAAAAAGACCAGCAGGATATCTCGACCGGTCAGATCGGACAGACGGACCGTTTCTTCGTTCCGCGCATCCGGCAGGCAAAAATCCGGGGCGGGCATCCCGGCCTCAGGAATGGTCGAATCGAGCTTTGCGGGTTTCATCGGGCCTTCCGTCTCCTTCCGACCGTTTCGCCACATTGCCTCGATTCGGTCACCGGCAACAGTGTACCCGGCGCTCCGGCAAAAATCCGACGGGGGCGGTTCCCTTGACAGTTTGACCGGGATATGGTATCTAATTACTCGTCGATCGGTTCCGGGCGAGTGGTGAAACGGCAGCCACGCTGGTCTTAGGAACCAGTGCCGGAAGGCGTAGGGGTTCGAATCCCCTCTCGCCCATTCTCCAGGACATTTCGCGGGAGTAACTCAGTGGTAGAGTGTCACCTTGCCAAGGTGAAAGTCGCGGGTTCGAGTCCCGTCTCCCGCTCTCCGAAGAAGCCGCCGCCGTTACTGCGGCCACGTTAAGATTTTAGCAGGATACCGGAATACGGGCAACTCGCTCGTAGTTCTGGTATCCTGTTTTGCTGAGTGGTGTATCGGAGATTTATTCGATTAATCGTCCTTCCCTCCGGAACTACCTACCCCGAATCCCATATTGAGGAGTTTTCCCACCGTGCAGGTGACAACCGAGCAGATAGACCCGTGCAAGGTCGCGCTGACGATTTCGATCGAACCGGAAAAGGTCAAGGCGCAACAGGACAAAGTATACAACCAGTTCGCCCGCGAAATCACCATCCCGGGGTTCCGCAAAGGCAAGGTGCCGCCGCAGATGGCACGCAACTATATCGACCCCGATCGTGTTCGACAACGCGCCGCCGAACAACTGGTCGGCCCTGCTTACGCCGAAGCTCTCAAAGAGACCGCCACTCAGCCGTTCGGCGGACTCGACCCCGAATTCGAACTGGTCGAAATGAACGACGGCGGCCCCCTCGTCTTCCGGGCGCTGGTGCCCCTGCCGCCGGTCGTCACCCTCGGACTCTATAAGGGACTCGCCCTGGATAGCCGCAAGATCAATATCTCCGATCAGGACGTCGAAGCCCAGCTCGATCAGGTGCTCTCACGACATGCCGAGTATCCCTCGATCACCGACCGCCCTGCGGAAAAGGGTGACGTCGTCTTCGCTAAGGTCCTCACCCGTACGGAAGACGAGGAAAACCCCGACACCGAACCACAACCCGCCTTCATCGAGATCGGCAAAAACATCGAGGATTTCGATAACGGACTGGTCGGAATGAATCCGGGCGATTCCAAAACGATCGAGGCCCACTATCCCGCCGACTTTCATGATGCCAATCTGCGCGGCAAAACCGTGACCTTCGACGTCACCGTCACCGAACTTCGGGCCAAGGTGATTCCCGAACTGACGGAGGAGTTCCTGAAGAAGCTTCACCCGACCGCCACCAACGAGGAGGAACTGCGCGCCGCACTCCGGGAAAGCCTGGAGAAAGCCGCGCGGGAAATGTCCGAGAACGATCTGGAGTACCGCCTGGTTTCGGCGATCGTCAACACCTCCCAGGTCGCGTTCCCGGACGCCCTCCTTCGCACCGAAATGCAGGCCGATATCCGTAATCTCGAGGAACGACTGAAACGGGAGAACACGTCGTTCGAGGACTATCTCGAAAACTCCGGACGCACCGCCGAGGAGATCGAGAAGGAGATGGCCGCCGCGGCCGATCGCCGCATTCGCAACTCCCTGGTGCTGGCGGAGGTCGCCCGACAGGAGCAGATCACGTTGGAGGATGCCGATCTCGAACGGGTCATCGCCGAACGCGCCGAACGCGCCAAGGTCAGTCCGGCCGCTATCCGCGCCTATGCCGAGAAAAACGATCAGATGCGCGTCTTCCAGGATCAGGCCCTTACCGAAAAGATCCTCGACTTCCTGAAATCCGTCTCCACTATCACCGAACGGGAAACGACGGTCGACGAGATGGAAAACGAGATCGAACAGGACGAGGCGCAGCCGGCCGGCGATGCCGCGCCGCTGACCATCTCCTCCGCACGTACCGTTCGGCGACGGGGCGGAAAACCCGGTGATGAGACCGTAACCGCCGACACCGAAACGGCAGAGAACGCTGCGTCCGAAGAAGCGACGGAGACGGCGGACGACCTGCCCGAAAGCGGAGTAACGGAGGGGGACGACGAAACCGTAGAGAACGTTACGGAAACGACCGCCGACCGATAGGCCGGCGGCCCCGCACGATTCGCAGACCCGCCGGGCGACTTTCCGCCCGGCGGTCGTCTTCGCTGAAAGGACGCACCAACCCATGTTAATACCCTATGTGGTCGAGCAGGACGCTCGCGGTGAACGCAGCTACGATATCTACTCCCGACTGCTGAAAGACCGGATCATCATTCTTGGCGAAGCGGTCAATCACCAGATGGCGAACAATATCATCGCTCAGCTTCTCTTCCTGGAAAAGGTCGATCCCAACGCCGATATCGAACTGTATATCAACTCTCCGGGCGGTTCCGTCTACGATGGCCTCGCCATCTACGACACCATGCAGGCGATCAAGTGCGATGTCGCCACCATCTGTATGGGGATGGCGGCGTCCATGGGATCGCTGCTTCTGGCCGCCGGAGCCGCCGGGAAACGGTACGCCCTGCCGAACTCGCGCACCATGGTGCATCAGGTCTCCGCCGGATTCGAAGGGACCGCCATCGATATCGACATCCAGGCACGCGAAATTATCCGGACCAATGAACAGCTAGCACAGATCTTGCAGAAACACACCGGTCAGAGCTACGAGCGCATCAAGAACGACATTCAGCGCGATTACTGGATGACGGCGCAGGAATCGGTGGATTACGGTCTTGTCGACCATGTCTTCACCCGGGGCGACCGCTAACCCCCGCGCCCGTTCGTAGGCATATCTCCGGGATCGGCGAACGGTCCCGGCCACGAAAGCAACGGGAAAAGATGGCACGTATCGGGGGATTCGATCGCAACGACAGTCGGTGTGTCCTGTGCGGGAAAAGCCGCGAGAACGTCCGAAAACTGATTCTCGGCGTCCATGGCGGCGTCTGCACCGAGTGCGTGGAGTTGTGCAACGACATCATCCGCGGGGAGGAGGCCGAAGCCGAGCAGCCGCGCATCGGTTACCTTCCCAAACCCCGCGACATCCATCGCTTCCTGAATCAATATGTCGTCGGACAGGAACGCGCCAAACGCGCCCTGTCCGTCGCCGTTTATAACCACTACAAACGTATACACTACAGCTCCCCGGACGTCGAACTGCAGAAATCGAATATCCTGCTGATCGGCCCGACGGGCACCGGAAAGACTCTCCTCGCCCAGACCCTCGCCAAGGTCCTGAACGTTCCGTTTGCCATCGCCGACGCCACCAGCCTGACCGAAGCCGGTTATGTCGGCGAGGACGTCGAAAATATCCTCCTCAAACTCCTGCAGGCGACCGACGACGGCGATAATCTCAACAATGTCGTCAAAAAAGCGCAGCGGGGCATCATCTACATCGATGAAATCGACAAGGTCGCCCGCAAAGGCGATAGTCCCAGCATTACGCGGGACGTTTCCGGAGAGGGAGTCCAACAAGCCCTGCTGAAGATTCTCGAAGGAACGGTCGCCAATGTGCCGCCGCAGGGCGGGCGGAAACATCCGCAGCAGGACTATATCCCGATCGACACCACCAATATCCTGTTCATCTGCGGGGGGTCGTTCGAAGGTCTCTCCCAAATTATCGAACGGCGCACCAAACCGTCCGCCGTCGGGTTCCGCGCCCGTCAGACAGGCGACGCGATCAACGAAGGCGATATCTTCGCCCATGTCCAGCCGGACGATCTGGTGAAGTTCGGCATGCTGCCGGAATTTATCGGCCGCCTTCCGGTTGTCGCCACCTTTACGCCGCTGACCGAGGATTGCCTCGTCCGTATCCTGACCGAACCGAAAAACGCGCTGACCCGCCAGTATAAAAAGTTCCTGGAGTTCGATGGCGTCCAGCTGGAGTTCACGCCCGATTCCCTTCAGGCGATTGCGGCGGAAGCGATGGGGCGGGGAACCGGGGCGAGGGCTCTCCGGACGATCATCGAGGAGGTCATGATGAACATCATGTACGATCTCCCGTCGACCAACGATATCCGTTCCTGTATCGTTTCCGGAGATACCGTACGGGAACGCAAGGAGCCGGAACTGATCCGGTTCGACCGCGCGGCCTGAAAGGAAAACGGCCCCGATCCCCGGCGGGGATCGGGGCCGTTTCGTTCCCGGCGACTAGCTGTTGTCTTTGATATACTTGTCGAGCTGCTGGGCCGTTTTCTCCGTTTCGGCGTACTCCGGAAGGCCGAGCGGTTTGGCCGTTGTCAGGTACTGGTTGAACAGGGTCAACGCCTCCTTCAAGATTTCGATATTCTCCGCCAGTTTCCCCTGATTCTGTCGTACGATCGCCTGGCTGCGCAGGATGTTCGCTCGTTTTTTCGCCAGATCGGTCTTTTCGGCCTCCGGCGCCTCCAGGGCGGTCATCGCCTTGCCATAAAGGTCGAATGCCTTGCCGTAGAACCCGGCGGCCTTGGCCGGATCGGGGTCGCGGAACTTGTCACCCTGGACGCTGTACGCCCGGGCGGCTTCCAGCGCGGTGTTGTAATCGTTCTTCAGCGCGATGGATGCCTCGTAATCGGCGGCCGCGGCCACGTCGTTTCCGGCCTTGGAATGGGCCAGACCACGGTTGTAAAGCGCGACCGCCTTTTCCTTCCCACCGGCATCGATGTATTTGGTCAGATCGGCGATCCCCTCGGTGTACTTACCCAGGCCGACATGGGCGACACCCCGGCTATAGACGGCTTCCGTATCGTCCGGATGCTTCGGGATATACTCGTTCATGATCCGAACGGTATTGGCGTAATCCTTGTTGGCGACGTAGGCGAACGCCAGTCCCTTCAGGGCATCCGCGTTGTTCCTGTCTTTGGCGTAGATCGCCTCGTAGTCGCGGACGGCATCGGCATACTTCTTGGCCTCGAGGTTGGCCTGCGCACGGAGCAACAGAGCGTCGGGATAGTCCGGCTTCAGGGCGAGAGCGGCGCTGGCGTCTTTCGCCGTATTCTCCCAGTCCTTTTTCTTGGCATAGACCGCCGCCCGGCTGTAGACGGCCACCGGATCGTTGGGACTGATCCTGATCGCTTCATTGTAGGCGGTGATAGCCCGGTCATAGTTGGCCGGGTCCTTTTCTCCCTGCCGGAAATAGAGAGTCCCCAGGTTGGTTCGGTAGACGGCATTGGTCGGATCGGCGGCAATCGCCTTGGTCAGTGCGGCTACCTGCTCCTCCGGAGAACCGGCGGACAGCAGTTCGATGTCGGTCTTCAGCTTGGACGCTTCCTTGTTGTCCGGTTTCGCTTTCAGGTAGACATCGAGATCGGCAATCGCCTTTTGCAGGGTCGGCCGGTCGTTGTTGCTGGCGGCTCCGGCATTGAAGTACGCCTTGGCCCGGTTGAAATACGGTTCGGGATCGGTCACCTTCGCCGCTTCGTTGTTGGCGATGATCTGGGTGAAGGTATCCGCCGCCTGACCGTACTGGCGCAGGTTGATCTGCGCCGCCGCCTTGCCGGTCAGCGCGTTGGCGACCGCGTTCGTGTCCTGCGGCTTCAGTGCGAGGTAGGCGTTATAGTCGGCGATCGCCTTATCGTAGGCATTCAGATTGAGGTTGGCGGTAGCCCGGTTCGACAGGACGGTCGGGTCGTTCGGATCGACTTTAGCCAGGAAATCGTAATCGCGAACGGCGTTGGCATAGTCCTTCAGCTGCATATAGACCAGGGCGCGGCTGGCGACTTTGTCCTTCTGCTCCTTCTTCGGCGGGTTGGAGATCCCCTTGCTCAGTTCGGCGAGCGCCGTCTTCGGATCTCTGGTCAGCATGATGCGGGTCACCCCCGCCTGGGCGTTAGCCGAGGTGGGATTCACAGCCAGCGCATCGCGGAAGTCCTTCATCGCGGCATCGACGTTCTTGGACTCCTCGTAGGCAACCCCCCGTCGCTCCAGCGCATAGCTATCCTTGGCGTTCTTGGCAAGGTACAGGGAGTAGTTACTGATCGCCTTATCGTAGTTCTTCGTAATGAGATAGGCGTCGGCGCGGGAGCGATAGGCGTCGGACGGGTCCTGATTGGCCGCCGTCGCCTGGGCGATATACTCCTCGTAATCGGCCAGGGCCGCCTTTACGTCGTCTTCGTTCGCCTTATTGGCTTCCTTGTCCGCCTGATACTTGCTCAGATAGGCGTTGCCCCGGTTGGCGAAGGCATCGGGGACGCTCTGACGGGTCCGCTTCAGTCGTTCGATGAAGGTCGAATAGTTTTCGATGGCCTTGGGATAATCGTTCTTGATCTGGTACGACTGACCGAGGTCGCCGTAGATTTCGTAGAAGTTCTGTCCCTTGATCTGCAGCGCCTTGTTGAAGTCCTCGATCGCCTTGTCCGGCTGCTTCAGACGGTTGTAGGCGCGTCCGCGGAATCGGTAGGCATCCGCCAGTTTGGGCTTCTTGTCGATGACCTGGGTGTAGTCGGCGATCGCCTTCTCGTACTGTCCGAGTTGCATATAGCAGTCGCCCCGGCTGTAGTAGGCGACCCAGTAGGTCGGGTCCTTCTTGACGGCGTTGGAGAAGAAGACGATCGCCTTGTCCCACAGCCGCTTCCTTTGAGCCTCGACCCCGGCGTTGAACTCATCGTCAGCGCCCTGAAATCCGACGAGGGCGTGTGCGATTGCCGTCGTCGGCAGGGAGGGAATGTCGCCCGCGTTTGCCGCCCCGATGGTCAGCAGAGTCAACGACAGGGACAAAGCGGTGAAGAGCGTTCTATTCATAGGATGGAGGCTCCTTGTAACTTCCAGGTGGTCCGAGAAACAACGATTTATTACTATTGTCGTCGTGGGATCGACATTTATTTACCAGGAATGGATATACCACATCTTAAATGCAGGAACGGGGAGCGACGTCGTCGCTCCCCTCGCTTCCCTGCGTCGGTCGTCGGAATCAAAGCTCCGCGATCTTGGCTTTCAGGGCGTCGATCTGTTTCTGGACGTCGGCGGCGTCCGTGATCGGCGGAGTCGCCATCTTCCCGACTTCCAGGTACTTTGCATACGCTTCCACGGCCTGCTTCAGGTTCTCCGCCGATTCGTCCGCCTTGTATTTCGCCTCGAGCATGACTCCCTTGTTGAAGTAGGCATCGGCAAGGTCGCGGGTCGGCTTCGCGCCGCGCGCCGCAATCTCCTTATCGTACAGAGCGATCGCTTTGGCGTAGTGTCCGGCGGCCTTCATCGGGTCGGCGTCCAGCGTTTTGGCGGCCAGTTTACCGTACGCCTGGGCGCCCTGCTTGGCGTAGTCCGGATCGGGCTTGGTCGCCAGCGCCTGTTCGAAGTCGGCTCCCCCCTTCTCAAACTCCTCCTTGTTGACGTAAGCGACGCCCCGGATGAAGTATCCCGCCGCCTTCGACGCGGTCACATCCTCCGGTTTCGCTCCCGCAACCGGCGGTTTTGCCAGGAAGTCCGTAATGTCCTTGATGGCTTCGTCGTACTTCTTCAGAGTCAGGTAGTACCCGCCGCGAAGTCGCAGTCCGTTCGGTTCCGTCGGAGCGGCGGCGATGTACTGGGTCATCGCATCGACCGCGCTCTGGAAGTCCTTGTTGGCCGCGCTGGCATTCGCAAGCTGGCTGAGGCCGTAGGCTTTATCCTTCGGGTCCTTCGACAGGGCAGCGAACTGCTTGTAGTCGGCGATGGCTGCGGCATACGTTTTCGTATTGTAATTGGCGTCGCCGCGGGTAACCAGGGCGTCCGTATAATCCGGTTTGATCGCCAGGGCGGCGTTCGTATCGGCAATGACGTTCTTCCAGTCCTTCTTGCCGACGTAGGCGATGGCCCGGTTATAGAGAACGGTGGCGTCCTTCGGACTGATGGCGGCGGCGGCGGTGAAATCGGCGATCGCCTTGTCGTACGCCGGCGGGTTCATCTTCATGAAATAGACGCCACGATTGACCAGCGGGTCCGGGTCCTTCGGGTTGGCCGCGATGGCATCGTCGAGCGCCTTCTTCGGATCGTACCCCCCGTCGAGCGCCATTTCGGCGATCAGTTTGTTGGCGTCGGCGACCACTTTTTTGTCGGTCGGCGCGGTCTTCAGGTACGCGGTCAGGTCGGCGATCCCTTTGGTGGCAGGATCTTTTTTCGCCGACGCGCCCGCACCGTTCCAGACGTTATAGTAGGCCGCGCCCCGGTTGTAAAGGCCGGTCGCATCCTTCGGGTCCAGGGCGATGTATTTGGAGAACGCGTCCACCGCTTCGGGATACTTCTTCATCTCCATGTAGGCCGTCCCGAGCCCGAGATGCGCCTTGGCCGGTTCCTTCGGGTTGGTCTGAAGATAGGCCTGGAAATCCGCTGCCGCTTTGTCGTAGTTTTTCAGCTTGGTATTGGCGACGGCGCGGTTGAAGTAGGCGGTCGACTCCTTGGGATCGAGCTTTACCAGAAGGTCGTAATCCTTGACCGCGTTCGTCCAATCCTGCATATTGACGTACGCCTGCGCCCGCGCGCTCAAAGCGACCTTGTCGGACGCTTTGGGCGGGTTGCCGACGACCCGGTTGAACGTCGCAATAGCGGCGGCGGAGTCGCCCGCCAGTCCCTGTGCGATGCCCAGATTGATTCGAGCGTTCACATCGTTCGGCGCGGCCGACGTGAGGGACGTGTAGTCCTTCACCGCGTCCGGATACTTCTTCATTTCCATGTTGGCGCGGGCGCGGGCGCCGAGAGCGTATGCATCATTCGGCTTCTTGGCCAGATACGCGGTATAATCGGCGATCGCCTTGTCATAGGCCTTCAGTCCGGCGTATGCGTCTCCCCGGTTCAGGTAGCCGTCGAAGTTTTTTGCCGGGTCGGCGGTGACGAACTTGTCAAAATCGGCGATGGCGGCGCGCAGGTCCGCTTCGGCTTTGCTGGACGACGACTTGGCGAGGTAGGCGAGACCACGGTTGTTGTAGATGCCGGGATCGGCCTTCGGGTTGGCGGTGACATACTTGGTGTAGTCGGTGATCGCGGCGTCGTACTGCTGCCCGATATAGTAGGCGGCGGCCTCATCGAGGAGCACTTCGGTCAGGTCCGGCTTCACGGTGAGCGCCTGCTTGAAGTCCGCCAGAGCCTTGTCGGACTGTTTCAGCGCGACGTAGGCCCGCCCGCGCAGATGATAGGAGTCGGCCAGCTTTCCCTTCGGCGCCGGAGGCGTCTTGGTGATGACCCAGGTGAACTCCTTGATCGCTTCCTCAGGTTTGCCGGAATCGGCCAGAGAGATACCGAGGTTGAAGTGGGCATCGGTAAAGGCAGGTCGTTTGGCGATGGCGGCCTGGAACTTGGCGACCGCTCCGGCGATGTCTCCCTTGGTGTAGGCATCGACGCCCTGGTTATAAAGGGTATCCGCATCCTGGAAACCGACACGGACAATGATGGCGGCCGACGGGAGCACGGGTGCGGCGGTCAACGGGGTCTGCGCGGACGCGCCCCCGATCAGCGCCAGCACGGCTGCCGACAGCGAAAAGGTCGATGCGAGCATCCGATTCATTTTGTGAACAGCTCCTTCAGGAGAAAGGTTGATTTCGCACGTACACGGTCACCATCCCTGCGAATCGTGCAAAACCGAACGATGCAACGCGGACACCGCGCCTCTGCGGGAATATAACATAATCCTTCCGCAAAACGCAAGCGTGTCCGGCTGCTCGCTCGTCCCTGCTCCGGCTTCGGGAGAGATGCCGACCGACATAGTTTTCTTCTTTAATACGAGTGTTTCTATATAGAATTGTCTCGTAGACTTTAGCGTCCCGTCGGTGTTCCTTTTCACAGGATCGTCGAAACGTGTCGCCGCGCCCGTCAGGCCGGTCGCTGCAGCGACTTCGGGTTCTCGCCGGCGCGGAGCGACAGCACCGCGCCTTCCTCCCCCATACCCAGGCACTCAAACAGGTTCCGGACGCACTGGCCCAGGCGGTCCTCCGCCACCTTCGCAGACTCGATCTCCTCCACGAGTCGACGCGCCATCTCCGCGACCTGTTGCCGGACGTATTCCGCCTCCTCGTCATCGGGGTCCTCCCCGGTCAGACGATAGGACAGCAACGACTGCTCGATCTGAGCCGCCGTCTCGGCCAGCGCCACTCCGCCCGGCTCCTCATCCAGTCCGTGATTCTCGATAATCCGGCAAATACGCAGGGCGACATTTCCGGCATGCGGCAGATTCACCGGCAAATCAAAGTGCGGTACGCTCATCCCGTCTATTCTACCCATATCCGAAACGCGGGCCGCTTCCGTACCGCTTTCAGTATCGGAGAATCTCCATCCCGGTTTTACCCGTCATATTTGTCTGCCAGCACCATGCGACGACGGAATTCCCTCGCCATACCGCGTGAAATACGTCACACTCCGCCGCAACCATGCCGTTTAGATTCCGGAGACGACTTCAAACTTCGGTGTTTCCGCGCACCTCCCGGGGTGATTTACCTCACCCGACGAAAGCCGATCAGCCGTCCGCCCACCTGTTCCGGGACGACGACGCCGACGCCGGTTCGGGCCAGACCGACCTCGCGCAGTCGCTCCACCGTCCACCGATTGCAGTCCGACCAGAGGATATAGTATTCACGCGCCGGGAAAAAGCGTCCCTTCAGGTCGGTACGCGGCGGCAGAGGCGGCGGACGCTCTCCGGAGGCGGCGCGGGTCATCGCCTGCTCCAACCCCGTCAACAGGAGGCGCAGCTGCTCGGCGGTGACGGTCCGATAATACGCGGCGCGGATCGTTCGTTTCGCCGGCGGGAAACCCTCTTCGCCACCGACGTAGACCACGGACGGAGTGCCCCAGAAGGCGGCCGTCAGCATCGCCGGGATCGACTGATCGTTGAAGCCGTAAAACCGTCGATCGCCCCAGCCGTATTCCAGGAAATCGGCCGATTCATTGCCGGGCGGGCCGAGACGCCAGCCGTCGGGCTGTTCGAGGAAGATCGCCGTATGGTATCCGTAGGCGATCACGTAGAGGTCGTATTGGGTCTTGCCCGACGGCACGGGGGGCAGGGCAACGACACCCGGAGGTTCCGTCAGCAGGCGGATACGAACGGCGGGAACGAGGAAAAACAGCAACAGGGCGGCGGCGCATCCGAGCCGCCGCCCGAAACGGATCGGCCGACCGGCCGATCTACCACTCGGTGACGGAACCATCCGCATTCCGCCAGATCGGGTTGCGCCAGCGATGTCCGACCTTCGCCGCCTCTCGTACCCGGTCCTCGTCGATCTCGATACCCAGGCCGGGCGCGGTCATCAGAGGAACATACCCGGCCGTATATCGGAACACCGCCGGGTCCTTCAGATAATCGAGAACGTCCGATCCCTGATTGTAATGGATGCCCAGCGACTGCTCCTGAATAAAGGCGTTCGGGGTACAGAAATCGAGCTGCAGGGAGGCGGCCAGAGTGATGGGCCCGAGCGGACAGTGGGGCGCGACCGCGACATCGTACGCCTCCGCCATCGCCGCGATTTTTCGCAGTTCCCAGATCCCCCCGCAGTGAGAGATATCCGGCTGAATGATATCGGCCCCACCCGACGCCAGCAGCGATTTGAACTGCCACCGGGTAAACATCCGCTCGCCCGTCGCAATCGGCACCGTCGTATGGCGCGCGATTTCCAGCAAGGCTTCGTTGTTCTCGGGCAGCACCGGTTCCTCATAAAAGGTGGGCGCGTACGGTTCCAGCGCCCGGACCAGTGCCTTCGCCATCCCTTTGTGTACCCGGCCGTGGAAGTCGATCCCGACCGCGACCGCCGGTCCGACCGCGGCGCGCACCGCCGCCATCCGTTCGGCGGCCAACTGCACCTTTTCGAGCGAGTCGATCCATTCCATCGGTCCGGTGCCGTTCATCTTGACGGCGGTGTACCCCTCGCCCAGACGCTCCTTGGCATGCGCCGCGACACCCGACGGATCATCGCCCCCGATCCACGAGTAGACACGCATACGGTCACGCACCGCCCCACCGAGAAGTTCGTAGATCGGGACGCCGAGTCGCTTCCCCTTGATATCCCATAACGCCTGTTCGATCCCGGAGATCGCCGATGTCAGAACCGGACCGCCGCGATAGAACCCGCCGCGATACAGCACCTGCCAGAGATCCTCGATATTCCCCGCCGGCTGCCCGACCAGAAAATCCGACATCTCCTCGACACAGGCGCGGACGGTCTCGGCCTTTCCCTCGACGACCGGTTCTCCCCAGCCGTACGTGCCGTCACTGGCCGTTACCTTGAGAAAAAGCCACCGTGGCGGCACCGTAAACAGTTCCAAACGTTCGATCGTTGCCATACCCGGCATTTCGCTCCGCCGCCCGGCTCTTCCTCCCCCGCCCCCTCGTACCGGTGGCCGACGAGGGGACGAGCGCAGGGCGGCGCTTACGCCGCGTTGTAGTAGAACCGCTCGCGGACGATCTTGCCGTTCTCCCAGGTCTGCACCGCGACCTGCTCCATGTGGTAATCGTTGCCGTCCGCGCCGACGAAGTCGAGCGCATTTTCGTAGAAGGAGACGTTCTCACCGACCACGAGGTTCGGGACCGAGAACGATTTCCACTCCTTGACGAAGGCGAGGAACTGCTCCTCACGCGCGATATTGGCCGCCAGACCGACGGTCGTGCCGTAGCGCGGTTCTTCCATCACCACATCCTCCGCGTAAAACTCCTTCATCGCTTCCAGGATACGCCCCTGACCGATATACTCCAGGAGTTCGTGCAGACGTACGTTCGACATACGGATAATCCTCTTTCTTGCAATAGTGGCAACAGATACGAACCGGGACAGCCCTGTTGCCTTCCTTTCTCACTGACACCGCGCCTTCGGCGCCGTTCCGTTTTTGCGACGTTTTTTTTCGGCGACGGATAACTCCGCAGGCCTCGTTCAGGTTTGGGCAATCACGTTCCTGCAACCCGGACCCGTCGGGCGTTGTCCCTTTTAACCGATGCTTCTGCTCCATATCGTTGATCGTTCCGCCTGGGAACGGGCCGCCGTCACCGGCGAGTATCGCGCGGATTCCCTCGAAACCGAGGGCTTCGTTCACCTTTCCACGCCCGAACAGGTTCTTTTGCCGGCCAACCGATTTTACCGGGGTCGGACCGGGTTGGTTCTGCTGGTGATCGATTCGGCTCGCCTGACCGCGCCGCTTCGTTTCGAAGCGGTCCCCGGACACGGGACCTTTCCTCACCTTTTCGGCCCGCTGAACACGAACGCGGTCCTGTCGATACTGACGTTCGAGCCGGACGAAAATGGAACGTTTTTCCTGCCGGAGGCGCTCCGCGATGCCACAAACTGATCCCCGCCCGACCGCCACCCCCTCGACCGTCGGCAGTCCGGGCATCTCCGAAACCCCGGCTTCGGGGTCCCCGGCCCCGGAAGCGACCCCGTCGGGGGATTTCAGCCTCCCCTGGCTGCTCGGACTGCCGACGCCCACCCCCGCGCCGACCACGGCCCCTTCCCCCTCCCCCGCCGCGAAAACGGCCGCCAAATCGACGGCAAAGGCGGACGGCGCGCTGCCCAACCTGACACGGACGATTGCCGAGGAGATCGTGAGCCTGCCGATCCTTCGCGACCTGCCGTTCAAAGTCACCCTGATGGCCGGGATCGAACTGATCCTCCTGGGTGTTTTGTTCGTCGTCCTTCGGCGATACCTGGGACGGATCGTGCTTCGGGGAACGGAGACGATTGCGCGGCGGGCGGAGGGGGCGGGCGACCTGGCGAGGGCGGGACGCGTCCGATCCCTTGCCGGGACGATGCTGGGGGCCGCTTTCTGGACGCTCGGTTTCCTCTTTCTGGTGTTCGCGCTGAAAACGATCGGGGTGGACCCGACACCGTTGCTCGGAACCGCTTCCGTGGTCGGCATCGCCGTCGGTCTCGGGGCGCAAAAACTCGCCAAAGATACCCTGACCGGATTTTTCATTCTGCTGGAGGATCAGTACGTGGTCGGCGACTATGTGACAATCAGCGGCGTCACCGGAATCGTCGAGCAGTTGGGAATCCGGACGACCACATTGCGCGATGACGACGGCAAACTGTATATCCTGTCAAACGGGGATATCACGACGGTCTGCAACCATTCGCGCGGCCCGGTCGCCGGCAGTCTCGAGATACCGATCGCCGCCTCCGCCGACCCGGAACAGGCGATGCGGACCGTCCAAACCGCTCTGGATCGACGCCGGGACGAGTTCGGCCTGTCCGAATCGCCGAAGATGCTGGGAGTGACGACGGTGGACGCGGCCAAGACGGTAATCAAGATCGGCTTCAACGCGCCGCCGAACCAGCGTCCCGGATGGCTCGCGCCGCGCTTGCGGGCGGCCGCCCGGGCCGCCCTGGTCGATGCCGGCATCCCTCTCGGCGGCCCCTGACCTTCGCGACCCACCGTCATTGGTCGGCACGAAAAACCAGGGAAGATGGCACATTTCCGGCAGATTGTCGTCGTTTTTGTTTGATATTTGCACGGTTTAGCGCAGCAAACCGAACATACCCCTCCAGGAATTCGGTCTGACGTTATCCTATCGAGACGGAATCGATCCGAAACCGAAAAATATCCGCATATGATTCTTCGCAACGGGAGAATGCGGGTATAATCCCTCCGTTTGCGGTCATCTATCGTTGCACATAAGCAAAATAGCGCAAACAAAACTACCAAAATTTCGTTTTCGGATGTTTATCCTATGAAGAACCTGTCCAAGTTGTCATTTTTGGGGATTCTCATCGTACTCGTCATGCTGACTCAGGCACCCGGTGTGTCGGCTCAGGTTGAACACGGGGTACTTTCCGTCATTCAAAATGACGCCAACAATAACCTCACCTCGGTCACGGTGACCAAAACTCAGGGGACGGCGGATTTCAACCTGCGTCCCGGCAGTAACCGGGGAGATTATAATATCCGGTTCAGCGACGCGCCGGACAATGACAGTGTGAATGGGGTGGCGATTTCCAGTGTTCGTCAGAACGGGCGCAATAATGGGGCCACCCCGAATGCCGGTGGGAATACCTCGGGACTTCCGGCAGGGATCATCCATTCGACCAGTGCGGTTACTCCGAACAACCCGAATGATGTCACCGGCTCGTTTTTCATCCCGGTTTTTGCCGCCTTCGAAAGCACCTCCCCGGCCGTGGACAACGTTGAATTCAACGTCGATGTCGCCGTTGCCTACTTCGCTTTCTCCGACGGATGGCTGGCCGGAACTGCCGGAAACGGGTCCGCAGGCAACAATCAACCCATGACGGCGCAATCCAGCCGATTCGCGCCCGGAATCAACCTCGGCAACCAATTTGTGGATCAGGACGTAAACGCCGGGACCTATCTGTTGAATCTGACCGGTCTCGGAGCCTCCAGCCAGAATGGAATTTTGCTGGTCGGGGGGGCGAAAAATGAGGACAACTACGCTCTCTCCCGTGACAATGCCGACGGCACGTTTACCATCTTCTGCCACGATAACGCACAAAACGGTGCAAGCTACGAAAACGATCCGATCTCGTTCGTTTATGTGCCGAACACGGCGGTGAATGTTACCGCCGGGCGGGTCCGGGGCGACGGAACCCTGGAACTTTCCTTTAACGGATTCACCGACGGCACAGGCGGCACCGCCATCACTCGCCTGGATAACACCGGACGATACCTTATTCGAATCACCGGTCAGACCGACACCACCGGGACACTGATTATCAGCCCGGAAGGCGGTGAATCGAATAATGTCGATAACATTGTAACGTATGAGTGGAACCCCGGTCAGAACGGATGGATCGTGGAAACCCGTGATCTCTCGGCAACCGGGGCAGGCGCCAACCCGCAAAACCTGAATGCCGCAGAGGGCGCTTTCAGCTTCGCGTTCTTCTCCAATTTTCTGGAAGCCCGTCCCTTCTCCCTGTCCGCGACCGCACCGGAACCGACCAGCTTTCTCTTCCTTTCCCTGACGCTAGGTTTCCTGCCCCTGCGACGATGGCGACGCCGTTCGCCATGAACCCGGTACGTTACCCCGGAACAGGGGGGCAGGTGGCCGGACGGATACTTCCGGCGTTCCCGTCGACCGATCGTTGACCCGGACAGGTACAATACCTTCCGATGCCCGAGGAAATGCCTGACCAGCCTCGCCTGACGCATCTCTCCGACGCCGGAGAGGCGCGCATGGTCGATGTTTCGGATAAACCGGAGACGAAACGAACCGCCGTCGCCGCCGGATTCGTCCGGATGAACGCCGAAACGCGCCGTCTGGTCGCCGAGAAAGCCCTGCCCAAAGGCGATGTCCTGACCGTCGCCCGTGTCGCCGGTATCCTCGCCGCCAAACGCGTCGGTGAATTGATCCCGATGTGCCATCCGCTGCCCCTGACCGAGGTCCGGGTGGACTTTCGCCTGACCGACGACGGCATCGCGCTGTCCGCCTCCGCGAGCTGTGTCGGTCGCACCGGCGTCGAAATGGAGGCGCTGACCGCCGTCACCGTCGCCGCACTGACCGTCTATGATATGTGCAAGTCCGCCGACAAGCGCATGGTGATCGAGGACGTACATCTCGTTTCCAAAACCGGCGGCAAGTCCGGCACGTTTCGCTTCGAGGAGGAGCCGTAGATGCGGTCCTACGATGAGGCGATCGAACGCATTCTGGCGCAGGTCCCCGAGGAACGCACGCTGGAAACCGTTCCTCCGGAGCAGGCATCGGGCCGTCCGCTCGGTTTCGACGTCTTTGCAAGCGTCGATCTCCCGCCGTTCGATAACAGTGCGGTCGACGGCTTCGCGCTGAATCTCACCGCTTCCGATCGCCGCCCTCCCGGAGTCGCTTTCCCGATCACCCGGACGATCTCCGCCGGTGACCCGCCCGGATCGCCCCTCGCCGGAAACGAAGCGGCCCGTATTCTGACCGGTGCGCCGGTCCCGCCGGGCTGCGATACCATCGTCATGGTCGAGGATACCGAGACCTCGCCGGACGGTTCGTCGGTCCTCCTCCGCGATGCCGGTTCGGCGCGTTACATCCGGCGAAAAGGAAGCGACGTTCGGCAGTCCGCACCGGGCGAGGTTCCGTTGCTCCCGGTCGGCACGCCACTCCGACCGGGCGCGATCGGTCTGCTCGCCGCTCTGGGCCGGACCGAGGTAGCGCTGTTCGCCCGTCCGAAGATCGCCCTCTTCTCCACCGGCGACGAACTCGTTCCGGCCGGGACCGTCTTCCTGCCGCCCGGTAAGATCCGTGACTCGAACGGTCCCGCACTTGCGGCGGCGGTCGCCGAGGCGGGCGGCGTCGTGACGATCCGGCAACCGATCGCCGACTCTCCGGAGGCCACCCGCACCGCTTTCGACACGGCGGCGGATTGCGACCTGATCCTCACGTCGGGCGGCGTTTCGGTCGGCGATCGGGACTTCGTCAAAGCGGTCGCCGAGGAGCGAGGGACGCTCGTCTTTTGGAGGGTCGCGATTCGCCCCGGCAAGCCACTGGCCTTCGGACGGATCGGGAAGAGTCTCTTCTTCGGCCTGCCCGGCAACCCGGTCTCCTCGCTCGTGACCTTCGAACTGTTCGTCCGACCGGTGATTCGTCGCTGGCTCGGTTTCCGCGATCTTTTCCGGCCACAGGTCCCCGCCGTCCTGACCGCCGACCTGCCCCACGAACCGGGACGGCGGGAATTCGTTCGCGCGACCGTCTCCTGGGACGGAGGAATCTGCCGGGCGACGCCGACCGGGGCGCAGGGGTCCCATCGCCTCTCCACCCTGATCGATGCCGACGCCTTTCTGATCGCTCATGAGGACCATGGGGATTACGCCGCCGGGTCCGAACTCCCGGCGATGCTGCTGTTGTAAGCGATACAATCCCTTCAATGGGAATTCGAATCCTCGCCGCGGAAGACGGCATCGATGAGGCGGCCGACCGGCTGAGGGAGGGCCGCCTTGTCGCCTTTCCCACCGAAACCGTGTACGGTCTGGGCGCGAACGCTCTGGACAACGATGCCGTCGCCGCCCTGTTCGCCCTGAAGGGTCGCCCCTCGACGAATCCGGTGATCGTCCATGTCGCCGATGCCGACGCCGCGCGTGCCCTCATTACCGACTGGCCCGACAACGCCGAACGACTCGCGCGCGCGTTCTGGCCCGGACCGCTGACTCTGGTTCTGCCGAAGACTCCCGCCGTACCCGGAATCGTCACGGCCGGTGGCCCCACGGTCGGGCTGCGCATGCCGGATCACCCGGTGGCGTTGCGCCTGCTCTCGGCCGCCGCCGTTCCGATTGCGGCTCCGTCCGCGAACCGCTCCGAGGAGGTCAGCCCGACCACGGCCGCCCACGTCGCCGACTCCCTGACGGCCTATGCCGACGACCTTCTGATTCTGGACGGAGGCCCCTGCTCGGTCGGTATCGAGTCCACCGTTCTCGATGTCACGGTCGATGCGCCCCCCAGTATTAGGCCCGGGCGGGTAGACCCGACCCACCCAACGGCGGGCGGGGGGGATGTAGAGGAGGACGAT
>JANRLW010000123.1:0-3417 GCA_033762295.1 Capsulimonadales bacterium
ATGCCGCTCCCGGAGGTCATCGCCCGTTCGACCCATATCCCGGCCCGGATCATCGGTCACCCGGAACTCGGCACGCTGACCGTCGGCACGGAGGCGGACATCGCGGTGCTCGAACTCCGCGAGGTATCCTGCGGTTTCACCGACTGCGGACGCGCTCGAATGACCGGAAATCAAAAACTGGAGTGCTTTCTGACGGTGCGGGCCGGTCGGGTCGTTTACGATCCGAACGGCTGCACGATGCCCGAATGGACCGAGGCTCCCCCCTCCTACGGGATCATGAAAGGAGTATAGATCGTTGACGAATTATGAAACGCTCGGTCTTCGCCCGATCATCAACGCCTGCGCCACCCTGACCCGCCTCGGCGGTTCCCGGATGCCGCCGGAGGTGCTGGCGGCGATGCAGGAGGCGGCGCAATGCTTTATCGACCTGAACGAGTTGCAGCGCCGCGCGGGCGCGCGAATCGCCGAATTGACCGGGAACGAGGCCGCGTACCTCTGCACCGGCGCGGCGGCCGGACTGGTGCTGACGACTGCCGCCTGCATCACCGGTGACGACCCGGCGGCGATTCGTCAGCTTCCCGACCTGACCGGATTGAAGAACGAGGTCATTCTCCATCGGACTCAGCGCAACGGCTACGATTTCGCCGTCCGGCAGGTCGGTGTGCGGGTGGTCGAGATCGGAGATCGGTCGGGTACGACGCGCACGGACCTGGAAACGGCGATCACGTCCCGAACCGCCGCCATCTTCTGGTTCGCCGGTGCGCTGTCCTCGCCCGGTGACCTGCCCCTGCCGGAGGTGATCTCCGTGGCGCGGGCGCACGGTATTCCCGTCATCGTCGATGCCGCCGCCCAGTTGCCGCCCGTGAGCAGTCTCTGGGATTTTACACGCATGGGCGCGGCGGCCGCCGTGTTCAGCGGAGGCAAGGATCTGCGCGGGCCGCAGTGCAGCGGGTTGATCGTCGGCGAGGCGGACCTGCTCCGCGTCTGCGCGATGCACGGCAGTCCGAACGCACTGATCGGACGCCCGATGAAGATCGGGAAGGAGGAGATGATGGGGTTGCTCGCCGCCGTGGAACGTTACCTGACGATCGATCAGGAGGCGCGGGCGGCCGATCATGAGCGGATCGTCGCCGGGTGGAACGACGCTCTGAACGCATTGCCGGGGGTGACGGCGGTCCGGGACTTCCCGAACGAGGCCGGGCAACCCCTTCCCTGGAGCCTGGTCACCCTCGATCCCGCCGTCGCCGGAAAGACCGCTCTGGAGGTGACCACGCAGTTGGCGGAAGGCGTCCCGAGTATCGCCGTGGCGGGCGGCGGGCGGGACGGGTTTCATCTGAACCCGATGACGCTCGAACCGGGGGAGGAGCGGATCGTTCTGTCCCGCCTGTTGGAAATCCTGCGATCGTAAAATCGGTCCGGGAGAACGGAGCGACGACGAACGTCTCCTCCGTTCTCCCGGTGTCGACTCAATCGCGCCGCTTCTGCAGCAGACCGACGCTGTAAAACTCGTAGGATGCGGCGGTGTCGGGAACGTCGGTCAGGTGGACCGTAAAGCGGCAGGGCACGCCGTTGTCGGGCATATACTCGGCGAAGAAGTTGGAATAGCCCCGTGCGTACGCTTCCCGGAGTCGCTTCTGTTCGGCGGCGTACCCGAGCGGATCGACCAGAGGGTTCGGGGATTTCGGCTGGCAGCCGAAGGCATGGACCTCCAGGAAATCGATCTCCGTCAGCGACTGGGCCAGACCGGCCTCCTGCAGCCATTTCTCCCAGGACTTGAAGACGAGCGGCACCTCCTCCTCGGGTTCCATCGTCGTCAGGTTCTCGAGGCCCAGAACGCCCTTGGCCGAGTACCCGCCCGTCAGACCGGCAAAGTAGATTTTTAGATCGCCATCGTGCAGTTCCTCGGTGACCAGAGCCGAGAGCACCGGGCGATCGCCGCCATAATAATAGGTCACCTTACCGCGCTTCTTCACATTGAAAGCCATGTCGAATCCTCCGTACGGTTCCTGTCATGTGATGAAGATAGCATACTCGGTGCGGTCGGTCGGTTCCTCCTTCCGGTGGTCGGTCCGGGCGGACGACCGAAGCGAGGCAACATTTTCCGCCCCGAATTCGTCAAATATCTATGTTTCACTTTCGTATACTGCCCCCATGGCAGCCCCCGGATGTGGCTGTGGACCTCGGTACGGCGACGACGCGGATCGCCTTTGCGCACCGGTCCATGACGGTGGAAACGCCTTCGGTCTGCGGATTCACCCCGGCCCTGCGCGCCGGGGTCGTGGTCGACGCCGACGTCGCGGGCGAAGTGCTCCGTCCCGCCATCGCCCGCCTGCGCCGCATGGGGATTCTGCTTCCCCGTGCGCTGGCCTGCGCCCCGAGCGATACCACTCCGGAGGAGCGAACGGCCGTCCGGGAATCCTGTTACCGTGCCGGAGCTGGCGCGGTCGCGTTGATGCCCGAACCCCTGGCGGCGGCTATCGGCGCGGGTCTGGATCTGATCGAGGATCGACCGATTCTACTGATGGATATCGGGGAAGGGGTCACCGACTGCGCTCTGATCCGGTCCGGACGAATCCGCTGCTCGAATGCCGTACGGGTCGCCTGCGCCGACCTGCATGAAAAGCTCCGCGTTTTCTTTCGCGCTCGGTACGGAGTCGTCGTCTCCTCGGCGGACGCCCGAAAGATCACCGAGGAGGTCGGGGTCGCTTCACCGTTCCCCGAGCAGGGGGGTCTGCCGCTACTGCGTTTCCGAACGGTCCGTGGGACACACCCGTATACGGGCCAATTCCTGGAAGTCGACATCCCGGTGGGTTTGATCCGGGAGGAACTCCAGCCGCTGGTACGGCGCATTTCGGAGACGGCGGTAACCCTGATCGAGGACCTGACCGCCCCGGATCGCTACGCCGTTCATCAGCAGGGGATTCACCTGACCGGCGGCGGTTCGTTGCTTCCGAATATGGCCGCGCAGGTGAACGCCGCCACGGGTTGTCCGGTCGTTCCGGTGAAGAACCCGCTTGTCGCTGTCGTGAGCGGAGCGAAGCGCGTTCTGCCCGTCGTTTCGGAGAGCGATCTCTGGCGTCCCCACCCTCGCTGACCCGGTGACGAGACCGCCCCTTGCCAACCGGCGACGATTCGGGTACCATTCGCCGAACGGACGGAGGTAGGAATGCATTTACTGGTGACCGGAAGCGAGGGGGGGGTCGGCCGCGCCCTGATTCCGCTTTTGCAGGAGCAGGGACATACGGTGCGCGGATTCGATGTCGCGGAATCGGCGAACGGCGATTACGATTACGTTCGAGGCGATCTTCGCGATATGGAAACGGTCCGCAAGGTCGCCCCGGGGATCGAGACGATCATACACGCCGGAGCCATCGCCCACGATCGTAAGGATCATGAGGATGAGGTGCTGGCATCCAA
>JANRLW010000124.1:0-23390 GCA_033762295.1 Capsulimonadales bacterium
AGCCGAAGGCGCTGCTACCCTGTGTGGAACTGCGCAACACCAGCCAGTACTTGCGGTTGGGTTCGATTCGGGAGGCGCCGGTCCCGGTCAGCACGTTGGCGTAAACCGAGTGAGCCCCATAGGCCCGTGTGCGACTGACAAAGCCGGAAAGGTTCTGACCGGGGTGTCCGGCGACATCGTCATAGACGGCCAGCTGGATGTCACCGGGAGTCGCCGAGTTGACCCGGATGGTCACATCGGCCTTTGACGCTCCGGTCGGGCCGGCAACGAAGGACTGGGCCAGATAATTTCCGGTCCCGAGAGAAAGAAAGCCGGCGGAAGACCCATTCCACGCGGCAAAGTTATCGATCAGTGCCTGGGCACGTGCCTGGCTAAGCGGTGCGGCGAGGATTGCGGCACAGGACAACGAACAGACAAACCAATTTCTCAACATAAATCTGTCTCCAATCTCCTGGGCGCATTATATTACGTTTCAACCAGACATTAAATGGTAGAAATCCCGGTTCCTTACGGTCAACTTTGCCGGTTTCACAAGGGAATTCCATCGTTTGAATAAAACAGGTAGTTTTTCAGGCAACCGTGGGGAGGAAGTACCTGCCGTGTTATCCAAATCGGATGGTATGGAAACAAAATCAGATACTTCCGTATTTATTTCCGTTAGTGAAGCGGCACAACAACTGGGGGTGAATCTCCCCCGTCTCCTCCGTTACCTGAGGCGCGAACCCTTTGTGGCCTACCTCCGAAAGGAAGACCGCAAAACCCGAACGGGAATGCGGACAGTCACTCTGGTGAGCGTTAGTATTCTTTCCGAGCTTAAGCGGGCATTACGAGAGGAGAATCCTCAACAAAAACAGAAACAATTCGTCGCTTCTACGGAACCTGTTTCCCCCCCGGTTGAGGACCCACGGGTGCCATTGCTCGAAGCGTTGATCCGGGAGCAGCGAGCCAGGATCAGCGACCTTCAGGAGGAGAAAGTTCGTTTGCTTCAGGAGCGAGAAACACTTCGACAGTATACGGAACTGTTAGTCTTGGAACGCGACAGACGTTCGGCCACCACCGAAACCGCGACCAGAACCGGCGGTGGCGGCGGGGTACTGTCCCGCCTTCGCTGGCCGAGGCCCTGAGGCGAAAGGTTCCCAGTGCCCCGAGGAAGGAATTCCGTTCTTACTCACGGAAAGATGCATTACCGTGAGTATACTGCAACGCTCTCCCCGGAAAACAGGGAGAAATGACGACACGCCCGAGTGGGCCGACGCCGCTCTGCGTCTTCTGCTCGCCGATCAACGCAGCGAAGAGACGAGACGCGCCTACCGGCGCGATATCGACGCCTTCTTTACCTGGGCCGGCGAACCGCGCACCCCGGAGACCATTGCGTGGCTTTGCACCCGCGACCACTCGGAACTGGCCGCGCTGCTCAACGGCTACAAAGCGTCCCTGCTCGAACGCCACCTGGCGCCGGCTACCGTGAACCGCCGACTCGCGGCCCTCCGATCCCTTCTCCGTTTTGCGCGTCGTCTCGGCGCGCCCTGTCCCGACCCCGCCGGGCTGGTCGCTTCGGAACGGCAGGCCGCCTACCGGGACACCGCCGGTCCCCCGTTCGCCGCCCTCGCCCGACTTCTGGAAGCCGTCGATACGTCGGACACGATCGGGAAACGGGACCGTGCCATCCTGCGCCTTTTCGCCGAGAATGCCCTGCGGCGTGGCGAGATCTGTCGGTGCGATGTCCGGGATTTCGAGCCCGAGGCTCGACGCCTGCTGATCCGGGGCAAGGGGCAGGCAGGCCAGCGGGTTCCGATCACGCTGTCGACGGCGACCGTCGCGGCGATTTGTGACTATCTGGAAGCACGCCCCTCGCCTGACGACCCGTCCGCCGAAGGCACGCCGCTTTTTCTTTCCCACAGTCGGGGCGCAACGGCGTCGGAAGGGAGACTCACCGGAAACGGAATCTGGCGAATCGTCGACGGCTACACCCGTGCCGTTCTGGGCCGGCATTTCGGCTGCCATGCGCTACGCCACGCCAGCATCACCGCCGCCCTCGATGCCACCGAGGGCAACCTGCGGGCCGTCCAGCGACTGAGCCGTCATGCCGACATCCGGACGGTGGCCCGGTACGACGATAACCGGCGCGATATGCAGGGGGAGTTGACCGACACTCTCTCCGAGCTGCTCCGTCGCCCGCCGGAGCGAAATTCCGGAGAATCCGGGGAATAGGAATCGAAAACCCGGAGGGACGTCGGAGCCGTCGTTGAGGGAGGATTGATCGCCCGTCGCAGGGAAACTTTTTCCACCGCCGAACCCGAGCAGGAGGATTATTATGGAAAAACTAAACCGAAGTCCGGTCGAACTTATCGGCGATATCTGTCTGATCGCGTTTCTTCTTCCCAGTGCGATGAAACCTTTTGAAGGAGGCGTCGGCCAGTTGATCGCGTTCGGACAGGTGTCGCCCTGGTGCGCCCTCGCCATTGACCCGCCCCCGCTTTCCGGCGTTCAGCCCGGTTTACACTTCGAATTCGGTCTCTCCTGGTTCTTTCTCCTCATCTTCCTCGTAACGCGATTTGTCGCCAAGCGAGAGACGGACTACGTCCGTGATTATTTCGAAACGACCCGGCAAGCCCGGAATTTCCGCCGTAACGTACGTCAACGACGGCGGAAATAGTCCGGAAAAGAAAAAAGCGCGAACCATATTCGGTCCGCGCTTTTTGAGAATTTTTTCGATTTACCGGGCGGCGTTGTTTTCCGCATCCCGCCGGGAAACCCTGCCCATATGCCGTTCCTTGGCAAGGATTTCCTGTCGAAGTTTTTCCGCACTGGCGCTGTGGGGCTTTCGCTGATCCGGGTCGCGCCGCGCCTGTGCCTCCGGTGAATTGAAGTTCTTCAGCGCCGCACTGGCATCCATTCCGGGTTTGATGAACAGAAAGAACGCCAGTACCAGAAGGACGACGATCACGACCGGCAGGAGGAGAATCGGATTGATTTCCTTCGTTTTCAGTTGGTCCATTATCTTGGTTCCCTGTTCCTCTGCCCGGTTTCTCGATTATTCGACGCCCTGCGGAACGCCTTCGAGGCTCCACATCTCGCCCTTGATGGCGGACGGACGCATCCACTTGGCATGACCGTCGAGGAAGCCGAGGTTCATGCCGTTGGAATAGCGATGCGGTTCCTTGATGATCGTGCTGTTGTCCACCTGGCTGCCGCCGGTCAGGAACAGCTGGCCGATCGATTCGGAACCGTCGACCTGAAGTTCGTTCGCGTCGGTCACATCCGCGCCGGTCAGTCCCTGGTAGAACGCCAGCATGCCGGCCCAGGTATTGAAGCCTTCCTGGTAGACGGTCGTATTGGAGTTGTGGAACCAGATGGTGTTCGCCGGGGTCTGGGCTTCCGCCATGCTCACCGAACGCTGCTCGGGGCGAACGACGGGCAAACCGCTGCTGCATCGACCGTCGTTCCAGTTGCCCGGAGGAGTGCCGCCACCGGTATTGTCGGTCGCGTTGTACGCCTGCGGGTAGTCGTCGTTCGAGGAGTTGACGTTGATCGAGAAGCCGTAGAACGGCCAGTCGGCGCGGTTCGGGCTGGTGAACAGCTGGGTGTTCTTGACGTACGGATAGATCACTTCCGGCCACACCCGCCAGTTGCGGCTCCAGATCGGGCCGCCGAACGGTCGGGCTTCGTCCGCGCCAAACTGAGCCTGTCCGCAGGTTCGGAACGCCGGGGACGGCAGCACTTCGTCATAATCCTGCACGTACATCATTGCGCCGAGAACGATCTGCTTCATGTTGGACAGGTCGGTCGTCTGGCGAGCCTTGTCACGGGCCTTCGCGAACACCGGGAACAGGATGGCGGCGAGAATGGCGATGATAGCGATAACAACGAGAAGTTCGATCAGAGTAAACGCTTTGCGGTTCATTTGAACGGCTCCTTGACCTCGGAGTCAGGCGACCCCCGAAGGGTCGCGATGCAGCAAAATGGCGACAATGCCTTACGACGAACACCTGCGGGCAACCAAAGGTTCGGAGGTACAAAATACTTCTCCCCGCATCACGGATAGTTTAACACAGTGAAATGAAAAAAATCAAGAATCCGGAACCAATTTTACCGAAAGCTGTTTACCAGCCGTACCGTTCCGGACCCCACGGACCACGCTGCAACTCCTGGCGCACGGTGACGATCTGCCGGCTCGGAACATCCTCGTACACGACCACACCCGCCCCGACGCAGGAGTGGTTCCCGATCCGCTTCCCCGGCATGATGATCGCGTTGACTCCCGTCCGGCTGTAATCGCCGATATAGGACGCATTGGAGCCGTGCTTCGGCGTTTCCCGGCGTCCGTTGACGATATGCGACGTCTCCCGGTCGTCGAAACGAAGCGTCCCGCAGACCGTCGCCGCGCCGATATCGACACTGCTGCCCAGGATGCCCGACATCTCGCAGTAGTGGTACAGGTATACATTGTCAAACGCCACCCCGGAAAACTCGGAACCGTGCCCGTAGATTCCCCGGTCGCCACACACCGTTCCCCCTTCCAGCAGCGCATAGTCCCGCACCTTGACGTCTCTCCCCAAAAAAATATCCCCCTGAAGAATCGGTCCGTTGGTAATTCCGGTATGGTCGCCTGCGAAAAGCGTCCCGGAAATGACCGTCCGGTTGCCGATGACCGTATTCTCGCCCAGAATCAGCCGTCCACCGATCTCCGCCCCGTCCGAAATGCGACAGGAGGCCGGAATGATGTCCCGATCGGTTCGGGCGACCCGGTAGGCGAGGGCGTGGCGGTTGGCTTCCAGCAGATGCCAGGGACGGTCCAGATCGACGAAGAACTCGACGCATTCCACACCGGCGATCTCCGCCCCCTCCTCCAGCAACATCTGCAGCGATTCGCCGATATCCGATTCCGACGGCGGCATTCCCCCGACCGGAACGTGCCGGAAGATTCCCGGATTGTCCCGCAACGCCGAAACCGTCCGGCCCGAAAAGACGAACGCGCCGCAAAGTCGACGGACATCGTCCCGGGAATGCCCCTCCACCTCGACCAGTCGACCGTCACGCACCTTGACACCGATCACATCGCGCCCGTCCTCGAAACCGAGTTCGGCGGTCAGTACGGCGACGTCCGGGCGTTCCCGCTCGAAACGCTCGATCAACGCCGCCAGATTCTCTCTCGCCGTCACCATGTCGCCGTAGACGACCAGCCAGTCCTCCGCCGCCGGGTCGCCGCTCATCGCGGACAGGGCGGTCCAGGCTGCCGCCGCCGTTCCCGCCGTGCGTGGCACGTCGACAAAGCGCAGACGAGCGTCCGGCAGACCGCGCAGGGCGTTCCGCACCGAGCCGGGGTGTTCGCCCAACCCGACCGCGAGTCCTTCGAGTCCCAGCGCCAGAAGATCCTCGGCCAGAAGGCGAACGGCCGGCGTGTTCAGCACGGGAAGAGCGCATTTCTGACGGAGTTCGGAATAGGGCCACATCTTTCGCCCGGTTCCGCCCGCAAGGAGCAAGGCTTTCATACCGCCTGTTTCCGTACCGGGCGGACGTTTCCCTCCCACGCGCCGCCCCTGCCCTCTTGACAGACAGCGGGAAACCCCGTATTCTTCCAACATCGCTCGGTTCCGGTGTTTTCCATGCCGCCACTGGTTCGTCTCGTCCGCTTCCCGTTCGTCTTTCTGCTGACCGCGTTTCTGGCGGTCCCGTTCGGCTGTACCCCCACGCCGAAGACCGACAACGGAAAAGTGCGTCTTCGCGTCTGGAGCATGTGGGGCGGCGACGAGGAGAAGGTCTTCCGGCGGGTTCTGGACGAGTACAACCGGACACACCCGCACGTCTACCTGGAAAATCTCGGGTCGGTGGACGACAACAAGACGGTTCGCGCCCTCGTCGCGGGCGCTCCCCCCGACCTGTTTACCATCGCCGACCCGTCCAATCTTGGCGCGCTGGCCGCCAACGACGCCTTGCTGCCCCTCGATGATCTCTTCCGCGACTCGGGCCTTTCGACCGACGCCTTTACCCGCGCCTCGCTCAGCCAGTGCCGATTCCGGGGCAAGCTCTACGCCATGCCGTATCTGGTCGACTGCATCGTCCTTCTCTACAACAAGCAGTCGTTCCGCGACGCCGGGCTGGACCCGGAACGACCGCCGCGCACCCTCGAGGAGATGGTCGAGTACTGCCGGAAATTAACGGTTCGCGGACCGGACGGCCGCCTGAAACGGATCGGACTGCGGCCACCGGAAGCGATCAATCTGCTGGCGATCTACGGAGGACGGTATTTCGACCCGGAGACGGGAACGATCACCGCCACCGATCCCCGTCACATCGAAGCCGTCGCCATGTATCAACGGCTGATGGAGGCGCAGGGAGGGAACGAAGCCGTCGAATCGTTCGCGCAGTCCTTCGCCAATCAGCAGGGAAGTTACAATCCGTTCTACCTCGGGCAGGTGGCGATGACCTTCAACGGCCAGTGGAACACCTGGTGGATCCAAAAGTACAAACCCGACGTCGAATACGGCATCGCTCCGCTCCCCTATCCGGAAAAATATCCGGAACGGGCCGGGACCGTTTGGCTCGGAGGCAATCTGTTCTGCATCCCGAAAGAGGGACGGCACGTCCGGGAGGCCTGGGAGTTCCTGCGCTGGACCCAGACCCCGGAAGCCCAGCATCTCTTCGCCGACACGATCCATGGCGTTCCGAATATTCGCGCTTCGCTGGCGGACCGTTCCCTCCGGACCGGAGAACCCTGGCGTGAGCAGTTCGGAAAATTCATGGACCTTTCGGACAGCCCGAACGCCACGCACTTTCCGCCGATGCCGGTCGCGATGCTGTACCTGAATGAGATCACCAACGCGGTCGACGCCGTTCGATACGGGCGCAAGACGCCGGAAGGGGCGATGCGATCGGTCGGAACCAGAGTCCGGAAAGAGATGGACCGCTACCGGACCGACGGCCCGAAGGAGGTAACGCGATGAAACGGGAGATGCGCCTGGGCCTGCTGTTCGTCGCTCCCTGGCTGATCGGGTTTCTGCTGTTTACGGTCTACCCGGTGCTGGCCACCCTCTACCTCTCCTTCACCGATTACCGGGTTCTTGCCCCGCCCCGCTGGATCGGATGGGACAATTATCGGGAACTGCTCGCCGACACCGAAACCTTCTGGCCGTCGCTGTTCAACACCCTCTACCTTTTCCTCGAACTGCCCGCCGCCCTGATCCTCGGCATTCTGATCGCCCTCCTGCTGGACCGGAACCTGCGGGGAATGGCCTGGTATCGGACCGTCTTTTATCTGCCGTCGATCGTTCCGGTTCTGGCCAATGCCATGCTCTGGCTCTGGCTGCTCAACCCGGAGTACGGTCTGATCAACTCCGGATTGCGGGCGCTGCATCTGCCCGCTCCTGCCTGGCTCGCCTCCCCGATCTGGTCGAAACCTGCCCTCATTCTGATGGACCTCTGGGCCGTCGGAGGTAGTATGATCATCTATCTGGCGGCGCTACAGGGCGTTCCCTCCTCACTCTATGAGGCGGCGTCGCTCGACGGCGCGAGCGGATTCGCCAAATTCGTCAACGTCACCCTGCCCGGAATCTCGCCGGTGATCTTTTTTAACCTGATCATGGGGGTGATCGGCACGTTTCAATACTTCACCCAGACCTTCGTCATGACCAGAGGCGGCCCGGACAAATCGACGCTGTTTTATGCGCTCTACCTGTATCAGAACGCCTTTCAATATTTCCGAATGGGAACGGCCTGTGCGATGGCCTGGCTGCTGTTCCTGTTGACCCTGGCCGCCACCCTGTTCGTCTTCACTTCGTCCGCGCGGTGGGTCTATTACGAAGGGGAGAAGTAACCGTGAAACGACACCTGCGCCCCATCCTGTCGCATGCCCTGCTCCTCGGGCTGGGTCTTCTGTTCCTGACCCCGTTTGCGTTTATGGTCTCCACCTCGCTGAAACTTCAGGGCAAGGTCTTCACCGAGACGATCGAATGGCTTCCGAATCCGGTCGTCTGGTCTAACTACCCGGAAGCGCTGGGCAACTTTCCGTTCGCCCTCTATCTCCGGAATACGCTGGTCATCTGTGCGGGGGTCGTCCTCGGGACCGTCGTTTCCGCCGCTCTTCCGGCCTACGGGTTCGCCCGCCTGCGCTGGAAGGGGCGCGACACCCTCTTCTTTCTGATGCTCGCCACCATCATGCTGCCCTCACAGGTCACCCAGCTACCGATCTTTCTGACCTTCCGGACGCTGCACTGGACCGGCACCTACCTGCCGTTGATCGTTCCGGCGTTCTTCGGAAACGCGTTCAGCATCTTTCTGTTGCGCCAGTTCTTCCTGACCATTCCGCAGGAGTTATCGGACGCCGCCCGGATCGACGGCTGTTCGGAGTGGGGCATCTTCACCCGCATCCTTCTTCCGCTGTCCCAGCCTGCGCTTGCGACGATCGCCCTCTTCGCCTTCATGGGAGCCTGGACCGATTTCCAGGGTCCGTTGATCTACGTCCATGACGAGGACCAGTACACCCTGGCGATCGGGCTTGCCTCCTTTCTCGGGCGGTACAACGGCCAGTGGCACCTTTTGATGGCCGCCGCCACCGTGGTCACCCTCCCGCTGATCGTCGCCTTCTTCCTGGCGCAACGAACCTTTATCCGCGGTATCGCCATGACCGGAATGAAGGGCTGATCGAACGCAACCGGGCGGCGGTCTTCCGGGTCGGACCCTCGGAATCATCCGTTGGAGGCCCGGAATGTACACAGGGAACGATCGTCTTCGCTTATCGGCCGCGATTCTGGCCGCCATCCTCGCCGGGCTGATCGCGTTTCGGCTGACGGTGTCTCGTTCCGTCCCGGAGGACGGGCTGAAACCCGGAGAGTTCCGTCTCGAAATGCCCCATCGAATCGCCCTGAACGATTACGAGGGCGGCCAGGTCACCCTGACGGTCCGGCTCCCGACGGGTTTCTCCCCGATACCGGTCGAAGTGCGGGGAGCCGGTATGAAGGTCTCTGCCAGTGTGCAGCCTGCCGTGACACCGGCGAAAATGGGAAGAGCGTTGGTGCGCATCGTCCCGCGCGACGACGACGGCGTCCGGACCGAACTCTATCTGGAAACCGCGTCCGTCGAAAAAACCACCGGCTTCCCCGGCATCACCGTACAGGAAACGACTTTGCGCGGCTCCGTCGGTGCGGGCCTGGGCAAACAACCGTTTCGATGGACCGTCGAACCCGGCGTCTATCCGCAGAACGCGCCCTTAATTCTCGGTTATTCGGGTGAGGACCCCATCACCCTGACCGTCGGGCGACGCAACACCCCCTGAGGCGAACGGTTCGTCAGACCGCGCCGGGACGCGGCGCGGCGGCGAACCGGTCGAGATAGTCGCGCAGTTCCGCCGCCGACAGGGCTTCGGTCACCCAAAAATACGCGCTCATCGCGCGAAACGGACGGACGGTGTTCCAGCCGCGCTCATAGGCCGGGGGTCCGAGAAGGATTACACGGACCCCTTCGAAGGGGAGAAGGTCCGCCGGGACGCCTTCCCCCCAGATTCGATCCCCGATCCGGTCCGGACCTTTCGGAAGCCCTCCGTCTCCGGTCCATGCGGTCCAGTGATACAGGTCGAATGCGCCGACGGACGGCACGTCGGCCTCCTGCGGACCGTCCCCGCGCGCGACGGCCACCGCGATCGGGTGGGGACGCCGTCCGGGAAGGTTGCCCGCGGGAGGTGTTTCCGTTCGGCGACGGAAGCGCGCCATCAGCCCGGCGGGCGGCGGACCGCCGATCAGCGCATCCATCAACAGGGTCTGCAACTGGAAATTGTCGGCGATACCCCCGATCACACACCGGTACCCCTGTCCGGCGTCCGGATGAACGACCAGCAGCGGTTCGTCATCCAGGACCAGCAGCATCTTGCGCAAAAATTCGCCGCCGTTACGGATCGGAGCCAGACGTTCCGCCAGCGCGAGCAATTCACCGTCCTCCCGGGCGGTCCGCCGGAGTTCGAGGGAACGGGAAAGACAGGCGATCGTCGGCAGATACCAGAGATCCAGGGCGGCCCATGCCGCATACCCCCGTCGGTACCTCGAAATAATCGATGCGGCGATGTCGTCCGGAAGGATGCGGCCACCGATCCGCAAGGGCGACGGTTCCCGAACGATGTCCGATGCCTCCTCTTCCGAAGATTCGGGAAGCGCAACCAGGCAGGCGTCGGCGAACTCCGCGGCCTGCCGGAGGACGCGGGGAAGATACCGGAGGAGCGTCCGGGCGAACGGGACGGGGTCGCCTCCGTTTTCGACGACCGCGCCGCCGGCCATCGCGGCGATGCCCCCGATCTCCGGATCGTCATGGCGCAGGCCGGAGGCCAACCCGGTCAGCACCGCCTGCGTTTCGTCCGGTGTCGCCCTCGCCGTGGAATCCGCCAGACGGCGGGCAACCTTGCGCAACTCCTGCCCGTCGGGATTCGCCCCGGCAGTCCATGCGACGAATCGACGGATGAGTTCTTCGCGATCGGCCATCTTTTGCTCCGCCATGTCGTTCGTTCCCGACGTACACGATCCCTGCGCGGAAAAAACCCGACGACCGGGGGAAGGAAACCGATTAAGCGGAAATGAACCAGACCGCATGTATGCGTTTTTCCTGCCGAACCTCGCCGTCCTGGCATTCCTGTTCGTTCATGGCTCTCAGCCTGCCGTCGTCCGGCAGCGTGCCCCGGAGAAAACGAAAATGACCTACCCGCAATTGATCTCCACCCGTTATCCGAAAGGCGCCGCCGCTCCGGTCACTTCGCCGCCGGTTCCCGCCTTCGAGTTCGTCGATCGTTCGCTCCTGCCGCCGAACGCGCAGGTCAAATCGGCGGCGCGGATCGGAAACGACATCGTCTGGGCATTGACCGATCAGGGATGGTTCCGGAAGGAGAACGGTCGGTTCGTCAGGTTCGATCTGCCACAGACGTTCAAACCGCACCAGTCGCCGGTCCATGGGGACACGCAACTGGTGGAACTGGCGACCGACGGCAAGGGCCACCTCTGGGCGGCAACGACTCACGGACTTCTCGCGACGGACGGGAAACTCTGGTGGCAGCCGATCGACCATCGGGACGGAATGCCGTATATTTCGATGACCTGCCTGCACCTGGCGGCCAACGGCGATGTCTGGGGCGGAACCGAGGAGGGCGCCTGGCGGCTCCGGGACGGACACTTCCGCTACTTTTTCGGCAAGCGGTGGCTTCCGGGCAACCGGGTCGAACGCATCTGGTCCGATTCCTCCGGGCGTATCTGGCTCCTCACCGACGGCGGCACCGCCTGTATCGAGGAAAAACCGATGACTCTGGCGGAGAAGGCCGCGCATATCGAACGGATCACCGCGCGCCATAACCGACGTGGCTATGTGACCGGTTGCACGCTGACGGAACCCGGAAACCCGGACCGGGGAGTCCGTTTCCATGCCAGCGACAACGACGGTCTCTGGACCGCGATCTATATTGCCGCCGAATCCTACCGATACGCGGCGACGAAGGACCCGGAGGCGCGCGCCCTCGCCCGAAAAAGTATGGACGCCCTGCTCGACCTGGAGCGGTTGACCGGTATTCCGGGCTTCCCCGCCCGCGCTGTCATGACCGACGAGGAGATCCGGGCGGGCGTCGAAGGGTTCGATCCCGACGAAACCGTGCGCGTCGACGGCGAAAAGACCAAAATCTGGTTCCGTTCACCGGTCGAGAAGAACGTCTGGTGCAAGGGAGACACGTCCAGCGATGAGATGGACGGACACTACTTCGCCTGGTACGTGTACCATGAACTGGTGGCCGATGCCGCGGAGAAAAAACGGATCGCCGAAGTCGTCCGCCGCGTTACCAACTACATTCTGGATCACGATCTGACGCTCGTCGGGCATCACGGTTCCAAAACGCGCTGGGGCGTCTGGGCACCCAAATACCTGAACGACGACCCTCGGTGGTATGAGGAGCGTGGCCTGAACTCGGTCGAAATCCTCTGCTTCCTGAAGGTCGCCTCGCACATTTGCGGAGACAAACGGTTTGAGGACGCGTTCAACGATCTGGTCGACAACCATCACTACCTTCTGAACACGCTGGTACATCGCCGGCATACACCCTGGTACGCCATCAACCACTCCGACGACGAACTGGCGTGGGTCACCTATTTTCCGCTGTTGCGCCTGGAAAAGGACCCGGCGCGCCGACGCCTCCTGACGGAGTCGGTGGCCCGGAACTGGGAGGAAAGCGAACAGGAGCAGACGATCCGACAGGAAAAAAGCCCGTTCTACAACTTCATGTACGGAGCGATGACCGGACGGCCCTGCGCGGTCGAGGAAGCGGTGACCACTCTGGAAGATTGGCCCTGGGAACTGATCAACTGGACCGTCCGAAACAGCCACCGTCATGATGTCACACAGCGTATCTCCCCGATGAACCGGAATCGGAATGAAATCACCCGCGTTCTCCCGGCCTCCGAACGACGCGTCATGAAATGGAACGGGAATCCGTTCGCTCCGGATCAGGGCGGCGAAGGCCGCACCGAGGAGGACGGCGCGGCGTTTCTGCTCCCCTACTGGCTCGGTGTATATCACGGCTATATCTCCCGCGAACAATAGGAGGCGTCCGATGGAAAATCCCGATTTCGAATACCGGCTGATCTTTCCGTTCGAGCACTGGCACAACCATAGCAGTTGTATCGTCGAAATGCCCGGTGACTCCGCCGAGTTCCGCGCCTGCTGGTACCGGGGTTCCGGCGAACGGCGGTCGGACGACGTCCATGTTTGCGGCGCCCGACTCTACCCCGGTTCGGACTGGTCGCCGCTCCCGACCCTGGCCGATACCCCCGGTTTCCCCGATACCAACCCGTTCATGATGGTCGATGCCCGGAACCGGTGGTGGGTCTTTTACGGCACACAGATCGATAACCGATGGGAGTCGACCCTGCTCAAATTTCGACGATCCGATCCCTTCGGCAATATCCTTTCGGACCATGGCCTGATCCACCTGAAGCCGGACGATGACGCCTTTCAGGAAACGGTCGACCGCCTGCTGCCGATGGCCTACGAAACGGCGCTTGCGACGCTTCCGGACCAGACCGAAAAACTCAAAGCCTATATCGCGGCGCAGAAGGAACGGTCCCGCGACAAACTCTCCCGACGGATCGGCTGGATGGGCCGCTGCCGTCCGCTGGTCGAGGGCGCGCGGATCTTCCTGCCCCTTTATTCCGACGGGTTCGACTTCTCCCTGATCGCCATCAGCGAGGATCATGGCGAAACCTGGCACGCATCGCTGCCGATGATCGGTCCGGGCGCGGTCCAGCCCTCCCTCCTGCGTCGGCGAGACGGTACTCTGGTCGCCTTCTGCCGAAACAACGGCCCGGAACCGAACAAGGTCCTGGTCAGCGAATCGCACGACAACGGGTATACCTGGACGGTGGCTCGACCGGGTACGTTGCCCAACCACGGTTCCAGCGTCGACGGTCTCGTTCTGAAGGACGGACGGTGGCTTCTCTGCTACAACGACACCCCGAACTCCAAACGGAACAGCCTGGTGGTCGCGCTGTCGGAGGACGAGGGTGGCACCTGGCAGCCGCCCCATATCGTGGAACGCGCCGAGCCGGGAGTCGGGTCGTTCGCCTACCCGTCGGTTCTTCAGGCGCGGAACGGGGATCTCCATATTACCTACACCTGTACGCGCGAGGGGTCCGATGTTCCGACCGACGTTGCCGGACGCCCGCAACGCGAGACGATCAAACACGCTCGACTATCACACGATCGCCTGAAATCCTGGAAATAGCCGGCCATCTCGAAAAAAGGAGCCCTCTGTGTCCGAAACGCTTGCCCTGCTCGGCGGAACGCCGGTCGGGAAGATCAAAGAGAACCAGCATCCGGTCTTCACTCCGGAGGCGATCGCACGAGTGACCGCCCTGCTCGAAGCCGGCGACACCGTGGGACTGGGTCGGACGCACTCGGTCATCGTTGACGCCGAGAACGCGATTTCAAAGTACCATGGGGGCCGACATGCCTTCGCGGTCAGTTCCGGGCAGTCCGCCCTGATGGCTGCCCTGATGGGCCTGGAACTCGGTCCCGGCGACGAAATCATCACGCCGCCCTACACCTGGGGCGCGACCGTCTCGGCTATCCTCGCGGTCGGTGCGATTCCCATTTTCGCCGATGTCGACCCGGAAACGGGGAACCTGGACCCGGCCCGGCTCGCCGAGGTCGTTTCACCCCGGACCAAGGCGATCATGGTGGTCCATCTGTACGGACAGCCCGCGGATATGCCCGCGATCAATGCGGTCGCGCGTCAGCATCATCTGAAGGTCATCGAGGATGCCAGCCAGGCGCACGGCGCCCGCATTAACGGCGAGGTCGTCGGCAACTTCTCCGACGTCGCCGCCTTCAGTTGCATGGGATGGAAACTGCTCGGACTCGCCGAGGCCGGATACATGGTAACCCCTCACGAAGAGGTTTTCTGGAAAGCCTGTATGAACGGCCAGCACTACGGGCGCGGCGGCGAGGAAACGTTCCCCGAACACCTCAAACCGTATGTTGACAGTTTGGTCTTCACTTTCCGCCTGTCGCCGATGGTCGCCGCCCTGTTCCCATCCCAGATCGAAAAACTCGACCGGGAGATTGCCGCCCGCCGCGAGAACGCCGCGTACTTCCGGCAAGCGATGGAAGGGGTGACCCTCGCCTGCCTGCCCAACTATCCCGACTGGTCCGCGCCCTCATATCACATTCTGCCCTTGAACTTCAACCTGAATCTGGGGGTTCGACGCGATTCGGTCTTCCAGGCGTTGCGAGCGGAAGGGGTCGGCATCGGACCGTATGTTCCGTTGCCCATCTATACGTGGCTGCGGCTGATCTGGCAGGAGTATGACGGACCGACCGTCTACTGGCAGCGTCACCTCGCCCAATCCGGGGTCGATTACCGGGATATCCGATTGCCCGGCGTCGAGCGGAAGATCGAACGCGACATGTTGATTTCGTGGAACTTCACAACGCCGAATCCGGAGGCCATGGAACGGATGGCGCGGGCGTTCCGCAAGGTCGAGGCGCAGCTTCCCGCCCTTCGGGAGTGGGAAAGGACCCACCAGCCGGACGAAGACCCGCCCGCCGTCCGCGCCGCCAAACGCGCGATCGAGAGCCACCGCATTCGCCCCGCATGACCCGCATGATCGAGAACCCGGCAGGGGGCCTGCCGGGTTCTCGAAGGATTGCGGATCGGTACGGGATTACTGAGCGACCTGGCAGCCCTGCTTGTACGGGTCCCACACGGAATTCGTGTACGGGTTGCCGTTGGCATCGGTCTGGGCCGGGGTATCGTTCACAACCCGGTCGTAGGCCAGCGCCTTGGCATGGCCGTCCAGCCAGACGATGTTCAGCAGGCCGTTATGCCGCGCCTTGCCGCGTTCGATCGCCTGGGCATCGGTCGGGTTGGGCAGGTCCGAAAATCCGAAGTAGGAGTTGCCGAGGTTCTGCCAGTAGAACGGATACGAGCTCTGGGTCGGGTCCTCCGGACCGTTGGCGACGCCGTAGCTGCCTTCGCCGGCCAGACGGCACGGGTTCCGCTCCAGGGCGTTGTAGTAGGAGGCATCGATCATCGCGATCGTATCGGCCGGGGCGACCAGTCCGGCGAGCGGGAAGCCCAGGCCCGGGCGGATGACATGGTTGTTGGCCGCGTAGGAGTTCTGTCCGCCGTACGACTGGAATCCGGACCCCTTATTCCCCATCACGCCGTTGGTATCCTCGTTCACCCAAGCGTTCGGGTTCGACGGACATTTCCAGATGTCGTTGTTCTTGATGTACGGGTTCAGCGCCTGGTTGAAGAACAGGGGCCGCTTCGCGTTGTTGCCCACGTTCGGATTGGGCGTACCGTCCGCAAGCCGAGCGAACGGGTTCAGCCATACCGTCGCATCGCTGCTGCGGATCCGGTAGGCGCAGAGCGTCTCATCGTAATCCTGTGCGTACATCATCATCGAGAGACCGATCTGCTTCATGTTGGACAGACACGATACCTGTCGCGCCTTGGCTCGCGCCTGAGCGAAAACCGGGAACAGGATCGCCGCCAGAATAGCGATAATGGCGATGACAACAAGCAACTCGATGAGCGTAAAGCCTTGACGGTTCGGTGATTTCATCCTAACGTACCTTCCTTTTACCTTTTGCGGAATCGGACAAACAAAAAGCCGCTTCGCTCGACCGCGAAAGCGGCACCGTCACCGGGGGACGGAAGGGACGGCAGCCGTTGCCGACCGGATTAACTATATCATATACATAAATATATGTAAAATAAAATAGGTTCTTTTTGAAACAAAGTTATAGTGTTTGTTTTCGATATATTTTACTATCGGAAATAATTAACCCTGCCGGTCGACGGAACCGGCCGACGTTGCAACGATATGCGCACGGTAGTTAAGCGGTTCATGACCGGGGAACGGTCGGTGAACCAGGTAGCCTCAAGGTCGTTTTCGACAGTAAACCGCCGTTCCCGGCAGGAGGTAGGCTCGGAACCGTCGAAGAAGGTTAAACGCGCAACCGACGACATCGCCCCGGTGTCCGAACGGCATGGCACTACCGAGGAGGCTCCATTGACGAACGAAGAGACGACGCCCGAAACACGGCCCCCCTCCGGATGGTGGTCGCGCACGCCGCTCTACCTGCGTATTCTCGGCGCACTGATCCTGGGTTTGATCGTCGGTACCCTCCTTGGTCCCTCCGCCGCGGTCCTCGAAATTCCGGCGAACCTGATCCTCCGTATGCTCGGAGCGCTGGCTCCCCCCCTGATCCTGATCGCGGTCGTTCAGGCGATCATGCACGCCGACATTCAAAAAGGGACGGCCGGCCGCCTCGCCTTTCTTCTGGGGCTCAATACCCTTGTCGCCATCATTATCGGATTGGTCGTCGCCAATGTTATCCGTCCGGGCAAACTGGCCAATCTGACACCGACCCCGAAACCGTCGAACTGGCAGGTGCTCTACAATAAGGAGTCCGACCCGTTCCGGCAGGACGTCGGACGGGCGCTCGAAGCCTACGGCGTTCCCGCGCCGGTCCCGAAAAAGGACGTCTTCCTTACCTTTCTGGACAACGTCCCGAAGAGCCTGGCAGGCCCCCTGGTTGAGAACAATGTTATCGGCATCATTCTGATCGCTCTAGCATTCGGGATCGCCCTGCGCCGCAACCGGGACCGCCCGCTGCGAACCGTCTCGGACGTCGTCGCCATCGCCATGGACACCGTACTGACCATCCTGCACTGGATCATCGCCATCGTCCCGATCGGTGTTTTCGGAATTGTCGCCTCCACCGTGGGTCAGAAGGGTTTTCAGCCGTTCCTGTCGCTCGGGTACTTTATCGTGACCGTGCTGGTGGGTCTGGCGCTTCAGGCGACCTACTACTTGACCCGCGTTCGTTTCGGTTCCTGGGTCTCGCCGATGCGCTTGCTGCAAGGGGGCCGGGACGCGCTGCTGCTCGCCTTTTCCACCGCGTCGTCCACCGCGACGATGCCGGTCAACTACGAAGGGCTGAAGAATAAGGTTGGCCTGCGCGCCCGGTCGGCCGGGCTGGGCGCACTGGTCGGCACCAACTTCAACAACGACGGAACCGCCTTATACGAAGCGGCCTCGGCGTTGTTCATCTCCCAGATGGTCGGCCAGGAACTGAACCTCTTCCAGCAGGTCCTGGTGGTACTGACATCGGTGATGGCGTCCGTCGGGGCGGCGGGAATTCCGGAAGCGGGACTGGTCACCATGACACTGGTCTTTACCGCCGTCGGCCTCGACACGCGCTACATCGCCCTGCTACTGACCGTCGACTGGTTCCTGGACCGTTGCCGGACGGCCATCAACATCATGGGCGATATGAACATCGCCTGCCTGCTCGACGGGAAAACGCAGAAAGCGGACGGGGAGGAGTAAACGGAAACCGGTCAGCGTTTCGGACCTTCGGAGGAACGTTTTACCGGCTGATCGATCCGCACCTCGATGTCGCGGATTCCCCAGCTTTCGTTGGCGATATCCTCCAGGCCGCGGGCTAGAAAGTTCAATACCAGCGTCGGCTGTTGATGAGCGAAGGTGAACTTCAGCCGATAGGCGGCGTCCGGTTTGCCCGCCGGATCGTTCGCCTCCGAACCGATATGCAAAAAGTTTCGTCGTAACGCTCCCTCACCGCCCCGGTGCCCGCCCTCCGTATATTCGCCCGGAAACGCCTGCAGCGGCGTTCGCGCCCACTCCGAAGGCGGATTGGCGAACGTCGTCCGGAGGAGCATCGGCCCCCGCTCGACATTCGCCTCCCAGAGATCCGGGCCGGTCCCGTCGACGATTCCGCCACCGTCCCAGGTGTTCACCACCAGGAGCGTCAGGACGACCGTGACCTGCCGGTGCGGTGGGAGCCGTCGGAGCGAAAGCCGCACCGTCCGGTTCCCGAACTCCCCGAGGAATCGTTTCCCGGTGCGGGGAATCTCCGTGGTCATCAGGCCGCCACGAAATTCCGTCCCTTCGTTCGCGGTCCATTCGCCTCCGACGATCTCGTCCGGAAAGTCGTTGCGGTACACCGTCCGCTCGCGAACGATATTCGGCGCCGGCAGGCCGCGTCGATTCGAGGCCCGGGCCTCCCGGAGGATGGCCAGTTCCCGGCGAGCCTTCAGGAACGTATCGAGAACGGCGGCGGTTCCCACCTTCCCGGTTCGCCTCGCCCGTTCGAGCGGCGTCGATCCGTCCGCGCTCCGCGCCTCCGGGTCGGCTCCCATCGTCAGCAGGAACCGGGTTTCATGGACGCGTCCGGCCGCCGCCGCGACATGGAGCGAGGTCTGCCCGTCGTCCTTCTTCCCCTCGATATCGGCTCCGGCTTCGACCAGAAGGCGCATCACCTCGATATGACCGTTCCGGATCGCCTGATGCAACGGGGTGTAGCCCTCATAGACGTGCCAGTTCGGGTCGGCTCCCCGGGCGAGCAGCATCCGAACGGTATCGGCATAACCGAAAAAGGAGGCGATTTCGAGCGGAATCACCTTGTCGCGGCGGGGGACATTGACCGGTGTTCCCGCATCGATCAGGAGCCGGGCGGTGTCGGTTCGATGGTGCCAGACCGCCGTGTGCAGCGGCGTCTGGTCGTTCTGATCACGTGCCAGCAGGTCGGGCCGGTGACGCAGCAGAATGCGCAGGCAATCGTTCCAGCCACCGGCGGCCGCCTGGTGCAACGGCGTCCAGCCGCTCTGCCCGTTCCGGGCGGCGACCGCGGATTTGGCTAGGTCCGGGTTCGCTCCGTATTCCAGAAGGTATTCCGTCACGACCGTCTGACCGGTGGAAACCGCCCAGTGCAGCGCGCCGTTCCCGTCCTCGTCCCGTTCGTCGATGCCGCTCGGGTTTTCCGCGACCAGTCGCCGTACGTCGTCGATTCTCCCGTCCCGCGCCGCAGAATGCAGCGGGGGGAGGTCGGCGAAGGCGGGAACGACCATCGCAATAAAGAGCAGACTCGCGAACGCAATGCGGCGTACGAAACGGATACTCATCGGTTTTCCGACGCGAACGTCAGACCGGAGGTTTGAACGTCGCCAGTTCCTTCCTTGACTTTGGCGGCTTGATCTTGCCGTCGATGATCGCCTGTTTGAGCGCATCTACCCGATCCATCGCCGTTTTCGGAACCCGGTCCCGAGTATGGGTCATCGGCGAAAGGCCGACGCCCCCCTCTTTCAGTCCCAGTTCGATCGTTCCGGCTTGAAAACTTCCTTCGGCCGTCTCCTGGCAGACATCGTAAACCGCCACATCGACCCGCTTGACCATCGAGGTGAGAACGCGTCCCGGCGCTTCTCCATCCTGGTCCCGATCGACACCGATCGCGAAGTTGCCTTCCGGACTCGACTGGACCGCTTTGATCACACCAAGACCGGTCTTTCCCGACGCATGGAAAATGATGTCCGCGCCCGCCTCCATCTGCGACAGGGCCAGTTCGCGCCCCTTCTGCGGATCATCGAACCGTCCTGCGTACCCGACCTTGACCGAGGCTTTCGGGTTTGTCGTTTTGACTCCGGCCACATAAGCCGCTTCGAATTTTTCGATCAGCGGCATCTCCATCCCGCCGACGAACCCGACGACATTCTTCTTCGTTACCAGTCCGGCAAGCGCCCCGACCAGGAAGCAGCCTTCCTCCTCGCGGAACTTCGCCGAGATCGCGTTGGGCAGGTCCGGCGCGTTGCCATCGACGATAGCGAACTTGACATTGGGATATCGGGCGGCGGCCGATTTCATCGCGTCCTGCATCAGAAACCCGACGGCGAAAACGACATCGTATCCGTTGTCGGCGAAGCGGGTGAGGTTGTTCAGGTAATCGGCGTTGGATTTCGATTCCGTAAACTTGATCTCGGCCTGGAGCTGCGACTCGGCCTTTTTCAACCCCTCCCAGGCGGAGGCGTTGAACGACTTGTCGTCGATTCCTCCGACGTCGGTCACCAGACCCGCCTTTATCTTCTTGCCTCCGGAGGGCAGGGCATTCGGATCGGGCGTCGCCGCCGGCGAGGCGAGCGGTGAGGACGGTCCCGTCGTATCCGGAGAGGGACACCCTCCGCTGACCAGGCTGAGCGGCAATAACGCCATCCCGACGAAAAACACGCAGCGACGTGTCAAAGGCAAACCATCCTCTCCGCGCGGAAACGACGGACTACCGTTCCTGTTCCGCGATCTTCCCCTTGAAATAGGCAATCGTTCGTTCCAGTCCCTCTTCCAGAGAAACGACCGGTTCCCAGCCAAGCCGTTCGCGGGCTTTGGAAATATCGGGGCGTCGCTGCTTGGGATCGTCGGCGGTCGGCAACGGCTGGAAAACGATCTCGGACTGCGACGCGGTAATGCGCTTGATCTCCTCGGCGAACTCAAGCATCGTCCGTTCGATCGGATTGCCGATATTGATCGGGCCGCTTTCCCGGCTCATCGAGAGTTTGAAGATCCCGTCGATCAGGTCGGAGACATAACAGAAGGAGCGCGTCTGCTTTCCGTCCCCGTACACGGTGATCGGGTCGCCGCGCAACGCCTGACCGACGAAGTTCGGCACGACGCGCCCATCGTTCAGGCGCATGCGCGGCCCGTAGGTATTGAAAATTCGGACGATTTTGGTGTCGACGCCATGAAACCGACGGTAGGCCATGGTGACCGCCTCGGCATAGCGTTTCGCTTCGTCGTACACGCCCCGGACGCCGATCGGGTTGACATTCCCCCAGTATTCCTCGTTTTGCGGGTGCACCAGCGGATCGCCGTACACCTCCGACGTCGACGCCATCAGAAAACGCGCGTTCTTGGCGCGCGCCAGTCCGACCGCATGGTGGGTTCCGATCCCGTTCACCTTCAGAATCTGGATCGGCTTGGTGGGAAAGTCCACCGGGGAGGCCGGAGAGGCCATATGATAAACGATGTCCAGAGGACCGTCCAGGTACAGATACTCCGTGACATCGTACTGAACGAAGCGAAAATGGGAATTTCCCAGCAGATGGGCGATGTTGTCCGCGGACCCGGTAATCAGGTTGTCAAACGCGACGACATCGAAACCTTCCGCGAGGAGGCGATCGCAAAGATGCGAGCCAAGAAAACCCGCGCCGCCGGTCACGAGCGCACGAGGCATGAGCGATCCTTTCCTTGTGGCCCTCGCCTAGCGAAAATCCAACGGGCCGTGTGATTATAGCCATTCGCCCGGCGAAAAGTCAAACAATCAGCCAGACAATCCTATGGTACTCCCTGGGGTTGTCCGGGGCGCAATCTCTCCGAGGACGTTGGCCGTTTTACATTATCGGTGGCTTCGCTGACAAAAAAGCGGGTCCGAGAAAGGATTATTTCGCTTATTTTCGGAAATCCACTATAAATCCGCTCCTCCGGAGGACCGCAATCATGACCATGCTCTCCCTGCCCCACCCGGACCGGTTCCGGGCCGCCGATAACGTCTTTCCGTCGATCGACGCCTCCGTTCAGGAGGTTCTCACCGACGATCAGATCCGGTTCTTCCTCGAAAACGGCCTTCTCGTCGTCCGCAATGTCCTCGCTCCGGCGGAACTGGAGGCGATGCGGGAGCAAACCCGTCCCCTGATCGAGCAGGCTCTGGCCGGTGGCGGCGATCCGGATTTCTTTTATCGAAATCATGAGGAAACCGGAGAGCGCGTCCCATTCCGTATCGAATTTGTGATCGACAAAACGGCGGCGGGAAAAGCCCTGCTCGGTCATCCGTTCATCCTGCGCTCGGTCGAACGTCTTCAGGGACCGAACTTCATTCCGACCTGGGATGCCTGTGTCTTCAAAAGCCCTGGCGCGGGCGTGGCGATTCCCTGGCACCGGGATGCGGGCACGGACCGAACGCGGGAGGAGATCGCACCGATCTTCAACGTCGACTTTTACCTGGATGAAGCCGATGCCACAAACTGCCTCTGGGGAATCCCGGGAACGCACCGACTCTCCGGGGAGCGCGCCGACGAACGCATCCGTGAACTCAACGCAGACGGCGAATTCCGCATTCCCGAGGATGCCGTTCCCATTCCCATGCAGCCCGGCGACGTCATTTTCCACAACATTCTGACGATTCACGGTTCGCCGGCGGCCCGGAGCGGATTGCGGCGGGTTGTCTACTACGAATTTCGGCCCGCCGAAATCGAATCCGACCTCGGCCCCCATACCCCGGAATACCTTCCGCTCAAGCAGGGAGTCCTCCGCCGATGCCTGAACATCCGGCGGACGATGCCGTACGCCGCCGACGAGACGCCGTTTAATTACCGACCGACCCCGCCGTTCGACGGACCCGATCCGGGCGAGGAAGAAACCTACCGTTACCCGCATTCCCAATACTGGAGAGCCTGAAACATGGACGTCAGACAGCCCACCGAAGTCGATGATTTCTTCTTTGATCTGAACGGCTACCTCATCCTTGAGAATGCCGCCGAACCGGAACTGCTCGACGAACTGAATGCCGCATTCGACGCGTTCCCTTCGCTGCAGCCCGGCGAATGGTGGGGCAACACCCAACGACGGGACTACACGGCCGATACCGGCTTCGAACTGCATAATTGTGTCGAGGCCGGCGAGCCGTTCGAACGACTGATCGACCATCCGTCCTGGATCGCTTACCTGCGACGCTACTGCGGAGAACAGCAATCCTACGTTGAAGGACTTTTCATCGATGAGGCGATCGCCTCGATCCGAAAGAGCGGCGGACACCATCCCGTCCATTCCGGGGGCTACCGGGGCGCCTTGCGGGGGGCGTACCACTACGCCAATGGCGTCTTCCGCTGCGGTCAGTGCAACATCCTTCTGGCGTTGACCGATATCGGCGAAGGCGACGGACCGACGATGATTATTCCCGGCTCCCACAAATCCAACTTTCCGCACCCACTGGCCGGAAACTATCAACGAGGCGACCGGATGGACACCCTGCCCGGCGCGGTTCCGGCCTACCTGAAAAAAGGAGACGCTCTCCTGTTCGTCGAC
>JANRLW010000125.1:0-62164 GCA_033762295.1 Capsulimonadales bacterium
CTTTAGCTCCTGTTCGGGATGGTAAGGAGTAAATTCAATCCCGAATGATGCGAGCTGCTTCTGCGTAACTCCGGTCATGGGTCTGCCCTTCACCAAAGGTTCGCCATTTTTATCCTTGGCATTTGTAAATGCCAAGGCACCATGGCACACACTGCCCATAATCACATCGGAGTTATAGTATGCATCGGATACTTTAGTGGCAACGATTTCGGAATTCATATCGTATGCAGCACCCCATCCACCTGCAAAAAAGACGATATCGTATTCCTTGATATCGACATCAGCAATCGGGATGGAATTTTTTATTTTGGCCTGGAAGGTTTCGTCCTTCTCAAACCGCCTGTCTTCCTTGGATGCTAGAAAATAGTAGAAAGACTGCGGGTCGATAGGAACTTCCCCCCCTTTGATGCTGGCAACATCGACCTCCATATTCGCATCAAAGAATTCGTAGTAGGGAATCGTCATCTCGGATGCGAAGACACCCGTCAATGGTCCTGTAGTTTCACCCGGCTTGTTCAACACCTTGTGACTCGTTGATACGATAAGGGCTTTCTTTCCCTTCAAATCGAATTTTTCTCCGTCGTAATCAGGATGAAAACCACGCGACTTGAGGATGTAGGGTAGTGCGACGGCGGAGACAACTACCATACCGACTACGGTGCCCAGAGCATATACCAGTTTTTTATTCAGCTTCAGCATAGTAATTTCACCTTTGCTTAAAACACCTGACCTTGATTGTCCAGGTCGCCGCCAGTTTGTCTTCGCCGGCGCTCGCAACAGGCACACACCCGTCCGCACCGAACCGCTCTTCCAACCGCCCGGGAGCGGCAATGGCCTCGGCAGGGGGTAATTCACAACCGTCCAGGGGGTACTTCACAACCGTCCGGCAAGGCGGTTCCGAGCAACGGGCGTTTTCCGGCCCGGCCCGTGGGTATGGCCTGTGGATCCGAATGGAATATATCAAACGTGCGGGGTGGCCTGGAAGCTCCGGTTAGGCCAATTCCTATTCAGTTTTGGCCAGTAGCGTCCGATTCGTTTTCGGTCAGGCGAAAGGTCGAAGGTGACGTGCCGGTCCACCGTTTGAAACTCCTGGTGAAGTTCGACGGTGTGGCAAAACCCAGGTCGTGAGCGATGGTCTGAATCGGTATGGCGGGGTTCGCGAGCATGCCTCGCGCCCGTCGTTCGCGAATCTCGTTTGTCAGTTGTCGGAACGTCGTGCCCGAGTTCTCCAGGTGCCGGCGCAGACTTCGTTCGGAGTAGCCAAGAGCTGCGGCAACTTGCGAGATCGACAGGGTGAGGTTTTGCCCTTCTTGCAGGAATGCGGCGACTTTGCCTACCAGAGTTTCCTCCGCTTGCACTCCCTCTGCAACTATCTCGCAAAGCGTCAGGAGGCGGGGATGATTGAGCGGATCTGCTCCGGGCAAAGCTCTGTTCAGCATCCCGTCCGCGAGGAATAGCCTGATCTCCGGAGCCTCGAACCGGATGGGGAATCCGATTTCCCCTTGAACTCTCGCCCAACCTTCGGGCTTGCTGATGCTCAGTTCACCACGCAACACCGGGTTGGGGGTGCGCAAGATGGACCTGCAAAGGTGATCGCATCCGACGATGGCACTGACGGATGCAAAATATGAGACGTCTCCCAGTGGGAGTTTCGGCCGCAACCGGATGGCGAATTCTCCGGGCTGAGTTGCGGCGTCCTTGTCGGGGAACGTGAACTCGATGGCCGGGAAGGCGAGGAAGAAGAAGCGGTTCAGCACTGCGAGTGCGTCCCTGAAAGTCGCGGCGTTCATTGCGGCGTAGGCCGGCAGGCCAATGAAGCTGGCTTCGAACCGCTGGGCAAGCCGGACCCCGAGGTGCGGTTCACCGGTCTGTTCGATTGCATTAAGAAAGAACTGACGAAGCGGCGGCAACTCGGTCAGGAACTTCGGATCGGAGAAAACTGCCTCCGTCAATCCCGTGTTCGCAAGCAACTTTGTGGGGTCGTGGCCTTCTTTCGAGAGCAAACGAAACACGAACCCTGGGTAAGTCATTCGCAACATACGACATCAGTCCAACGCGAATAGTATCGCAGGTTGGGTGCCCAGGCAACGTTGGACGAAAAGTTCAACGACTCCGGTTCATGTTGCTCACACAGCTTCACCCAGGGATATTGGCATGGACCATGGGCTGCTCCTCGACGATCCGACGGTCAACCAGGCGTTAGCTAACTATTTAAACCGCCACGTCGCTCCGATCAGCGGTCCCGAAAGCCGCGCGTCAACTCGGGTGCCGTCCTGGCGGTAGTCCACCTTTAACTGGCGATAGCCAAGTGAGAGGAAGAAGTCACGGCGCGCCCGGTAACTGACTGTGCCGACAATCTGGTTGGTCGCATGCGATCCGGCTCGAAAAATACCGACGTCCCCATAGAGAAGGAACGACCAGTCGTCCGAAATGTGGAAGTTGCGGCGGGTACCGATTACGATGTCCGTAAAGCGCTTTTCCCGAGAAACATCGATACCGCCTGCCTCCGCTTCCACACCAGGCTTGAGAACCCAGGACCGGAACCCTAAGAGCACGTCGACAGTCATTTTTCGGTGGGCGACGGCCTGGTATCCGGCGGCAAGGGTCAACGAGATTTGCCGCAGGCTCCCGCGCGCCTTGACGTTTGGCGGGACGACCCCTTCCTGGGACAGATCCACGAAGCTGAAGTCGCCGACGAACATGAGGCGACCCCTTCGAGCGGAGGCGGCCAGAAAGAAAGCGCTGTCGAGGTCTTCAAGCACGTCCGAGAACGACTCATCGAACTCGATGGTCCGCCCCCCCGCAAACGGCCGAAGAGATCCGCTGATTCCTGTGGCCCACACGTAGGGAGTAACTTCAACGACCCACTTTTTGGACAACGCACCCTGCGCGGCGTTACTGTCGTTTTCGCGTTCCTGTTGTACCTTCGGAGTATCCGGGGGGATGGGTGCCTCTTGCGCTTTGGCCGGAACGGCACTCGCGAGGCCCAAGACCATTACGGAAAGGCCTGCATGAGACGCCGCCAGGACTCGTCGGATCGGCGCTACCTGTGCGCATTGAAGATTGTTCGAGTTCATAGCTTGTCACCTCACGGTCGCCGAAAGGCCGGCACGTTTGCGACCGACATCTCAGGCCGTGGATATGAATCGAGTGTATCAAACGTGCAGGGCAGCCTGGAAGCTCCGGTTAGGCCAATTACCATTCAGTTTTGACCCGTAGGGGGCGACTGTAGTAGCCATGCTTTTTCGGCAGGTCCATATCATCTTCGGTAAGTCGATGGCTTCGGAGAAACCGTTTTGCTTTCGTGATAATCTGCATTCTGGTTGCGGAAACATTCCTTGTTCGCCCAAAAACAACTGCCGCCGCCGATCCGCCCTATGCAAAATATTACGACTTTGATTGACTCCGGCTGGGAGTTCGCCGAACGTCTTCCCGCTCGCCGGGATTTCTTCTTTCCGCAGGGGGGCGAAAAGCTCTGGCTGCCCGCGCAGATTCCCGGTCACGTACATCTCGATTTGATGCGTAACGGCGTGATCGGCGACCCGTTCTATCGGATGCAGGAACGTGCCTGTCAATGGGTCGATGAGGCAGATTGGACCTACCGGACCACGATCAATGTCAGCGCGGAGCGTCTTGCATCCCGTGGCGAGTACGGCAAGCATTTCCTTCATTTTCACGGTCAGGATACGATCTGCCGGGTCTTTCTCAACGGCGTCAAAGTCGGCGAAGCGGAGAACTTCTTTATCCCCCATCGTTTCGATGTGACCGACCTCCTGCGCGAGGGCGACAACGAACTGCGTGTCGAGTTCGATTCCGCGCTCCGTGTCGGTCGAGAACGTGCCGAAGCCTACCTTGGCGACGGCACGAGCGACCGGGGTTCGATGAGCTACTTCAACTTCGGCCCGCGCGCCTTCGTCCGTAAGGCCCAGTATATGTTCGGCTGGGACTGGGGAAGCGAACTGGTCTCCTGCGGCATCTGGCAGAAAGTCGAACTGATCACCGTTCCCGTCGCCGAAATCACCGGCTGGCGGTACGAATGGGGGACGCCCGAGGGTGACATGATCCCGCTGACCGTGATCGCCGAAATTACCCGCTACGACCCCGTTACCCCGCTCCGCCTGCGGTCCGTTTTCCAACCCGCGCTCGGGGAAACCGGAAACGAAAAAACGATCGACGTCACCCCGATCGGCACGGAAACGATGCAAATCGTACGCCGTACGCTGGTTCTTCCCTTCGCCCGCGTGGCACGATGGTCCCTGAACTCCGAATACCGCTATCAGCCGATGGATACGCTCCGCCTTAGCGTCGAACCGGCAACGGCGGAGGCTGACCGGGGGAGTGCCGGTTCGCAGGTCAAGGCCCGGATCGCCTACCGAACGATCGAACTGATCCGGGAGCCGGATGCGGACGGAAAGGGCGAGGGATTCAAGTTTCGGGTCAACGGCGTCGATACGTTTATTAAGGGCGCGAACTGGATTCCCGATCACTCCTTCCCGGCAATCATCACGAAAGAGCAACTTCGCGAACGAATCCAACAGGCAAAAGATGCCGGGTTCAATATGCTCCGTGTCTGGGGCGGCGGGTACTACGAAACCGAGGACTTCTACGATCTCTGCGATGTACTCGGCATTCTCGTCTGGCAGGATTTCCCCTTCGCCTGCTCGATGTACCCGGATGATCTGCCCGAGTTCAATGAGGAAGTGCGCAAAGAGGCGATCGCCGCCGTGAAGCGGATTCGGAATCACCCCTGCCTCGCGCTCTGGTGCGGAGGGAACGAAAACCTTGAACTGGCACAGGGACGATGGGCGGGCGCGACGCAGGCGAAAAGGTTCTATGGCGACACGACCATCCATCAGGTGCTTCCGGAGGTACTGGCCGAGCACGATCCGAACACGCCCTACTGGCCCAACTCCCCCTACGGCGGCGAGAACTGCACCTCCGAGGACTACGGCGACAGCCACTACTGGAACGTCTGGCACTCGAAAAAGCCCGATAGCACCGGTGACTGGATTCACTATGCCGAAAGCACGACCCGGTTTTCGTCCGAGTTCGGATTCGCCGCCCCGGCGGGCATGACCGCCTGGGACTCGTGCATGGCCCCGGAAGACAAAACCGTCCGCTCCCCCGTCTCGATCTGGCACGATAAGACGCGCAAGGGGTACGAAACCTACCTCGGCTTCATCACCCGACACTACCCCGATCCCGCGACCTTCGAGGATCTGATCTATTACGGACAGTGCAACCAGGCCGACGCCCTCAAGTTCGGCGTCGAGCACTACCGAAGGATGAAGGGACGTTGCTGGGGCACCCTCTTCTGGCAATGGAACGACTGCTGGCAGACGCATTCCTGGGCGGTGATCGACTCGCTCGGTGAACCGAAGGCGGCCTACTACGCCTGCAAACGGTTCTATGCGCCCGTGCTCGTCTCCCTTTTCCGGGAAGGCGACGCGGTTCATGCCCACCTTGTCAATGACACGCTCGACCCCGTATCCGGTACGCTGGAAGTTCGCCTGCAAACCTTCGCCGGCGAGGAGTTGGCTCGGGAACGGGCGGAGGTCACGGTCGGCGCGAACGTCGCGTCCGGCGTCCTGGCGACGATTTCCACGCCGTCGCGCACGGATGCGTTCGTCCATGCCACCCTGACCGGGAAGAACGGCGAACTCCTCGGCGAGAATTTCGGAATGCTCGGAGAACCGAAGAACCTTTCCCTGCCCGATCCCGGCCTTCGCTGGCGTATGGCAATGCCGTCTCGGGCGCTCTGCGTCCTGTCCCTCTCCGCCGCCCGATTCGCCGGTTACGTCCATCTGCGCTTCGAGGGCTTGGAACGCCAGCCGAAACTGTCGGACAACTTCTTCCATCTCGCGCCGGGACAGGAACGAACGATCGAGATTTCGGGCGCTCCCCCCGACCTTTCGGTGGCGGAACTGTCGGCGCGCCTCCGCATTCGACATCTATAGTCGGCCTTGCCATATATAAAAACTTTATATATAATTATCGCGGAGGTATTTCATGGACTTTCGCGGCGACCTGGATGCGCTGATTCTGGGCGTTCTTCAACAGGATGCTCTGCACGGATACGAAATCAGCCGTCGGATCAATCAGAGTTCGCAGGGCGATGCGATTCGGGTAAAGGAAAGCCAGCTCTACCCGGTATTGCATCGTCTGGAGGCCGAGGGGCGAATCACCGCGGACTGGATTCCGCAGGAAGGGAAACCGGCACGCAAGGTCTACCGCCTGACCGACGAAGGCAGACGCGCCCTTGCCGCCAAACAGGCGAACTGGGCAAGGTTCACCGCCTCGGTGAACGCTCTGCTTTTTCCGACCAGGGAGGTGCGAAATGGCTAACGGTCTGCGTTTCCAACCGGAGGAATCGTCCTACACCCATTCCCGTCGTCCATTGGAAGTTCCGGTCTATAAAACGCCGGAGGAGTCGGTCGGTCCGATCGAGCGATACGTTCAGGAGCTGCGGCACGAAGCCCACTGCCGTCTGGATGCCGGACGCGCCGAGGCGATCGTCGTCGAAGTCGCGGGGCACCTGAACGAAAAGGCGGATGCGCTCACCGGTGACGGAATCGCCCGGTTCCCTGCCGAAAAAGAGGCGGTTTCCGGTTTCGATAATCCGCGCGCACTGGTCCGAAAACTGGCCGATACGGCCTACGAGACGCGTCGCAGTCGGCTGGCACAATACGTGTCCTTCGTCACGACCGCTCTCTTTATCGCCCTCTTCGTGTTCCTCAGCTGCAAGCGGGGCGTCGAGGAGGTTGGTCGGGGGGATAATCGGATCGGCTGGCTTTTCTTACTGTCCGCCACGATCCTCGCCGTCGGTTCGTTCCTGGGATTGCGGATGCGCCGGCGTGCCTTCGGTTCCCTGGCCACGATCCTCCTGCTCGTACCCGCGGTCTACGACGGTTTCCATACGATCGCCCCGCACTGGCTGAAAGCCCCGCCGTCGCAAACGGAGATGACTCCGCGCCGGGATATTCGCGACCGTCGCCTGCTGGCCGAGAGCAGGCGCGAACTCCTGAGGGATGAAACGATGCGTCTGCGTGAGGGCATTCGTTTCTACCGGACACACCGGCCGGGAGAGATCACGCTGGCGGACGTCCCGGCGTCGCTACGATATGAAGGGAGGGTCATCGTCCCAAACCGGGAACCGGTCAAAAACGGAAGAATCCAGGGGATCAAAATAAGCGCCTTTCGTCCGTGGGTCGATATTTCCCCTCGTCCGGGGGAGTCTTTCCATGCGCACGAGGCCCGTACAACGGACAATCTGCGACGAACGCGGATGAGAACGCTCAACTCGTCGAATGCGGTCGAAGCGGCGCGGGTCTACTGGACCGATGGCGGTCCGGCATGGCTCCGGCTTCAGGAAAAGAGTCTGGAGCGGGAGGAGGCTCTGGTTCGATATTTCGACCGGGCTGAAGCCTACCCGCTACGCTGGAATATCGTCGCCGCTCAGAAAACGCTCACCTATCCGGGTCTGATGTTTACCGCTCTGTTCCTGCTGGCGCTTCATATCGTCCCGGCCTGGATCGGCCGTCGTGCCTTCCGCCTCTACCGTCAGTGGCTCTGGCGATTGCGGTACGCGGCATAGATCAGTAGCGAAATGCAGACGGCGAGAAACCAGTCGCCGAACCGTACATAGAGCGTGCGATCGTTCCGGAGCGGGAGCGTCGCCGTCTGCGTTCCGCGTTCGAGCAGCGGGATCGTGGCAAGAACACGCCCGGCGGGATCGATCAGGCGGGATTCGCCCGAGGTCGCCGCTCGGGCGACCGCCCGACCCGTCTCGGCGGCCCGCAAAGAGGCGAGGTCGGCGTGCTGCAGCGGTCCCGCCGAATTGCCGAACCAGGCATCGTTCGTGATGACCGTCAGCAGAACCGCTCCGGCCAGCGCTTCCTGCCGCGCCCGCCAGCCGAACGCGCTTTCATAGCAGATCAGGGTTCCGGCGACGACGTCGCTGTCCGGTAAGCGGAGCACGCCCGGTCGGTCCCCCGGTGTCAGGTCGTTGTTACCGGTCGGGAACTGCGCGTAGATCGGCCCCAGAACCTCCCGGAACGGAAAGAACTCCCCGAGCGGAACGATCTTGATTTTTCGAGCGGAGGCCACATAATCTCCCTGCCTGCCGACAAGCATCCCCACATTGAACCGGCGCTTTCCTTCGGTTTCCTCGGTCCCGAGCAGGATCGACGTTTGCAGCGTGGCGGCGGTCCCGGAAACGGCGGGCCAGGCGTCGGATCGGCGCAGAAGTTCATCCCAGAAGGTCGATTCGGGCATGACGACCAGATCGAGCGGCCTTCCGTTGGCGGCCACCGCTTCCCGCGCCAGTTCGAGATAGGCTTTGAGCGATTCCTCGGGATAGATGCCCCCGTACGACGCCTGAGCGACGGCGACGGTCGCAGTTCCGATCGCTCCCGGCGTGTTCGACAGCGCGACCGCGCCACCGATCGCCAGGGCGGCGGGTACGGTTCCGATGACCGGCCAGCCCCGGGCGTCCCGTTTCCCCTCCGCGATCCGCTCCCCGACCCATGCGCCCGTCAGCGCCAGAGCAAAGGAAAGCCCCCACTGTCCGGTCACCGAACAGATCGCCAGCATCGGTGTCCACGGAACCTGCGTCGCCGCCAGCGGGAACCAGGGGAACGCGTATGCGCCCAGCGTTCGCAGCCATTCGAAGACGGTCCAGAGAGCGGCGAACAGCCACGGCGCCGCCGGACCCCGCGGGCCGGCGACGGAAAATCCCAGGGCGAAAAGGGCGAACCACAGGGCCTCGATCACCGCCACCGAGGCGTACGGCAGAACCGCCAGCGGCCACTCCGGAACGAGGTTGGTCAGCCAGTACGCCCCGACCAGATGCAGCAGAAGGCCGAAGAGATAACCCGATCCGGCGGCGGAGCGCAGACGGGGCCGGAGGTCGCCGGGAAGGTTCCGCAGAACGAGGTACAGCGGGGCGAGCGCAACCCAGGCGAGGGCGGGGCGAACGGCATCCCATAGAGGGGACGGGAAGAAACAGAGCGCGAGGAGTATGGCGGAAAGGACGACATATCCCCGGTCCGTCGGTTTCCCGTCCCGGAAAAGCCGGAGGATTTCCGGAAACGCCTTACGGGGTCCAGTCATCCTCAGGGCCGATCGCCAGGCAGATATTGGCCATCAGTTCGGCGCAGTGATCGGCGTCCGTCAGCGAAATGATCTCGCAGGGGGTATGCATGTACCGGAGCGGGATTCCGAGCAGTCCGGTGGTCATTCCGTCCCGCGAAATCTGCATGGCGTTCGCATCGGTGCCGGTGCCGCCGGGCGTCGCTTCCAGCTGGAAGGGAATCCGGGATTCCTCGGCGACCGCGATCATCCGGTCGCTCAGTTTTCGGGAGGCGTTCGCCCCGCGCAGAATGGTCGGTCCCTGCGCCAACTTGATCTCTCCGACCTTGCGTTTGTCCATCGAGGGGAAATCCGTGGCGAAGGTGACGTCGACCGCGATTCCGATCTGTGGCGCGATACCGAACGCGCTGGTGTGCGCGCCGCGCAATCCGATCTCCTCCTGCACGGTAGCGACGGCGAAAACGGCCGCCCGGGGATTCCTCTCCTTGACCCGGCGCAGGGCTTCGGCGACGGTCCACGCGCCCACCCGGTTGTCGATCGCCCGCGCCGTCACGCGGTCGCCCTGCAGACGGGTGAATCCGACATTATAGGTGACCGGGTCGCCGACCCGCACCCCCGCCGCGGCCACCTCGTCCTTGCCGCCGGTCGCCCCGATATCCACCCAGAGATCCTGCATCTCGACGGCTTTGCCACGCTCCTCCGAGGTCAGGAGATGGATCGGCTTTTTCCCGATCACCCCTTCGATCGGCCCGCGCGACGTGTGGATCGTCACGCGCTGCCCGACGATGACGGCGTTATCGTGGCCGCCGATCCCCCGGAAGTAGCACATTCCTTCGTCGGAGATGTGAACGATCAGGAACCCGATCTCATCCATGTGTCCGGCAAGCATGATGCGCGGACTTCCCTTCGGGTTCACGGCGGCGATCACGTTGCCCATCGCATCGGTGGTCACGGAGTCGGCAAACGGGGTGACATACTCGCGGAAGTTCGTGGCATTCGGTTCCTCGAATCCGGACGGGGAGGGCGTCTCCAGAAGACGCTGTAAAAAGGCCAGAGCGGCGTCGGTCATCATGTGCGGTCTGCTCCTGCGGACGATAAAGGTATGGAAAACGACCTTTCGGAGTTCGACACAGGACGTGCGTTTTCCTGTCCGCTCTCGATCAACCTCCCTCGTTTCCCGCTTTCGTTTCCCCGGTCGTGTTCGGCTTCATCGCTTCCAGCAGATCGAGCGTCCGGTCGGCGATCAGGATACGTTCGACGTACATTCGCAGGGCCAGTGCCTGTACCGCCTCCTTGGGCGCCTTTCGGGGATCGTTCCGATACTCCTTGGGGATCAATCGCTTGCCGCCCAGCATTTTCCCGACCTGCCGTTCGACTTCGTCCTTCTGATCGGCGGTCAGGCTCTCCTTCACCGCCGCGAAAACGCGATTGACGGCGTCCTCGCGCACTTTGATCAGGCGGTCTTCGGCGGCGTTGAAGGTCTTCATCACCTTGTTTTCCGTCTCCGTGGAGACGGTTCCGCCCGCCAGAGCCTCCTCCCGCGCACGGCTCAGGTCGGCGGCCAGCGCCCGGAGCACTTCGTAATCGGCTTTCCGTCGGGCGGCGTTCTCGGTCGCGATCTCCTTCAGGGGAGTCTTGATCTTGCCGATCTGCTCCGACGTGAGTTTCAGAGGTGCCAACGCCTTCAGCAGGTCCAGGTCCGCGATGTCGGACAGGACTTTGGCGACATCGGCGGGCGGAGCCGGCGGCTGACCGGCGGCGGGCGCGGCAGCGGATATGAAGGAGAACGCCGGGGACAGGGTCGCAACGACAGCAAGCACAAATCCCGAAACGGGCCGGAGGAAAAAGGCTCTCATCGGGTGAATATTACCGCATCAAGGGCGGCTTTGTCACCTTTGCCCCATCCGGACCATCGCTTGCCGCCGGCATGGGAGGATGAGCGTGCGTGGCCCCGCCGTCTTGCGGTCGAAGGCTTGCTTTGTGTATAATTGTCGCGTTTCGACGGTTCCTACCGTCTTTTTTCCTTCCCCTGACGGAAGGGAGCGGATGCAACCGAGGAGGATATGAGATGATGTTCGGCAGACAGCCACAGGGAGACGCCCCGGTTCTTTCCCCGATGGCGGCGAAATCCGCGCGCGGACTTCTGCGCGGCGTCCGGTGGCTCTTGGCCACGTTACTGGTGTTTATTCCCGTCCTGATGAGCGCCGGCTGCGGCGGGAGCAGTTCGTCCGGACCGGGTCAGCCGAGCGGCAACCAGGCAGCCCGGGTCGTCGGACGGCTCGTCGACTTCTACAGCGACAGCGCGCCGGTCGTCGGCGCGACCGTCACCCTCCAGGGCCGGTCCGTCATCACCGGAGCCGATGGGACCTTCACCCTTTCGGTCGCCGCCGGACAGGGGACGACCAACCTGACGATCCAGCCGCCGACCTCCATCAACTTCTACGGCACGGGCGTCGTCGGCGGACAGCCGTTCGATCTTCGCAGCGAGGGAGTTTCGGTTCCCACCCTGACCGTCGATCAGAACTACTCGGTCGGGGATATCCTGATGTACTCCGAAGCCGGCCCGCCGCCGCCGCCGCGCATCTGACACCCCCGGGACGGAGGCTCGGGAAAGCGAATCCCCGACCCCGTCCCTCTCCTCCGCCGATGCGCTGGGTCTCCGCCTTTCTCGTTCTCCTGCTGATCGCCGGAACGTACCTGGCGGTGCGGTTCGTCCGGGAATCGCCGCGCTCCCCGCTGATTACCGGCGGAGGAACCCCCGACCTGCCTCCCAATGTCCACCTCCGTCTTTCCGGACTGACCATCACCGGACGCAAGGACGGACGACCGGCCTGGCATCTTCGAGCGGATCGCATGGACTCCACACGCGACAGCCGGGAGATCGATTTCGACGGCCATATCCGCGCGGATTTCTCCGGGGAGGAGACGCGGCGCGCGACCGTGGAAGCGGCGTCCGCTCACTATTCCGACACGCTCAAACGGCTCGTCGCCTCCGGCGGAGTTCGCCTGCGTTTGCGCCCGACCTCCCCGCAATTTCCTGAGGAGATAAGGATCGAGACCGACTCGATCGTCTGGAATGTGGGCGACCGGAACGTTCTCTGCCCCAAACCCGTTCGAGCCTTCCAGGGGTCGCGGTTCGCCCGCGCCGACGGGTTGACGGTCGATCTCAAAACGCGCAAACTGACGCTCAGAAACTTCACGGCGTCGCTCCCCGTAAACGAAGAAGGAGTGTTGCCCAACGAACCCGTCGAAAGGATCGCGCCATGAGAGCCGTGAAAATCGCCCCCGCCGTCGCCCTTGCCGGTATCGCCGCGCTCTCGATTGTCGGTATCCGTCGCCTGCCCGCGCAGCCGGCGGCACGCCCGACCGCGCCGGCCCCACCGTCCGCCGCACGCCCGAAAGGACGCGTCTGGTTCGGTTTCCGACAGGGCGCACGCGAGGAGACGCCGCAGGGGGCGATCAATACCTGCCGGGGCAACGCCGTCTTTCTCTTCACCCGCAAGTCCCTTCCGCCGGATGTCAGGACGAAGGAACTGATCGACTTCGGACTCAAGGACGACGATTCCCGCCTGACGACCGACCTGGCCACCTTCAACGAGAGGACACAGATCGCCGCCTCCCCCGGCAAACTCAAACTCGAGGATGAGTACAACACCGTCACCGGGAATACCGGAACCGCCTTCTACAAAACCAAGGAAGCGAAAATCCGGGGGGACGTCGTAATGGTCGCCCGTCCTCGGGAAGAGAACCAAAACGCCCCGTCGGACGCGTCACAGCGCCGGTTTGACTCCCCCGTGACGCTGACCTGCCAGAAAGTGGATTATAACTGGCGCACCCGGATCGCGCTGGCGTCCGAACGTCTGACGATCAAACAGAAGGATATGACCGTGACCGCCGACCGGGCCGTCTACGATGGCCGGAAGGAGATGATCCTCCTCGAGGGAAATGTCCTGTACGTTCGGACCAACGGCGAACGCGGCAAAACGCCGAAGGCGACGATCTACTACACGAAGGGCAAGGAGCGTTTCCTGACCGAGCAGTTGAGCGGTCAGTATCCGGTGGACGAGGAGGAGATCGAACGGGAGGAGGGCGCTCCCCCAGGAAACCTTCCGCCGTCTTCGCCGCCCGCCGCCACCCCCTCGCCGGAACGCCCGGAAGGAGTCCCGCCCCGATGAGACCCCCGATCGTTCCCCTGCCGGAGCGACCGGGCCGTCGTCTCCATACGCCGGCGCACCTGCGCGGGCGCGGTCATGGAACACGTGGTCTGGTCGCGGTGGCGACGATTCTGGGCGAGACGGAGGGTCGGTTGACGCTCGACCCCGATCTGCTGGCCGATGCCGCCCGCGCCGCCCGCTTCAGTGACGATTCCTGGCGGGAGGTGATCCTCGTCGCCCGGAGCGGTCCGGCCGCCCTCCTCCTCCCGATGCCCGACGGCGTCCGCCTCGTCGGCGTCGTCTCCGAGCAGGAGATACCGCCCGGTCTGACGACGCCGGTCCCGGTTGTTTCCGGCGTGACCGGCGCCCGGGAACGGATCACGGAAGGTTGCCTGGTCCTGCTGGACCCGGCGCGCGGACGGGTGCTGGTGGAACCGGAGGCACGGGAAGTGGCGGCGCTGCAGCGGCAGACCCATCGCGCCCGCTTCCGGCTGGGTGTCGAAAGCGTGATTGCCATCACTCAGGGCGGACGCGCAGTCCAGGTTCAGGCGCTCATCCGTGACAATGCCGATATCGACGCCGCGCTACTGGCCGGAGCGGACGCACTCTTCGTCACCGCCGGCGCGGAAGCGCTCGCGGCGCTCGCCAACGAACACGGCGGCGACCCGCTCCCCGACCTGCTCCGGCTCGCGGAACGGTTCGGCGGCGGGGCGATTACCCTTTCTCTCACCGCGGAAATGTTCGCGCCGGTCGTCCTTGCCCGGATGGCGGCCGTCTCCCTGCTCAGCATCGCCCTGCACCCGTCCGAGCTACCGCTGCCTCCGGCGGATGTTCGCTACGAACTGGAGAAGGTCGTCGAACAGGAGCGGAACGCCGATCGACCCGCCGCCCCGTTCGGTCTGGCCGCGCTCTCCCCGGACCGACACTCCCACGAGATCGACGCGTTCGATCAACTCTACTTCGGCTCGGAGATCGTCGCCGACCTGACGCCGGAGGTTCTGTTCGCGATCCCGCCGGTCTATGCTCTGTTCGACAATCCTTTCGATGATTCCCTGACCGGGTTCGCCGAGGTCGTGGCCGCCGGGGCCGCGGGTGTCGTCGTCCCGCCGACGCGCGTGGAAGAATGCAAGGACCGTATCCGTGAAAGCGAATGACCGCCCGACGCCTCCTCCGAACGACGGATTTGGCCGCCCGGACTGGCATCCGCCCGCCACGGTGGTAGAGTAATATCGATAGAGAAAACAGAACAGGCGGTCACGGAGGGTTCCGTGATGCAGCCGGGCCTCCGATTATGAGGCAGTGGACGCTTCCTGAAGCCCCACGGGACTGGATATCAGCCGCCATGCTGACCCGGTTCCGTGGGGCTTTCGGCTTTATGACGTCGGCAAAGTGAGGTAACGCGGATCATGTGGAACACGCTCACCGGGGCACCCCCCCTTTCGTCGCCGATCGCATCGCCCGATGCCCGCTCCCGCATCGCCCCGCTCCGTCCGCGCGCCCTGGCTCCTGACGCCCTGGCCGCCCTGCTGGCCGGAGCCGGTCTGCTCGGGGGGTATCTTCTCCGTCCGTTTCCGGAGTTCTCCTTTGTCGTCCATGTCCTGGCGATGGTCGCCGGAGGGTTACCGGCGATTTCGGACGCGGTCAACGCGCTTCGCCGGGGCCAGCCGGACGTCCATGTCCTGATGCTGACGGCGGCGATCGGAGCGGCGGCGATCGGGCGACCCGGCGAGGGCGCCGCGCTTCTGTTCCTGTTCGCTCTGTCCGGCGCGCTGGAAACCTATGCGATGGGCCGTACCCGGGATGCCATTCGACGGCTGGTCGGCATGCGCCCCACCCTGGCAAGGCGCGAGGACGGCGCTCCGGTTCCGGTCGAAAGCCTGGAAAAAGGTGATCTTTTCGTCGTGCATCCGGCGGAGGCGTTTCCGCTCGACGGAGTCGTCGTCGCCGGGCTTTCCTCGGTCGATCAGTCGGTCATGACCGGGGAAGCCGAACCGGTCGTTCGCGCGGTCGGCGACCGGGTCCTGAGCGGAACGCTGAACCTCGACGGAATCCTGACGGTCCGGGCGACCGCCGTCTGCGCCGATTCCTCGCTCGAACGGGTGATTCGTCTGACGGAGCAGGCGCAGGAGGAGAAATCGCTCGCCTCCTCCGAACGTCTTGCGGACCGGGTCGGACGGTACTACGCCCCGCTGGTACTGGTCGGCGGCGTGCTGGTATTCCTTTACGAATGGGCGTTCCATCGGGCGCAGATACCGCACGCGATCTACCTCGGCCTGACATTACTGGTCGCGGCGTCCCCCTGCGCCCTGGTACTGTCGTCACCGGCGGCGATCCTGTCCGCCCTGGCGGCGGGCGGGCGTCGCGGACTGCTCATCCGAAGCGGCTCGGTACTGGAAACGCTGGCGCGGATCGATACCGTCGCCTTCGACAAAACGGGCACGCTGACGACCGGACAACCGAGCGTGGTGGAGATATGGGCTTCCGATGGCGATGCCGACGGTCTTCTGCAGGTCGCGGCGGCGGCCGAAGCGGCGATTCCTCACCCGCTGGCTCGCGCCCTGGTACGCGCCGCCGGGGAGAAGGGGTTCCCGTCAGCCGAAACGCCGGAGTGCCAGTCGCTTCCCGGACGTGGTGTCGTCGCTGCGGTCGATGGGCGATCGGTTCGTGTCGGACGGCCGGAGTGGGTCTTCGGGGAGGAGATTTCGGTCGAGATCGCGCGGCGGGTGGCGAACGCCCGATCTTCCGGTCGCAGTGTCGTCGGCGTTTCCTCGGACGAAGTCCTCGGGTTGATTACCCTGGAAGACACCGTACGAACGGACGCGTCGGCGACGCTACAGCAGTTGAGCGAGGCGTACGGGGTTCGCGAACTGGTCCTGCTCACCGGCGACCATGCGGCGGCCGGGACCGCGCTGCGTCGTCGACTGCCGCTTCTTTCCGCCGTCCGTTCCGATCAGCAACCGGAGGATAAGGCGGGATGGATTCGGGAGCGGATCGCTGCGGGCCGGACGGTCGCGATGATCGGCGACGGCGTCAACGACGCACCGGCCCTCGCCGCCGCCTCGGTCGGTATCACCCTCGGCGGCATCGGCAGCGATGTCGCTCTGGACAGCGCGGACATGGTGGTGATGGAGGATCGGCTGTCCGCCGTTCCGGAGGCCCTGCGCCTTGCCCGACGCGCCCGCCTCGTCGCTCTGCAGAATGTCACGCTGTCGCTTCTCGGTGTTTCCCTGCTCGTTCTCGCCGTTCTGATTCAAGGAGTGCCGCTGCCGCTCGCCGTTCTGTTCCACGAGGGAACGACCGTGCTGGTGGTCCTCAACGGCCTGCGTTTGCTGCGGGGATGATCGATTGCCATACCCGTGCCATTACCGATCGCGTTCCTTCCTCCTACGGAAGCAAGGAGGAGACCCGAACGGGAGCATCCGGCGCAGCGAGGCAGGCGATACTTTCAGTGGATGTAACGGCGACGACCGAAGTATAGACGTCGTTCTGTGGGACGCGATGCACCAGTAACTGCCGTCCGGTGATGTCGACGATCCAGTATTCGGGAATGCCCGCCATCGCATAAAGGCGCGATTTGATCCGCCGATCCTCGGCAAGCGTCGAATCCGCAACCTCGATCACCAGACGAACGTCGGAGGCGGGCGGTGTTCCGACCGCGAGGTAATACTCCGCCGGATGGGTCAGAACCACACAGTCCGGTTCCGGTTCATTGTGTTCGTCGAGAGCGATCGGGTCTTCTTTCTGAACATAATCGAGACCAAACACCCCGATGAGCCACCCGAGCGCACGCATCGTGACATGGACATCGGGGCGCCGTTTGCCCATCTTATGCAGTATCTCTCCTTCGATCAACTCGAACGGCCCCTCGGAAAGCAGACCGGCGTCGAACAACGCGCGCACCATGGATCGCGTCAGCTTGACTCGGGGACGTGTTGTCGTCGGCTCCGTGAACGGGGAATCGGTGACTGCGGTCAATGCCTTTACCTCTCCGCCTATTCTACCGCCGTCGGCCCGGAGTCGGCATGGTAGAATATCGCGAAAGGTAGTTCTTGATCTTTATATGCCCGTACCCCAGGAGAGGATTCGTAATTTCTGCATCATCGCCCACGTGGACCACGGCAAGTCCACTCTCGCCGACCGTCTGCTCGAAACCACCCACACGGTCGAACGGCGCGATATGCAGGATCAGCTGCTCGATCAGCTCGATATCGAACGGGAACGGGGCATCACCATCAAAATGGCTGCCGTTCGTATGCCCTATGTCGCCAGCGATGGCTACGAATACGAACTGAACCTGATCGATACTCCCGGTCACGTCGACTTCACCTATGAGGTCTCCCGTTCGCTCAACGCCTGCGAGGGCGCCTTGCTCGTCGTCGATGCCGCGCAGGGTGTCGAGGCGCAAACCCTGGCGAACGCCAACCTCGCCATGAACAACAACCTGGAGATCATCCCGGTTATCAATAAGATCGACCTGCCCGCCGCCGATCCGGAACGCGTCGCCGAGGAGATCGAAAACGTCCTCGCTATCGACGCCAGCGAGGCCATACGCGCCTCCGCCAAGGAAGGTATCGGCATCTCCGATATCCTCGAAGCGGTCGTCCGTAAAGTGCCGCCTCCGAAGGGCGACCCGAAACTGCCCCTGCGCGCCCTCGTCTTCGACTCGCACTACGACGGTTATCTCGGCGTCGTCGCTTATGTCCGACTGGTCGACGGTACCCTGAAGGCGGGCGACAAGATTCGCTTCATCGCCACCGGCAAGGAGTTCACGGTCGATGAGGTCGGCGTCTTCACGCCCCGCATGAAGCCGGTCGACATTCTCCGCACCGGCGAGACCGGCTATCTTCACGCCGCCATCAAGAGCGTTCAGGACTGCCGGGTCGGCGATACCGTCACCGTCGCCGGAAAACCCGGAGAAAGAATCGAGCCGCTGCCCGGTTACCGACCGGCCAAGCCGATGGTCTTCTGCGGACTCTATCCGATCGACTCCGCCGAGTTCCCCGACCTGCGCGAAGCGCTCGGGAAACTCCAGTTGAACGACGCCGCTCTCTCCTTCGAGCCGGAATCGTCCGCCGCGCTCGGGTTTGGCTTTCGCTGCGGCTTTCTCGGACTGCTCCATATGGAGATCGTTCAGGAGCGGTTGGAACGGGAGTTCAACCTGTCGCTTCTCGCCACCGCGCCCTCGGTCGTCTATCGCGTCTTCCGCACCGATGAAAGCGTCGAAGACATCGATAATCCCGCCAACTGGCCGACCCCGACCCAGATCGAGCATATCGAGGAGCCGTATGTCGATGCCACCGTGATCGTTCCGACCGACTATGTCGGCACCGTCATGGAGATGGGGCGCGACCGGCGCGGCATCTTCGGCCGGATGGAGTACCCCGCCCCCGGACGCGTCATGTTGTACTACGAACTGCCGCTGTCCGAAATCGTGCTCGACTTCTTCGATCAGTTGAAATCCCGCACCAAGGGCTATGCCTCGTTCGATTACGAACTTTCCGGCTACAAACCCTCCACCCTCGTGAAACTCGACATCCAGATCAACGGCGAACCGGTCGACTCGCTCTCCTTCATCACCCATCGGGACAAGGCGTACCAGCGGGGCAAGGCGCTCGTGGAGAAACTCAAGGAGTTGCTCCCGCGCCAGCAGTTCGAGATCCGTCTGCAGGCCGCCATCGGCGCGAAGGTCATCGCGGCGGAACGCATCTCCGCCCTGCGTAAAAACGTCATCGCCAAGTGCTACGGCGGCGACATCAGCCGAAAGCGCAAACTCCTCGAAAAGCAAAAAGAGGGCAAGAAGCGTATGAAGCAGGTCGGCGCGGTCGAAATTCCGCAGGAAGCCTTCATGTCCGTTCTCAAAATCGGCGACTGAAACGGAACTCCGGGGTTCCTTTCGTTTGTTTTCCGGACGGGCGTCTCCCAGCACGCCCCATCAGAAAGGCACTCACGATGCGTTCCGGATCTCGTTTCGTCAGCCGACCGTCCTGGCTTCTCCTCGGCGGTCTGATCGGTCTTGCCATCGCCACGCCGATTCTTCGGTCGGTTGCGGCGACTCCTCCGAAGGTCGGGGACACGTTGCCCGACCTGGAGTTGCCGACCGCGGACGGTTCCTCCGTGCGTCTGAGCAAGATGTCGGCCGGCGGACCGCTGGTTCTGGTCGTTTTGCGCGGATTTCCCGGTTATCAGTGTCCGCTCTGCACCGCACAGTTCGGCGATTTGCGGGGCAAGGCAAAGGAGTTCGCGGCGGCGAAGGCCAACGTCGTCCTGATCTATCCCGGTGCGGCCTCCGGACTGAAGGACCATGCCGGGGAGTTCGTCGGCGCGTCCGCCCTGCCTTCCAATTTCCGTTTCACGATCGATCCCGATTTCAAAGCGGTGACCCGGCTGGGGCTGCGCTGGAACGCTCCCGGCGAGACCGCCTACCCCTCGACCTTCGTACTCGACGGAAAACGGAAAGTGGTGTTTGCCAGGGTCAGCCGGTCGCATGGCGACCGCGCCTCCGCCGCCGCGATTCTCGCCGCTCTCCCCCGGTAAGCCGATTTCGGCCCGGAACGTGCTTCCGAACGAATACGGCGGTATAATTTTATTAACGTCCCTTTAACGATTTTCTTATGACGTCGACATCGCCGTTGCGTTTTCTCCGGACCTTTCTGACCGGAGCCTCCCTGATCGTCGCTCTGGCGGCGACGGCGGGAATGGGCTCCGGCCGGGACGTGTCGGCTGGTGAACGGGTCTACCGTCAGCAATGCGCGTCCTGCCACGGCGATCGCGGTCAGGGCGGGCCGGGGTACGCCGCTCCCCTGACCGGCACCCGCACGGTCTCGGAACTGGCGAAGTATATCGCCACGTCCATGCCGCCCGGTCCGAAGCACTGCCCGCCCGCCGAGGCCAAAAAGGTCGCCGCATTCATCCACGAACGGTTTTACTCCCCGGTAGCGCAGGAGCGTAACCGGCCGGCCACGATCGCGCTGTCCCGTCTGACCGTCAAACAGTTCCGCAACGCGGTCGCCGATCTGGTCGGCGCGTTCCATCCCGCCGTTCCGAACGACCCCCGTCGCGGACTGCGCGGCGAATACTTCCGAAACCGGGATTTTGACGTCAAGGAACGGGTTCTCGAACGGGAGGACCCGGAGGTCCGCTTCGATTTCGGCACGGACGGACCGGTTCCCGGTCAGTTCGCTCCCCATCACTTTTCGATCGCCTGGTCCGGAAGCGTCCTCGCTCCGGATACCGGCGAGTACGAATTCATCGTTCGCAGCGAACATGCCGTGCGCCTGTATGTCAACGGGGACGCCCCCCCGCTGATCGACGCCTGGGTGAAGTCGGGCAACGACAACGAGTACCGGGGGTCGCTGTTTCTCCTGGGGGGACGCGCCTACCCGATCCGTCTGGAGTTCTCGAAATCGACGATCGGAGTGGACGATTCCGAACAGAAAAAGGGGAAACCCGCGCCGAAAGCCTCTATCTCGCTCTCCTGGAAGCGTCCCCGCCTGACCGAGGAGGTTATTCCGCAACGCTGCCTGATCCCGACGCCGAACGCGCCGACCTTTGTCGTCACCTCCCCGTTTCCGCCCGACGACCGCAGCATGGGGTACGAACGCGGCGACTCGGTCTCCAAAGCCTGGGACGAAGCGACGACCGCCGCCGCCCTGGAAACCGCCAACTACGTGACCGCGCGTCTGCCTGAAATCACCGGTGTCCCGCCGGACGCGCCCGATCGCCGGGCACGGCTCAAAACCTTCTGCCGGGATTTCATGACCCGGGCGTTCCGTCGCCCCCTTTCGCCGGAGAAGGAACGCAACGTGCTCGACCGGGCGTTCACTTCCGCCGATCCCGCGATCGCCGTCAAACGCGTCGTGCTGTTTACGCTGAAGTCGCCGGGCTTTCTCTACCGGGAGATCGACGGTGCGCCGAACGATCCCTACAATATCGCCTCCCGTCTCTCGTTCGGTCTCTGGGACACGCTCCCGGACCCGGAACTGCTGCGGGCCGCCGCCGCCGGGGAACTGACCGACCGCGCCCGACTTCGTCAACAGGCCGAGCGAATGGCGGCGGACCCGCGCGGGTGGAACAAGGTCCGGGAGTTCCTTCTTGCCTGGCTGAAGGTCGATACGGTGCCGGATATGGTCAAAAACAAATCCCTCTACCCGGACTTCGATCCCCGGGTGGCGTCCGACCTCCGCGCCTCGCTCGAACTCACTCTGGAGAACGTCGTCCGTAGCGAATCGTCCGACTACCGCGAACTGATGATGTCCCGCTCCCTTTATCTGAACGGTCGACTGGCGAAACTGTACGGCGGCGATGTCCCGGCGGATGCTCCGTTCCAAAAGGTCGAATTTCCGGCCTCGGTCCGTTCCGGCGTCCTGACTCACCCCTATCTGCTGGCGCACCTCGCCTACACCGACGCCAGTTCGCCGATCCATCGCGGCGTCCTGGTCGTTCGAAATCTGCTGGGCCGGGTGCTTCAGCCGCCGCCCGTCGCCGTCGCGCCTCTGGCCCCGTCGCTGCATCCGAACATGACCACCCGTGAGCGGGTCACACTGCAGACCCGGCCCACCGCCTGTGTTTCCTGCCACAACCTCATCAACCCTCTGGGTTTCACGCTGGAACGGTTCGATGCGATCGGGCGGCTCCGAAAACTTGAAAACGGAAAAACGATCGATGCCACGGGCAGTTACCAGGACCGGCAGGGCAAGAAGGTCCGCTTCGCCGATGCGTCCGATCTGGCACGCTATCTTTCCGAAAGCGAGGAGGCGAAAGGCGCGTTCGCCGAAAAAATGTTCCTGAACCTGGTGAAGCAGCCGGTCCTCGCCTACGGGCCGAACACCCTTCCCGGTCTGAAGCGCGCTTTCGGCGAAAGCCGGTATAATATTCGACGACTGACCGTGGATATCATGACGATTGCCGCCCTGCCGCCGGGCGCTCCGACCCGTTCCACGACTCCTTCTCCGACCAGGAAGGTTACCACCCGATGACGACCCCGAAAACCCGACGCGATTTTCTCCGAGATATCGGTGTCAGTGCCACGGCGCTGCCGTTCCTGCTGAACCTGCCCTGCTTCGCGGCTCCCGGCGCGCTTCCGCGAAAACGACGGCTCATCGTTATGTTCAGTCCGGACGGAGTCGTGCCCGGAACCTTCTGGCCCGATGAGGAAGGCACGGAGTTCACCCTGAAGGAAAGCCTGAAACCCCTGACCCCGTTCAAGGATCGGACGCTTATCCTCAGGGGCGTCAGTGACCGGGTCAAGGGCGACGGCGACAACCATATGCGCGGCATTGGCTGCCTTCTGACCGGGATCGAACTGTTCCCCGGAAACGTGCAGGGCGGTTCGGATACCCCGGCGGGTTGGGCGAGCGGTCTTTCCATCGATCAGGAGATCAAGAACTACCTGCAGAAAAACCCGAAGACGCGCACCCGGTTCGGCTCCCTGGAGTTCGGCGTCATGGTTCCCGAACATGCCGACACCTGGACCCGGATGTCCTACGCCGGACCGAACAAACCCCTCCCTCCGATCGACGATCCCTATCAGATGTTCGGGAAACTCTACGGTCAATCGAAGGACCGGGAGATGCTGAAAAGCGTGCTCGACGACCTGCGCGAGGACCTGGCGCGCGTCCGGCGGAACGTCGGCGCGGAGGATCGGCGCATTCTGGAGGAGCATACAAGCCTCGTCCGGGAGATGGAACAGGACCTGCGCGAGGCCGGACGCACCGCCGTCGGGCATGCCGTCCCGACGCTCCCGGCGGGCATCAAACGCGATAACGACGCCATCCCGGTCATCAGCAAACTCCAGATCGACCTTCTGGTCAACAGTTTCGCCGCCGATTTCGCCCGCGTCGCCACGCTTCAATACACCAATTCGGTAGGACAGGCGCGAATGACCTGGCTGGGAATTACGGAAGGGCAGCACGACCTGTCGCATAAACCCGACAATGATGCCGACGCGCAGACGAAACTGACGAAAATCAACGCCTGGTACTGCGAACAACTGGCCTATCTCGCCAGGCGACTTTCCGAGACGCGAGAGCCGGGCGGGACCGGCAGCCTCCTCGATAATACACTGATCGTCTGGACCAACGAACTCGGGCAGGGCAATTCGCACACCCTGGAAAATATCCCGTTCGTTCTGGTCGGGAACGGATTGGGTTTCAAAATGGGACGTTCCCTGCGCTATGGCGGCGTCCCGCATAACCGGCTCCTGATGTCGCTCGCCCACGGGTTCGGGCATCGCGTTTCGCGCTTCGGCAATCCGAACTACTGTGGCGACGGTCCGCTGCCGAACCTGACCTGACAGGGTCGGGGGTGACTCCTCTCCCCCGACTCAGGTCGCAGCGGCCTGCGTCAGGGGGAAGCGGATGAGGACGCGCGCGCCACCTTCCGAACGGTTCTCATAAAGCACCGTGCCGTTCAGATCGAACTCCACCAGGGAGGCGATCAGATCCAGACCGGTGTTGGCGCTGGTTTCCGGATTGAATCCGTCCGGAAAGCCGGGGCCGTCGTCGCTGATTTCGAGCGAACCATCTCCGTCCCCCACCCGAAAGGTCACCTCGACGGTCTGTCGGCCATGTTTGATCGCATTGGACGCGGCCTCATTCGTGATCAATGCCAGCGTCGTCGCCGTTCGCATCGTCAGCGGGGTGTCGTCGATCCGAAATGTCAGCCGGTGCCGTCGCGCCGTCTCCCGAAAGATCTCCAGCACCCGTTCCAGCATCCCCTGGCTGGAAATGGACTCGGTCACGACGTTGACGTCCGCCTTCCACTCCAGCGTCAGGATATCCTGCAGCACGGACAGCGTTCGGATCTGCGTCGCAAACCGCCGAAACTCCTCCGCCGAGATCCGCTCCTCGCCGTTCATCAATACCATATCGACGGTGGCCGCCAGAAGCTGTAGCTGGTTCTTGATCCGGTGGCTCGACTCAAAGATGGCCCGGTGCAGTCGGTTATTGAGCTGATGGATCCGGGCTTCGGTCTGCTGTCGCTCCGTGATGTCGCGCAGAATCACCGTCAGCAGTTTTTGTCCGCCCGCCTCCGCCCGGGAAACGGTCGCCTCGATCGGAAACGCCTCGCCGTTCGACCGCAGCGCAGTCAGTGGCCGGAGTCCGGGGGACACGTTCCCGGAAGCGTCGCTTTCCTCGAACAGGCGAAGGACCGAGGCATTCCCCTCCTGCGTTGCCGCTGGCAGGAAACGATCGATCGTTTGCCCGAGCACTTCGGACGCCGGACAGCCGAAGACGCGCTCGGCGGCCCGATTGAAGACGACCAGGCGATGTTGTTCATCGAGACAGAGAATGGCATCGGTGGCGGAAGCGATGATTCCCGCCAGACGCGCCTCACTCAGGCGTAACGCCTCGCTGGCCCGGTGCCGCTCGCTGACATCCAGGGTGACCCCGCGCATACCGATCGGCTGCCCGTCCGCGTTTCGAATGACCATCGAGTGGGTCTCGACCGGAATACTCCGTCCGTCGCGGGTCACCCAGCGAAACGGATTGATATGGGTCTGCAGATGCTCCCAGGCGTACCGCGCCCGGTTCGCCGCCCCTTCCCTATCGTCGGGGTGGACGATCGAAAGCCAGAAATTCGGCGTGGACATCCATTCTTCGACGGTATATCCGAGCAGGCTCTCCACGTAATCGCTGACAAAATTGATCCGCTGGTCTGCGGCATCCGGTTCGCCCCATGCCTCCCAGACCACACCGGGGACGGTCGCGATGCGATCGTTCATCAGTCGCTGCCGGTTTTGAATCTCCGCCAGCAGGCGTCCTCGCTCCTCCTCTCGAAGCTTGCGTTCGGTGATGTTCTTGAAGAGCAGGAGGAAACGGCCGTGCGGACGCACCGGTGTCGCGAACACATCGAACCATCGCTCCATCGGCAGGGAATGGCTTTCAAACCGAATCGTTTCCCCGCCCAGTCCGACGCGCGCATAGGTTTCGACCCAGAAACGCTCCAGGCCGGGCACCAGTTCGAGCGCGGTCCGCCCCACGGGATTACGTAACCCCGTCATCGATTCGAACAACGGGTTGATTTCCAGAAAGCGGTAATCGACCGGATTCCCGTCGGCATCGACGATCATCTCGCACAGGCAGTACCCCTCATCGACCGCGGCGAAGAGCGTGTCGAATCGCGCTTCTCGCTCCCGCATCGCCTCCTCGGCGGCCCGTCGATCGATTCGCTCCTGTCGGTTCTCCTCGGTCAGCCGAACCCGGTCCAGCGCCATCGCTCCGAGGTTCGCGACAATCCGAAGAAAGGCGTCCCTTTCCGGGTCCGTGCGGCCCTCCGGCGGATCGGGACAGACCAGACTGCCGTAAACCCGTTCGCCGACGCGCAGCGGCAGAATCGTCCGGACGAGGGAGTCGTTTTCGTCAGCGATCCGTGTCGGCTCGGTCGGACGTCCCGCGTCGTCGGTCAGGACGACCACCGCTTCGGCAAGGTTCGCCGGCCCGACCGCGTTTCGGAGTATTTCGACAATAGCTTCCGTCGAGGTGGCGTCGACAAGCGCTTGCGTCAGACGATGGATTTCGTTCGTGAACATGAATGCTTTTCGGTATTGTATCGGGAAACGGATCGGGCGTTCCACCGCCCGGTAGCGGTCGAGCCGACAGGGTGGATCGCCAACCCGTATGTACCGGCCATTCCGTCCGATAGGCGACGATTTCGATCCAGGCTCGCTTCCGGGTCTTCTCCGAACCTTTCCGTGTTACAGGTCAACGACCACGTCCCCGTTTTCGTCGACCGAGCAGGGATAGGCGGCCACCCGGCTCTCGGCGTCATAGAGTCCCTTACCCGTCACGATATCGAACTCCCAGCCGTGCCAGGGACAGCGCAGGATGCGCCCGGTCAGGTCGGGACGAAACTCGAACACCTCGCCGGGACGATGGGTGGCATGTACGCTTCCCTGACAGAGCGGTGCGCCCTGATGCGGGCAGACGTTCGCCAGAGCGAAGTACGTTCCTTCCAGATTGAACACGCCGTAAGAACGTCCGGTTCCCGGATCGCTCACGATCCGTCGCTCTCCCGGCGGCAGTTCGGCGGCGGCGCAGACGATCAATCGCCCGCGCTGCCGCGCTTTGGGCGGCCTTGCCTCATCGACGATTCGAAAGGCCCGGTCGAGGGCGGTGTTCTCGGTGCCGTAACCGCCCAGTCGAATATCCTGTCCCGGCCGGTTCATACGGTTCCTCCCGTGCGTTCCGAAAGCGGCGGCAGGCGGTACAATTCGGCCGCGTTCTCATAAAGCACGCGACGGCGAAGCGCCGCATCGGCTCCGGGGAGGACGCAGCGCGGATCATCGAAATCCCAGTGCGGAAAGTCCGAAGCGTAACAGAGCGTCTTTTCGGCACGGATCATTTCGAGCATCGGCAACAGATGCCGGGGGTCGGTCGGTTCCTCGGTCGGCTGTGTGCTCAGGCGGACATGATCGATCAGGTATTCGGACGGAGCGCGTTTCAGCCAGGGAGTGAGGCTTCGTAACGCCTTGAAGTTTTTGTCCATGCGCCACATCGTGTGCGATAGCCAGGAGACTCCCCCCTCGACCAGAATGATCCGGAGGCCGGGAAAATGCTCGAAAACCCCTTCCGTCACCAGGCTGATCAGGTGCGCCTGAAAGGTCAGCGGAATGCCCGTATGCCATTCGAAGTAGTTGGACGGGCGACCGACCGGCGTCGAGGAGCGAAGGCATCCTTCCGAACCCGGATGGATGGCGAACGGCAAACCCAGTTCCTCACACGCCTCGTAGATCGGGAAGTAACGGCGATGGCCGTACAGGTCGAAACTTTCGGAGCAGACCACGACCTGAACGAATTGCGTATGGGACGCCTTCGCACGGCGTATCTCCCGCGCGGCGGCGGTCGCATCGACGGTGTTGATACAGATGGAACCGAGGTAGCGCGGATCGGCGTCGAGCCACTCGGCGGCCTGCCAGTCGTTCCAGGCGCGGGCCTTGGCGGTCCCGACATCGGGGTTCGTGGTCAGGCTGGCATTGTATCCCGGCGGCTGCAGGACGCCGTAAACGATCCCGTACCGGTCGAACAGGTCGATGGCGACCTGCTTCGGATCGTCACAGGCGGCGTCACGCCGGTCGACGCCGAACGGATTACTGTATCCGTGGCCGGGCTGTCCGCCCATGCCCTGGCGCATCGCCTCCTGAAACGCCGCCGGAATATACGGTCCGACCGGCCGTGCGTTGGTCGAGGGATGAATATCGCAGTCGATAATCGGCACCGGCGCGGTCCCTTCGGCAGGAACGGTCATACAAGCACCTCCGCATCGAGATATTGAGATCAGGCCCCCGGTTCCGCCTTCGTCGCCGAACGGACAACCAGCACGGAGCAGGGCGCATGGTGCAGTACGTAATTCGAGACGCTGCCGAGAAGAATCTCCTCCCAGCCCGACCGGCCGCGCGACCCGATGACGATCAGATCGGTCCCGTCCTCACGCGCCAGTTCCGTGAGAGCCTCCCCCGCATTCCGATTCTCCACGGTATCCGTCCGGAAGGTACAGCCGATCCCCCGGTCGCGGAGCAAGCGGATCATCTCCTCCTGCGTGGCGACGATATGAGCGCGATCCTCCTCAACCAGTCGATCGACATCCGTCCCGGAAGCGAGCAACAGAATGCCCGCTCCCCCGGTAAAAAGCGGGTTCGGCAGGACAACGCTCACCACGCGAATATCACAGATGGCGGAGAGGGGCAGTGCGGGCAGCCAGTGCGCGGCCGCCAGAGCGTCCGGCGAACCGTCGAAGGCGAGCAGAATCCGGTCGAACGCCTCTCCGACGACCGGCGCAGCCATCAGGGTCGGGCAGGGCGCGTGCCGAACGACCCCATCGGCGACGCTTCCCGGAAACAGTCGGTGCAGGGCGGAACGGCCGCCAACCCCCACGACGACCAGATCGGAGTCGAGACGGGCCGCTTCTTGCGCGATCGCCTCGACCACCGCCGCCGTTCCGTTTTCGGCGCGCAGAATCGAACGGGTTATCTCCCCGGCGAACCCGGCAAGCGCTTCGTGCGTCGCTTCCAGCACTTCCGTGCCTTCCGTATCGTCCGGGTCGCGGTCCTCCGGACAAACGGTCACGAGATGGAGACGGACTCGATCCGGGTGCGGCAGGTGCGTCAGAAAACGGGCCGCGCCCAGCGCACTCGATGATCCGTCGGTAGCGTACAGGATATCGAACATGTTACTTGCTTCGTATTATGCCGGATTTTCCGGGAAATCGCTCTTTCGGCCGCCTATTGCTCCAGAATGTAAGCGAACATCAGCGGCGCGACAATCGTGGCGTCGGACTCGATAACGAATTTCGGCGTATCGATTCCCAGCTTGCCCCAGGTAATCTTCTCGTTCGGAACCGCTCCGGAGTAGGAGCCATAGCTGGTCGTGGAATCGCTGATCTGGCAGAAGTATCCCCAGACCGGCGTATCCGTCCGCTGCAGGTCCTGGTGCAACATCGGCACGACGCAGATCGGGAAATCTCCCGCAATCCCCCCTCCGATCTGGAAGAAGCCGAGGGAATGATCGAACGCGGTTTCCATATAATAGTTCGCCAGAACCATCATATACTCGATCCCGGTTCGGACGGTGTGAACGTTTTTGACGTCGCCGGTCATGCAGTGTCCGGCGTACATATTCCCCATGGTCGAGTCCTCCCAGCCCGGCACGATGATCGGGAGGTTTTTCTCCATGGCCGCATACATCCAGGAGTCCTTGCGGTCGATCTGATAGTATTGCTCCAGCACGCCCGACCGGAGCAGGCGGTAAATGAACTCATGCGGAAAGTAGCGTTCCCCGGCCGCGTCGGCGCGGGTCCACTCGTCGACCAGGGCGCTTTCCAGCCGGCGCATCGCCTCCATCTCCGGGATGCAGGTATCGGTGACGCGGTTCATATGCCGGTCGAGCAGGGCTTTCTCGTCGGCGGGCGTCAGGTCGCGATAGTGCGGCACACGCTCATAGAAGTCGCGGGCGATCAGGTTGAAGATATCCTCCTCCAGATTCGCCCCCGTACATGAGATAATCTGCACCTTGTCCTGCCGGATCATCTCCGCCAGCGAAAGGCCCAGTTCGGCGGTGCTCATCGCCCCGGCCAGCGTCATCATCATGTAGCCGCCGTCCGCCAGATGTTTTTTATAAGCTTCCGCCGCGTCGACCAGCGCCGCCGCGTTGAAGTGCCGGTAGTGATGCCGGATGAATTGACTGATCGGTCCCGTCGCCATATCGTCTCCCCAGGTTCGAAAAGTATCCGGCTATTGTACGGAATCCTCCTTCGGGGAGCAACCCGAAAACCGAACCTATCGCAGGGATGCCAGAACTTCGTCGAGCGGAATCAGGGCGAAACTCGACGCGTAGTCACTCATCGCATAGGGCAAAATCAACATTCCGTTATGGACCTCGCCGCCGCAGGAGTAGACGACATTGGGGACATACCCCTCCCGCTCGTTCTCGTTCGGCGACAGAATCGGCGTTTTCGTGCGCCCCAGCACCTTCGTCGGGTCGTTTTTATCGAGCAGCGCCGCGCCGATCGCGTATTTTCGCATCGGGCCGACGCCGTGCGTCAGGAGGAGCCAGCCCTCCTCCGTCTCGATCGGCGAACCGCAGTTGCCCAGTTGTACGAACTCCCACGGAAAAGCCGGCTTGAGGAGCAGCGTCTTTGTATACCAGAAATGCAGGTGCTCCGAGAACATAATGTAGATATTCTCGCCATCCTGCCGGCTGATCATCGCATACTGACCGTTGACCTTGCGGGGAAAGAGAGCCATCCCCTTGTTCATCACTTCCGGACCGTTCAGGGTCGAAATCTCGAAGTGCAGGAAATCGGTGGTTTCCAGGATCTGCGGCAGGATCGTCTTTCCGTCATACGCCGTATAGGTGGCGTAGTAACGGACCTTGCCATTGGCTTCGACGAAGCGGACGAACCGCGCATCCTCGATCCCGTTGCTTTCCGACGGCGCATACGGGAAGATCACCCGCTCGGAAAGATCGGACTCCCGATCGTAGTAAACGGCGTAATTCGCCTGCGCCAGCGCCAGAATGTCATTCGCCGCCCGATGCGCCTCCTCGCCCCGCCCCCGGTTGATGCGTCGCAACATCTGCACCGCCGTCCGCAGATGCTCCATGGTAAAATGCTCGTCCAGTTGCGCCAGTACACCGGCGACATAGTCCGAGTACCGCTCCATCTCCAGCAGTTTCTTCTCGAACAGCGCTTTTTCATAAGAGGCGTTCGGAACCACCTCGGGCGTGGTCACATAGGGCGAATCCTCGTCCAGCGTGAGAGAATTATCCGCCCCCATCACCCCGCTGCGGAACGTGATCGACGACAGATGCCCCTCTCCGACCGCGCGCAGACTGATGATGAACCGCCGTGCGCCCTCCGGCAACCCCGACTGATCCGGATGCCAGACCAGCGAAGGATTGAACAGAGCGGCCGACTCCAGCGAGTACTCCATCGAAAGGTACGCGCCAATCACCATCCGACGTAGCTCCGACAACGGCTGATCGGTCGGCACATGCTGCTTGATCTGCTCGAACCGACGGAGGAAATATGTCTTCAAACGTTCCCGATGGTACCGGGCAGCAAACTCGGCAAGGATGACCTTTGCCTCACAGACGATCTCTTCCTCGGATAGCGACATCACGCGAGCGATGATTCGGAGGTATCGCTGCTCGACGGAGAATTGAAACGGACGAAACAGGACTCGCTTGCTGTTGGGCGCGAGAACAATTCCGGTGCGCTGAACGTTCACTGTTTTCCGACCTCACAACCCAGTAATTCTCTCAGGGTTCTTTCCTACACCCAACATCGGGAGAATTAGTAGAATTATTTAGAGTAATACGCGATTCCGCCGATCTTTCCTCACCAACGGTGGCCCGTCGGTTAAGACGAACGGACACTTTTTCGAGTGCCCGAATATTTTGAGGTTTCCGGGTTTTCGCGATCAATTCGGCGCGGACGCTCCGGCCCGAGCGGTCGAAAACGTCCACTTCTCCTCATAGGTCCGCTCCGGCGCTCCGGCGGCGGCGATACGCACCCGGTAGGTGGCCCCCGACAGAAGGGGCTTTTCCGGAATCAGGAGCACTCCGTTCGCGGGGCAGAGCGGGTCGTTGTCCGCCGTGTTCAGGAAGAACGGAATCACCGCGCCGGTTTCGTCGGTCAGGGAGGCTTTGACGTTACGAAGTCGGTCGGCGTCAGGCCCCTGTACGAACAGGGTGATCGGGTATCCCGTCCGTTCGAGACCGGTCGCGCCGTGGGGTTTGAGCGGTTCGTTTCCCTCCTCGGCCGGGTTCCATTCGATCGGAACTTCCGTCTGGCCGTCTCGCGGGTAGACGACAACCTCGTTTTCGCCTCCCAGGGCGAACAGCAGCGTCACGATCACCTCTCCGGTCGTTTCCCGTGCGACGCCGATCCCGATTTCGGCCTTCCCCGGCAGCAAAAACGGCGCGCGGTGGTAGGGGGCATCGAACAACGCCCGCAGGATGTCGGCAGGGGAACCGACGCCCAGTCCGACCGATTCGAAGCACGGTCCCGGATATCCGAACTCGCGGATAAGCGCGGCCAGTTCCGGAGTGTGTTCCGGATGAGCGACGGAGCGGCTGGCAAGGCGGCGCGAGTAGGCGTCGGCGGCGGCGCAAAGGCGGGGATCGAGTGTCAGCGGCGGCAGTCCCGTTCGTTCCCGCAATCGGTCGACCACGTTCATCATCGCCGTCGTCCGGGGCGGCACGGCGGGCCATCGTTCCGTCGCGCCGATTCCCACATGAAAGGACCACATTTTCACGACCTCCGCGCCGCCGTCGAAGGTCAGTTCGCAACGGACCCGGTACTCCCCTGCGGACAGCGGTCGTTCAGGGACACCCTCCGCGCAGTGTCGATCCGCCGCAAACGATGCCGGGACCGGTTGACCGTTCAGCGTCATTCGCACTTCGCGGACCGCGTTCGAGCAGGGACCGATTCTCCAGGCCAGTCGCGGGCGGGCGAGACGTACCGTCTCCGTCGGCGCGACCCCCAGCGTGACGACGCGGACCTGGCCTCGGGCCATGGTCCCGTGGAAAAAGGCGAGAAGAAGAAACGGCAGAAGGAGTGTGTGTCCCGATCGTGATCTCAGTCTCATGTTTTGTTCCGACCGGTGGTTTATTCCATGTCACCGGCGGAATCGTGAGATGATCCGTTCTGCGTTCCCGGCAAATCTGCCGCACGGTACCGGGCGATTTCCCTCGCTCCGGTCGTCTGCGGCAGTCTCGCCTGTTCGGTCGATTCGGGCGGTCAGGCGATGATCGCCCGGATCGGTTCCACCGGGACCACCCCGACGAGTTTCTGGTTCAGCCCGTTATAGAAGTAGGAAAGCCGGTTCGGGTCCATGCCGAGCTGATGCAGAACCGTCGCATGGAGGTTCCGCACATGGAAGCGATCCTTCGCCGCCTCCATGCCGAGTTCGTCGGTTTCCCCCGCGCTGACCCCGCCCTTGATACCGCCGCCCGCCATCCACATGGTGAATCCGTAGGCGTTATGGTCCCGTCCGTCGCCGGTGCCGTGTGAGGTGCGTCCGAACTCCCCGCCCCAGACGACCAGCGTCGAATCGAGCATCCCCCGCTGTTTCAGGTCTTTCAGAAGGCCGGCGATCGGCTTATCGGTGCGTCCGGCGTTCCGGTTGTGGTTGGCGACGATCCCGCCGTGCGCATCCCAGAAGTGGAGGAAGTTGGTATTGCCGCCGCCCGCATACAACTGGATAAATCGGACCCCGCGTTCGGCGAGACGGCGGGCCAGCAGGCAGCGATAGCCGAAATCCCGCGTCTCCTCCCGGTCCAGGCCGTACAGGGTCCGAATATGGTCCGGCTCTTTTGAGATATCGGTCGCTTCGGGCGCGTGCGCCTGCATTCGGAACGCGAGTTCGTAACTGGCGATGCGGGCGGACAGAGCCGGGTTTTCCGTATGCTCGCGGCGATGGGCCTCGTTCAGGCGGCCCAGGGAATCCAGCATCTCCCGCTGCATCTCCCGCGAGAGACCTTCCGGCCGCGCCAGGTCGGAGATCGGATCGCCCGCCGAACGCAGCACGGTTCCCTGGTATTCGGCGGGCATATACCCGGACGACCAGTTCTTCGCGCCGGAGATCGGGCCGCCGGTCGTGTCGGCGATCACCACATACCCCGGCAGGTCCTGGTTCATCGTGCCCAGTCCGTAGGTCACCCAGGACCCCAGACTGGGACTGCCGCTCAATATCTTTCCGGTGTTCATCTGCAGCATGGCCGAGCCGTGGACCGGCGCATCCGAATACAGGGAGTGGAGGAAGGCGATATCATCGACGCACTCGCCGACGTTCGGATAGAGGTCCGAGACGTACTTGCCGCACTTTCCGTAGGGTTTGAACTTCCACCGGGGTTCCATCAGTTTGAGCGGTCGGGGCTGGTTCCCTTCGCGAAAACTGCGGACGGTGACCGTCTGCCCGTCGCGCCCGACCAGGTTCGGCTTGTAGTCGAACGTATCGAGCTGACTGGGGCCACCGTACATGAACAGGAAGATGACAGTTTTGGCTTTCGCCGGGAAGTGGGGCGTTTTGGGCGACAGGGCGTTCGGCGGGGCGGCCTGCGCCGCTTCTGCGAAGAACCCGTCCGCCGAGAGCATCCCGGCCAGGGCAAGGCCGGCAAACCCGCCGCCGGCCTCCCAGAGAAATTCACGCCTCGATTTTCGACAGAGTCCGTTCATTCGTTCCCTTCCCGCGTTCCCTTCCCGATCAATCGACATAGAAAAACTCGTTCAGATTCAGCGCCGTCAGGGCCAGGTAGTGACGCGCCCGCTCCTCGTTCGCTCCGCGCCGCTTCAGCCGTTCCATCAGGGCGACGCTCTCGGCGATCTGCGCTCCGGTCGGCGGACGCTGCAACACCAGAGAAAGGAGCCGTCGCGCGAACGCCGTGCCTTCCGTCCCCGCCTCTTTCGCCACCCGTCCGGCCAGAACCGCCGCCTGCCGGTGGGTCAGGTCGCCGTTCATCATCGCCAGAGCCTGCGTCGGCTGCACCGAGGCAAACCGGAACGGGCTCGTTCGGTCGGTCTCGGGCAGGTCGAACGAGGCCAGCAACGGATAGATCAGCGACCGCTTGACATGAATATAGATGCTGCGCCGGTTCCGATCCTCCGGTGTCATCCGGTCGGTGTGCCATCCCGCGCCGGGAATCGACTGTCCGGCCAGGATGTCCTTCGGGATCTCCGGGTAGACGGACGGACCGTACAGGATCGGGTTCAGGTTCCCGGCGACGGCGAGCAGGCTGTCGCGAATCTCCTCGGCGGTCAGGCGGCGCGGCTCAAACCGGCCGAACAGATCGTTCTCCGGATCGCGTGCCCGTGCGACGGTCGTTCCGCGCGCGGACTGCCGGTAGGTGTTCGAGTTCAGGATCAGGCGGTGCATCGCCTTGATGCTCCAGCCCTGCCGGATAAACTCGGCGGCGAGCCAGTCGAGCAGTTCGGGATGGGTCGGCGGCGCGCCCTGCAGTCCGAAATCGTTCGGGGTCCGTACGATCCCGCGACCGAAATGGTGCTGCCACAGCCGATTGACAAACACACGCGCCGTCAGCGGGTTATCGGGAGACGCCAGCCAGTGGGCGAGAGCCGTTCGTCGTCCGGCGGACTTTGCCCCGGACGGCGGTGCCACCGTCGCCGTCCCGCCGCCGATACAGACCGGGAACCCCGGTTCGACCTTCGCCCGGGGCGCGGTCGGGTCGCCCCGCTCCAGCACGAACGTCTCCGGCGCGGTCGGTCCCGACTCGGTCACGACCAGCACCCGGTCGGGCGCGGCGTCCTGCTTCGCCAGTTCGTCCCGCTCCTTGATGAGTTCCGCGTAGCGCTTCGCCTTCTCCGCTCCGAGAAGCAGGGGAATCTCGGCGCTTTCGATCGCCGGCAGGCTCGCCGGGGCGACGCTCTCCGGCGCGGAAAGCGACCGCCGCGCGAAGCCGGGACCGCTCCAGGCCAGACTGATGCCGGCCGGGCCAACCGCCTGCTGGTATTCCAGCCGGAAGGACACCCGTCCCGCCGCCAGTCGGACCTCCGCTTTCCGTTCGGTATCCGGCCCGGAGGGAGCGGTCGTTTCCAGGGTCTTTTGTCCGTTGATTCGCAGTCGGGAACCGTCATCGGTATCGAGATGGAACGTATACTCGCCGTCACGCGGAATATTCAGCGTTCCCTCGAACACGAAGCCGTAGTTCTCCTCGCGCTTTCGCGGACGCAGGTCGAGGAAGCCGGGGTTCAGCGTTCCGGTCGCCGTCGGTTTCAGCGCGTCGAAATCCGGGATTCCCGGCCAGGTCCCTTCGTAGTAACGATAGACGACGTCGGTCAGGTCGTCCGCCCGCATCGCGCGCGCCCGTTCCAGGCGGTGCGCGGTCGTTATCTCCCGGAGCAGGCGTTCGTTCTCCGCCCGCTTCGCCGCCAGGGCGGCGGCCCGCGCTTCGTACTCCTTTTTACGCGCCTCGGTGGCGAAATAGACGGCTTCATCGGTCGGTCCGCCGTTGCGGAAACGGTTGACGTTTCGAAAGAACGAGACGAACCGATAGTAGTCCTGCTGTGAGATCGGATCGAGTTTATGATCGTGGCAGCGGGCGCAATCCAGGGTCAGACCGAGAAAGGTCTGTCCCGTCGTCGTGACCAGATCGTCCAGGTCATCGAACTCCGCCTGTTTGACGTCCGCCGGTTCGTCGTCCCAGATGCCGAGACGGTAATATCCCGTGGCGACCAGAGCCGCCTCGTTTCCGCCGGGAAGCTCGTCGCCGGCGATCTGCTCGCGGATGAACCGGTCAAACGGCAGGTCCTCATTGAACGATCGAATGACATAGTCCCGGTACTTGTAGGCGTGGGGTTTGGGATTATCCCGTTCGTAGGAGTTGGTTTCCGCATAGCGTACGAGATCGAGCCAGTGCCGCGCCCACTTCTCCCCGTAATGCGGCGACGCCAGCAGTCGGTCCACCAATCGGGCGTAGGCATCGGGAGCGGGATCGGCTACGAAGGCCGCGACCTCCTCCGGCGTCGGAGGCAATCCGGTCAGGTCGTAGGAAAGTCGTCGGATCAGTTCCGGGCGGGACGCGTTCGGCGACAGGGTCATCCCCTTCGCTTCCAGTCGTCGGAGCACGAAGGCGTCGATCGGATTTCGGACGGAGGTTTTCGCGCGCACCGGCGGGACGGACGGACGACGTAACGGCTGAAACACCCGGTGCTGCCTGCCCTTTTCCGCCAGGGTTTCGACCGGGATCGTCTTTCCGGCCGGCCACTTCGCCCCGGTTCGTACCCAGTGTGCCAGCGTCGCGATTTTATCCGCCGGAAGCGCGCCGCCCGGGGGCATCCGGGTCTTGCCGCCCTCGCCTCGAACGCGTCGCAGCATCTCCTCCGCCTGCGCGATCGTAACCGGAGCGTCCAGTCGCAGTCCGCCCTGCGGGTGTTCCTTGCCGTGACAACTGACGCAGGAAGACAGGAGCAGCGGGCGCACCTTCGTTTCGAAAAGGGCGTTCTCCCGACCGGACGATACCGGAGGAGCGGCCGGGGTCCGCCCCGCCGCCATCAGAGCCAGCAGGATCGCCGCTCCCGCCGCCGTTGCGTTCGCCACCCGGTACCACCGCATCTCGGTTCCGTCTCCCTCGCCCCGATGCGTCGTCACCCCGCCGAGGTTCATCATTATACCCCGCGAACGCGACTCCTTGCCAAGTTCGCAGCGACCGTCGCTCCGACGCGGGTATAATCGGAACGGCACCCTTGCTTTGCGAAAGGCCCGATTCCGATGTCCCCGAACCCCGATGCCACCGCTCCGAACGCCGACGATGCGCCGTCCGCCCCCCGCTACCCCGGCCCGATCTCCGCCTCGATGCTGGAGGAACTGGGACGGTACGTGATCGCGACCCCCTACCCGTTCGTCGTCGATCTGGAACGGTCCGAGGGGATGTATCTGGCAACGGTCGACGGGCAGCGGCTGTTCGACTGGGCCGGATATTTCGGCTCGAAACTGATCGGGCATAACCATCCCCGGTTATACGAACCGGAGTATGTCCGACGGCTGATTCGAGCCGCCAACAACAAGACCGCCAACCCGGACTTTCTGACGGCGGAATGCCTGGAGTACTACCGCCTGCTCTACCGCCTGTCTCCCGAATCGATGCGCAACCCGAGGCTGGAGGTCTATGCGGTCAACAGCGGCGCGGAAGCGGTCGAAAACATGCTCAAGTATCTGGTCGCCCGCTTCAACGCCAAGCGACGTAGCGCCGGAAAGCCGATCACCGGACGCCGCTTCCTCTATTTCGACCAGGCGTTCCACGGGCGAACGGTGTTCGCCCTTCAGGTCACGCAAACGCTCGATCCGGTGGCGACCAAGGATTTCCATGGCCTGTCGAGCGTCGGCAATATCAAGGTGCCGTTCCCGGCCGTCAATACGTCGGAACCGGCGGCCGTCACCGGGGCGCGTACCGACGATGCCCTGCGGATGGTCGAACTGGCTCTCGAACAGATGGCGGACGATATCGTCGGCATCATCGTCGAGCCGATCCAGGGCGCGGGTGGTCAGCGCGTCGCCGAACCGCGCTTTTTCCGTCGCCTTTCCGAACTGGCGCACCTTCACGACGTCTATCTCGCCTTCGACGAGGTGCAGACGTCGCTCGGCCCGACCGGGAAACTGTTCGCGATCGACCATTTCGACCTTCCCTACCCGCCGATGGCGGTTGCGGTCGGCAAGAAGTACGGCACCGGCGCGGTCTATATGTACGAACCGCTCTACGATGTCGGGGTGCTCGACTCGACCTGGGGCGGAACCCTGGCCGATATGGTGCGGGTCGTCCAGGAGGTGAAGATCGTCGAGGAGGAGGGGTTGATCGAACGCGCCGGAATCCATGGCGAGCGATTGGCCGAAGGCTTACGCACGCTCGCCGCTCGCCCGGGGTCGCCGATCCGCAACGTTCGCGGCATGGGTCTGTACCAGGGGTTTTCCCTCGACACGCCGGCGGACAAGGCCCGACTGATCGAGATCGCGCGCGAGGAGTTCGATCTGCTCCTGCTTGGCGCGGGCGCCAATTCGATCCGAACGCGCCCCAGCCTGTCGGTGACGGCCGAGGAGATCGACCTCTTTCTGGAACTGCTGGATCGGGCCGTAAGCCGGCTTTGAATCGCTTCCGTTTTGCCCGCCGTTTTGCCCGCCGTTTCCGCAACGGAGGCAAAAATGGTGAAGCCGCACTCCTTCGTCGCAGTCATACGGATGGGAATGGGCCATAATGAAGGCATTGTTCCGTCCTCCCGGGAGAAGTACGACTATGCGTTTTCCTCGTCGCGCCCGTTGCGCGCCGACGTTCCGAATTCTGTTCGCGCTGTGGACCGCACTCGTGGTCGCCGCCTCCGTTCCGGCGCATGCCCAGCGATCTCCGTATTTCAATATCATCAATGAGCGGTTCGCCACCGTTTCGAACGGGCCGCAGAATACCCTGATCGTCGATGTTCCCGACAATGCCGACCCGGACCAGATCCGGCAGGCGACGCTCCGTCGGGCGCGCGGCGTCCTGACGGCACAGGCACGTACCCTCGCCCCGCAACTGACGGCCATGGAGCGGGCGGGCCTGATACGACCGGGCGCGGTCTTCCCGGTCGGGCAGATCGTCACGCTCCGGCAGAACGGTCGTCCGGTGACGCCCACACGCAAACCGGGCCGCGCCGTTCCCGGCGATGGGACGCTGACCTTTCGCTACACCGGCTTTAACGAAACCGACCGGGAACTGCTCACCGGGTTCATCGCCCTCGCCCTGCCCCGTATCGAAGCGATCTACGGTAAACCGGCCGTGTCCGGAGAGGTTGAGATCGTAAACGCCGGGAACCTGATCAATACCACGATTCCCGAGACCCGCCGTTTCGCCTATGGCATCTACAACCCGTCGACGAACCAGATCTTTCTGCCGCTGTTCGTCGACCCGCGCGGATCGCTCCAGGCGTTGCTCCTGAACCTCGTTTTCGCCTTCCACGGACCGGCGGTCCTGCAGTACGACGCCTGGGAACAGGGCATGGCGCGCGCGGTCGCCGCTCTGGTTTTGCGCAATCCGGAGTTCAACACCAACTACGGTATGGATGACCCGTCGGCCAACTCGCTCTATTCGCTGATGCGGTTTTACGATCTCCTGAACCAGCCGCCTCTCGGGAACAACACCTTCTTCCCGCCATCACAGACCAATATTCCGATCGACGGTCAGATCACCGTCGCCAAGATGCTCTGGGCGCGTATCGGTATGAGCGGCGCGGCCTGGCTGAAGGTCTTTATCGAGAATCCCAGTTTCTTTCGCGACTTCAACGCCGCCTACTACGCCCAGGTCACTCCGGGCGCACAGCCGAGCCTTGCCGGGAATGTTCCCGCCCTGAAGCAGATCGCGGCGTCGCTCCTGCCCAACGGGGTGGAAGGCATCCCGTTCAACGACTGGTACGCGCGGCAGTACGTTCTCGATACGAGCGTCTCGCCCGGCGTGAAACTCTATGCCTTCGTCATTCCGGCCGGGTTCGACGAGAACCAGCGACAGCAGCACTCCGTCACTCTCGTGTACTATCGAACCGAGCGGACCGGCGACGAAAACGTGCTGGCCGGACGCGCCTACGGTCTGTATACCGACGCCTCCAACAAGACGGTTTCGTTCGGTGCGGCGTCCGAACAGGCACCGATCACCGAGGGGGAAGGCGGTCTGACCGTCGTCACCACCAACACGCAGGGCAGCGACGCCCAGCGGTTGACGATGGATTTCACGGTCGGCGACGCGGTCGCCCGCACCTATCTGCCGGTCGGGTTCAACGGGGACGTTCAGGGCGTTCTTCTCGCGCCGAACGGGGCAACGAAAGTTTCCGTGCGCCAGGATTCCGAACTCGGCGTCCCGGTCCGCGAAAGGAACGACCAGACGGTCGAGGGCGCGGCGTTCGGCGTTCCCCTCGGCGTCACGCCCGGCGACCTCGGACGGCTGACCTTCTCGGTCACCGACGGCACCAACACGCGAACCTGGAAGGTCAACGTCGCCGGTGACGCCTACTACGCCATCCTCCGGGACGGCAGCACGGGAGGCGGCGTGATTACCGTCGCGAAAACCTTCCCATCGCACCCGGTCGCCTATCTCGTCTCGTTCCCCGTTCAGCCGCTCAGCACGAATATCGCCGAGGCGCTGTCACTCCCCGGAACCGATTTCCTGCTGTCCGCCTGGAATCCGCTCCAGGCGAGCTATGAAACGTTCCAGCCGGATACCCCGTCGGTCGCCCCGATTCGCACCGGGCGCGGTTACTGGCTCAAAGTCAGCCCGCAGGACGGCGCGGCCGAGCGTACCGTGACGGTCACCGGAACGCCGCCGCCGTCCGACACCGACCTGGCGGTACCGTGCAGCTTCGGCTGGAACCTGATCGGTTCGCCCTTTTCCACCACGATCGATGTCACCACCGTCCAGGTGAAATACCTGCAGAACGACCCGATTTCCTGGGAGCAAGCCGTCGAACAGAATCTGGTCGCCGCCTTGCCGTTCACCCTCAACCGGCAGAACGGGCAGTATGGAACGGTCAACGCCTTTGTCGGGGGCGAATGGCAGGGCTACTGGCTCCGTGTTCTCGTCCCGTCGGGCATCACGCTGATCCTGCCGGGACCGAACGCGCCCACACGCGCCGCCCGGTCGCGGGCGGCGGTCCCGTACCGCTCCGCCCGGCCCGACTGGCAGATACGTATCTCGGCGCGCGCCGATCTGAACGGCCGCACGAGTGTCGGGGAAGCGTATCTCGGAGCGGCGCCGGGAGCGTCCCGGGCGTTCGACAACCGCTTCGACCGCGAGGAACCGCCCGCCATCGTTCCGCAGGTCGGGATTTCCTTCGTCAACCGGGAGTTCAAGGCGGCCGGCGGACGGTTCGTCCGTGACTTCCGTGGCACCGAGGAGGCGACGACCGCGACCTGGGATGTCCAGGTCGTCTCTCCGGCGGACGGTCCGGTGACCCTGACCTGGGACGGATGGAACGGGGGAGCCCGACGGCGGCAACTGACGCTGATCGATACCACAACCGGCGAGCGCATCGGACTGCGTTCCCGCTCCGGCTTCACGTTCCCCGCGAAAGCGGGCGTCACCCGGTCATTCCAAATCGTCGCCGAACGCGGGGAATCGCTGCCGCTCCAAATTCTGAACGTCATGACCCTTCCCAGCCGGGCGACCGGCGGGGGAATCAGCCTTTCCTATACTCTGAGCCGTGCGGCGGACGTTCGCGCCGAACTCACGACCATCAGCGGCAAGGTCATGGCCCGACAGAGCCTCGGACGGGCCGCGGCCGGGGGCGCTCAGAGATTCGTTCTGAACGCACGCTCCCAGAACGGGGCGTCCCTTCCGCCGGGTCCCTACCTGCTTTCCCTGACCGCCCGGGACGAGAACGGCAATCAGGCGCAGTCTCGCCGTGTCGTGACACTCCTTCAGTAACCGATCAGTAACCGATGATCAATCTACGAATAAACGAAAATATGCAAAGATGGAACTTCCGGGCAGGCATCCTGCCCTTTCTCCTTCCGGTGTTGTGCGCCGGACTGGCCCTTCTTCCCACCGGCTGCGGCGGTGGAGGGGGCGGGGGCGGCAGTCAGGGTAACACCGTTCGCGGCATCGTGCGCGACTCGCTGCAAAGCGATGCGGAGGTCCAGGATGCGACCGTTACCATCGGGGGCGTTTCCACCCGGACCAGGACGGTGGATAACGCCAACGCGCAGAACCCGGTCGGCAGTTTCGAACTGCGCAACGTTCCGGTCGGGACGAGCACGGCGACGATCGCTCTGCCCGGCGGGGGAGGAAATCAGACCTTCGCCTTCCAGCCGGCGGTGACCGCCGGAACCAACCCGAATCTGGAGTTCATTGTCAACATCGGGCAGATCAGCGGACGGGTGGTTCGAGCCAACGGTCAACCGGCCGCGAACGCGTTCGTTACCGTTTCCGCGACGGCGGAGACGTTCCAGACCAACGCCGACGGCACCTTCCTGGCGACCCTGGTACCGAAAGGCAATACGGAAATCTTCGCCGTGGAGGGAACATCGTCGCACCGCAGAACCGTCGCCGTCGAATACGGCAATACGGCCATCGGCGACGTTACTCTGGCGGATGATCCCAACCCGAACCCGCCGGGTCATCCCTATACTCTGTTCGGTCAGGTAACCGTCACCGACGTCGGCACTCCGGCAGGAACAATCGTACTGCTGTTCCGCAACGGGGTCCAGGTGGAATCGACCTTCACCGACAGCAGCGGTCTGTACTACTTCTATGTGCCGGTCGGATCGTATACGATACAGGCGGTACGTAACGGCTTTCAGACGACCACCGCCGGTCCGGTAACCCTGTCCGACGCCAGCCAGGGACTGCGCACCGACCTGACCATGGTTCCCTGAGTCGTCTCCGGTTCGACGAAAGGACGTAAAGGGCGTTTCTTATTTGAAACGCTCTTTACGTCGGTCGGCTCTCCGTCGGATCGAGAGAAACAATCTTGAACATGCGGGTCCCGCAGGTGATGCAGGTACCGGAGAAGGCGCGTTTGCCGTTCCTCATCCGCGTTTCCGTCGCCCCATCCATCGTCTTTCGCATTCGGCATCGGAAGCAGTAGGCTTCGATCTCTTCGTTTTTCGCCCCGGTCGGGGTCATGTCACCCATGTTCTCCTGAGTTCGTCGGCGAACGGACAAACTCCTGCGGCCTGGCCCGGAATTTACCGGCCAGTCGGTCCGATGGGAATCGCCCCCTCGGTGCCCAGCCGTTTGCGGACAACGTCGGCGATCAGGTTCCGGTCGCGGATATGAAGGATGACGATCACGATCTCGGCGAACGCCTTATGGTGCTTTATCAGGCCCGCCACCATGACTTCCGCCGTCTCCTCCAAAGTCAGGCCCCGCAGCACGGCCACCGGAAGCACCAGGGATTCCGCGCCCCGTTTTCCGGCCGCCGCCGCCGCCGCTTCCACCCCGCGTCGAAGGACATCCGGACGGACGGGACGCAGGTTGTCGGCGACGGCGACGTGGAAGATGCGTTCGACCGCCGTTTTCCCGCCCGACGTTTCGACGACCTTCCCTTCGGGCACCGGTCCCAGTTTTTTCAGTTCGCCCGACAACGCCCCACCCGTCACCATGCCGAAGGAGGCGGCGATCCCGTCGGCCATGCGCAGGCTGGTATCGGTCGGCAGGATCAGCGCATGGGCGTCCGGCACTCGCTGGGCGGGCGCGACCCGAACGATCACCTTCGTATCGCCCAGAGTATAAAACGCCACGTCCTCGGTCAACTGGCTCCGGTAGGCAAGATAGACGCAGAAACCCGCGCAGAGCAGCATGGCGGTCGGGTTGAGCAGGAACAGGGGAAGCGCCAGTCCGGCCCGGTAGTACGGATACCAGTAGTAGGCGGTCGCACCGACGGCAAGAAGACCGACGACGATGCCGACCCAGAGGACGTTCCGATCCTGAATCCGTCCCTGCCGGACGAGCGCCCCGTAGACGCCGAACAGAGCGAGGATAAACAGAACCGTCGGTAACTGCTGCGAGATGGATGGCATACCGGAATTATATCAGGGTGGACCATCGCGCCGGCGAGGGCGGCGCTCCGTCCGTCAGCGACCTTCCAGCAGTTGTTTGGTAATGGTAAAAGCGTCGGGGCGATCTTCGGAGAAGAGCCATTCGACCTGGAGACGAAAACCGGGAACGACCGTCATTTCGAGCGGCCCCGACGTCAGAAACGCCTCATCGTAATCGCTCTCGTTCTTTCGTAATTGTCTGCATTGTAGCATCGGCGAACGAAAACGGCGGCTTTTCTTCTTGGGATAAGCCGCCGGGCATTGCGAAGGCGCGACCGTTTCAGGCGATCAGGTCGGTGATGACGCGGGCCGGTTCGACACCGGTCAGTTTCTGATCCAGTCCCTGGTACTTGAACGTAAACCGCTCGTGATCGATGCCGAGAAGACGAATAATCGTCGCGTGGAAGTCATGGATATGCACGGGATCGCGAACGATGTTGTAAGAGAAGTCATCGGTCTCCCCGTAAACGGTGCCCGGCTTCGAACCACCGCCCGCCATCCACATCGTGTAACAGCGCGGGTGGTGGTCACGCCCGTAGTTCTCCTTCGTCAGGCCGCCCTGCGAATAGATCGTCCGGCCGAACTCCCCGCCCCAGATGACAAGCGTTTCGTCCAGCATTCCCCGCTGTTTCAGGTCCTGAATCAACCCGTAGCAGGCCTGATCGATGTCCTTACACTGCATCGGGAGACGACCTGCGACGTTGGAATGCGTATCCCAGTTGTTCAGGTAGACCTGCACGAACCGGACGCCGCGCTCCACCATGCGCCGTGCCATCAGGGCGGTGTAGGCGAACGTTCCCGGCTTGCGCGCCTCCTCGCCGTAGAGCTTGAACGTGCTTTCCGGTTCGTTCTTGATCGCGGTCAGTTCCGGGACGCTCGACTGCATCCGGAAGGCGAGTTCGTACTGCTGAATCCGGGTATGCGTCTCGTCGTCGCCGACCTTCCGATAGTTGAGTTCGTTGAGCGCACGCAGACCGTCGAGCATCTTCCGGCGCACCCGGTCGGTCACGCCCGGCGGGTTGTTGATATAGAGAATCGGGTCCCCGGTGGAACGGAACGAAACGCCCGCGTGTTCGCCGGGTAGATAGCCGCTCGACCAGAGCCGGGCGGAGATCGCCTGCACCTGCTCGGTATTGGACGGCGTCGCCACGAGCACGACGAACGTCGGCAGGTTCCGATTGAGCGAACCCAGCCCGTAGGAGACCCACGCGCCGATACAGGGACGCCCGGTCACCTGATTTCCGGTCTGCATATAGGTGATGGCCGGCTCGTGATTGATGGCCTCGGTATGCATCGACCGGATGAAGCACATGTCATCGACCATGCTCGCCGTATGCGGCAGGAGTTCCGACACCCACATCCCCGACTTGCCGTACTGCTTGAACGAATAGCGGGACGGGGCGATCGGGAAGCGGGCCTGACCCGAGGTCATGGTGGTCAAACGCTGACCGTTGCGCACCGATTCCGGCAGGTCCTTGTCGTAGTACTCCTGCATCTTCGGCTTGTAGTCGTAGAGGTCCATCTGCGGCGGACCGCCGACCATATGCAGATAGATAATATGCTTCGCTTTCACCGGCAGAGAAGGTCGGATGGCCGCACCGATCGGTTTTTCCTGTTTACCCGGTCCGGGGGGCGCGGCGAACGCCTCCTCGCCGAGCAAACCGAGCGCGGCGAGTCCCAGCGCGTTCGCGCCTCGTCCGAAGAACTGTCGCCGGGTCTCCATCCGCACCCACTCCTCAAACAGGGGGTGGATATTCTCTTTTTCGCGTTCGGTACGGTCGCTCATTTGTTCAGCACCTCATCCAGATTCATCAACTGGTTGACGATCATCGTCCAGGCGGCCAGCTGCGTCTTCGGCAGGATCGGCAGCGGTTCGGACTCGCCGAACCGGATCAAGCGGTTCGCTTCCTCCGGTTTCAGGCGATAGTACGCTTCGAGGTCGGCCAGGCTCTTCAGCACCACCGTTTTCTCCTCGGGCAGGAGCGGTCGGGCCATCAGGCGACGGGCGACGAAATCGGCGCGTTCGGCATCGGTATCCCCGCCATCCAGGAAGACCGCGCGTTCGGCCAGACGTCTCGCCGCCTCGACGAACTGGACGTCGTTCATGGTGACGAGCGCCTGCAGCGGCGTGTTGGTCCGCTCCCTTCGCATCGTGCAGACCTCGCGGGACGGCGCGTTAAAAATCTCCATCGAGGCGGGCGGCGCGGATCGCTTCCAGAAGGTGTACATACTGCGCCGATACAGCTTCTCGCCGGTATCCTGCTTGTAGTCGCGGGTATCGCTTCCCGGCATGGCGACCGCCTCCCAGACACCGGGCGGTTGATACGGGCGCACGCTCGGGCCGCCCAGTTTCGGCACCAGCAGTCCGCTGGCCGCCAGGGCATAGTCCCGGATCATCTCGGCGTCCATTCGGAAACGCGGGCCGCGCGACAGGAGCCGGTTCGCCGGGTCCTTCAGCCGCTTCACCGGAGTCGTGACCGTCGCCTGACGATAGGTCGCGCTCGTCACCAGCATTTTGAAGAACCGCTTGGTGTCCCACTTGATCGCACGATACTCCAGCGCCAGCCAGTCCAGCAGTTCGGGATGCGACGGCAGTTCGCCCATGATCCCGAAATCGCCCGAGGACCGGACCAATCCCGTCCCGAAAACCTCCTGCCAGTACCGGTTCACGGTGACGCGGGCGGTCAGCGGATGTTCGGGCAACAGCAACCATCGGGCGAACCCGAGGCGGTTGCGCGGGAGATCGGCGGGCATCGGGGGCAGGGCGGTCGGGGTTTCGGGCTTTACCTGCTCACGCCGTTTGTCATACTCGCCCCGGTACAGCACATAGGCTACCGGCGGTTCTTTCCGTTCGACGGCGATATGCGCGATCGTTCCCCGTTTCTCGATCCGGGTCTTTTCCTCTTCCAGCCGGTTCAGGTTTGCCGTGAGGGCCGGGTACTCAGGGTCGGCATTGCTCAGATAGTAGGTGAACAGATCGGCTTGCTCCGCCTCGGTCAGCGGCGTTCCCTCCCTGGCGCGGGCGAGAAGCGCGGCCGTTTTCGCGACCGGCGTCCCGCGCGTCAGGCGTCCGACCTCCTCCGGGGTGAGGACCCGTCGAAAGAGCCGAACATCCTGGATGCCGGTTCCCTCGACGGCGGCGGACGTGTTGCGCTGCCCGATCGCCAGGGGTACGGTCGATTTCGTCGTGCCTTTCAGGGTGTCGGACTGCGGATCGGTCGGCTTTTCCACGCCATCGACGTAGAAGCGGATCGACTCCTTCTTCTTCCCCCCATCGTAGGTCATGACGACGTGCTGCCACTTGCCGGGTGTCAGAGCCTCGCGGGTGACGACCTTCAGAGCATCGTCGGGCCATTTATGGATCAGGTGCGAACCCACCCGGTTACCTTCGATCCACAGGTCCCATCCCCGGAAATCCCGGCTTTCGTCCATCCGTGCCAGAATCGCCCCACTGCCGCCGTTCGGAGCCAGCTTCACCCAGACGGCGCAGGAAAACGGTTCCCCGGCATCGCGATCGCCGAGGTCAGGAAACTTCAGCTCGGACCCCGGCTTCTTTTGGAAGGCTTTCGCGGAGACGATGCCCTCGGTCCAGTCCGGATCAGCGGACGCTTTCGCGGTCACGGGCGAGGCTTCCGCGGTTCCGGACACCTGAGATCCCTTGCCCTCCTCCAGCGGCAGATAGACCGTCATTCCGTCGGTCGGCAGCGAAACGGCGAGGGAGAGGCTGTCCGCTCCCCGTTTCCAGGCTTCGAAGACGGGAGCGGCGGCGGTCTTGCGTTCGTCCCGCTTCGCTCGCGCCGCCTCGATCTCGGCCGGAAGCGCGGCATACCGGGGTCGGTCCTGCTCGGTCGGAACGGGAATGATCGGCGGGGTGTCCTTCACATTGCCGTCCATCGCTCTTTGCGTCGTATTGTTAAAGAACGCCGCCAGCGAGTAAAACTCCTTTTGCGAGAGCGGATCGAACTTGTGGTCGTGGCAGACGGCGCATCCGGCGGTCGTTCCCATCCAGACCTGGGAAGCGGTCTCGGTACGATCCCGGTTATAGAGAACCAGATACTCCTCGTCGATCGCGCCTCCCTCGCTGGTGGTGATATTGCACCGGGTAAATCCGGTCGCGACCAGCTGATTCAGCGTCGGTTTGGGAAGAAGGTCACCCGCCAGTTGTTCGATCGTGAACCGGTCGAACGGCAGGTTCCGGTTGAAGGCATCGATCACCCAGTCCCGGTAGGCCCAGATCTCTCGAAAGTTGTCGATATGGATGCCGTGGGTGTCGCCGTAGCGGGCGGCGTCGAGCCAGAACCGTCCGCGATGCTCTCCCCAGTGAGGATTCGCCAGGAGTTTATCGACGTACTTTTCGTAATAGTTCGGTGAGGTATCGGCGACGAACCGTTCGACCTCGACGGGGTCGGGCGGCAGACCGATCAGGTCCAGGCTCAGACGCCGGGCCAGCGTCCGTCGGTCCGCCTCCGGGGCGGGTGTCAAGCCGGCGGCTTCCAGTCGGGCGAGGACGAACCGGTCGATGGAGTTGCGGACCCACCGGGTGTTTTTCACGACCGGAAGCGCAGGGCGTTTCGGCGGAATATAAGACCAGTGCTTCTCGTATTCGGCTCCCTGATCGATCCAGAGGAGCAGTGTCTTCTTCTGCTCGGGGGTCAGCGCCTTATGCCCGGAGACCGGCGGCATCCGGAGCGGATCGTTCTCGGGCTTCAGGATACGCCGGACCATTTCGCTCCGCAGGACGTCGCCCGGAACGATGGCCGCGCGCCCGTCATGGTCCGCAACGGCGTCAGCGAACCGATCGAGCCGCAGATTAGCCTTTCGCGCCGCCGAGTCCGGCCCGTGGCAGGGAAAGCAGTTCTCCGCGAGGATCGGACGAATATCCTGATTGTAACGCAGTTTCCGCACGGCGGGCTTTCCGGCGGGCGTCCGTCCCTGCCAGGGAGCGGCCTGCGACACCATGGCCAGAACCAGAATCGGCAACGCTCCCGCCACCCATCGTCGGATCGTTTCCGGCCCCCGCCCGATCCCGTTTTTCTTCATCGTCGAATCTTTCACCCCGTTCGCTGGCGATACTATCCTGCTATTGTTCGTTTACGACGGAAAGTTGTCCTTCCGCTAACGCACAGGTATTTTAGCCCACTTACCGACCTTCGTACAGGGAAAAGAACGAAAAAAACGAACGACGCGAAGGCGGATCGCCTTCGCGTCGTTCGGATCGTGAATCGTCGAGAAAAAGACGATCAGTTCGCCGGGAGGAGGCCCGCGCAGGTGGCTTCGTCCAGCAGTTTTCCGGCGCTGCCGGCATAGTAGAACTCGCCCCACATAAAGTTCGCCGGGTCAACCGTCTGCTCCAGCTTGTGGTACTTGGCATGACCGTCGCAGAAGATGAAGTTGGACCCCTGGTTGTGGCGGTAGAAGGCGACGCGCGCCAGTTTGTAGTTGCTGTCGCTGGCGGTCGGCTGCTTGTTGATCGCGCCCTTGACGCCGTTGGCGGTCGCGCGGCAGTAGTCGCTGTTGACCGGCGTATCCGGAACGAAGCCGGAGGTGCCCGCGTAGGACTTCAGAACCTTCGTGCCGATCTTGTACTGCTTTTCGGCCAGGATGATGACGTTGGCCGGGGTGCCGATCGCGGCAATGCTCACCTGCCCGCCGTCATGCGCCGGCATGACCGCATAGTTCGGGATGTAGCTCAGGGCGGGAACCGACAGGTCGGGGTAGCCGGAGCTGGTCGCCACCGGGGTCGGATTGGGGTCGGACGGGCAGACGAACATCGCTTCGTTCTTGACGTACGGCTGAACGTAGTAAGCCCACTGTACGCGGCGGCCGGCGGTCGGGCCGCTCAGTTCGTAATAGTAGCCTTTCGGATAGGTCTCGTCGTAATCCTGAACGTACATCATGACGGAGAGGCCCATCTCCTTGGAGTGGGAGAGGCACATCGTCTGGCGAGCCTTTTCGCGCGCCTGGGCAAAAACCGGGAAAAGAATCGCAGCCAGAATGGCAATGATAGCGATAACAACGAGCAATTCGATCAGCGTAAAGGCTTTTCGCATGGTCTTTCCTTCCTGTCGCACCCACACTTGCGGTCGGGGCGGTCGGGGCTTCACGACATCTCAGGCTTTGAGATGCCGAAACTATTATAACGCCTAAACTATTCGGTATATGTTAAGGAAAGATTAAAAATTGCCGGCTCCGAAACTCCGTTCCCCTCCTTCTTTTTTCGGTTTTTCGGGAACCCGAACGGTCGGTCGGAAACCTTTATAGTTATAAGGTAATCGGGGTGTTGCCTGCCGTTTCCGGCAGGCGGAAAGCGAGAAACGAATGCAACGAAAAATCCGGGGAGCGGTCTTCGGGGGACTCGTCGTCCTGCTGGCAACGGCCTTTGCGATTCCGCTGTCGGCGCAGCCCGGCTTCGCTCAGCGACAGGCGGTAGCCGCGCCGCGCAGTACGGTCCGGGTGGTCCGCGTCCGTCTGGTTCCGATCCGTCTGGCCAGCGGAGATCGCCGACAGATGGTTCTGATCGACTGGAAAAACAACGGAAAACGCCCGGTCAGCCGGGTCAACGTCAATATTCTGCCCTACGGAACCTCGCGCACGCCGCTGAAGAGCATGGTCTTCGATTACACCATCTTTTCGTCCGGAGTGGCGAACGCCGTCCGTCCCGGACGAATCTACCGGGAGACCCGGAGCAACGGGTTTCTGCTGTCGCCGGTGTTCGGACGCGCCCGGCGTGTCGAAGTCCGTGTCGTCGGCGTCAAGACCCTCTGAGACCGGACTCTCCGAGATCAGAAGCGGTATTCGTCGACGTTGTCCTTTCGGAAAACGAGCGGCGGACCGGCGATGACGACGCCGTTCTTTCCGAAGGCGCGTTCGCCACGCTTCCCCGCCTGGAATTTGACGCCCTCCTCCGCCTTCAGTTCGCCTTTGGCCAGCCCGACCGCCGCATAGGCCGCAATATAGCCCATGTCGGGCGGGCTCCAGAGCGCGACCGCCGGAACGATACCGTCCTTCAAGTAGCGGCGCATGGTGTTCGGCGTGCCCAGACCGGTGACGACCACCCGGTCGGCGACCTTGCGCGACTCGACCACCTTCGCGGCCGCCGCGACCCCGACCGAGGTCGGAGCCAGGATACCCCGCAGGTCCGGGTGCTTCGTCAGCAAACCTTCCGCCTCGGTGACGCTCTTCTGATCCCGGTCATCGCCGTAGACGACGCCCACCAGGGTCATTTTCGCGTACTTCGGGTCCTTCAACGCCTCCTTCATTCCCGCGATCCAGTGGTTTTGATTCGGCGCGTCGGTGGTTGCGGAAAGAATGGCGAACTTGCCGGAGTAGTTCATCAGCGAACCGATCAGTTCGATCTGGTTCGCTCCGAGCGTATCGAAATCGGTCGGCAGGATCGCCCCGTCGCGATGGGACTCGTTCTTCTCGAAATCCGCATCGACGGCGAGCACCTTGACACCCTTCGCCCGGGCGTCGTCCAGCACCGAGTTCAGGGCGTCGGGGCTGTTCGGCGTGATACAGAGGACATTCGCCCCGCGCTGAATCTCATCCTTAATAAAGGAGATCTGCCCGGTCGGATCGGGTTGCGCGGGCGCGGTCGTGCTGAACTCGATCGGCAGTTCTCGGGCCGCCTCCTCAAATCCGGACACGACTCCGTCGAAGTACGGATTTCCGGTGTTCTTCGGAATATACACGACCCGGATCTTTTTCCCGGCTTCCGTCGCCACCGGGGACGCTCCCGCCGACGGGACGCTCGCCCCCGGCGTCGACGTCGGTTCGTCCGGTTTACATCCGGCCAGCAGGGTCGAGATGGTCCCGACCATCAGAAAAAAGGATCGCCGATCCAACATACCGTTGTCCTCCTCGAAGGGGTGACCGCCTATCGTCCCCGCTCCGTCACTTTCGCCAGAAAAATCGCCAGCAACAGCAGAAAACCGATGGCGGTCACCTGGATTTCCGCCTTCACCCCGGCGACGCCCATGCCCGTCTGCACGATGGCGATCAGCAGGAACGCGGCGATCGAGCCGTAGATCGTCCCGCGTCCTCCGAAGATGCTCGTTCCGCCCAGAACCACCGCCGTGATGACATCGAGTTCCCAGCCACGCGCATGGTCGTACCGGGCCACCCCGAGACGGGACAGCAACAGCAGCGAGCAAAGGCCGGCCATCGCGCCGGACAGTACGAAGAGCCGGATCATGGTTCGCGCCACCGGGACGCCGGAATACCGGGCCGCCTCCGGATTCACCCCGATAACGGTAACATACCGTCCGAACACGGTCCGGTGCAACAGCAGGTAGGCGGCGACGGTCGCGACGATCAGCAACAGCAGGGGAGCGTGCAGATAGGACTTCGGCAGCGTGACGCGCTCGATCCCGACCATCTCCGGAGGCATCATCACCGACCGATCGCCGAGGAGAATCTGGGCGATTCCTCGAAACAGCGCCATCGTCGCCAGCGTCACGACCAGCGACGGAAGCCCCCGCCGCGCGACCAGATAGCCGTTTACGCTTCCGAGCAGCCCGCCGAAGATCGGCCCGAACGGCAGCAGGACCGTCATGGGAACGCCGAACCGGACGTGGAGCGTGGCGAGCAGCGCGCCGACCAGGGCGAGGATCGAAGTCACCGACAGGTCGATCTGCCCGGCCAGAATGACCAGCGTCATGGTCAGGGTCAGAAGGCCGGTCTCCATATGGAGCGTCGAACGGTCGAACAGGTAGGCGGCATCCCAGAAACGGGGTTCGCGCCACCCGCTCAACAGCAGCGCGACCGCCAGCAGACCGGTGACGGTAAGTTCGGGCAGATAACGGGCCGACGCCCGCCGCCATCTCTCCCCCATTATTTATCCCCTCTCCTCCCTTTCCAGCCGACGACGCATGGCATCGTCCGCCAGGAGTGCGGCAAGGAGGACCGCGCCATAGACGGCCGACTGCCAGGTTTCGGCGATGTTCAGGACCGCCAGAGCGACGCTGATCGTTCCGAGCAACAGCGAGCCGAGCAGAACGCCCGCGACCGTCCCCGAACCGCCGAAGATGCTGACGCCCCCGATCACGGTGGCGGAGATAACGAGCAGCTCGAACCCGTTGCCGATGCTCGCCGGGTTGACCGTTCCGAAACGTGATGCGTAGAGCAGGCCGGCCAGTCCCGATCCCACCCCGCTGAAGACATAGGCGAGGAAGACCCGCGGTCGAACGGCAACGCCCCGATCCGCCGCTCCGTCCGGGTCTCCGCCGATCGCATACCAGTCCCGACCGGTCCGGCTGTCGGTCAGAAACCGTTGCATCGCGACCGCCGCCAGCAGGGCGATCCAGACGACGTAAGGGACGATATCCGCCCCGAACGGCCCGTCCGAGGACCACCCGGCCAGGGCGCGTGGTAACTGATAGTCATCGACCTGCTTTCCCCCGCTGACCAGAAACGTCGCCCCCCGATAGATCCCGAGAGTGGCCAGCGTGGCGACGATCGGCGGGATACCGACCCCGGCAACCAGCCCGCCGTTGATCGCCCCGAGACCGCCGCCCGCCGCCATCGCGAACAGGGCGGCGACCGGAACCGGTATCTCCGGGTGGTCGCGCAGCAGCATCGCCGTCATCATTCCCGACAATCCGAGCATCGACCCGACCGAAACATCGATCCCACGGGTCAGAATCACGGTCATCTCTCCCAGGGCGACGATCACCAGGAGCGGCAGCCAGAGCAGGATGCTCCGCAGGTTTTCCGGGGAGAGAAAGCGCGGTTGTGCGATACTGACCGCGACCACCAGCAGGAGAAGGATACCGGCAAGCGGCGTCTCCCGTCGCCATCGAAATCCGTTCATCGGACCGTCGCCTCCGTCGTCACTCCCGCTGCGGCGATCACGGCTTCCGGGGTCGCCTCCCCGGCGGCAAACTCCCGCACCAGTCGGCCCGCGCGCAGGACCAGCACCCGGTCACTGAGCGCCAGCACCTCGGGCAGGTCGGAGGAGATCAGCAGGGTCGCCACCCCCTGATCGGCGAGTTCGGCGATCCACCGATGCACTTCCGTCTTGGCATTCACATCGATCCCGCGGGTCGGTTCGTCCAGCAGCAGGATACGCGGACCGGTCTCCAGCCATTTGGCAAGAACGATCTTCTGCTGGTTGCCCCCGGACAGTTGCCGAAGCGGCTGTTCGATCTCACGGCAGCGCACTCCCAGCCGCCGTACCCACTCCGTCGTTCGCGACCGGGCGTCGTCCTCGCGCAGCCACCCGCGCCCGGAGAGCCTCGGCAGAGACGAGAGGGTCACGTTTTCCCGGAGCGACAGCGGCAGAAACGCGCCCTGTCGCTGGCGGTCCTCCGGGACAAGGGCCATGCCGTGCCGCATCGCATCCTCCGGCGAACGGATCTCCACCGGTCGACCGTCGATCCGCACCTCGCCCGACGTCGGGCGGGACAGTCCGAACAGGGCGCAGGCGATCTCGGTTCGCCCGGCCCCGACCAGTCCCGCCAGTCCGACGATCTCCCCTTTGCGGATCGAGAACGAGATATCACGGAATCGGGGCGGTTGCGACCACCCCACGACCTCAAGGATGGGCGGGCCGTCGGCGACCTTTTTCCGCGTCACGGCTTCCCCCATCGCGCGCCCGACCATCAGGCGCAACAGTTCGTCCGGCGTCGTTTCGCGGACCCGTCGTTCGCCGACGATCCGTCCGTCGCGCAGCACGGTCGCCCGGTCGCACAGGTCGAAAATCTCCTCCATCCGATGCCCGATGAAGACGAGCGCCTTGCCCTCGGAGCGCAGGCGGCGCAGAATCTCCCCGAGCCGCCCGACCTCACCGGGGGTCAGGGAGGCGGTCGTTTCATCCAGCAGAAGGATACGGGCATCGAGCGATAACGCGCCGGCCAGTTCGAGCATCTGCCGATCCGCGACCGAAAGGCCGCGGGCCGGGCGTCGCGGATCGATCTCGACACCGAGGGTACGCAGGAGTTCCTCCGCTCGCCCGTACAGCGTTTTCCAGTCCACCCGTCCGCCGCGCATCGGCAGACGTCCGACGAAGATATTCTCGGCGGCGGACAGGTCGGGAAACGTTCGTGGCTCCTGCGGAATCAGCCCGATTCCGAGCGAGGCGGCCTCGCGCGGGTTACGGATCGTCACCGGACGGCCATCCCGTTCGATCCGTCCGGCGGTCGGTCGATGGATGCCGCCGATCAGTTTGGCCAGGGTCGACTTTCCCGCGCCGTTCTCGCCCAGGAAGGCATGGATCTCCCCCGCCCGCAGTTCGACGTCGGCATTCTCCAGCACGGTGACGCTTCCGAACGCTTTGGACAGGCCGATCGTCCGCAGGAGGACCGAGCCGTCCGGTTTGCTCATTCCGGTCGCTCCGACACGAACCGGTACCGCCCGGACTCCAGTTCGACGGTGACCGTATCGTCGCCGACACGGACCGTCCGTATCCCGTCGGCCTCCGTCAGCGGTCGTCCGCTCTCGGTGACGCGCATCGCTTCCCGGGTCGCTCCTTTTGCGGGCAGGATCACGGTCGCGGTCACATTGGCGGGAACGGACACCTCGACCGTCAACCGGCCATCGTTGTGCCGGGTCCAGGCGCAGCCGATCGGTCCGCGCAGCGATTGATAGACGCAGTTCACCCGTTTTGGTCCATGCACGGTTCGCGGTCGGACGACCACCCGATTCCAGCCCGGCCCATCGGTGTCGATCCCGGCGAGGTCCGTATAGATCCATTCGCCGACGCACCCGAGCCAGTAATGATTGAACGAGTTCATTCCGGGGTCCTGGAACCCTTTTCCGGGGAGCCAGCCGTCCCATCGTTCCCACATCGTCGTCGCGCCGAGTTTGACCTGATAGAGCCAGGACGGGTAGGTTTCGGTCAGCAGGAGCGAGTTGGCGAGGTCCGCGCGACCGCCTCGCGCCAGAGCCTGGAGCAGTACCGGCGTCCCGATGAACCCGGTGGCGAGATGGTTGCCCCGTTGCGCGATCAGGCGAACGAGTCGTTCGACGGCGGCGGGCCGCAGTTTCTCCGGCAACAGATCCCAGGAGAGCGCCAGCGCATAGAACGTCTGGCTCTCTTTCCCGGCATCGGAGACCTTTCCCTCCGCGTCGACGAACCGTTCCCGGAACGCCTGACGCACCTTCTCGGCGACGGCGCGGTACCGCAGGGCGTCCGCCTGCTCCTCGATCGCCTCCGCCATGACCGCCATCAGGGTCGCGCAACGATAGTAGTAGGCGGTTCCGTGGATGGCGGACTGCTGCGGTCCGTCGAGCAACAGCCAGTCGCCGTAGGCGCCCGCCGAGCGGATGCCGTCGGGTGCCACTTTCGCCAGGTGGTCCATGAAACGGTTCAGGCTCGCCCAGTGGTCGCGGATCGCCTGCGTGTCGCCGTACATCTCGTACAGGCGATAGGTGACGATGACCCCGGCATCCTCCCAGGCCGCATTCCCGCCGCTCAGGATGCTCGGGGCGACATCCGGATACCCGCCGTCCGGTAGTTGACCGTCCGTCACGTCGAAGAGCCACTTGGCGAAGAACGGCGCGGCGAACCGGTGCAGCATCGCCGTCTTGGAGAAAACCTGGGCGTCGCCGGTCCAGCCCGCGCGTTCGTCCCGCTGCGGACAGTCGGTGGGAACATCCAGGGCGTTGCCACGAAAGCCCCAGTCGATGTTTTTGACCAGGCGGTTGAGCAGCGGATTATCGCTGTCGAAGGTCAGTGTCGGGGCGATATCCGAGTGAACGACCTTCGCGGCGACGGCGTCCGGCGCGGGCGGGGTATCGAGTCCGGTGACTTCGACATACCGGAATCCATGGAACGTGAACATCGGCTCCAGGGTTTGCGGTCCGCCCTTCAGGACGAAGGTATCGGTCGCCTTCGCCGACCGCAGGTTGGTGACATAGAGGGTGCCGTCCGGATTGAGGAACTCCGCGTGGCGCAGGGTCACCGTCCGACCGGACGGCCCGTCGACGGTCAGCCGGACCCATCCGACCAGATTCTGACCGAGGTCGTAGACATGGACGCCCGGTTTCGGTTCGGTCCGGGTGCGCGCTCGCAACGTTTCGGTGACCCGCATCGGCTCGTTGATCTGCGGTTCGACCGCCAACGCCGGATCGGGCTGAACGACCGCCGGCTTCCAACCGGTATCGTCGAAGGCGGCGGTATCCCATCCAGGTATTTCGTTCCGGGTATCGATCGCGCAGCCCATCAGCAGGTCGGCGGTCCGGACCGGGCCGGTCCCGGCCTTCCAGAACCGATCGGTCGTCACCACTCGACGGCTGCCGTCCACATACTCGATCATCAGGCGGACCCGGAGTTTCGGTTCGCCGCCGTACCAGTGATGAACGCCCGTAAAGGCCAGGTAGCTGGCATACCATCCGTCCCCCAGGATCGCGCCCAGGGCGTTCGGTCCGGGTTTCAACTGCCGGGTCACGTCGTACGTCCGATAGCGAACACGTTTCCGGAAGTCGGTCCATCCGGGGGCCAGGACATCGTCGCCGACCTTCCGGCCGTTCAGGGACAGTTCCATCGCGCCCAGAGCGGTCGCGTGCAGAAGGGCGCGCCGGACCGGACGTTCGACGTTGAACGCGCGTCGGAAGTAGGGCACGGTCCGATCCCAGTTTCGCAGGGCGCGGGCCTGTCCCCAGGGAGCGATACCGTAGGGTCCGATCACCCGGACCGGTTCCCACGGACCGTCGCGGTTCGTCGCGCTTTCCCAGGTCGCGTCGGTCAGGACGACGCGTTCCCCGGCCTGCGATCGCACGACCAGACGGGCGATCACGCCCGCCGGCCCTGTCGCGCCGTTCTGCGCCTCGATCAGGATCGTGTTCGTCCCGGCGCGGAGGTCGCGGCGCACATCGATCGCCTGAAACGTCTGCCAGGAGGTTCCGCTGTGCGGGGTTCCGTTATTGAGGGTAACCGTGTAGCGGTCGTCGGCAGTGACGGCCAGGGTGGCTTCGTGGAGGGCGGCGTCGGCGGGAAACGGGAAGGTCGCGCGGAAGAAGCGGGTCCCGCCCGGCGGGTTCTCGCCGTCGGCGCGATGCCAGACCCAGTTCGCCCCCTCCGGAGTCGGCGGGGCGGCGACTTCCCGTTCGGCGGTCGGCTTGCTGATCCAGGCGGCGTTCCAGTCCTCGTTCCGGCGCAGTCCGGTCGTCCAGGTGGCGACCGGACTCCAGGCGGACTCGCGCCCCCGCTCGTCCCAGACCCGCACCTTCCAGAAGACGGGCTGTTCCGCCGCCCGTTTCGGTCCGCCGTACCGGACATGCAACGTCTCGGAGGAGGCGACCTTCCCGCTGTCCCAGAGGTTTCCGACGCCCCGGTTCAGCAGTTCGGGGGCGGATGCCGCCAGGATTCGGTAGGCGGTCTGCTTTCTTCCGCGTCCGTCGCCGGAAACCCGCCAGAAAAGGCGCGGATGTTCCGTTTCGACATGGAGCGGCGCGGTCTTGTACTCGCAGCGGAGATCCTCCACGGTCAACCCGGCGTACGCCGGGGACGAAGCGAAGAGCGATACGGTCAGGAGGGAGAGGAGCGAAAGCGTTCGAGATCGGTTCACCCCACGGATTTCGCCGGGTTCCCGGGGAAATCCTCCGGAAAGAGAAAGCAAAAACAAACAAAACAAAGGAAACGTAACCGCAACGACCGGGGAACCTTTCGGAGGCGGATATCGGGATCGTTACTGGCAGGTTTACTTGTTTTCTACCGAAAAATTGCCGGTAATGTCCGCTAAATAGCGGCATTTTCTGGCATATAGACAAATATTAGTGTAGTATTCTCATGCACTCCTGCCTTCATCCGACATTTTATTCCTCCGTGTTCCGTTGGCGGACTTTCGAGGGGGCGGGAAAGATGCGTTTCGTCGTGCATCCGTTCTACCAATGGAAAGGCAGGATCGGAGACACACCGGTCCGGGTAACGACTGATGTCCCTAGATGCATTTACGAAACCTCCGGAGCGTTCCCGGTTCTCCGGGCGATCGCTGCTTTGGATCGCGTTGATCGTTCTCTGGGCGCTTTATGGCGTCGCCACTCTGCGGATGCATTTTCGTCCGTCCTTGCTTGCGTTTCCGCTCGCGATCATCGCCCTCCTGGTCGGCCGTTTCCATGCGAAGCGGCAGGGGCCGCCGTCGTATCCGGCCTGGTTCGTCGGGTTCGGCCTGCTGGCGGCGATTCCGGTAGGTTTGCTACTGACGCTGTCGATCCGAATGGATTACATTCTGGATTACGAAGTCTTCCTGCAACTGGCAAAGAGCATTTATACGACCGGGAAGTATGAGGACTGGTACGGGACGGTGGCCTGGCGTCCGCCCGGTACGGCGCTCTGCTACGGCCTGCCGATGCGGCTCGGGTTGTCTCCGCAGCTGTCGGTCTGGCTGGTCAACTCCCTTCTCTTCGTCGCGGTTTTCGGATTTATCCGGGCGTGTCATCGGGTCTTTCCGGTGCGAAGTCACCTGTTCGGGATCGTTCCCGGCGCGCTGGTCCTCTGTCTGGCGACGCTTCCCTTCCTTCTGCTGCCGATCTCGCATCTGCCGTCGATCGCGACCATGATCGGCGTGCTCTGGCTGATTCCGACCTCGGCGGAGCTGCTGCGCCGGACCCCGCCGGTCCGATGGCTGGCGGCGGGCATCCTGATCGGACTCAGCACCCTGTTCCGCGCCAACCTGATCCTGCAATTTCCGGTGATCTGTGTCGCCCTGCTGACCGCTCTGGGACCCCGTCCGTCGCTCGCCGTCGGTCGTCGGTTTCTGCTGGCAGCGGTCGCCTGTCTGGCGGGCGTCCTGCTGGCGATCATTCCCTGGTCGATCCGGAACTACCGTGTGCTGGGCCGCCCGGTCCTGATCTCCACGAACGGTGGCATGGTCTTCTATTCGGCCAACTGGCCCGCCCGCCCGTCCGAGCAGGGGATGTACCATGAGGAACTGCATAAGGAGATCGTCGCCGAGGTGCCGGACGAAGTGGACCGGGACAGGGTGGCCTGGCGCAAGGGCCTGGAAGCGATCCGCGCCCGTCCGATGGCTTTCGTGACGTCCTATCTCTACCGTATCCCGCGTCTTCTGGGCGACCCGCTGTTCCCCGTCAAGTACATCGGCTACCATGGCGAGGGTCCGTCCTACCTGTTGTCCGGTCTGAAACTGGCGGAACGAGCGGTCCTGATCGGGTTCTGGTGTCTGTGGCTGCAGATTCTGGTGTCGGCCGGCGCGATCCGGGCGCGAGTACTGGACCCGGAGACGATTCCGTGGCCGCAGGTATCGCTGTTGCTGGTGGTATCGGTCTCTTCGATCTTCGAATGCTCACCGACCTACCAGTTATCGTTCCTGCCCTTCGTTCTGGCGACGTGGCTAGGATCGCCCACCGGTTCCGCAAAAAACCGCGAACCCTGAGCGTGAAAACTTCGTCCTGTTCTCAATCCGTCCATGACCGGGACTGATAAAAGCACACATACCCAACGCCTCCGAACTTCGGGGGCGTTTTTTTTCGCCTGCGGCTTGATTTCACGATTTTTTAATGTTCGCCGGCTATACTTTCGGCGTGTGATCTCCTTTTCTCTCCACTCACTGTGGTAAGCCTCCGGGTACGTGCCGGGGGCTTTTCTTTTGGTCGGGTTGTCCACTTTCCGGCCCGTTTTCGAAAATGGTATCCTTAGCGGTCAGACATACGGATCGTCCGCTCAAAGGAGAAAAACCATGTTCCCTCGCTCCGTCCTTCGCTCTCCCTGCCCTTCCTGTCCGCTCACGCCGATTCAGCGTACGCTTTTGCAGACCGCCATCGACCTGGGCACCCTGGCGACCGAAACGCTCGCGCGTCACCTGCACCGGTCGCCGCATACGATCCGGACCGATTTCAAAAGAATCGCCCGGCGCTTGAACACCACCGGTCGGGAGGAGGCGATCTTTCGCGGGCTGCGCGAACGGTGGCTTGAGCCGACGTTTCTGACCGGTCGGGAGCGCGAGCGACGTTCGGTCTCGAATATTGCCCTAAATGTGGGGCATAACGACCGGTCGGTTAGTCGCCATAATCGGAATATGCGTAGAGAGGATCAAGAGGATTTCGTCGACCTGGTAGCCCAGGCGGTGATCGACCGGATCGAGGAACGCGACCGGATCGAAGGACTCGTCAACCTGGTAGTGGCTCGTGTGTTCGAGATGCAGCGACAGGCAAGCGCGATGCAAAACGACGGCGGGTCACCCGATGTACCGGCGGCGGTAGCCGCCCCCGATTCCGAAAGGGAGGAAGTTCAAAATGTCTCAGAAAAATGAACCGGAAACCGCTCCGGACGCGATGGAACCTGTGGCGGATGTTCTCGGCGAAACCGGGAGGGCGGAGGCCCGCGCCCGTTTCGAGGCGGAGCGTCTGAGTCGTCGTCAGGCGTTGCGCAAGTTCGGCTTCGGCGCGGGGATGGCCGCCCTGATGGCCCTGTCCGCCGACGACCTGGCCCGCCTGGCCGCCGCCCGACTCGAACGGGTCGCCCGGGACAACCAAACCGCCCGCCAGATCGCCGAGGAATTCAAAAACGCCGGGATCGCACAGGCCGCGATGTCACCGTGCGCGGGGTGCGAGGATTGTCCACCTTATCCGAAGGCATTTAGCTGTACGCCGTGTTCGAAGCGTTGCGATAAGAATGGCAATACCCAGTATCTCGTCCTAGCCTTCGATTGCGCTCGCTTCCAAAATTGGGAAGTTGCCGTGGACTGTTGCGAGCAACAGAAAGCTTATTGTGTGGCGAATTGCGATGCGAAATGCGGAACGCCGAAACCCAACGATCCCAAGGATCCGGTACTGACCTGTCGGGAAAAGTGCAAAGGAGAACATTGCACCCCACGTTATTTGGCCTGCAAACAGAAGATCACATCCAATTAAACGTCGTAGACATTCCCTTGACGGAGAGAACTCAATGAAAAAAGCAATCGTGGTTATCGCAACCTTCGCTCTGATGAGTGCCGGTTGCGTCCAAACGGCCTCCTCGCCGACCGCTACAACAGCGACGGCAGCGGCGGACCGAAGCCTTCAAATTAAGTCGTTCGGGGCGTCCCTCATCAACAGCATAACCGAAGAAGACAAGAAGGCGTACCTCAACTCCTACGAGTATAAAGCTATGATGAACGGGGGGGGGCAAGGAGTTGATAAGGCGCTGCCGGCATACCGACGGGCTAGCGCGGCCCGCCATGAGGGGCGGTTTGCCGACGCCCTGAAGGAATACGAGTACATTGGCAAGGTGTCCCCTGCCGAAAAGTACGACGCGAAATTGATGCAGGCATGGATCCTCACGAGGATGCAACGACGCCAGGAAGCGATCACACTGTTGACCGAGATCGCCCAATCGTCCAGTTACCTCGCTTCCGCCGCCAAAGTCAGACTGGCAAGGTTGAAGAGCGGTAAAGAGTTTTTCTGAGTCCGGTCGCGGGGTCCGATCAGGTCACCAAATGGTTACAAATGGTTCGGGGGATGCGGAGCTTGATGAGCCCCC
>JANRLW010000126.1:0-76659 GCA_033762295.1 Capsulimonadales bacterium
CGAAGGACGCCAACTGCAACGCCTGTAGACAAAATGAGGATAATCGGGCGTTCGCTTCCCGCTCTTCGGTCGTCTCCTTCTGCCACCATTGCCGTTCGACGGTGCGTTCCTCTCGCCTCTCCTCGTCCCTCGCTTCCGCCAGGGTTGCGACCACCGCCGGAACATATTCCTTGACCACGCGCCCATCGATCCGCCGGGCACTGTAGTAGTACGATCTGTTTCCCCGCGTTTCCCAGGCCATGGGTTTTTCGCACTCCTTGTGCAACAAATTTCTCAAATGCACCGGTCAAAGGGACCGCCCTACAATCGTCGTTCGTCCGCCAAAATCGGCCAAATGGGGGATTTTATTGGTGTACCCGGTATTAGACTTTAAATGAGTCCGATCCTGAAATCACCGTAGAAAGGATGGAATGCTATGAGCATCGTTGCCATTGAAATCGATTCTCCGGAAGTTAGAATTTCCGAAGAAACAAGAATGACCGTCAGCGACGTCAGCCTCCATTACGAACCATCCGGGGGCGTTTTGACCTACACCGATAGCGAAACAGGAGAGGTCAAACAGCTTCCTGTGGAGCAGGTGAACGAAGTCTATACCCAACTCTCTCGTGTGTTCTGGGTTCAGCTGAAGCGAAATGCATCGACTGGTTTCGCGCCCGTGACCATCGACCTTCATCGCAAGGGCAAGGATTTCGTTTTCGAAATGAGGTCGGCCTTTCAATCGACCAATCTGACCGTACCGGCACCAACCGTGATCGAATTGGCTTGGGGCGTCACGCCAACTCAGCACGTAACATCGATTGCATTCCGTTAGCCCTCCGCTAAGGTGGTCACTAAGATGCCTAAGATGCCCATATACCGGGAATGACCACCTTAGGCGTTAGTGACCACCTTAGCCAAACGGAAAATGGAACGGACATCAGAAGGGGGCATCCTCCGTTCCCGGCAACGACCAGAACCAACCACCTCCGCTGCCGATGCCCCCTGTTCGCTTCGGCTTTATCCCTAACCGCTTCGCCGCACGCCGAATCGTCTTCTCCGATAAACCCCCGTTCTTGCCATGCGTGAAGATGGATGCCGCCGAGGTTGGGCCGTCTTCCAAAATCTCCCGCAGGAACTCGTCGGCTTCGTCAATGGCTGAACTGACTTCCTCGGTATCGCCCGGAACAAGAAGCGAGTCGGCGGAATGACTGGTCTCTCCCTCGAACTGCACCCGGCCGACTTCCCCCACGTCGACCAGGCGGAACGCCAGCGAGGGCGCGAACTTCGAAAGGTTGTTCTTGATCGCGGCGAGGATGCGCCGTTCCTCGTCGTCAGGGTCACGAGCAACCAGCAGCTCCGACCGTGCCGCCCCGGTTATCCCGATGGAACCGCCTCCCCGATACATCGCATTCGAACCGCCCCCTTTCGTCAGGTGCCGCAATATCAGAACGGCGCATCCGGTATCCTCCGCGATGAACGAGAGTGCGGCCATCACCTTACGAATGTCCTGATCCTTGAACGAGTTGACCGTTCCGGACAGGACCGCCATCAGCGGGTCGATGATCAGCAGGCCGGCACCGTACCGCCGAATCAGTTCTCCGATCTCGTTCAGGTCATCGGGCAGGACAGGAGGACGGACATACTCCCGCGCATTCTCTTCCTCACCGACCCGTTCCTTGAACTGCGGGATATGCACTCGGGTAAGGTCCGCTCCGGCTGCCTCCAGGCGCGGCCGGATTGTATCAGCCACCCCATCTTCGAGCGAGAGCAGCAGTACGTCGGACGAGGGGACACCATCGGGCATATCAGGCAGAGGCGTGCCCCGCGACACGGATGCAGCGATTTGCAGGGAAAGCGTTGACTTTCCGAGCCCTGGGTCGCCGGTAAAGAGCGTAATTTTGCCTTTGGCGATCCGACGATGCCACAACCATTCGACCTCCTCCCGTTCCACATCAGCGATGGTGACCACATCGACGATCCCTGAACTCGTGACCTTCGGCGCATCGCGTGACCGGGACAGATTCGGCAGACCGCTGGTTCCGTTTCGAACCTTGTTGGTTCGTGTTTCGTTCCTGTCGCCCAGCAGTTCTCGCACGGAATACCAATCCTTGCCCGCGCATGAGGCATGAGAGCAATGGTAGGCTGCCGCGCCCCGATCAGTGACATAGAAAGCAGCATCCGGGCTCTTGTGGTCGGCGTTGAAAAGGCAGTCCGTCTGCCATTTCCGCCCGCCCCGATAGTCAACGGGGCTTTCGGTGACCAACCCGTGCTTCCGAAGGAAGGCTTCCATGTCAAACGGTCCCGCTGTCGTATAGCTGCCATTGGCGGCGAAGACGGTACTCTTCGGATCGCCCTCTTTCTGCGCGCCTGCCAGTTCGGAAAGACAGGATACCGGCACGGCCTCCAACGACGACGGGACGAACAGAATCTTCGAACAGCGGTGCGGCCGTTCTGAAGTGTTGTCACCTTTCCGAACCGGAGTGCCGTAAAGTTTCGTGATCCGGGAAGCATTCGAAACAGTAATGTCGACGGAAACCCGGTCATCATCGAACTTCTGCGCGAGCGCCTTCAAACAGCGTTCAATAAGCTGGCGCGACGGTTCGTCGTTGGGCAGGTCAATCCGGTACAGGAGATGACCGCCATTACCGGAATCCGCGTACACGGGTTTGGGCCAACCTTGTGTCTGCAATCGCCGACCGATGTCCCGACACCGTTCCAGTGCGGCGGTATGCTCCTCGTCGGTCGAAGACACTCCTGAAACCCGTTTGGCGTCGATGTCGACCAGCAGCCACCGCCGCTGCGTGACATGCTGATCCGTAGTCGTGTCTGCAATGAACTCTGTTAGTCGGTTAGCCGACCGTGCCAGCAAATCCGGGTTCAGTCGGTTGAGGGTGACATAGATTCCTTTCGCCCTTTCCAGGTAGGGCACAACATCGCGCCCCACCTTTTCAAAATCATTGTAATAACCGGCGACGACGCCTTTGCCGCGCAGGGCATTGAGGATTCGAACCTCGGCAACATCGCCAGGTTCGAGAAGAGTCGTCAGGGTGGAAACGATTACCTCACTCATTCCACGCTCCTTGATCGAACCCTTGAATCAATCCTGCGTACCATCGGTGGGCGACGATGCGATGCGCGAAGTCATGCGCCAAGCTCCGATTTTGCGCAATCGCGGTGACGATCTCTTCCACCGTCCGAACATGCTGCGGGGCGGTAATCTCCAGTTCCGCCGCCGTTGCCGTCAGTCCCGCAGCGATGTCTCGGATCAGGCGTTCGGCTTCGACATCGAAGTTCCCGTCGAATCGGATTGGCGTTGTGAATGCCCGACCGATGGCGACATCCTGTGCTTCGGGAGTGAGAAGTGCAAGGAAGGGAGCAATCCCCCCGGTGCTGTGCCGGGGGAGCGTCTCCTTCCCTTGAGTCATGTTGACAGGTCGGGAAGGAGTCCTGTTCATCGCTTCCCCCCTCTCTTTCCGAAGATCGCGATACGAAGTGCCCTGATCGCTTCAGGTGTTAGTCCGTCGCTGCCGTGGTAGCCCTCGGCTTTCAGTTCCTGAAGCAGAGCCGGATCGAGCGACTTCCCAATTGACGAACGGCGCTTTTTGCCATAAAATGGCAATGGTTGCATATAAACACTCCTGTGCCCAACGTTGTCCCCGTCGGGCATCCTTCGTGAACGACCGCTCCCAACCGCCGGGAGCGGTTTTTCGGTCAGTGGCCCGTTTCATTCTCGGTTGGGCCGGGGGACGACGTTGTATCGGCGTCAATTCGTGCGGCGATGCGACACAGGATCTGCGATGCCCGGGCTATTCGATGCACTATCTCGCCTTTTGATAATCGTGACGGATGTAAAGTCACGGTGACGGTGGATTGACGCGCCATCAGACTTTACCTACAAAGGGTGTGGGCATCCGACTGGTTTCATCGATCCAACGATTCCAAGCCCTCTGCGGAATGTAAATGCGTCGCCCAACGTAGACAAAAGGAATCTGTCTTCGCTTAGCCATCTGATAAACGCGGCCAGGTTTCACCCCAAGGCTTTGTGCGACAACTGAGACATCAAGAAGCTTTTCCATCTCCGTGCATCCTTTCGTACTATTCTTCATTTGTTTTACTAGATGCGTTAGAATGAATAGTAATGCATCCAACGAAAGGAACATGAAAATGCAACCACGGGACAAGAATCAGGTATGGCAGATGGTTGAGGAACGTCTAGGCCCGATCGATCTGGAATTGCGTTTGCATATCTTCGAAGACCATGAAATTTTGGATCATTGTGTTGATCCCATGAATGGTCTTCCATTTGAGGACAACTTCGACGCTCTGATCGCCCTCATAGAACGAGAGTCCAAATGGAAAAGGAACACACGTACTAGCGGGGGGCGCAGCAGTAATCCTGATGATCAGCCCGAATTTCAACCGTATGCTCCCACGGAAGCGGAGCGTCGCATGCAGATAGCCTATTGTCTTTATATTGAGGCTGACGTCTCACAGCTTCCGCATGTTTTGGAATTCCGTAGCAAACTACCGGAAGTCTTTTTCCATGAAGGCGATGTGTGGTCGTTTCTTAGCTCACCACTATCACGGTTATTGAGCTTTGAACAACTGAACGCAATTGGCCCCGGTGGCCATAAACTTCCCCCGCACCGTTACAAAATCGTAGAAACATTAGGTAGCCCCCGTACCGTTCAAGTCCAAATCTATGATGAGCAAATGTCTCTACGATTAGTATTGGATAGGCCTTATTCCGGAGGACCTACCTTGCGTATGGAAAGACACGTGCCGATTCCCGGACGCCATCGGATTTCCGGGGCATTTCGGCCCAATTCTAAATTGCGTGAAAAGAACATTCGGTCCGGATTTCCTTCAAATCCTCTCGACAAGTTTCCGCATGATGAGGAGAGCCCAATCAACGGTGCGTTTGACGGTTCTGAGATAGCCGGATTCCGGGGAACCGTAACTGGTGAAACCTTGGGCCTTGGGGCCTGGCTCGCGGATCAATATGCGCTGAGGGATGACGAAGCGGTTGTCCTATTACTTACGGGCAAACTTCCTTATCGGACACGAGAAGGCAGTCCCATTGTTGTCGACAATGGGACCCTTCCTATTTACGAGCCGACGGGCCGTTTTGCCTATAAGGGAGTTGGACCGATCGTTCTGACGATTCAACCATGGGTTCCTGCTGAAAGTGTCAAGCAACATTTTCTTTACCTTCAACACTCCTTGTATGCAGGCGATAATAAACCGATGCGAAAAGGTCCGGAAAACCAGCCATCGTGGAAGAGTCTCAATCTTTTCGCATTTGTTTGTGAAAAACAGACTGAAGGCTGTCGAGCGATATACGCGAAGTGGAAGGTATCCGTCGCGGGGGGAGTACTTCCTTCGAACGAGTTTTGGAAAACGTACCGGCGGGTTCGGGAACGATTATTTCCACCATTGCCACTCACACGTTTCTTGCGCCTTTATTTGGCGGAAAGCAGAAAGGAAACCGAAGAGGCGATTCGCCTCAAGGAAAGACAGAGAATCGGTCAATCGCCAGAAACGGTCGACGAGATCAACCGAGAGATAGAAACGCTTCGGAAATGGGGACTAAACGAGGACGTTCAAGCAGCCATACGAAAACGTTGTAAGGATTTTCTAGAAGCCAAGCAAAAGCCCAAAAAACGAAAAACGAGCCCGTCATCAGAATAAGTCAGGTTTTGTCCGTCAAACCGTTTTTGTTTTCTGCATTACGCTTCATAGACTCGCTCTGTTTCCGCCGCGATTCTTCTGATGGACTGAATCCCTTGGGACGGCCGCCTTTTTTCGCGTTCTCGCGGGAGGTGGCCGCCTTCCTTTCCGAGCGAACGCTGCCTAATAGACGTGCTGCTTCGCTTTTGAGCCTTTTAACCTCGTCGTCGGTCGTGTTCGGTTCCATGCTTTCTATTTTACCTCATCTTCTATTGCACTATTACCTATCGTTAGGTATAATACGGCAAGAAGGAAACGATTGCCATGGGAAAGCCTCGAAAACCGAATGCTGGGACACTACGATACGCCGTTTATCTTCGCTGTTCGACCGATGAACAGGCCGATAAGGAATATTCGACTGTTGAGGCGCAGCGGGGGATCACTGCCGGATTCGTCGCAGGAAAGAGCGGTATTCTTTTTCGGGAATACACCGACGAGGGACGCACCGGTACGAACCTGAACCGACCAGGGTACAAGGCTTTGCTGGCCGATGCGGCAGCGGGAAAGTTTGACGCCGTCGTAGTCACATACATGAGCCGCCTGGGGCGAGGGGAAGCATACACCGTCGCGAAGCATGAACTGGCGAAGTACGGGGTAACCATCGAAACGGTGAAGGAGTCCTTCGGCGACGGAATGGCGGGGTATATGGGGCGAACGCTCCAGAACCTGATAGATGGAATGTATCCCGTTATGGTTTCCGGTTGGACGAAGACGAAGTTGGATGCAATGTTCGAGCAGGGCTTTTACTGCGGTGGTGGCGTACCTTTCGGCTTTTCTGTGGCGACTGCGCCAGGATTCACAGCAGGAACCTCCGATGCTCCAAAAATCCTTATGCCGAACGATGATGCTGCCATTGTGCGTGAAGCCTTTAACCGCTTTCTCTCCCGACGACAAATCGCGGATGTTGTGAACTATCTCCGGGCGGCGACGGTCGAGAACTGGACGACAACCAAGGCAAAACGGTTACTCTCGAACCCTGTCTATTTGGGGCACTCGGTTCGGAAGGGTAATACCCGCCGGGACACCTTTACTCCGATTGTTAGTGAAGGGCTTTTTGACATGGTTCAAGAGGCACTGGCGATTGTCCCGGAGCAGACCGGCCGTTCGCGACGGACTGACATCGATTATAGCGGCTATTACCTTCGGGGGAATGTCTTCTGTAATCACTGTGGTTGCCGGATGTCCCCGGGCAAATGTTACGGTCGAAATGGTGCCGTCCGTTATTACGTCTGTGGCGATGCGACGAAAGGTAAAACCTGTAGCATCCAACGCGTCAATGCCTTCTCACTTCACGACGCGATACTTTCCGAAATCGAAAAGGCGGCCCGGTTTCCTTCACGGTTAGCCGGCCTTCTCCGTGAGGCAATCAAGCAACTTCCCGCAACGGATTCGGTGGGCCAGCAGTTGAAATCGGGAAAACGACGGTTGGCCGAAAAGGAATGCCTGGTCAACGCGTTGGCCGATAAGGTTGCCACCGCCGGATCGGGAGCGGGACTGAACGCGATTCTTCGCCGTCTGGATGCTCTGGAGTTGGAACGTGTCGCGATGGTTCAGGAGGTTGCCCGTCTGGAACGGCAGATGGAAGAGACCAAAATACGCCGTCCTGACGTCTCAGAACTACTGGAGACATACCAGCGATTCATGGAATTGTGGGGCAAGGCAACGGAAGAGGAAAAAGACGAACTGCTTCCCTTGTTGGTCGAACGAGTGGAAATGACGGGGAAGGGGGAGGCGAACATTCATTTGCTGTTTGTTTCTCCCGATTTCGATCTGTCTTTGAGAGGTATGGTTCGCGCTAACGAGCCATTAAGGGAGGATAATGGGATTCGAACCCACGGCCTTCAGAGCCACAATCTGACGCTCTAACCTACTGAGCTATACCCTCCGCAAACGCGCCGTCATTTTATCGCGAGGACGTCCCGTCGTCAAGATGCGCCACGCCGCCCGAACCGTGACTGCCACATCCCTGGGCGGCCCGCCGATCGGACCGTCCGGACCGGGTAGAATACGCACGAGGAGTACCTATTGCGTATCGTTTCACTGCTGCCGTCCGCTACCGAGATCGTCGCCGCCCTCGGTCTGACCGATTCGCTCGTCGCCATCACCCACGAATGCGATTACCCGCCGGAAATCGTCGGTCGGCCCGTCGTCACCGGAAGCATCCTGCCCGAACCACGGACCGAGGACGACGAACCGCTCTCCGCACTGGAGATCGACGAACGGGTACGCGCGGCGGTCGAAGCCGGGGAGTCGATCTACCGGATCGATCATGACCTGCTGCGCGAACTCAAACCGGACCTGATCCTCACGCAGGGTCTGTGCGATGTCTGCGCGGTCAACCATGCCGCCGTACGCGCGGCCGTCGACGTCGTCGGAAGCGGAGCCACGGTGCTGGACCTCGCTCCCACCGACCTCGCCGGGGTGCTCGAAACATTTCGGGCCGTCGGACGGGCCGCCCATGTGGAAGCGCGGGCCGACGAACTGGTCGAACAGGTACGGAACCGGTGGAACCGGGTCGCCGAACGGACGACCGACCTGCCCGCACGACCACGTACTCTGCTTCTCGAATGGCCCGAACCACCCTTTTCGGCCGGACACTGGAACCCGGAACTGCTGCAACTGGCCGGCGGGATCGGGGGACCGTGGGATGCCGTCGGCGTACCCTCCCGGACGCTCGACTGGCAGGAAATCCGGGAGTTCGGTCCGGAGATGATCGTGCTGATGGCCTGCGGGTTCGATACCTACCGCGCCCTCTGGGAGGCGTCCACCCTGACCGATGTCCCCGGATGGTTCGATCTGCCCGCCGTGCGTAACGGAGACTGTTACGCCGTCGACGGCAACGCCTATTTCAATCGACCCGGCCCGCGACTGGCCGAGTCCGCCGAGATTCTCGCCACCATTCTGCACCCGGAACGATTTCCCGAAATGCTGCCACCATACGCGGCGCAGATTTTCGATCCGGAACTCATGGACCCCGATAAGGCGGAGGCCGGAGGATAAAATGCGCCTCGTCGACGATCTGCGGCGGACCATCACCCTCCGCCGACCCGCACGCCGGGTACTTTCGCTCGCTCCGGCGATCGCGGAAAACATCGCCGCGATCGACGGTCTGCCGTTTCTGGTGGGGGTCTCCACCGCCGATAGTTTCCCGTCCGAAGTCACCCGGTTGCCGCGTATCGGGGATTTCGGTCGGTACGCCTACGAGCGGATCCTCGCCCTCAAACCCGACCTGGCGATCGTCGAGATCGGCAAGGTCGATGCCGCCACGATCGCCAACGCCGAACGAAAAATGCGTTGCCCCATCCTGGTCCAGATCTCGCGAAACTACGACGATGTTCCCCGGCACCTGCGGCAGCTCGGGGTCGCCCTCGGGCGCGAGAAGCAGGCGGAGCCGGTCGCGCGACAAATGGAACAACGCCTGCGAAAGGTCGCCGCGCTGCCGCCGCTGAAACCTGCGCCGACCGTCTTTATCGAGGTCAGCCGGACGCCGCTCTACTCCGCCGGGCCGGGGTCGTTCCCGGACGACCTGATTCGCCGGGCCGGCGGTGTCAATGTGGTGCGCACCGCCGACCCGTACCCCGTGTTCTCCCGTGAAGCGCTGGTTGCCGCCGATCCCGAGCATTACATCGTCGCGGGAGGCGGCGACATGAGCGAGGCCGACACGAAGCTCCCACCGCCGTTCGATCGCCTGCGCGCCGCCCGAAACGGAAACATCCACCGGATTCCCGCTGACTGGCTGTTCCGGCCGACACCGCGCCTCGCCGACGGACTCGAGAGGCTGGCCCGCGTTTTGCGAACCTGACAGCCGACAAAAACGGTGGGAAAGCGGGAACGATTCCCGGAAGGAGGGTGTACCATTCTCGAAGAATCGATACCATATCGAGGAATCGATAGGACACCGGCGTGCGGAGGGTCACTGAGGTAACTTCCGTCGAACCTTTGCCGCGCGCCAATGGTATCAAAGGACAGGAGGGTTTTGTTTATGAGTAAAGCTGCTGCCGTCTCCGGGGCGGATTTCGATAAGGAAGTGCTGCAGTCGTCGGTACCCGTGCTGGTCGATTTCTGGGCCGCCTGGTGCGGACCCTGCCGGCGGGTCGCGCCGGAACTCGACGCCGTCGCCGAACAGCTCGGCGAAAAAGTCAAGATTCTGAAGGTCGATGTCGACGCCGAACCGGAACTGGCCGGGAAGTACGGCATTCAGAGCATTCCGGCTATGTTCATCTTCAAGGGCGGTAAGGTCGTCGATCAGATCCTGGGAGCCTATCCGCGCCAGGTGATCGCCGAGCGTCTGTCCCAGCACGTCTAAGCGGGTTAGGTATTAATCCGAAACGGGAAGGCGCGGCCATCCGCCGCGCCTTTTTGCCGTTATTTCGGACCCGGATCGGCATTCATCCGCGTGTCAGCGACCGGCGGTGCGTTCGTTCGCCGTTTGGATGCGCGGGCCTTTCGCCGTTCCGCATACTTCACCGCGCCGGTCAGCATGAGCAATAACGGCGTCCCGCCGGCGAGCGCATAAACGACCTGGCTGACGCTTCCCCCCCACCAGCCGAAGTGCAGACGGGTCAGGGAACGGACGATCTTTCGACCGATCGGCGCGGTCCGCTCGTCCTCGATCTGCAACACCTGCCCGGTATAGGGATCGAGGGTGATCTGAATCCGACTCAACAGCCCGGTCTCGCCGCGCGATTTTCGAACCACCAGCGGAGCGTCCGGACGCGTCGGATAGACGATGCGCTCGATCGACGCCGATGGTTCGATCTGCGCGGCGATTTTCAGCAACCGTTCCGCAGGTAGTCGTGGGGTGTCGCCGGAAGGCACGATAGGCGGGGGTTTCGTCGGGGGCGGTGTGCGGGTCATGGCGAAGAGGATCGGCTGAAGTTCCTCCCGAAAGACGATACTGATTCCGGTGCCGACGATCAGCAGCAGGACCGGCAACGCCAGAAGCCCGGTCCGATAGTGCCATTCGTGCAGCTGGCGGCGGAGTGACGCGTTCCGGGGAAAGGCAAAAACCGCCTTCATCGCGGTGACCGTCGGCGGCCACCGGAGCGCGATGCCCGAGAGCAGCAGCCCGACCGTCACGATCCCCAGAACGCCGTTGATCCGCTCTCCGGTCAGCCCCAGGAGCAGGTACAGGTGCAGTAACAGAAGAAAGCCGGCGGGGGTGTCGATGAGCCGTTTATTCTGCAGAATCGTGCCCGTACACCGGTCCGCCAGCGCCTCGCGGACCGTGGTGACCGCCGAGTGTTCGCCGATCTGCAGGCGGTACGGCGCGTTCGATCCGGTCGGCAGTTGAATCCGCGCCAGGTCCTTTTCCGGAACGTCCGGAAGTTGCTCCCGAATCCGCGCCATCGCCTGCGACAGGGAAAGGCATGGCCGTTCGGGGTTGGGTTTCGTCACCGGAGAAGGCTCGGTGATGGGCTGCCAGGAGCGAACGAAAACCAGGAGGCTTCCCGTCAGCCCCATCAGGACGAACCAGAGGCCGACGGTCAACCCCAGAACGAGATGCGCGCGAAACAGCCACGGGCGCAAACGCACTCCGATGCGCATCGTCTCAGCGTCGGTTTTCCGCGAACTGCAGCGTCACCTTGCCCTGATCGGAGAGTTCGGAGGCGTTCCGGTACCAGTAGTTGAACTGGCCCGTCCGGTAGGTGGCGTTCGGACGCAACGCCTTGACGTGGCTGTCGGCGAACAGATAGTTGGTCATTCCGGAGTGGCCCTTGAACAGGCAGTTCCCGTAAATATTGGTCACGACCTGCCCCTGCTTCGGACCATAGGCCCATGTGTAGGACAGATCGTTCCGATCCACGACAAAGGTGACGTAAGGGATATTCTGAATCTCGGTCACCGCGATACACTCCGAAGGGCGTTCGACGGCGGCGAGGGCGACGCCGGGGGAGCGATGTTGGCCGAACAACCCGCGGCCCAGGGCATCGGCGGCCGCCGCACCGACCTCGGTGAAGTTGGCGGCATAGGAGACGCCGAACTCCGGATCATACGAGGGGACCGTGCGATCCGGATTGCTGGGACAGGTCAGCAGTTCGCGGTTGCGCACGTACGGCTGGATGACGGATCGCCAGGAGTTCTGATCGTAGTCCGAAAAGTCGGGGGCGGCTCCGAACGGTTCGAACCGGCGGTTGGGATACGTTTCGTCATAGTCCTGAACGTACATCGCCAGCGCCAGACCGATCTGTTTCAGGTTGGACGCGCACGAAGTCTGCCGCGCCTTCTCCCGCGCCTGCGCGAAGACCGGGAAAAGAATGGCTGCCAGAATGGCGATGATGGCGATGACGACAAGCAGTTCGATCAACGTGAAAGCGGAGTGGTTCCCCCGATCGTCCCGACGCATATCCGCAGAATTCATTCGCACTCCTAAAGCGACTTTTTGAATCGCCGACCATTTTTATCGCCCTTAGGTTAGCATACGTTCGTCTTTCTGTCAAACGGTTCGGGAGCAAACACGGCAAAAATTCCGGCCCGGTTTTCATGGTAGGATGGGTCGGGGAGGAATTATGAACTTTACGTTTGACCATGTGGCGCAGGTCGTACCGAACATCGCCGAGGCGGTGGCCTGGTACCGGGAACTCCTGCCCGGAGCGACGGTGCTTTACCAGGACGATTCCTGGGCGTTCGTCGAGGCGGGGGGAGCGAAGATCGCCTTCGTGGTCCGCGACCAGCACCCGAACCATATCGCCTGGCGCGTCAGCTCGGCGGACCTGGAGGCGGCGGCGGCGAAGTTCGGCAAGGAGATCAAACCCCACCGTGACGGCACGCGATCGTTCTACCTCGAAGCGCCCGGCGGTCAGAGCGTCGAGATCATCTCCTTCGAGGGCAGTCAGTGGGAGCGCGAGGACGGCTGATCAGGTTCGCTCCGGCAGGACGATCGTTTGGCGAACCGTGACCGGCAGGGCGATGGCCGAGGCAAAGCCGTCCGCCAGCGCCAGCGGATGCACCCACCACTCCGATACGTCGATCGGTTCGCCCGAAGGAGTCAGACGCCGCACCTCCGGCGATGTCAGGGAAACGGCAAACTCCCGAAGCGGACAGAGCAGGCCGGTCCCCAGCGCTTTCAGGTACGCCTCCTTCCGTGCCCAGAACCCGAAAAAAGCCGCATGCCGGTCGGCGGTCGGTAAGGACGCCAGTTCCCGTATCTCCGGGACCGAGAAATACGATCCGGCCAGCTCCGTTACCTCGAAATCGGTCCGAATCCGCTCGATATCGACCCCGACCGCATGGTCCCGCAGGACCGCGTAAACGGCGCGATCCTCCGAGTGGGAGACATTGAAATGCAACGAGGCGGGACCCGACCGATCCGCCAGATAGGGCTTCCCCTCCGCCGTCGTTTCCAGCCGAAGCGCGTTCGGGGCGATTCCCGTGTAGCGGCTCAGGATTTCGCGAAGCAGCCCGCGTCCGACGACGTAACGGTTGCGGTCACGTTCGAAATGAAATCGCGCCGCACGCGCCGCTTCCCCTGCGGACAGGCAGGCGCGCAAGGACGCCCGCCGTTCTTCCGGCATGTCGAGCCGCGCGGTATACAGGTGGGCGCAGAAAGCGGAGACCTCCGGAATCGGGGCATCGTCGGATAGGTGGCGTATCCGCATCGCTACGTTCCCGGAAGAACGGCGTCAAAGAAGGCGGACAGACGTCGCACATATTCCCCGGCGGCGACCCGATGGTAATCGCCATGTCCCGCTCCGGGAACCTGCCAGAGCCAGTGCGGTTCGCCCGTGGCGGCGAAAAGGCGACCGGCTTCCTCACGGGACACATCGCCGATTTCACCGTGGAGGACGAAGACCGGGCGCGGAGCGATCCGCGCCGCCGAAGCGACGGTATCGGTGGCATCGAGGTTGACACCCGAACGCCGGATCGTTTCCTCGGCCGGAAAACGACTGAGCCAGCCCCATTTGGAAAAGTCCTGGCGGATCGTTTCCCGGACCGACGGAACCGTGCCTTCCAGGACGACGGCGGCAAGCCGCAGGTCTTGCGCGGCGACCTCGGCGGCGACCACGCCGCCCATGGAGAAACCGACGATTCCGATACGTCCCCGGTCGATGTCGGGAAGCGCACTCAGAAAATCCAGGGCGCCGGTCAGATCCGCCCGCTCGCGGTCGCCCCAGGTGACCCGTTCGCCGTCGCTCTCACCGTGCGCCCGCCAGTCGAACAGCAGGACGCCGTAGCCTTTCCGGACGAAGACGTTCGCCAGTTCCCATTTCTCGGCGCGGTTCTCCCCGAAACCGTGGGTCAGGATCAACGCCGCGCGATTGGACGCCGGAAAATACCACCCGCGTATGGTCAGGCCATCGTCGGTACGCCAGGAGACGTCCCGCCAGCCGGACTCCATCCCTTCGGGTTTTTGCACCGGTTTCCGGACCGGAAAGACCAGGGTGCGCGCGATCCGCGAACTGCGCCACGCGACCGCCACGCAAAAAAAGAGATTGCCGAGCAAAAGCCCGAGGAGGAGACGGAACGGAAACGCCCCCCGCGACCGACGCACGGGGGGAAGGCCGGCATCGGTCGCGGGAGGCGTGAACGTCATGGCAGTTCGAACTTTACCGGTTGGTCAGCGCTTCCGAAATCTTCGCTTCCATGGCGGCGGCCAGTTGACGAACGTTCGGCTCCTTCAGCATGCCCAGGTGATTTCCCGGAATATCGATGATTTCCATTCCGCCCGCCGCCATACCCTTCCACCAGAGGTCCGGGTCGTAGTACGAGAAGTTGTTTCGGACGGTGGCGCGGAACATGACCATCCGGCCGGGGTAAATGTCGGGATGGTAATGAAGGACCGACTGATCGGCCACTTTCTGTATCTCTCGCAGCGTTTCCGGCACGAACTTCTCCGTGTCGACGTCCAGCACGGTTTCCTTGCCCTGAACGACCTCTTTCGCCTTCTTCTTGACGCCCGACAGGACGTATTGCAGTTTGTGGCGAACATCCATCTCCCGCATGGCCTCAAGGTGGAGCGGCATACGGTTGGCGGCGGGCATGGCGAAGAGGTTCTGCTGGAACGCCACCGGCGCGAACGTGTCCAGGAGAGCGAGCAGGGCGACTTCCCGGCCCTGGCGGTGAAGCTGCTGGGCGATCTCGAAGGCCAGAATACCCCCGAAGGAGGAGCCGGCCAGAAGATAGGGACCGCTCGGGTAGAACGTTACGATCTCCTGCAGGTACTTGGCGGCCATTTCCTCGACGCCGGTCATTTTTATCTCCGCGCCGTGAAGCATTTCGGTCTCGATCCCGTAGACCGGCTGGTCCTGACCCAGGTACTGGGCCATCGCGTCATAGCACATGACGATGCCGTCGTTCCGATGGAGACAGAACAGCGGGGGACGATGTCCGTTCGGCCGGATCGGAATCAGGTTGGAGAACCGGGTGGCCTCACCGCCGGACATCCGATCGCTGAGCTGAGCGATCGTTCGCGCGCGGAAAAGGGTGGCCAGCGGGAGCGCCTGTCCGTACTCCTGCTCGATCCGCGCGAAGAGGCGAATCGCCAGGAGGGAGTGGCCGCCAAGAGCGAAGAAGTCATCATGGATGCCGATTCGCCCAATGCCCATGACTTCCTGCCAGATCTCGGTCAGGCGGGCCTCCATCGGGTTGCGCGCCGCCGCGTAGGCCGTTCTTTCGGCGGGAGAGTCGCCCGGAGCGGCTTCCTGCCGTGCGCGCGCCCGCTTCCGCGCCATCTCGTCCGCTTCCTCGGGCGTCAGGATGTTCCAGTCGGTCGGTCGCCCGGTCGGGTCGGCGACCGCCTTTTCGAGGATACGGCGGTAATGGTCGATCAGCCGGACGATCGAACTCCGGTCGAAGAGCGCGGTGTTGTACTCCACCTGAACGCGTGAGCCTTCGGCACGGTCCAGAATCGCGCACTGAATATCGAACAGGGCGCCCGGACTGACCGAACGGAGCGGCGTCAAATGCAGGTCCGGGAGTTCCATCGGCTGCATAAAGGCCCGCTGATAGATGAAGTTGGTCCGCAGAAGCGGGGTTCGACCCCGTTCGGGGTCCGGCGGAATCGTCTCCATCAGGCGTTCGAACGGCAGGTCGGAGTGGGCGAATGCCGCCAGGGAAAGGTCGCGGACGCGCGCCAGAACCTCCCGGAAGGTCGGTTGACCGGAGACGTCGCAACGGAAGATCATCAGGTTGGAGAAGAGGCCGATCAGCGGCTCCAGTTCGACCTGTCGACGGTTGGCCGTCGGAGAGCCGATCAGAAGGTCGGTCTGGTCGGTATACAGGTTCAGAAGAACGTTGTAGGCGGCCAGGTAGACCATGAACATCGTGCAGTCCTCCTGCCGGCAGAACGCCTGGAGGGATTGAACGAGTTCGTTGCTGAAAAGGAGCGTTTCGATGTCCCCCGGCGTCAGCCGATCGTTCGGTCGCGGGTGATCGGTCGGCAGATTCAGCAAAGGCAGCTTTCCGGAGAACCGTTTCGTCCAGAAGTCGACCTGCGGTCCGCTGTCCTTCTCCAGCCATTCCAGCTGCCATCCGGCGAAGTCGGCAAACTGCAGGGGGAGTTCGGGCAGCCGGGGATCATGTCCGGTGACGAACGCCGTATACAGGGTTCCGATTTCATGGACCAGTACGCCGTTGGACCAGCCGTCACAGATGATATGGTGCAGGGTCAGCAGAAGGATATGATGATCCTCCGCGATCTTCACCAGTCGGGCGACGAACAGGGGACCCTTCTCGGTGGACAGGGGTTGTGCTGCCTCCCGGTGGGTCACCTCCTCGGCTCTCGCCTCCCGCTCCGCTTCCGGGACGTCGGTCAGGTCGGTGAGAGCGAGGTCCATGGTCCGTTCGGGAGCGATCGCCTGCATCAGCTTTCCGTCGACGGAGACGAACGTGGTCCGCAGGGTCTCATGCCGAAGCACGACCTCCTGCAGCGCCCGTTGCAGTGCGGGGACATCGACCCGCCCGCGGAGCCGCAGCGCCAGCGGCATATTGAGCGCGGGGTTCCCCGGCTGGAACTGTTCCAGCGCCCAGAAACGCTGCTGCGACACGGAAGCCGGAAGCAGATAGACCTCCTCGGCGGAAGGATCTTCCGTCTCCTCCGTCCCTACTTGCGTCATTTCCGGTTGGCTCTCCTCGGTGTGTGTCGGCAGGACCGCCTTTTCTTCGTTCGATGAAATTAATGAAATCACTGGAGTGATGACCTCTTTACGCGATTCGCGTCACGAGACAGGCGGGAGATGGAGGGCGTCACGGGGGTGGTCGCCTGGGATTCGGCTTTCGTGACTACCTGTGCCAGCTCCGCGATGGTTCGATGCTGAAACACCTGACGCGGCGTTATTTGAATGCCCGCTTGTTGTGTTCTGGTCGTGATCCGGAAGATTAGGAGCGAATCCGCGCCCAGATCAAAGATGTTATCATGGATACCGACCTGTTCCAGACGGAGGACATCGGCCCAGATGCCCGCCAGCGTCTTCTCCGTATCCGTCCCGGGCGCGACATATTTCGACTCCGAACGAACGGAGCTCCAGTCCGGCGCCGGCAATGCTCGTCTGTCTATTTTACCATTCGGCGTTTGCGGAAGCGAAGAAAGCGAGACAAAAATCGCCGGAACCATGTAATCCGGTAATTTGTTTTCAATAAACCGCCGGAGGGCATTGGCGCCTTCGGTTCGATCGGTGACCGCCTCCGTCGGAACGACATAGGCGACCAGCCGTTTCGTTCCCGCCTCCTCTCGCGCCACCACGACCGCGTCCCGAACGTCCGCGTGCTCCCGGATCGCGTTCTCGATCTCTCCGAGTTCGATCCGGAAACCCCGGACCTTGACCTGATTATCGATACGGCCGAGGAAGTCCAGGTAGCCGTTCGGGAGGTACCGGGCCAGGTCGCCCGTCCGGTACATCCGGGCGTCCGGTGTCGCCGCGAAGGGGTCCGGGACGAATTTTTCGGCGGTCAGTTCCGGGCGGTTCAGATAGCCTCGCGCCAGTCCGTCTCCTCCGATGCATAGCTCGCCGGCGACCCCGACCGGGACCGGCTGACCCTGTTCATCCAGGATATAAAACTGCGTATTGGCGATCGGTGGGCCGACCGGAACCGAGCCGGAGTCCGAGGTCACCCGGGAGGCGGCCGACCAGATGGTCGTCTCGGTCGGACCGTACATGTTCCAGAGTTCCGGGCTGCGTCGAAGCAGCGTCTCCGCCAGGTCGCGGGGCAGGGCCTCGCCGCCACAGAGCATCTTGAAATCGGGGGCGGGTTTCCAGTCGGCCTCGGTCAAAAGCCGCCAGGTCGCCGGCGTCGCCTGCAGCACGGTGGCACGCTTCTCCTCCATATGTTTCGCCAGCGCGAAGCCGTCGGAGGCGACTTCCCGGCTCACCACCACCACCTGCGCGCCGACCATCAGCGGAAGCCATAACTCCAGCCCGGCGATGTCGAAGGACAGCGTGGTGACGGCGGCCAGAACGTCATCCTGGCTCAGCCCCGGTTTCTCCTTCATCGAGAAGAGGAAGTTGACCAGCGCACGGTGTTCGATCTGCACGCCCTTGGGCTTCCCGGTCGAACCGGACGTGTAGAGGACGTAGGCCAGGTTTTCCGCCGTGGCGACGGGGGACGGGTTCTCCGCGCTTTCCAGGGCGATATCCGCATGGTCGAGGGAAAGGTTGACGATTTTCGCCTGATGGACCGGCAGGCTGTCGAGCAGGCCGCGCTCGGTGATCACAACCGGCATCCGGGCGTCCTCGACCATGAAGGCGAGTCGATCCTCAGGGAAGGACGGATCGAGCGGGACGTAGGCAGCTCCGGCTTTCAGGATACCGAGAGCGCTGATCACCATGTCGGCGGATCGTTCCACGCAAAGTCCGATCAGCGTCTCCGGTCCCGCGCCCCGTTTCCGCAGGTAATGGGCCAGCTGGTTGGCGCGGGCATGGACCTCGGCATAGGTGAGAGTCCGATCCTGGAAGACCAGCGCGGTTCGATCGGGGGTACGCGCCGCCTGTTCCTCCAGCAGCCGGGGAAGCGTCGCATCCTTCGGATAGTCGGCCCCGGTCGCGTTCCACTCGACCAGGAGGCGATGACGGTCCGTTTCCGACAGCAGAGGCAGGGCGGAGAGGGACGCGTTCCAGTCCGCCATGATGCCGCGCAGGAGGGTTTCGTAGTGGAACATCCAGCGGCGCACCGTCTCACGGTCGTATAGATCGGTGTTGAAGTCCATCTCGAGGCGCAGTTCGGTCTCGGTGCGGACCATATTGAGGAAGAGGTCCAAATTGACGAACGCCTTCGGGTTGGTGCGGACCTTCGTCTCCAGGCCACGGAAGACCAGACCGTCCATGCCCGCCCGGTCGATGTTGAACATGACGGACAGAAGCGGGATGCGCGAACTGTTGCGCGGAAGGTCCAGCGTCCGAATCAGGGTTCCGTAGGTGTAGTTCTGGTGATCGTAGGCGTCGAGGACCTCGTTTTTGACCCCGGCGGCCAGTTCGGCGAAGGTCGCTCCGGGCTTCAGGCGAGTCCGGACCGGGAGGAAGTTCAGACAGTGTCCGACCAGATCGGAACTGCCGACCATGGATTGTCCCGCCGCCGGAATACCGACCACGATATCGTCCTGATGGGTCAGTCGATTCAGCAGAAGGACGAATCCGCTCAGGAGCAGAGTGAACAGGGTCGTGCCGCGCTGTCCGCTGAACCGATTGAGGTCCTGAAGCAGCTGGCCGTCGAAGATCACGCGTTCCATCGAGCCGTTATAGGATTTGAACGGCGGCCGGGGACGGTCGGTCGGCAGTTCGAGGTCGGGCACCGGTTCGGCGTAGACGCCTTTCCAGTACGCCGCCGCCGCCGCCACCTCCTCGCCGGACCGGTCCTGCTCCTGGAGCAGGGCATATTCGGCGAACTGCATCGCCGGGGGAAAATCCGCCGGGTCTCCGCCGACCGCCTCCGAGTAGAGCGCGCCGAGTTCGGTCAGCAGGACTCCGAAGGCGAAGCCGTCGCAAACGATATGGTGGGCGGTCAGCACGACGGTGTGTTCGGTCGCAGATTCGCGGAGCAGCATGGCCCGGAAGACGGGGCCGTTGAGCAGGTCGAACGGGGTGGCGGCGTCCTGAGCGATGCACTCCTCGATCCGTTCCGCGCGTCCGCCGGGAGTCAGGTCCGACAGGTCGATGACCGGAATCTCGATTTTGAGTTCGCGCCGGAACTTCTGGAATTCGCCGTCGTCCGTGAAGGTCGACCGCAGGGCGTCGTGCCGTTCGATCAGGCCATGGATCGCCTGGCGCATCGCCTCGATGTCCATCGTGCCGCGCAGGGTGACCGAGACCGACTCGTTGTAGGCACAGGAGGCATCATCGCCCATCCGGGCCGAGAACCAGATCTCTTTCTGGGCTTCGGTCGTCGGCGATTGGGCGATATAAACCGGTCGGGGCGAGGGAACCGTCGGTGCGGGCGACTCGGCGACCGTCGTCGCTGCCGGAACCTCGGACCCGCCGGGCAGAAGGCCGACCGACTGCAGGTCGGCGAGGCTGTCCTCGAACACTCGTACGGCCGCCGTCAGTTCCTCTTCGGTATGGACGGTCGTCAGGTAGATCGGGAATCCTTCCAGAAGGTAGAGGCCCCGTTCGCGCATCAGGTAGTAGAGGAGACCGAGATACTTCAGGTCATGGTCGTAGGTCAGGTGGAGGACCGATCCGAAGTGATGCGCGGAGATCGGTACCTGACGTCGCTCGAAGCAGGCGTTCAGATCGGCGACGAACCGTGCCGCTTTCGCGTTCAGCTTCTCCTGCAGAGCGGGCCCTTCCGTCTTCAGATGGGTAAGAACGGCGTGGGTGGCGGCGACGGCCTGCGGATGGCGCATGAACGTACCGGCATGGAAGGTCATTCCTACCTCGGGGAACGAGTCGTCGCCGTAGTTCCAGGCCCCGCCGTCCAGGGCGTCCAGGAAGGTGCGGCTACCGGCCAGAATTCCGACCGGGTACTCCCCGCCGATGACTTTTCCGTAGGTGGCGATATCGGCGCGGATGCCGAACACGGCCTGCACGCCGCCGGGATGCACCCGGAAACCGGTGACGATCTCGTCGAAGATCAGGGCCGTCCCGGACTTTTCGGTAATCCGGCGCACCTCGGCGACGAATTCGCGCGGCTGCAGTTCCGGTCGGCGGCTCTGCACGGTCTCGACCAGAACGGCGGCCAGGTCGTCTGCGTTGTCCCGGATGTAGGCGAGAGCCTCCTCGGTGCCGTATTCCAGGACCACCATGTTATCGACCGACGACTGTGGGATGCCGGGGGCGAGCGGTTTGGCGCCCGGCCGGCCGTCGATCAGGCCCGGTCGGACCAGAACCTCATCGAAGGTGCCGTGGTATCCGCCCGCGAAAACCACGACCTTGTCCCGTCCGGTCACCGTCCGGGAGATGCGGAGGGCGGCCATGACGGCTTCCGAACCGGTGTTGCAGAAGCAGGCGCGCTCCATGCCGGTCAGTTCGCAGACCAGTTTCGCGACCTCTCCGGCAAGGGTCGTCTGCGGGCCGATCGGCACTCCCTTGCGGATCTGCGCCTCGACGGCGCGGGTGATGAACTCCGGCGAGTGGCCGAACATCGTGACGCCGAACCCATTGACGAAATCGACGTACTCGTTGCCGTCGACATCCGTCAGGCGGGAGCCCGCGGCCCGATCGAAGACCAGCGGATAGACCATGTCCTTCCACTGCTGGCGGAAACCGGCGACGGTGCGCGGATCGGCCAGGTATGGGCGGTGAAGGGCGGTTTGCCGTTTGGATTCCGGTGTCTTCGCGACATAGCGTTTGACCAGCGCATCGACGAAGGCCACTTGTCGGGCATCCAGTTCACCGACCGCACCCCGGTTCACGGGGCGGAATCGACCGATCACCGCCGCCGGTTTCACTTCCGTCGGGGCGTTCGCGGTGGCCCCGGCCACCGTCGACGTCTCGGAGACGCTCGGTTGCGCCGCGACCGGAACGGAGGCCGCCAGCGGAACGGGGGCCGCGAACGGAACGACCGGCGCGGGAACGATCGCGCCGGTTTGAAGCGCCTGAAGCTGCATCGCCATCAACTGGGACATCGCCTGAAGCTGCTGCTGGGCGATACGCTCCAGAGCGCTCGCTCCTTCGGGAGAAACGGTTCCGGGAACGGCGAAGGAGGGAAACGCCACCGGTGCGGAGACGACGGACGGTTGCGGCGCGGAGATCGGGTTCGGCGTCACGGGGTTCGCCATGACCGGGGCGGCGACGGCAGGAGCGGGCGTCGGCGCGGCAGGTACCGGGGGGACGGTCGGCGAGGCGACCGACGGAGGGGGCACGGTCGGCGAAGGAGCGTCCGGCGGAAGCGTCCGGTCGAGATGGTCCGCGAGCGCCGCGAGCGACGACAGGTCGCCCATCAGCTGGCGGAACGTGACCCGGACCTTGAACTCCTTCTGCAACAGTTGACCGGCCTGCGTCAGGAAAAGAGAATCGAACCCGAGTTCGACGAATCCGGCGGTCGGATCGGCTCCCTCCAGCGACATTCCGGATGCCTGCTGGAATAGCTCGATCAGCCGGTTCCGGAGTCGTACCGTTCGATCGGATGGCCTCGTGGGTTCGACCGTCGTGGCGACGGACCCGTTGGCGGAAACTGTCATTGCGCTGGTGCCCCTTTCCTGGTTCTCATTCATCACGTCCACCGTGAAACATGCCTCTCCTGCCTTGACGGCAATCTTTTGATCGGTCGCCGGACTTTCGGAATGTACCGGTTCGACCCAGAATCTTTTCCTTTCAAACGGATACGTCGGCAACGGCACCCGGCGACGTCGCCAGGGCGCATGGAATGCCTGCCAGTCGACGGTGACGCCCAGCATCGCCGCCTGACCGAGAGCGAACAGCAGAGAATCGAGTTCCGGCTTTTCGCTCTCCAGGGAGGTCAGTATCCGACCCTTCGCGGATTTGTCGGTCTGCTGGCGGATCAGCCCGCTCAGCGACCCGCCCGGACCGACCTCGATAAAAACGAATCCCGGTTCGGACCGCAGGGTGCGAACCCCCTCCTCGAATCGGACCGCTTCCCGAAGGTGTCGGCCCCAGTAGGTCGGATCGGTCGCCTCCTCGGAACGAATCCGGTCGCCGCTCAGGTTCGAGATGAAGGGAATGGTCGGCGCGTGACGCGGCGTTGCTGCTACCCGTTCGATGTACGGGCCGACGATCGGGTCCATCATTCCGGAGTGGAAGGCATGGGAGGTCGGGAGTCGGCGCGCCGCCACCCGCCTTTCGGATAAAACCGCTTCCAGGGCCTCGATCGCCTCGAACGGTCCGGCGACGACACAGAGCGACGGGCCATTGATCGCCGCGATCGATAGCGAATCGTTCAGGAGGGATTCCACCTCGGCGGCGGGGAGGCGAACGGCCAGCATCGCGCCGGCCTCGACGCTCCGCATCAGGCGGGCACGCTCGGAAAGCAACGCCAGCGTGTCCTCCAGCGAGAAGACCCCTGCGAGACAGGCCGCCGTATACTCTCCCAGGCTGTGGCCGATCATCGCGGCGGGACGGATTCCCCAGTGCATCCAGAGGGTCGCCAGCGCATATTCGATGACAAACAGGGCCGGCTGAGTGACCGTGGTGCGGAGAAGGGTGTTTTCGGCTTCCTCCCGGTTGTCCGGCGTCGGATAGAGGATCGTTCGCAGGTCGACGCCGAGGTGCGGGAGAAGAATTTCGCAGCACCGGTCGACGGCATCCCGGAAGACCGGCTCGCTCTCGTACAGCCCCCGTCCCATGTCGATCTGCTGGGTTCCCTGGCCCGGAAAGACGAAAACAACGCCGGGTTCCTGTCGATCCCGGACGGAAGTGACGGTCGTTTTCGCGTTGCCGGAGGTCAGTTTTTCGATGGCCTCCTCGACTGAGTGACAGACGGTCATCCGCTGATGCTCGAAGGACTGTCGGCCCACCTGCAGGGTGAAGGCGACGTCGGCGAGCGAGATACCGGGCGTGTTCCGCAGGTGGTCGGCCAGATTCGCCGTCATGGCGTCGAGCGCCGTCGGGGTTTTCGCCGAAAGCAGGAGCAGTTGCGCGGACCGGGCCGGTTCGGGCGGCGGCGGCAGGGGCGCTTCCTCCATCACGACATGGGCGTTGGTACCGCCGACGCCGAACGAACTGACGCCGGCACGGCGCGGCGTCGGACCGTCCGGCCAGGGCATGCGGCGCGTATTGACGTAGAACGGGCTGCCCGCAAAATCGATACGCGGATTCGGCGATTCGAAGTGCAGGCTCGGCGGCAGTTCCCGGTCGCGCAGCGCGAACGCGGTCCGGATGACGCCCGCGACCCCGGCGGCGACATCGAGATGGCCGATATTGGTCTTCGCCGACCCCAGGGCGCAGAAGCCGGTACGGTCGGTCGACATGCGGAACGCTTTGGTCAGCCCGGCGACCTCGATCGGATCACCGAGGGGCGTCCCGGTGCCGTGCGCCTCCACATAGGAGAGGGAGTCGGCCTCCACGCCGGCCATCCCGAGGGCGGTGGCGATCACCTCCGCCTGTCCGTCGACGCTCGGCGCCATGTAGCTGACCTTGGCGGAACCGTCATTGTTGATGGCATACCCGCGGATTACCGCGAGAATCGTGTCTCCATCCTCGACCGCCTCCGCGAACCGCTTCAGGGTGACGACGCCGACGCCCTCTCCGAAAACCGTTCCGTTCGCCGCCGCATCGAACGCGCGGATCTTCCCGTCCGGGGAGATCATCCCCCCTTCCTGCGACAGATAACCGCGCCGCTGCGGAAACGAGATCGAAACGCCGCCGGCCAGGGCGAGATCGCACTGGTAGTTGAGAAGGCTCTGGCACGCCTGGGCGATGGCGACCAGTGAGGTTGAGCAGGCCGTCTGAACGTTGACGCTCGGACCGCGAAGATTCAGTTTATAGGCGACCCGGGACGGGAGAAAATCCTTGTCGTTCCCGAGGAGCGTATGGAAGGAGCCGACCTGATAGGACTGGGTCAGTTCCTCGATGATCTTCCGGTTGGCGCAGAGGTTCGACAGCAGGTAGGTGTTCAGGCTCAGTCCGGCGTAGACGCCGACCTGTCCGGCAATCCGTTCGGGGGCGTACCCGGCATGTTCGAGGGCTTCCCAGGCGCATTCGAGGAAAACCCGGTGCTGCGGGTCCATCTGTTCGGCCTCGCGCGGCGCGTACCCGAAGAAAGCGGCGTCGAACAGGTCGGCGTTGTCCAGGATCGGCCGGGCGCGCACATAGTCGGGGTTTTCGATCAGGTCGATATGGATGCCGGCGGCCCGGAGTTCGTCGACCGTGAAGGTGGTCAGGGAATGGATTCCCTCCCGCAGATTGTGGCGGAAGGTCTCGATGTCGGGTGCGCCGGGGAAGCGTCCGGCCATCCCGATGATCGCGATTCCGTCCAGCGATAGTTCCGTATCCGGAGTGTCCATCATATCGTTTATTGCCTCATAAACCCTGGGAACGAAGCGTCCCCGCTTCGTTCGAAACGCACAGAAAACGCGGCGTCGGTGCGATGACCGGGCGACCGGTTACCGGCTGCCGGGACGCTGTTGTCGGGCGAGAGCGGCTCGTTGCAGTCGCGCCCGTTCCGCCGCCGAGGCCGGAGCCGACCCGGTGGCGGGCGACGGCGGGACGGCCTTTCGTTCCAACCTCCGGGCCAGGGCGCGTATGCTCGTGCATTCGAACATGACCGTGATCGGTAGGGTCGGGTCCAACCGCTGTCGCAGGCGGGCGTGGACCTGGACGATATTGATGGAGTTTCCTCCGATATCGAAAAAGTTGGCATTCCGATCCGGGTCCGGAATGCGAAGAATGTCGCGCCACGCCTCGACGATCACCCGTTCGGTTTCACTGGCAAGGTTCATGCCGGAAGGCGTGTTCGGCGGTGCGGATTGCGCCACCGGCAGCGGCAGTTCGGAAAGGGCGCGGCGATCGACCTTGCCGTTGGGCGTCAACGGCAGATTCGGAAGGGCGATCCAGTGGGCCGGAATCATATGGTCGGGAAGCCGCTGGCGCAGAAAGTCCTTCAGGACGCCGATGAGGGCGGTCGGCTCCGGCGCGCCGTCTCGACGAACGAAGTAGGCGGCCAGACTGCGTTCCTCGTCCGGTTTGCCCTTGGCGACAATCGCCGCATCGCGAATGTCGAAGTGCTGTTGCAGGACGGCTTCGATCTCCCCCATTTCGATCCGGAAGCCGCGAATCTTCACCTGGTGATCGACACGGTCGATAAAGTAGTAGTTACCGTCGGATCTCCGCTGGACCAGGTCGCCGGTCCGGTACATCCGGGCGTTCGGTTCCGTGGTGAACGGGCAGGGGAGAAACCGTTCGGCGTTCAGTTCCGGGCGTTTGAGGTACCCCCCACCCACGCCGACGCCGGCCACCCAGAGTTCGCCGTTGACGCCCTCGGGCACGGGCTGCCGCGCCTCGTCCAGGACGAACAGTTCCGCGCCGGGGATCGCTTTGCCGATCGGGACGGGGTTTTCCAGGTAGGGAGCGACGCTCTCGATCCGATGGAACGCCGCGATATCGGTGCATTCGGTCGGGCCGTAGGTATTGACGATGACGGCCCGGTAGGTCTCCGATTCCATCCAGTCCCGCAGACGCGGAACGGAGATCGGTTCTCCGCCCAGAAAAACGCAGCGCAGGGACGAGACCGCGCGCAACTCCTCGGCCGACACCTCCTGAACGAGAGGGTAGAAGGCGCTCGGAGTGCAGTTCAGCAGGGAGATTCCGGCGTGGCGGATCTGTTCGCGGATCGCGACGGCGTCGTAGCGGGTAAAGGCGGGAAGATGCAGCTCTCCGCCGACAATCAAGGCGGCGTAAAGGTTCTTCTGGGTCAGGTCGAAACTGAAGGAGGAGATCAGCAGGGAGCGGTCGGCGGCGGTGATTTCGAACTCGTCGACGTACCAGCGCATCAGGTTGGAAAACCCCCGGTGGTAGACGACGGCCCCTTTCGGGCGTCCGGTCGAACCCGAGGTAAAGATCACATAGATGGGGTCATCGTCGGTGGCGATCGGCTCCAGGTCGATTTCGTCCTCGGGCGCGGTCTCTTCCATGGCCGCTTCCAGGGTCAGGGCGACGGTCCTGCCGTGACCGGGAAGGGCGAGGTGGGCGAGAAGGCTCTCCTGCGCCAGAAGGAAGCGGATTTCGGCGTCCTCGAGCATGAAGGCGAGGCGTTCGCGCGGGTAGGAGGCGTCCAGCGGAACATACGCTCCGCCCGCCTTGAGAATGGCGAGGAGTCCGACCATCAGGGCCGGCGACGGTTCGCAGTGCAGTCCGACGAGGACACCCGGTCCGACCCCCTGCCGTCGCAACTGGCGGGCGAGTCGGTTCGCGCGGGCGTTCAGTTCCCGGTAGGTGAGGGTGACGCGGGGTCCGACGACGGCGGCGCGGTCCGGCGTAAGGCGGACCTGGGCTTCGAACCGCTGCCAGATACGGGGTTCGTTACGATCGCCGTTCGTTCCGGTCAGGTCCGCGGTCAAACTTTCCTCCCGCATTGCCGATCGGTTGCTGGTTACCATGAGACTTCCTGTTCCTCGCTCGTTACGTTTGTGGGGCTTCGGCCGGGGCCGCCCAATTAATGTAGAACTATTTTAGTGTAACTAACTATCACGTTGTTATAGCACTCCGGCGTGTCGAACGGCAAGCCTCGTTACCGGCAAATCGACGGTATTTACGAAAAATTTAGTAAAAATTAAGGTTGCGCGGCACGGGCGGGGCGATCGCGGGAGGACGGTCGGTCGGTTCGTCGATTACCGGACGATAAGCCGGTGGATAAATCGTGCGAACCGGATAAAATGGAATACGTTACTACAAAGATATAAATACTTGCCGGCGGCTCCTTCCGTGACGAGGAAGGGCCGGTACGAGCGGCAAGCGCCGCGGACCGGTTCCGCGCAGGAGCTTAACGAATGGCGACGATCCGACAGGCGAAGGTCGGCGAACGAATCAAGCGGGAACTGGCGGAACTGCTGCAGAAAGAGATGCGTGACCCTCGGCTGCACCTCGTTACCATCACCGGTGTGGATGTGGCGCGCGATTTTACGGTCGCCAGGGTCTTCATTTCGGTGCTGGGGTCTCCGGAAGAGAAGGCGTCGGCGCTGAAGGCGCTCCAGGGGGCGGCTGGATTCCTGCGTGGTCACCTCGGAAAGGCGCTCGATATGCGGACGATTCCCACTCTCTCCTTCCGGTATGACACCGGGATCGAACGCGGCGCACGCATGTACGAACTGCTGCGCGAGGAGCAGCAGGCTCTGGCGCAGAACCAGGAAGCGGCGGCCCACCTGCCCGAGGACGATCGCGAGGGCGATCTACCGTACGACCGCGAGGACGACCGAACGACCGAACCGGAAGGCTCCCGTTAGATATGTTGATGGTCGCGCCGCTTCCCCGCGAACAGATGTCTCAGGCGGTTGCCGCGATTGCGGACGCCACGGAGATCGTTCTTGCCTGTCATGTCAATCCGGACGGGGATGCGCTGGGCACCCTGATCGGCCTCGGTCTCGCACTGGAGCAACTGGGGAAACGCGTGACGTATCTCTCCGCCGACGGCGTCCCCCCGAACCTGTCGTTTCTTCCGTTCGCCGAGCGCGTGGTCGCCTCCACCGATCGGAGCGATTTCGATTTGGCGATCGTCGTCGATGCGGGCGACCTGAGCCGGGTCGGGCGGAACATCGACACGATCTCCGCCTGCCCCGTCATCATGGATATCGACCATCATGTGACCGGCGGGGTCTTCGGGCAGATTCATTTGCTGGACGAAAAAGCTGCGGCGACCGGCGAGATCGTTTTCGACCTGCTCCTGTCTCTCGGCGTCGAAATCACGCTGCCGATCGCGCAGAACCTGCTTTGCGCCCTCCTGACCGATACCGGCAGTTTCCGTTTCCGCAACGTAACGCCGCGCACGATGGCGATTGCGGGCGAGCTGATCGGGGTCGGCGCCGATCCCAACGAGATCGCGGAAAGCGTTTTTGAGAACAAGTCCTACGCGGCGCAGAAACTCCTCGGACGCGCTCTGGAATCGCTTCGCCGTTCGGAGGACGGACGGATTGTGTGGGCCGTGCTGACCCGGTTCGATTTCCTGGAGTTCGACGCCGGGGACGACGCGACGGACGGCATCATCAATGCGATCCGCGCCGTTCAGGGAACGTGGATCGCCGTTCTGTTCCGGGAGATGCCCTCGGGGAAAATCCGGGTCAGTCTGCGGGCGCGGGAACCGTACGATGTTTCCGAAATCGCCCGGCGTTTCGGCGGCGGCGGTCATCGATTGGCCGCCGGTTGCTCCCTGGAAGGACCGCTGACCGCCGCCGTGCCCAATCTGGTCGCCGTCGTGCAGGAATCCTTGATGCAATCGGTGTAAGAACCACGGCGGATGTTCCCGGAAATGAACGGATTCCTGAATATCGACAAGCCGGCAGGCATGACCAGTCACGACGTCGTCGCCCGCGTTCGCCGGGCGCTTCGGACTCGACGCGCGGGCCACGCCGGAACCCTCGACCCCGATGCAGTCGGAGTGCTGGTTGTGGCGGTGGGCCAGGCGACGCGGCTGCTTCCCGACCTGCCGATCGAACCCAAAGAGTATGTCGCCCGGATCGCTTTCGGCGCCGCCACCTCCACCGAGGACGCATCCGGCCGTGTTACGCAGGAAGCGGACGCGTCGGAGTTGACCGAAACGACGGTGCGGACCGCGCTTCCGCGATTTCTAGGGACGATTCCCCAGGTGCCGCCGATGGTTTCCGCCCTTCACCATCAGGGACGCCGTCTGTACGAACTGGCGCGTGAAGGGGTGGAGGTGATTCGGGAGGCGCGGACGGTCACGATCCATCGCCTGGATTTCTCCGATTTCACGCCCGGTGTCCGCGCCTTCGGAACGCTGTCCGTCGTGTGCGGCGGCGGAACCTACATTCGTACGCTCTGCAAGGATCTGGGGGAGGCGGTCGGGCTGCCCGCCCACATGGCGGCCCTGACCCGCGAAGCGGTCGGCGGCTTCCGTCGTGAGAACGCCGTCCCGCTGGTCGACCTCCGTCCCGAAGCCCTGATTCCGGCGGAAACCGCTCTCGGAATGCCGGTGGTCCGGATCGATGACGCGCAGTTCGGGCGTGTCCGCCACGGGATGGCGATCGATCTCGATCCGGCGACGGTGCCGCCGGAATCGCCGGACGGGGGGCTGGCGGTGGCGCTACTGCACGGGGAACGCCTCTGCGCCCTCGGACGTTACGACAAGGGGCGATGTCAGCCGTTCAAGGTATTTCCGCCCGAGGAGGGAGTTTGATGTCGATAACGCCCGGGACACCGCCGGTCAGTCTGCCACTGGACCTGTTTCGCGCGGACACCCCGCTTGCCGTCTGCCTCGGCGTTTTCGATGGCGTCCATCGTGGTCATCAGGCATTGCTCGAACGGGCGGCGCGTTTCGAATGGCCGGTGGTCGCCGTCACGTTCGATCCGCATCCCGCCGCGCTTCTGTCCCCGAACCGGACGCCGCCGATGCTCGGAACACTGACCGAACGGGCGGAGTGGCTTCACCATTACGGCGCGCGGCAGGTGCTCGTCGCGCGGTTCGACCGGGCGTTTGCGGCCATGGCCCCCGAGGAGTTTATCGCCACGGTTCTCCGTGATCGGCTCTCGGCCCGTGTCGTGGTCGTCGGCGAGGACTTTCGCTTCGGTTGTGATCGGAGCGGAGATGTTGAAACGCTTCGGCTGGCCGGTCAGCGCGCCGGATTTCTGGTGGAGGCGGTCGGCCCGGTCTTCGTCGGCGGAGTCCCGGCCCGTTCGACCACCGTCCGCCAGATGCTCTCCGCCGGTAGGGTCGAAGAGGCCGCCCTGCTGCTCGGACGTCCCTACCGGCTGTCCGGAACGGTCACGCGCGGGAAACAACTTGGCCGGACTATCGGATTTCCGACCGCGAATCTCGCCGTGCCTCCGGAAATTCTGGTGCCTGCCGCCGGAATCTATGCGGCGGCGGCGAACCTGTCCGACGGGAGCCGCTGTCGCGCGGCGGTCAGTATCGGCACCAATCCGACGGTCACCCCGGAAAACCGGGAACGGACCGTGGAGGCGTTCTTGATGGATGGTTTCGCGGGCGATCTGTACGATCAGGCGCTTTCGCTGGAATTCTTCGCCTTCCTTCGGCCGATGTTGACCTTCGAGAGCCTGGAGGCGCTGGTCGAGCAGATGGGGCGGGACGTGGCGGAAGCGGCGCGCCGGGTGCCGTTACGGTAAAACGGGAGCGGCACCAGTATGAATCGCGACGAATACGACCAAATGTTCCGGCTGGAGGATGAGCACTGGTGGTTCGCCGCCCGTCGCAACCTGATCCTTCGGGCCGTTCGCTCCATTCCGGCCGAACCGGTACTGCCTCGCCGTTTCCTCGATGTCGGGTGCGGCACCGGCGGGACGCTGGCGCGTCTGGCTCCGAGCGGGGAGGTCGTCGGGCTGGATATGGAACCGTTGGCCCTGACCTATTGCCGCCGGCGCGGTCTGCGCAACCTGGTTCAGGGCAGCGCGACGTCGCTGCCGTTCCGCGACGCCGTTTTCTCCGGCGTTCTCGCCCTCGATGTCCTCGAACACCTGCCGGAGGACTCCGCCTGCGTTCGGGAGATCGCCCGGGTGCTGGCTCCGGGCGGCGTCGTTTATGTCACGGTGCCCGCCTATCGATCCCTGTGGTCCTCGCATGATGTCGCGTTGATGCACCAGCGGCGGTATGTGGCGGGCGAGGTCCGTCGATTGCTGGAGGGGGAGGGGCTGGAGATCGTCCGCCTCAGCTACACGGTATCGCTGTTTTTCCCTCCGGTCTGGCTGATCCGAACGTTGCGCCGTCGGCTCCGGCCCGGCAAGCCGGCGAAGGCGGACGTGGCGTTGACCCCGCCCTGGCTGAACGGCGTCCTGCGCCGGGTTCTGGATATCGAATCGAGGATCGCGCTACGCTTCCGACTGCCGTTCGGCGTGACGGTGTTCGCGGCGGCACGCAAGCCCGTTCGGACGCCCCCGGCAAAATAAGGCCGTTCGTTTCGCGACGAAGAAAAAATCTCCGTGCCCCCTTGACAGGCAAAGCGGCCTGCATTAAAATGCGAATGAACATTCACTCTGAACGACGAAGATGGGGGAATCCTGCGGTGGAAATACGAAGCGCGAACCAAAAGACGGGGCGCATCGCCGAAGAGCGGCGAGCCCAGATTCTGAAAGCCGCCGCCGCCTGTTTCGGCAGGCGCGGCTTCCATCTCACCTCCATGGCGGAGGTATGCGCCGAAGCGAACATCAGTCCGGGGTCCGTCTACCGCTATTTTCGGAGCAAGGAGGAGATCATCATCGCGTTATCGGAGCAGGAACGCGAACAGATCGAGGGGATCTTTGCCGAAGCGGAAACGCAGCCCACGTTGGAAGCGGCGCTTCACTATTGCGGGTTGGCCTTTGACGAGTGGCTCCGTTCTCCCGAGTCCCTGATCCTGTGGCTGGAAATGCTTGCGGAAGCGGCCCGTAATCCTCACGTCAAAGCGATCTTCGCCCGGACGGATCAGGTACTGCGCGAGCGACTCGGGCACCTGTTTCAAATGGCGAAGGCCCGTGGGGAGATCGATCCCGAACTCGATGTCGATCAGTCCGTCAAAATGCTGATCGCAATCTATGATGGCATGATGACCCGTCGTTCCTACGATGAACTGGATTCGGAAAGATTCCAGGAAAACCTGTCCTTACTTTTGCGACGGTTTCTGCAACTCGGGGGAACGAACGTCGGATGAACAGGGATGCAAGGAAAGATACATCCCGGGACCGATCGTTTCTCCGACCTGCGGTCGTTGTACGGCTGCCAGGACACCGTTAAAATCAGGTCGCAAACTTTTGCCCGACAATCAACTGGAAAGGTCGATCTCGACATAAGGAAAATCCAAACATGAAAAAAAACGCGAATGAGTGTTCGTTCTTATTGGTCGCAGGGATGGCTCTTTTGTTTCCGCCGCTGGCGGGGTGTCCCAATCCGGCACCGGCGGTCACGCCGACCCCGGAGGTCCCCTCGCCGATCTCCTCGCCGAATCCGACCCCCTCGACGACTCCCGGAATCATGAATCCCCGGAAGCCCTCCTCCCGACCTTCGGAAATCGTACTGACCGGAGCGTTGAAGGCCGATCGGGAGGTGCGCCTGACGACCCGGAATGCCGGGCGAATCGCCGAAGTGTTCGTACGTGAGGGAGATGCTATCAAAGCAAGACAGATACTGGCTCGGCTCGACACCCGGGAGTTGACGGCACAGGAACGGAGTGCGGACGCGGCCATCGCCGCCGCCCGAGCGCAGGCGGCACAGGCGGCGGCGGCCTTGCGTCAGCAGATCGTTTCGACCACATCCGCCATCGCGGAGGCGGAGGCCGGACTGCGCGGCGCGAAGGCGCAGCTCGATCAGCTTCTGGCGGGCGCACGATCCCAGGAAAAAGCGCAAGCAGGAGCGCAGGTCGCCATCGCCCGTGCGAACCTGATGAGAGCGGAGGACGATTGGAAGCGATATGAGCGGCTGGCACGGGCCGGCGCGGTCGCGGAAATGGAAGCCGACCAGTATCGGACCAATCGGGATATTGCGGCGGAGCAGGTCCGGGCGCAGGAGGAAGCCCTTTCCCTGCTGAATGCGGGGGCGCGCCAACAGGAAATCGAGCAAGCGAGACAGGCCGTCCGACGGGCGGAAGAGATGCTACGACAGGCGAAAGCCACCGAGGCGCAGATCGACCTGCGCCGGGCGGAGGTTCAGGCGGCGCAGGCGGTGCTATGGCAACGCCGGAACGAAAAGCTGATCGCGACGGAAACCCTGAGGGACGCCGACCTGGTCGCGCCCTTCGCCGGATGGGTCACCGCGCGTTCGGCGCAACCGGGGCAACGCGTCGCCGCGGATGAGACGCTGTTCACGCTCGTGAGCCGCGCGGTGTACTTCGAGCCATCGGTCCCCGAAACCGACTTCCGTCACCTTCGGGTGGGTGAGCGGGTGCAGGTAACCGTGGATGCCTTTCCCGGCCGTTCCTTTACCGGACGAATCACCCTGATGGGAGCCTCGGCGCAAACGACCGGGCGGGCATTTCCGGTCCGGATCGAGCTGTTGAACGATGACGGGCGGTCGCTGAGACCGGGAATGTTCGCACGAACGGTTCTTGTCCGTGGAACGAAGGGAGACAATTAACCATGCAGTGGCTTGCCAGGGTTTCGGTGACCCGACCGATTTTCGCCGCGGTCCTGATTCTTTCATTGACCGTTCTCGGCCTTTTTACGCTGCCTCAACTGCCGGTGGAACGGTATCCGAACGTGGATATCCCGTTTGTGACGGTAATGACCGTGGTGCCCGGAGCGGGGCCAAAGGAGATCGAGTCGGAGGTAACGGAGATTATCGAACGTAACGTCGGAACGGTGCCCGGTATCTCCACGATTACCTCGCAATCGTCCGAGGGGGTTTCGCTGGTAACGATCGAGTTTGTGATCGAGAAGAACGGGGATACGGCGGCGCAGGAGGTGCGCTCCAAGGTGGATCTAGCCCTTGCCGATCTGCCGGTAACGGCCGAACGCCCGGTCGTGGAGAAGTTTAAAACCGATGATGTCCCGATTGTCGCCTTCACGCTCACGTCGCCCGGAGCGCCGTTACGCGAGCTGACGGAGTACGCTCGCTTGAAACTGCGTCCGCAACTGGAGGGTATCCGGGGCGTCGGTCAGGTAAGCATCGTCGGGGGAAGCGAGCGAGAAATCCAGGTACTGCTGGACCCGGAACGTCTGGCCGCGTTCGACCTTGCGCCGTCGGAGGTGCAAAGCGCCATCGAATCCCAGAATCTGCTGGTTCCCGGCGGCGCCATCGTTCAGGGGACGACGCGCTTCTCCCTGCAAACGGAAGGGCGAGTCAAAACCCTTGAACAACTGGCGGCGATCGTAATCCGGAAATCGGCAGGACGCGCCATCCGCCTTTCGGATGTCGGCCGGATCGTCGACGGTTCGAAGGAGGCGAAATCCCTCGCCCGTGTCAACGGCGAACCGGCGATCCTGCTCAATGTTCGCAAGCAGAGCGGCGAAAATACGGTCGCCGTCGTGGACGCCATTGAACAGCGCCTGAAGCGGATCGAGCCGACGATGCCGGAGGGCTACGAAACCCGGATCGTGCGGGATGAGGCGGTGTTTGTCAAGGCGTCCGTCCGGGACGTTCAGACGCACCTCATTCTCGGTTCGATCCTGGCCGCCGTCGTCGTACTCGTATTTCTGCGCGACTGGCGTTCCACAATCATCGCCGCGATCGCGATCCCCGCTTCGATCATCGCGACCTTTGCGCTGATGAAGGTCCAGGGGTTCACGATCAACGTACTGACGCTTCTGGCGTTGACCCTGGCGGTCGGTATCGTGATCGATGACGCGATCATCGTCCTTGAAAACATCGTTCGTTACCTTAATGAGCGGACCACGGACCGGAAGGAAGCGGCGATCAAGGCAACCAATGAGATCGGGCTTGCGGTCCTCGCCACTACCCTGTCGCTGGTCGCGGTCTTTCTCCCGGTCGCCTTTATCTCCGGGATTACCGGACGCTTCCTTGCCTCGTTTGCTTTGACCATGACGTTTTCGATCCTGGTCTCTCTGCTCGTCGCGTTCACCATTACGCCGATGCTCGGTTCGCTTTTCCTGAAACCGCATGCACACCCGCACGGCGCAGGGGATGTCCCCGGGAAACGGGATTGGTTGACGTTCGTCGAGGACGCCTATACCGCCGTCCTCGCCTCGGCAATGAGACATCGCTGGGTTGTGGTGGTGCTATCGGCGGGCGCGCTGATTGCCGTGGTGCCGCTCGCGCGTCATGCCAAGACAGGATTCCTCCCTTCCGAGGACCTGAGTATGTTCACGGTCACGGCGCGTTTGCCGGAAGGGACCGCCCTGTCGGAGACGGATCGGCAACTTTCCCTGCTGGCGAAGGAGCTTCAACCGCTGCCCGAGGTCAGTGCGACCGTGGTCACGGTGGGGGACGGAGGCATCACCAACCGGGGAACGATCCTGGTCAAACTCCATGAGATCCATGAGCGAAAACATCCTCTTTCTTCGTTCGACCTGATGGCGAAGGTACGCCAGGAGATTCTGCCGCGTTATCCGAAGGACTGGACGATCACGGTGGCATCGACCGACTCCTTCTCCGAGAGTGATGCCTCGGTCCAGTATGTTCTGACCGGACCCGATCAGGACAGGCTGCTTTCTGCCGCCAATGCGATGGTTGCCGAGTTGAAGCGTCTGCCCGAAGTGGCGTCGGTCAGTACGAATGCGTATCCGGGGAAGCCGCAATGGCAGGCGCAGATCGACCGGGAACGGGCCGCCGAATACGGGGTGTCGGTCGCCGATATCGCCCGGAACGTTCGTCTGCTGATTGAGGGGGAAAAGGTCTCACGATACAGCGAAAATGGCCGTCAGTTCGATATCCGGGTGCTCGCGGACGCCGATTTTCGGCATAATTCCGATGCTCTGCGTCGGTTCCGTGTTCCTGCGGCCTCGGCGACCGGCCCGACGACGATCCCGCTGTCCGACGTTGCCGGTTTCGTTCCTTCGACCGAACTCGCGGAGATCAATCGGTACGGTCGTCAGCGGGAGATCCGGGTTCTGGTGGTGCCGGTGCCGAATGCCTCCGTCGGCGGGTTACAGGAGGTCGCGGAGCGTGTTTACGCGGCGCAAGGGCTTTCCTCGGAGTATCGGATGTCCGCTGAGGGAGACGCACAGGAGACTGAAAAGACGTTTGCCGCCTTCGGTATGGCGTTCCTGCTGTCCATCACGTTTATGTATCTGATCCTGGCCGCACAATTCGAGTCCTGGGTCCATCCGGTGACGATCCTGCTGTCGCTCCCGCTCTGTGTGCCGTTCGCGCTCCTGCCGATCGTCGTGATGGGGGACTCTCTGAATCTCTATTCGCTACTGGGCATCCTGGTGCTCTTCGGCATTGTCAAAAAGAACTCGATTTTGCAGGTCGACCATGCGAATCAGCTGCGTGCGTCGGGTATGGAAAGGAATAAGGCGGTGATACAGGCTTCTCGGGATCGTCTGCGCCCGATTTTGATGACGACCATCGCCTTCGTCGCCGGGATGATCCCGCTGGCGATGTCCCATGAAGCGGGAGCGGCGACAAATCGTTCGATCTCCATCGTCGTCATCGGAGGGCAGACGCTTTCCCTCGCTCTGACCTTGATTGCGACCCCGGTGTTTTACTCGCTTTTCGATGACGGGATTCAGTGGTGGGCGAAGCGTCGCCGGGGAACCGGGACGCGGGGCATACGGAGTGTCGCGACAGGCGGCCTTTTGCTGGCGCTCATGGTCTGGGGGGCGTCCGGGGCGAAGGCTCAGTCGTCCGCCGTGGCCGGAACGATCCGCAGCGTCGATGAAGCCGTACGGATCGGACTTTCTCGGAATGCCCAACCCCGGCTGGCCGCGGAGCAGGTGCAACGCGCGAAGGAGGTGACGGCGCAGTTCCGCGCCGCCCTGCGGCCACAGCCGTTCGTCGCGTTCACCTATACCCGGCTCTCGGACCCGAACGCCTTCGGAAGTACGGGATTGGCGGCGACCGGCAACCTGGCCGTGCCGGGCGGACCGTCGACCTCCCCGATTGCCCCGCCGGGAACGACGCCGGTCAACCTGCCCGATGACGCCGTACGCGTTACCCGGTCGCGTCAGGCGGACGCCGATGAACAGGAGACGTTGACACCGGAGGGGAATGCCAACCGGATCGATCTGAACGTGACGACGGCGCAGGTCGGCGTCAATCTCCCGATCGATATTACCGGGACGTTACAGCGAGCGGTCCGAATCGGTCGACAGGATGAGGAACTCGCACGATTGCAGGAGGAGCAGGTTCGTCAGGAACTCGCGCTCACGATCCGGATCGCCTGTTATCAGCTTCTGGCGGCGGAGGAGAGCGTGCGCGTGCAGGAGGCGGCCGTGGTCCGGGCGGTTGAACAGGTGCGTACGGTATCGGAAAGGCGTAAAGAGGGGGTGGTACCCGCTTTTGACCTGCTTCGTGCGAAAACGGAGGAACTGAGCATCCGACAGGCGGAAATCAATGCACGTAACCAGCGGGACGTAGCGCTGTCCGCCCTGACCAATCTTTTGAACGTTCCGGCGGAGACACCGATCCGACTGGAAAGTCCGGAACTCCCCTCGGAACCGTCGTTGACGCTTTCCGATCTGCTGACACAGGCGCTGGCGGCGCGCCCGGAGGCGCGTTTTGCGCGACTCAGCCTCGATCGTTCCGCGAACGCCGTTCGTTACGCCCGTCGGGGTTTGGAACCGCAGTTCAATCTTTCGGCGTCGGGGGTATACAATGCAAATCAGGCGGGGTTCGGCTTCAGCGCTCGTCGGGCGACGGCCAGCGTCTCCGCCGTCGTTTCGTTGCCGCTGGACGATGGGGGAACGACCCGTGCGCAGGTCCGAACCGCCCGTTCGGAACAGCGTGAGGCGGACCTGCGGCGCGACCAATTCCAGCGGGGAATCGTCGCGGAGGTGGAGCAGAACCTGATTGCCGTTCGGGACGCCTATGCCCGCCATGCGGTCGCCCGGGAGGCGATCCGGGAAGCGAGAGCCGCGCTCGATATCGCCGCCTTGCGGTTTTCCGCAGGAGTCGGCACCCAACTGGAAACGCTGGATGCGCAGTCCGCTCTCACCCGTGCGGAGGGGAACGCTGCCAGCGCCCGGTTTGAGGTGTTGAGCAGTCTGGCCCGACTCAAACGCGCCCTCGGCGAGGGGTGATTCCCGACCGGTCGCGGAGCGACATACCCACGCGCAGCCCGCGGGAACGTCGCTCCGCAATCTCGCTCAGTCGATCCCGAGAGCCTGATGGAGACGGCGGACCATTTCGCGGGCGTAATCGCGCGACTTTCGACGGACGTCCTCCTCCGTGTCCGGAACCTGCTCGTCATGGAGGAAGCGGACCCCGGTTCGGGCGGCGATCTCCTCGGGCACCTCGTTCGGCAGTTCGATTCCGGCGCACGCGGCCGCGACCATCGTCCAGAGCCGCATCACCGTTCGCAGGTTGTACCCGCCGCCGCCGGTGACGGTCACCGGCAGTCCGGCGGAGAGGTCCAACAGTTTCCGTACGGCGGACATCCAGCCTTCCGAGGTGAGGAGCAGGTGGGCGAGCGGGTCCTCCCAGTGGGCGTCCGCTCCCAGCTGCAGGACGACGGCCTGCGGACGGAAACGTTCGAACGCGAGCGGCACGACCGCGTCGAAGGCTTCATGCCAGACATCGTCCATCGTGTAAGGGAACAGGGGAACGTTAAGGGACGTTCCGGGTGCGGACGGTCCCCCGGTCTCCTCCGGGAATCCGGTGCCGGGGAACAGATACTGGCCGCTTTCATGCAGCGAAACGGTCATGACGCGCGGGTCATCATAAAAGCAGTTCTGGGTGCCGTCGCCATGGTGCGCATCGATATCCACGTACAGCACCCGTTCCATACCGGCTTCCAGGAAACGATGGATTCCCATTGCCAGATCATTGAACGTACAGAAGCCGGACGCCCGGTGCGGATGCGCATGGTGGAGTCCGCCGGCCACATTGAAGGCGGCACGATACCTTCCGGAGAGAAGAGCTTCGGTCGCCTCGATCGTCCCTCCCGAATACAACGCGGCGGCCTCGTACATGCCGGGGAACGCGGGGGTGTCTCCGGGGCCGATGCCGAACCGGGACAGATAAGCGCGATCCGACGTCTCGCCGCTTCCGGCTTTTCGAACCGCCTCGATGAAATCGTCGCGATGGACCCGCGCGATCTCGGCCTCGGTGGCGGCACGGGGTTCGGCATGGTCGATCGGGCCCGTCGGCGCAAGGACACCGTACGCCCGCAGCAGATCGTTCACCATTTTCAGGCGTTTTTGTTGAAGGGGATGTTTGTTGCCGAGGTCATAGGTGAGAAAACGCTCGGCGTAAAGGAACAGTGCGGAGGTTTCGGGGCGATCCATGCCGGGAGTGTACCCGGGAAACCGTCCGGGTCGGTGAATCTCCGCCAACGACGTCGCGGAAAAATAGTACGGGTGAAGCCGCGAAATTCCGAATAATAATAGTAGAATGAAATACACTATTTCGGTAACGGAGGCTGGGGGAGCAAGGGAGAAGCTGGTTTTGGAAAGCCGGGCGGGGGAGAGTGTCCGGCATATCGTGTTGAAGATAGTCGCCTATCTTCTTTTTGCGCCGACGGCTCCGGGGCCGTTGCGTATCGAACAGGCGGTCGGCCAGCGTCACCGTCCGGATCTGGTGGTGACGGACCCGGCGTCCGGCGCGGTGGTTCTCTGGATCGATTGCGGCCAGATCGAGACCCGACGCCTGGGTCGGATCGCGGCGTCCAACCCCGGGGCGCTGCTCTATGTGGTCAAGTCGACGTCGCGGGAGGCGTCGTCCTACGCCGAATCGGCGGTTCGGTTTTTGCCTGAGGGAGGGGAGCGGCGGGACCGCATTCGGTTCGTCGGGTTCCGGGACGGTTTCACCGACGACGTGGTGGCGGCGGTCCGCAGCCGGAACGAGATCGTCGTTCGATCGGTCGGCGACCTTTTCGAGGTCGATTGGAACGGGGTGCGTCTGGTGACCGGGGTGACGGAACTCCGCGCCTCGGTGATCTTCGGGGCGGGCGAAACGGTATCAACGCCATCGTAGAGCGAAGGAAAGAACCTCCGGCGAACCGGTCCGCGAGGCGGAAAAGCCGGTGGTGTCCTGTCGAAAGGAGAACAATTTTTCGCGGAATTTCCGGGGGTCAGGAAGGAATCCTTTTCTCGCCCGGTGAAAGGCCCAATAGTTCGCACCCTGCGACCGCCAATTTCGGTCTGCCTCCCGAAGGACTACTTCCTGACCGGAACGTTCCGACCGTACGGGGAGCGCCTGTCCGTCAGGCATCCCGGCCGGTCAGGGTCCAAATGCCGGTAGGGCGGCTCGCTGCCCGTTTCGGCCCGCTGTGCCGTCCATGCCTGCGGCAGGAAATGCCCCGTAGGACATATGAGAAGGATTGTTCACAGAAGGTTCCGAATAGAATTTTCTGTGAGAGGAGTGTATTTATGCGCTTTCGTGCCGGTTCAACGCTAATCTATCCGCTGTTGCTGGCTATAACCGTGTCTTCCGGCCTGGTCCTGAATGCGGGCTGCGGCGGTGGCAGCAGCAGCCCCAAGCCGACTCCGGGCGGTTCGACCCCGACCCCGACCCCGACCCCGACCGCCACGCCGACCCTGTCCGAGACAAGTGTCCGGCCGACGATCATCTGGTCGCCGCGAAGCCGTCAAGTCGTGACCGACAACGCCGTCAGCGGACCGGCTTCGGCCCTGTCGGTCGTGCTGACGCTGTCGCAACAGTCGCAACAGGGGGGCAATACCAATAAGTTTGTCGAGACGTTCAATCGCTCCGTTCCCATCTCCGGCGGTCCGCAGACCTACGAGACCCGCACTAAGGTGCTGCCTGCCGTCTACAACCTGACGGCGGTCTTCCATGCCGGGGCCGACGGTAGCGGCGCGGTCGTCGGAACGGCGGCGGCGGCGGTAACGGTCAACCCCGACGGCACGATCTCCACCACGATCGCCACCCGGGGCACCATCGAGCAGGTCGAGGTGCTTCCCGGTCAGACGGTTCGGATCGGTGAAACCAAGGATGTTCTCTACAGCACCCGCGACCGGGACGGGAACGTCGTGGCGGTTTCGCCCGGTTCGGGCTTCGTCGCGATCGTCGATGCGACCTCCCCCGAGCAGAGCACGACCGGCCAGGCCACCATCACCGCCTCCGGCGAACGGATTACCGGCGTTAACCCGTACCAGGCGCGAATCAAGGTGACCGTCGACGGCACGGAAAGCCCCGTGGTCTCCGTGAAAGTCCTCTCCAACGTCGCGATCGATGTCAATCCGAAGAACGCGACCATCTCCACCGGACTGGTCGGCGTCTTTACGGCGACGGTGACGAACGACGGCCCGCCCGCCAGCAGCGGCGTCCGGTTTACCATCAACCCGGTCGCCGGAACCCTGACCCAGCCGAACGCGACCACGGCCAACCTCGTGGCCGGTAGCCGGGATGTCGAGGGCGATTACCAGCTGGTCGCCACCAGCGTCTACGACCCCAACGTTTCCGTAACGATCCCGGTGACCGTCCGGTCCCTGGTCGCCGTGAACATCTCGCCCGAAACCGTTCCGACCGTCTCCTTCAAGGGCGGTACGCAGCAGTTCGCGGCAACGGTCGCTCAGGTGCCCGAGGGCCGCGATAACGGCGTCCTCTGGTCGGTGATTCCGGCCGAGGCCGGGACGATCTCCCCGAGCGGTCTGTTTACCGCCGGAGCGACCCCCGGACGCGTGACGGTTCGCGCGACCAGCATCTTCGACGACCGCAAGTTCGACGAAGTGTCCTTCGACGTCGCCTCGCTGGCCGTCGTCCGGATCACGACCCCGACCCCGATCGCCCCGATCTCGATCAAGACGACCCGCGCCCTTGCCGCGGCGGTGGACAACGTTCCCGCCGGACAGGATGCGGGAGTGAACTGGTCGGTCCAGGGCGGCGCGGCCAACGGGACGATCGACGCCAACGGCAACTATACGGCCCCGGCGACCCCGGGCGATTACACGGTCGTCGCGACCAGCCGCTTCGACGCGACGAAGACCGCCAGCGTCGTGATTCCGGTCCGCTCGTTTGTCACGGTCGCGGTTCCGGCCCAGCCCGACCTCTCGATCAAGGACACCCGAACGCTGACCGCCACCGTAACCGGCGTGCCGGAAGGCGCGGATGCCGGGGTCACCTGGACGATCGCCCCGGCGACGGGAACGCCCGCCGGCACCGATATCGGCGCGATCGATGCGAATACCGGCGTGTATAGGGCTCCCGCCAACCCGGTGAGTATCGTCGTCACCGCGACCAGCAATTTCGACCCGACGAAATCGGCTTCCCGGCCGCTCGCGGTCAGGTCGCTGGTGGTCATCAACGTGACGCCGGAAAACGCGACCATCTCGGTCAACGCTCGCCAGCAGTTCACGGCGGCCGTGACCGGAGTGGCGACGGGCGGCGATACCGGAGTGGACTGGCGCGTGGTCACCGCGAACGGTGGCACGATTGACGCCAACGGACTCTATGTCGCCCCGGCGACCCCCGGTGACTACGTCATCGAAGCCAGGAGCAAGTTCGACCCCGCCAGGATCAGAACAGTTACCGTCCGCGTTCGCACCGGCAATCTCGGTGTCGGAGTGAACTAGTTATGAGGAGCAAACCTTACATGAGGACATACGTACGGGGGGCGCGTCCGGTGGTTCATCGCCCCGGTCTGCGCGCGGTCTGCATCAGCATTGCGGCCGTCACCGCCCTGGGAATCGTTGCGCCGTTGTCCGGTTGCGGTAGCGGCAGTGGGGCTCTGCGCCCGGTCGCCGGAGTCACCCGGGCGAAGGGGACCGTCACCATGACGGTCTCCTGGCCCGCCCGGACCCGCCTGATTCCGGAGGTCGCCAACTCCATCCGGATCACGCTGGAACGGCTTCCGGATACGGCCATTCCGACCCCGAGGACCGTCGATCCGATCGTGATGAATCGACCGTTCACGACCGACGGCTCCGGAACGACCACCGCCACCTTTACCAACCTGGAACTCGGGACGTACCGGGTGGTCGCGACCGCGTTCCCCGGCACCGGCACGCCCGGAATCCCGAACCCGACGACCGGCGAGAACGTTCCGGTCGCGACCAAGGAAGCGGGAACCGTCGTGGTCGGAGCGGGAAATAACACCGTCACCCTGACGATGGATTCGACGATCGCCGTTCTGGAGCCGCTGCTCCCCGACACGTTCCCGCGCGATACCGCCGGGAACCTGATTCTGGCTCCGTCCGAAGCCGTTCAGTTCGATATCGTCGCCTATGACGCGGCGACGGCCCCGCGAAACCGCGTTCTGTTCACCAAGTCGAAACTCAAATACGAGGTGACCCAGCAGAACGGCGCCAATGTCACGGTCAACTCCACCGGATTGGTGCAGGCGGTCAGCCTCGGCAACCCGCGCGTACCGGGATCGGCGACCATTCGAGTGACCGATGAGGAATCCGGAAAATCGTCCTCGATCGTGATCAACGTCGTGCCGGCCGGGCTTTCCCGGTTCGCCCAGTGGGCGCGTTTCCGTGGCGATTCGCAAAACACCGGCCAGGTGCGCGATGCCGGAATCCCGATCCTCGATGCGACGGGTCGTAGCGGAGCGGGACAGAACTGGCCGTTCTTTACCCAGAGTTCGATCATCTTCTCCTCGCCGGTAATTGCGGAGGACGGAACCATCTATATCGGAACCGTTTCCAAGGGCAACCCGCCGACCGGAGGCGATCAGACGCTCTTTGCGATCAACCCCGACGGGTCGCAGAAATGGCGTTTCGATGACGCCGGCAACATGGGGGATATCGAGGGCACGCCGACCATCGGGCAGGACGGCACCGTCTACATCGGTTCCACCAACGGTATCGTGTACGCCATTGAGGATACCGGAAGCGCGCCGCGGGTCAAGTGGACCTTTAACGCGGGCCGCGCGATCTATTCCTCCGTCGCACTGGGGCAGGACAACACCCTGTTCGTCGCGACGGGCGCGGACGCGAACGAAAAGAGCGATGTCTACGCCCTCTCCGTCGTGACCGGCCAGAAGATCAAGGCGCGTCAGGTCGACGGCACGGTGAAGGACTGGGAACTCAGTGAACGGGTGGACGGCGAGATTCTCGGATCTCCGGCTCTTTCGCGCGACGGTTCGTTCCTCTTCCTGACGACGATGAGCGGGAACGTTTATGCGTTCCGAACCGGCGCGAACGGCACCCTCGGCGGAACCCGCCAGTGGCAGACGAACCCGAACGGCAACGGAATCCAGGCCGCGCCGGTCGTCACCCGCATCGGCGCAACCGATGTGGTCGTGGTCGCCACCCTGAACGGACGGGTGTTCGCCCTGCGAACGGACACGGGCGCGTCGACCAGCGGTTGGCCGGCTCAGGGATATGATTCCGGCGAAGCGCAGATCTACTCGACACCGACGGTTCGCGAGGACGATGCCGGTATCGCGCAGTTTATCTACATCGCGACGCTGGATAACTCCTCCGGCTCCTTCGATCACAAGGTCGTCGGCCTGAACGCCGCCGACGGGACCGAAGTCTGGCGGACACCGGTCGGCCTGTTCCCCGAAGGATTCACCTCCTCGCCGATCCTGAGCGGGGACGGAACCGCGCTTTACATCGGCTGCTTCGACGGGAATGTCTACGCGGTGGACGCCGATCCGGCGAACGCCAACGCGGAGCACGGGCTCGTTCAGGTCAATGTTGGCGGAACCCTGACGGACTGGATCTTCCCGACCGTCTCCCCCGGACAGTCCAACAACCTGGAATCGTCGCCTACCGTCGACAAACAAGGGCATCTTTATATCGGCGGTCTGGATGGACGGGTGTTCTCGATCGGGAACAACCCGGCAAAATAGACCCGACACGAAAGGGAACGGAGTGGCGAATTCCGTTCCCGATCTTTCTCACTTCCGGAGGGTTCCGGAATTAACGGTCTTCAACGGAACGCACCGCGCCTTGTTTGTGCGGTTGACGGTTCGCGCCGGAAACTCACCGTGCGGGAACCGCGCAACGTGGTCGGCATCGACCGACGAAACGGCGGCCAGGACACGTGAACCGCACCGGTTCCGGCGGTTGTTCCGAATTGGAGAAGGAAATGCACTGGATTCATTCTATGAAACAAACATGGCGACGACAGGCACGGAACCGTTTTATAACGGCAGCCTGCCTTCTCTCCCTGGTGGCGATCGCTTCGCAGTCCAACGCCCAGCGAAGCCTTCCCCCGGATAAACGTCAGTTTCTTCTGAACACCACCATCGGTCCGAACGGACGCGTTCTGCCGCGTCGCGCCCGGACGCCGCTGGTTCCGCTTCGGATGAAATACCGCGTCACCAGCCCGTCGGTCTCCGCGGCCTGGCGAAGCTACCTGAAGAACTATCCCGAGACAAAACCGGACCTCGAGGCGCTCCGCAAAGCGCTTCAGCAGCGGGACAACATGCCGTCCGCCGCGCTTTCCGGCCGCACTGCCGGGCCGCTCGTGCCGGGCCGGCCCGCACCCCGTCTCGGCGGCAATCGCGGGGACGGCGGGCTCGCTCTCGGTGGCGGATTCACCCGGAACGCCGGACGCCAGAATATCGCGACGGCGACCAATCGAACGTGGATCAGCGAAGGTCCGTTCGATGTGACGCCTCCGGCAGACGCCAACCAGCAAATCTTCTTCGGCAACAAGAAGATCGCGGGTCGTGTCAACGGGATCGCCCATGACAACGCGGGCAACGTTTATGCGGCGACCGCGGGCGGTGGCCTCTGGAAGTTCAAGCCGAACCCGAACTTCGATCCGGAAACCCCCTGGGACCCTCTGAATCCTCGCCTGCTGATCGATCCGTACAATTCGTCCGATCCCAGCCCGAAACCGCTTTCCGACTTCACCTTTCCGACGTTGCAGACCAGCAGCGTGGCCGTGGACCCGCGGAACAACCGGGTGATTTATGTGGGAATGGGCGACTACAGCCTGGCCGGGCGGGATGTCGTCATCGGGAACGGATTGTTCCCGGCGCGTCTGAGCAATAACATCAACTACAGCGTCGGAATGATGAAGACCGTCAACGGCGGAACGACCTGGTTCAACATCGCCAATGGTCGGCTGAAAGAACCGCGGCGCACAAGCACGACGACGTTGAACCCGGGAACGACGCTCGATTCGATCGATCCGGCGCTGTCCAACTTCGATGACGAGTACAATTTCGGTCGGATCAAGATCACTTCCGGCGCGCTGAACGGACAGGTTCGGACCATCACGGACTACGTCGGAAACGCGGGTACCGTCACGGTCGGCGGCGTTCAGTTCATTATCCACCGATTTACCGTCGATGCGGCGTACCCCACGATCCCTGCGCCGCCGGCAGGAACCACCGGGTACACCATGGATCTGCAGCCGCCGATCATGGAGGGAACCGCCGTCAGCTCGATCGTCGTCGATCCGGACGATTCTCGTCGTCTGCTGGCCACCACCGGTCGGGGCGTCGGGCCCGGTCGAATCTGGGTCTCGACCGATGCGGGCAATAACTGGGAACTGGCCCGCTTCTCCACCGGTCAGCCGTTGCCGATCGGCGACTACAGCAACGTCGATTACAGCCTCCCGTTCACCGACGGTACGACCAATTTGAGGACGCGCGTCTATTATGCCGCCTCGGTCGGCCAGGGAATCTACCGGTCCTTCGACCGGGGAGTAACCTGGGAGCAGATGAACGTTCCGCTGGTCTTCAACGATCCGAACCGGGGCGGCGTCCCGGCGGGCGGCCCGGAACTCGGGTTGAAGGTCGTCGCCGGACGGAAACAGGGAAATGCCGGTCTTGTCTACGTTTTTGATGCGTCCGGCGGATTCTTCGATGGCCGGGTCCTGAAGAGTCTCGACGGAAATAACCGGACCGGGGCCGGTTGGACCGATATCACCGGCAACTATCCGCGTCCGGAAGACGCCAACAACTTCGACTTCGCCAACTACGATACCACGCTCGGAATCGGTCAGGCGATCGTCAATGTGCTTCAACTGGATGGCGTCGGGAATGTTGTTCCGACCGGGAAGACGGTCACCCAGGAAGTGCTTCTGGGCGGTCAGCTCTTCATGGGCGCGGCGCTCGGGGCGGTCAGTATCAACAACGGCATCTACGGTAGCACCATATCCGGTGTTCCGAACCTGCGCCTTGACACCGGCGTCGGTCAGGACTGGGCGGAAATCGCTCAGGGAGTAACTCACGGCTTCCATCATGCGGTGACGTTCGACAACATCAGCCCGTTCCTTGGCTTTTCGGCTAACGATGGTGGCCTGTACCAGATCTCCTACCAGCCGGGCGCAATCGTCGTTCCCGCCGCGGACGATCCCGATCAGACCCCGCTGTTCTTCAACGGAGCCACCTTCGAATACGACATCCTGGACAACGGACAGGAACCCAACCAGGATTTCCGTATCTCCGAAATTTACCGGGCCGATTTCCTGGAAACCGATCCCGGTACGACTCCGAGCCGGAATGTCGTTCGCATGGTCGGTTCTCTGGTTTCCAACGGGATGGTTCAGGGGACGGCGGACTACACCGGAACGACCCCGAATCGTTTCTGGTCGTCCCTCTCCTTCGTCTTCGATAATCAGTTCCTCAGCGATACCTTCTTCACCAATCCGACCGATCCGACCCGACTAGATCCGATGCCCATACGTTTCGATGCAAACGGTGAGGCGCTGAACGATCCGAACGGAGTCCGGTTCGCCCCGATCCTCGATCCGCCGCTGATCTTCGGCTTTGAGATCGATAACATCGTCTTCGATCCGACCGATCCGACCGGTAACACGCAGTACATGATCACTGCCGGCGAACCGTCCACCCCCTGGGGCGACCCGGATAACACCGGCAACTCGTGGAAATCGATTTTCATGACCCGGGACAACTGGACGAGCTATCAGGACATCACGCCCAACCGGTACCTTTCCGTGTTCTTCGGAGTGGTGGATGCCCCGGACCGGGACGGCCCCCTCTTTATCTACAACTCCCTCGAACCGGCCGATACGGCCACGCCGGGGAACTGGACCGGGGAGGGACGTCCTTACGTCGGTATGCCGATCGCGTTCGGGTTCACTCCGCAAATTTCGGGAGCGGGCCTTGGAAATCAGTTCATTCCGAACACGGCAACCCCGTTGCCAACCGCCAACGGTCCGGGAGGTCTGACCAACCAGTACACCGAGACAACCCTCTATACCGGCGGCCAGTTCCTCTGGCGGTTCGATCCGCCCGGCAGTCTGGCGAAGCCGAAATATCCGCCCGGACCTCTCGGACGGACCGCGAACCCGACGGACGGAAGCCCCCCGTACAACTACTTTGAGCGGGTCTTCCCGAACCTCGATTACGGCGCCTGGCGGCGGGTCAGCCCGCAGCTGGCGACGGGAACCGATTACATCACGGCCATCGCGATCGAACCGATCCGCGGCAGTGATGCGGAGGCGGTGCTGACCAACAACCGAATCTATGTCGGTACGTCGAACGGCTCCGTCTGGATCACTCGGGATGGTACCGACCTGACGCCCGCTTCGGTGCAGGCCGATTACATCGCTACCACGGCCGCCGAATGGCGACAGATCGCCGGACCCGGGGTCAACGGAAACACGTTGCCCGCCCGCCCTGTGACGTCGATCAGCATCAATACGGACCCGTCGGCGACCAACCTCGGTGACATCATCGTCACGCTGGGCGGCGCGCCGAACGTCGCCCGCGTCTGGAGGTCGACCAACACCACCGGCGCCGTGACGCCGATCTTCACCGCGGTCAGCGGCCAGGGATTCGCCTCCCTTCCGGATGTGCCGGTGAACGGTCTCGCTCGCGACCCGGATGACCCGACCAACACGCTCTATGCCGCGACCGATCTCGGGGTGTTCACCAGCATCGATGGTGGCGCGACCTGGAGCAATGCCACCGCGCCGCTCGGACTGCCGAACGTCGAGTGTACCTCGATCAAGGTCATTCCCGGTCGCCGGGACACGATCGGAACACGGTCGCCACGGCAACTCTACGTTTCCACGTTCGGACGGGGTATCTACCGGTTCGACCTCAACGATCTGGTGACGTCGAATTCCCGACCGAACCTGAGGATCACTCAGAACTTCACCCGGAACGGCAACGAGATCATCGTTAACGTGATCGTCACCAACGTCGCCACTCCCGGTCAGGCGGTCGGAACCGCCTTCGACGTGCGATTGACCGGAGCGACCCTCCAGGCCGACAATAACCCCACTCAGGTTTCGTCGACGTCCTTCTTCGACGGACCGATCGGCATCGGAACGATCGCGCCGGGCCAGTCTCAGGTGGTGACCATCCGGTTCCCGGCGAGCGTCGGGCGGCCGGGACGGGCAGTGATCTTCCGCGCTAACGGCTCGCTGACTCTGCCGCCGTTCCCGCCCGGAACGCCCAGCACGTTCAGCAACGGGACCGGTTACCGAACCCGACTTCCGTAGTCCGTTCGTTTGAACCGACAGACGCCCCGGAGCATGGCTCCGGGGCGTTTTTTTTGGGAATGGGGTAACCGGCAATACGATATAATAAACGGCTATGAACGGAAACCGCCGGAAAATCGTGGTCGCAATGAGCGGGGGCGTCGATTCCTCCGTCGCTGCGGCGCTTCTAAAGGACCAGGGTCATGAGGTCATCGGAGTGACCCTTCAAATCTGGCAGGAAAGCACCAAAGATACCCGTGGAGCCGGGTGCTGCTCCCTGGGGGCGGTCGAGGACGCCCGCCGGGTAGCGACTCGGATCGGCATCCCGCATTATGTGCTCAATTACCGAGAACCGTTCCACGACCGGGTGATTGCGCCCTTTGTCGAGGATTATCGTAGGGGCCGAACACCGAACCCCTGCATCAACTGTAACCGTTACATCAAGTTCGACGCCTTGATGGAAAAGACGCTGGCCCTTGGAGCCGATTATCTGGCGACCGGTCATTACGCCCGCGTATTCCACGATCCGGAAACCGATCGTTTCGTTCTGGCCCGCGCGGGAAACCGGGAGAAGGATCAGACATACGCCCTGTACGCCACCCGGCAGAGCGAGTTGAGGCATATGCATATGCCTCTGGGCGATGTGCTTTCCAAAGAGGAGACGCGTGAGATCGCCCGCCGTTACGGACTGGCGGTCGCTTCCAAGCCGGATTCTCAGGAGATCTGTTTTGTCCAGAACGGCGACTACACGGATTTCCTTCGGAACACGGCGCCGGAAATGGCGACGGCCGGGAACATCGTCGATTCCTCCGGGAAGGTGCGGGGAACGCATTCCGGGGTCGCGTTCTATACGATCGGTCAGCGAAAAAGGATCAATGTCGGATCGCCGATCCCGCTGTATGTCCTTTCGGTGGATCCGTCCACGAACACCGTACTCGTGGGAAGCGACCAGGAATTGTACGCCGACGGTTGCCGTGCGGAGGACCTGACCTGGGTCGCGATGGCCGAGCCGCCGGTCGGGGTTCGGGTTCCCTGCCAGGTTAAAATCCGTTACAATATGCCGGCGGCACCGGCAGTGCTGGAACGCCTGCCGGATGACACCGTTCAGGTACAATTCGAACGTCCGCTACGCGCGGTGACCCCCGGTCAGGCGGCGGTTTTTTACGGTGTCGGCGACCGGGAGGATTGGGTTCTCGGAGGCGGGACCATCGTCGGTTCGGTCGGTTCGGGGGAACCCGGTAGCGAAGAGAGGATGCGTTGATGGGCAGCAAGTACGAACTGGAAAACGATGAACCGGTCTGGCAGAATGTGGTTGCCGGAATCCTGATCGGCCTGGTCGTCGGCGGTGCGGTCGGGCTTTTATTCGCCCCGAAAAGCGGCGCGCGGTTCCGCGCGGACCTGGCCGACGCGGTGGACGATCTGAAAGACAAAGCCGAGGAGATCGTTGATGTCCTTCAGGATTCGGCGGGCGAACTGATGGTCCGGACCCAGAAGGTGCTCGATGAAACCCGTGAAAATGTCGTTCGGTCGGTGGAGGCGGGGAAAGAGGCGTACACGCAAACCCGCGACGAGTTGACGGCGCAACTGGAGACCAAATAACCTTCAGGGGTTCGGGCAGCGCGAGGGTAGACCCTGACCGATGCGGGGACGGCTCGGTGGGGAAGGGAGGATCGTTTTCCGGAATGAGTTTGAATATTGCTTCACGAACCGTGGAATCGAAGATCCACATCATTGATCCGGAAGGGGAGGTGGATATGTACACCGCTCCCTTGCTTCGCGAAGCGTTGCTGGACGCTTTCGAAGGCGGCGCTCAGCGGATCGTCGTCAATCTCCGGCGAGTGGATTTTATCGATTCCACGGGTCTGGGCATATTGATCGGCGGTTTACGTCGAATGCGGGAGGGTGGCGGCATGCTGCGACTGTGCGAACCGCAGCCACGAGTCAGCCGTCTCCTGCATGTCACCGACCTGGATACGGTACTGGATATCTGTATGTCGGAACAGGAAGCGATTGCAGCCGGTTGACCCTCGCCCCGGTGGCGGCTCTGTTGACGGTCGGTCCGGCGGGCCGATAGGGACCGGGGAGAGGGCGCACGGAATACAATGTTTCGAAGAGAGAGTATAGTCACCGGATTTGGTGTCGCGCTCGGAGTAGCGGGATGCCTCCTCTGCCTTTATCTTTCCTGGCGGCTGCTGGGGGCGGTCAGCGCCATCATCGCTCCGTTTATCGGCGCACTGGTCCTCGCGCTGATTCTGGATCCGGTCGTCGACCGCCTGGAGGATCGCCTGCCCGGGACGCAGGGGAACCGTCGCCTGTGGGCCGTCGTGATTGTGTACCTTGGCCTGTTGTTGCTGCTGGCCGGGTTGCTTGCCTTTATCGTTCCGAATCTGATCGCACAGTCCACCCGCCTAATTACCTTTTTTGCGCCGCTCAGTTACCGGATCGACCGAACGCGCGAGGACGGCCGTTTTGTGATCGTCGAGCGGGAGTATCCGGGTACGCAGTTTGTCGTCCGCCGTCTGAGAAACGGTCAGCGATATCGTTTCCGGGTTATCGCTCAGGACTCGGAAGGGAAAAGATATTCGCTTCAGGAGGCGGAGGCGATCCCGCGTTCCGTTTCCGAAACGCGGCAGGTTTTTCGTTCGAACGGACCGCGGGAAGCGGACAACGAGCGGAACGTCACGGTTCCGGAACCGGACGAGGGAAATTTCGGCGCCGATACGCCGATCCTGCCGACACCTCGGCCTACACCGACGCCCGCGACGGGCGGCCTTTTCGCGCCATTCACGACTCCGTCGTCCGTTCCTGTTTCCCCGACCGTCACCCCGGAATCGGAGGTCCTGGCGGAACCGGAGCCGTTTGAAGAACCGGTGGACAGTGATACGGCCACCGGAACGGCGACCCCCGTCGTTTCCGAAGCCGTTGCGGAGGATTTGTCGCCGGCCGAGAGTCCGTCCCCGGTCGCGGAGGCAACCGCCTCCCCGTCCGTGTCACCGACCCCGGCCCCCCTCGGTGCGCCCTCGCCGACGCTCTCACCGATTCCGGCCAGGTCTCCGGTGCCGTCCGCGACCGCAACGCCACGGTCGTTGATTCCGGTCGCCGGGAAAACGCCGTCCCTTTTACCCTCCGCGACACCTTCGCCCGTCGCGAAAAACGGTACGAAAACGCCGTCTTCCGCCAGCCGAAAATCGTCCCCTTCCGCCGACGAAGCCGTGACCGGTCGAAATTCGCGAGATCGGGTGACGTTGACGGCGAACCCGGCTCCGGTGCCTTCGCCCGGCACGGTGGCGGCGACCCCCGGCGACAGCGCGGTTCGCCTGGTCTGGCGTCCGCCGGTCACCGCCGCCTCGGGTTTCGATCGGTTACGGACCCAGGCCGATCGCTGGCTGCTGGAACACCGGAGTATCGGGCCGGTCAAACTGCCCCGGAACCTGGCGGCCATTCAGGCGCAGTATTCGGACCAGCTTTCCCAGGTCGTTCGGCAGGTGACCCAGCGAGCGGCGGATATTGTCGTCGGGTCGGTTTCGGCGGCGATGACGGTCATGTTCGCGCTGATTATCGGGTTTTATATGCTGGTCGATTTTGATCGGCTCCGGATGCGATTTTTGTATCTGATGCCCAGCCAGGCGCGGGGCGGCGTCGTTCGGTCGCTCGGAATGGTCGGTGGCATTTTCGATAAGTATGTTCGGGGAATGGCAACGGTCGCGACCGCTTACGGCCTCGTTTCGATTGTCGTCTTTTTCGGGATGGGGTCAATCTTCGATATCGGGTTGAAGGGATATGCCTTGCTTCTCGGGGTAATTGCGGGCGTCCTCTATCCCGTTCCGTTCCTCGGTCCCCTGGTGACGACCGGCGTTATCGGGGCGGTTTCGCTGGCGACGGGCGCCACCCCGGTGCAGGCGATCATCGCGGTCGTGGTCGTGCAGGTTCAGAATGCGATCTTCGATAACGGCGTGACCCCGCGTGTCGTCGGGGAAAGCGTCGGTCTCCACCCGCTGGTAACGATCTTCGCGCTGTTTCTCGGAGGAAACCTGTTCGGGCTGGTCGGTATGCTGCTGGCGGTTCCGGTGGCGGCCAGCATTCAGCGGCTGTTGATCCTGCAGTATCCCCGCCTGGGCGAACCGACCGGTCTGAGCGTCCGAAATCCGGACCTGGAGGAGCGTTTGCGATCGTCGGCGGAGTCCGCTCCCCCCTCCCCGTAACGGTCCGTGGAAGAACCGGGGTTATCCCTCCCCGGTTCGGGTCACCAGAAGGGCCATCTCATCGGCGGCGACGGCGACCGGCAGATGCAGGTATCCTCCCGGATGCTCGACCCTGCCCGGCGCGAGTTCGTGGCATCCGATCGGGTCAAACCAGCGCAGGGAAAACGTTCCGGCAGGAAGCCCGACCGCGAAGGTATTGAACACCTGGGAGTGCGCCATATAGATGGCGTACCGGTCCCCCCGACGACCCAGAGCGTTCGCCGCGATATCGCCCGAATTGGCGACAAAGATTTCAGGGACGGGTTCCATTTCCCAGACGGCGGCCAGTTCGACGAAACGACGCAGAAAACCGAACTGTTTACGCAACAGGGGGCTGCCGAACCCGGGAGTTTTTCCGTAGATCGGACCATCACCGGCGGGGTGCGCGACGTTAAACGAGTAGTCCAGATGGCTGAAAATGCCGCCTCCGGACATCAGGAAACTCCAGGCTTCCCGTCGATACGGGGTTGCTTTCTGACCGGCGAAACCGGTCTCATCGTCGGCGAGAACCTTCTTCAGATGATAGTTCGCAGACACGGCTTCCGTCCGCGCATAGTGAAAGTTGAGGATGGTGGCCTGTTCGGGAAACTGTGTCACGCGTTTGGCGCGATTCTGGATGTTCACCGCGATCAGGTGGGTCGTCGGGAGCGTCACTTCGCAATCGGCGATCACCCCCGCCATGTAGTTCTGAAATTCGAAATAATCGGTGTGGTCGTGGCGCGAGTACGGTTCGTTGATCAGTTCGAAATAGACGTTCGGATAGGGGTTCAGTTCGGTAACGATCTTGCGAACGAACGCTTCCTGGTAGGGCAGTAACGGTCCGTTCACGTTCCAGAACTCCTCACGATCCGCCGGGCCGACGGAAGGCACGGAATTATCGGGATGGAGCGGCGACAGCTTCCAGAGGCCGTCGTTATACCAGAAGCAGAAGAGGACCAACTCCACGCAGACCCCGTTCGCCCGGGCGGAGGTCATCACGGCATGAAGGCGTTCGAAATACTCGTCGTTCCAGCGGTTGAGATCGTACTTGCCCTCTTCCGTCCGCGCCCAGGGCGTACAAAAATCTTCGTCACGGGGGGCGAGCACATTTTCCTCGATGCCGAATTCGCGGGGCTGTTCCCGGTAGACACCTGAAAAGAGACGGCACTGATTAAGTTCATCGTGACGCAGAGTTTCGAAGTAGGTATTGTAATCGAACGCGCGGTTGATCAGCGCACCGTAATGTTCGCCCGATCCGACGAGTACGACCGGATGACCGTCAACCGCGAGATACCGCGGATTCTCCGAATAGACGTGCAGCATGAACCGTCCTCCGAAAACAGATTCGTCCTGCCGTCGGGAAATTCCTCAACCGAGGTAGCGAAGCGTCGGATAAAGGTAGCCACGGACGTAGTCGGCAATCGCCTCTCCGAGGGAGTAACGGGGCAGGGGACATCCGGTCGCCGCGAGTTTGTCCATGCTCGCTTCGGTGAAGTACTGGTATCGTCCCTGCAGTTCCTCGGGCATGGGGATGTATTCGATCCGGGGAGGACGTTCCAGCGCGGTAAAGAGCCCGTAGGCGAGGTCGTTCCAGGACCGCGCCTGGCCGGTCCCCAGATTGAACAGCCCGTTCACGGACGGGTGGTTCAAAAGCCACCAGAGGCAATCGGCGCAATCCTTGACGTAAATGAAATCGCGCTTCTGATCGCCGTCGTTGTAGTCGTCACGGTACGAGCGGAACAGTCGGATGGAACCCGTTTCCAGGATCTGCTGGCATCCCCGGTAGACATGGCTGACCATTCCCTCTTTATGATATTCGTTGGGACCGAAAACGTTAAAGAACTTCAGTCCGACGATTCTCTCCGCAAGTCCGGTTCGCTTCGCGTAGAGATCGAAAAGCTGTTTGGAATACCCGTACATATTGAGGGGCATCAAGGTTTCGATCGGAACCTCGTCGGAGAAGCCGTTCTCACCGTCTCCGTAGGTCGCCGCGCTGGAGGCGTAGATAAATCGGAAGTTGCGCTCGACCGCCCATTCCGCGAGTCGCTGGGTATACCGATAGTTGTTTTCGATCAGGTGATCGGCGTCGCGTTCCGTGGTCGACGAGTTCGCGCCCATATGAACGATGGCATCAGGGACAGGGTCGATATGGTTCGCCAGGACCGACGACGCGAGTTCGCTCTTATCCCAGTAATCCCGGAACCGAAGACCGCGCAGGTTTTTCCACTTATCGGAGGTGCCGAGTTCGTCAACGATCAGAATATCGTCGATGCCTTCGAGATTCAGTTTTCGAACGAAGGCGCTGCCGATGAAACCCGCGCCTCCCGTAACTATAACGCGCATGTTCCATTTAACCATGCCGCCGCATTACGGGTCGGCGACGGGGTCGGGATACAGATGGGGAAAGAGGGTTCGAACGTTATCGACCGGTTCATAACCGAGGACCTCGCGGAGCGGTTTCCGACTGAGTCTTTCGCGGCCGGAAACGGAGGTCGCAAAGATCAGGTGATAGGTCAGTCCGGGTTTTTCGATGCAGGCGGAAAGAATTCCCGCCGCGTCGCGCGGCGAGAGCCAGATATCGCGCGACCAGGAGCGTTCCGGGTCCAAAAGGATGGGATGGTCATAGTTGAGAAAGTGACCGATCCGAACGCCGACGAACTCTATTCCGTGCCGATCGTAGTACCACCGGCCGAGCACCTCGCCCAGAACTTTGGTCACCCCGTAGAGGGTGATCGGGCGGACCGGGTCGGTCACCTCGATGGTGGTTTCGTGCGGATAGTAGGCGACGGTCTGGACGGTCGAGGCGAAGACGATGCGTCGAACGCCCGCTTCCCTGGCCGCCTCAAAGGTATTGTACAGGCCGACGACATTATTCGGGACCAGTTCGTCGAGGAACGGGGCCTCGTCCGAGGTCGCGGCGAGATGGACGAGGACATCCGCACCCTCCATCGCCTGCCGGAGAATCTCCCGGTCCGAAAGGTCGGCGATTATCGTTTCGGGTTCGTTCGGGATCGGCTGGCGATCCAGAAGGCGAACATCGAATCGTTCGCGGAAAGTGGGTAGGAGGTGGGGGCCGATACGCCCACCCGGACCGGTAACCAGAACCGTAAGTCGTTGCATACGGCCAATTTTACCCGAAACGATCAGGGTAACCGGACGATGTTCGCTTCATACATCAGGAAGGCGTACATTTCCCGTGACTTCGGGTGTTCGTCCAGCCACTGTTTGACGCGAACGAGTTCGTCATAGTCCGCGCTGCCGAACGTCTGGCGGAGCCGCTGTTCCTTTTGACGGACGAGTTCCGTTTTTCGGACATCCTCCTGCCAGGCTTTGCTGAAGATCCGGTGGATATCGTCGTGCAGGTTTCTGGCACGAAGCGTTTCCCATTCGTTGGCGTCGAACCAGATGCCGCCACAATGGAAGCACCGGTCCAGGGAAAAGCCGGTGTCACGGCCGACTTTATAGGCAACCAGAATGCCCGAGCAGTCCGGGCACCGTTTCGCCTGATTGGGTTCGGAGGTTTCGATCGGCCCGATTTGCTGCGCCGGGCGTTCGGGCCGGTTGGGTCCGGCCTTATCCAGCCAGTCAAAATACGTATTCGACGGAAGGAAACGCCCCAGGCAGTGGGCGCAGGTCAGCATGGTCAGGCCATTTTCCACCTCCTCCTGCTGCAAACGGACTCCGGGGCAGAGCGGACATTCCATAGACATAAGCCCTTTACCAATCACCGTGTGCCGCCCGGCGTCGACGCCGTGGCGGCGGTGGCGCGACCGGGAACGCGAGAGATGGCGCATCCGAAAGAGGTTCGATCCGCCTTGACCGGGTTCTTTCCGGACAGAACGGCATCGAGCGCGGACCGGAGATCATTGGATGTCACGCGGATCGGATTCCGGTTATCGTCGAATCGCCCGTGGTAGCGGAGAATTCCGTTTTTGTCCAGAAGGAACACTTCGGGGGTCGTATGCGCCCCCAGCCGATCCGCGATCACATTATCCCGGTCTTTCAGCATCGGAAAGTCGAAGAGGGCTTTCCAGGCATGTCCGGCGGCCTGCGAGGACGTCTCGTCATGCGCCGAGTTGATGGCCAGGAAGCGCACGCCGCGTTTCATATAGAGATCGGAAAGCGTCCGGATTCGTTCATCGTAGCGGCGGGAACACGGACAATGGGAGGAGACGAACAGAACGACGGTGGCCTTCTGCGTTCCCGTTCCGTAAAGACTGACCGGCTGGCGGTCGCGAGCGGTCGGCAGCGTAAAGTTGGCGACTTTTTTGCCAATGTAGCGGGAGGGCGGTTGCGGATGGGTATCGAGGCAGGCGGCGGTCAGGTCGACCATCTGCGACCCGAACTGGTCTCCCTGGAACTCACGGATCGGGAGCATGATCTTTCCGTCCGGTCCGATGACATAAGCGCCACGACCGTCCGGCTGGCCCGGAATTCCGTAGGCTTCCGCCACCTTGCCGTCCGGATCGGAGAGGATCGCAAAATCGAACCCTTCCCGGGAATGGAGTTCATGCGCGGTCTCGACCGACATCGGGGTGATGACGAACACCTTGACACCCATCGTATCGAACTCGCAGATCTCTTTATTCAGTGAGCGGAGTTGCCGGAGCGATGCCGGATCGTGACCCGGAAGAAAGGCGATCGCGATACCGATTCCACGGTAATTTTCCAGCCGGTGTTCGTCACCGGTGCTGCCGACCAGGGCGAACGCCGGCGCGGGTTCTCCGGCCGGAAGCATCGTTGCCGGGTGATCGGCCGCTCGAACCGTCGTGGCAAGGAACGAGCAAAGTACGAGGAGAACACCCAAAATAGTGGTTTTCAGAGACATTGAAACACCATCCTGCCCGAACTATTTCAACCGTTACCCTACGAAAAACCCAACATTCGTACGGCATCAATTTCTTATCGGTCGTTTTGCCGTCGTAACATAGGCCGGTTTCGGACCCGAAGGCGCGGTTGCCGGGTCGGAACGTCGTCGAACGAAGGAGCGGATCGATAGGTTAAATGGGGTACATTCGGAAGGGAAACCGCAATTTGAATTCAGAAAGGCTGGATCCATGCCGGCAAAGAAATACTCCGCGCCACCGCCGATGACGATCGACCTGAACCGAAAGTATCAGGCGACCTTTGAAACGTCACGCGGAAACATCGTCGTCGACCTTTTCGCAGCGGACGCGCCGCTCACCGTCAATAATTTCGTGTTCCTGGCCCGCGACGGGTTCTACGATAACACGACCTTCCACCGGGTGATTGAGAACTTCATGGTTCAGGGCGGCGATCCGGAGGGCACGGGAATGGGGGGACCGGGGTACCGTTTCCGTGACGAGACCGTCGGCAATCCGCACCGGCATCAGGTCGGTTCGCTCTCGATGGCCAATGCCGGACCGAACACCAACGGGTCCCAGTTCTTCATCACGCACGTCGTGACCGACTGGCTCGATGGAAAGCATACCGTGTTCGGGCAGGTGGCATCGGGCCAGGACATCGTGAATGCGATCCGCAAGGGGGACACGCTGAAAACGGTACGGATCGCGGAGGTGTGACGGGCCGACCGGACCGGCGGATCGAACCGGCGGATCGAACCGGCGGACCGGGGAGAACTCGGCTCTCCCCGGTCCGACCTTACCCGGCTTTTTCGGGAATCGGCTGTCGGTGGCGGAAGAAACGAAGGGCTTCGATCAGCGCGGTAACTTCGGTTTCGTCCGAAAGCGGACAAAGTCCGAGCAGATCACAAAGATCGGCGGAAGCGGACTCCGGGAGGGGACGCCCGTGGGGCTTTCCGTCCGTGAACGGCTGCTCGAGGACATGAAACGCCCGGTGGCGCGAATCCGAACGTTCGGTCACCGGAGCGTCCGTCCAGAGTCCGTCTCTCCAGAGAAGGCGCAAAATATGGCTGACATGAAAGTGAGCCGACTCCACGCTTTCCAGAACCGGGTTAAAGACAATTCCAAGGCGCTTTTCTTCGCCGCATCGGGTCGCTTTGATGTGTTGAAGCAGGGCGTCCAGATGCTCCTGGCACTGTCTCAACTCATCCAACAACATCCATGTAGTCAAAACTAACCGTTTCCCGGTGCCGGTTTCCGTTGTGTGGACATAAACCGGTGTGCAAAATTCGGTAATTTCATCATTTTTGAATTCATCTGCCATACCGATTCCGTTTTTGACCTTCCGAACGCTTCGATTTGATCGATAATCGGCGACTTTCGCGTCCTTTCTATCGCCGAATGCCCTAAACTTGTTTTCGGGAAGTCGGCAAAGTTTCTTAACCTGTCAGAAAAGCTGATACGGTTCCCCTGCAGGAGGATGAAAGAGGGAAAACGGGAAAGGATCAGCGTTGACAACGGGCGCGAAACATGGAAGGAAGCGGGGAGAACGGCGCTCCCCGCCGGAACCTGTGGCACGAACGGTCAGGAATCTCCCCGTGATCGGCTGAGCAGTGGAAGACCGGTCGACTCACTTTCGGTAACAATATATCCGTCGGGCAACTGATCGAGGGCGCCTTCCTTCAATTCCTTACGAAAGAAATACAGGGTACGTCGCCCTCCCTTGGTCTGAGTCGTCTGCGCATGCAGGTAGTAGACCGTACCGTTCTTCTTGCTGGTGACGCTGTAAGCCATTTGACGAATATCCTCCTGTTGACCGATCGGGCGGGACGGCGGAAAACCAGGCTCGCCGAAGAATATCCGCAGTAATACCCGATTTAGCGGTAATTCGCTACACAGGTAGCCGTTTCCTTCCGTTTTGAAGTGTCGGCCCGATGAGAGGACGATCGTGCGCCGAAACGGTCGCCATGTTATAACATGGCATGGGTTTCCGATCGCTTTTCCCGCTCCGATGCCTCTCCCTTATGCTCTGTGCGTGCCTCTCCGTTCCGTTGCCCGCCCTTCCGACCGAACGGGCCCCGAAGCGACCGGCGACCGGGAAGGAGGAGGGAACCGGACCGGCTCGTCGGAAACCGGGAACGCCGCCCCCTCTGCCAAAGCCGACCGTCGCCCGAACACCGAATACACGCCCGTTGTTACGGCCGAACGAGTTTCTCGCGCCATCGCAGTTGCGACGCGGCATGAAAGGCGTGGGGTTGACCGTCTTTCAGGGAAATCGGATCGAACGTTTCGATGTGACGATTCTGGGGGTGGTCCGCAAGGCGAACAACGGGCGCGATCTAATTCTCGTCCGGCTTTCCGGGCCGACGTTGCGGCGGGTCAGCGACATTATTTCGGGAATGAGCGGTTCGCCGGTCTATGTCGGGGGAAAGATCATCGGCGCGGTGGCCTACGGCGCATCGTTTACGCGGGAAAGCATCGGGTATGTGACTCCGATCGAGGATATGCTGGAGGCGTGGGACCCGGGGCTTCCGCAGACGCCGGATGACAATCCGGCTCCGTTACCGGAACCCCCCGACTCGGATTTGACGGTGCCGCTTTTCGTATCCGGACAGCGTTACGACCGGGTCCGAATCGATTCGGCGCGTACCGGCGCTTCGCCCCCCGGCGTCCTTCGATTACGCCCGCTGATGGCCCGGGTGACGGTCACGGGCGTTTCCGGCCCCCGGTTCGCGACGGTCGCACGAGAGCTGGCCGAAATCGGCCTGGACGCCCGGCGGAACGGGGGAGGCGTCGCGGCCCCCGGACTGACCGGGTCGCCGTTGACCCCCGGCGGGGCGGTGGCCATGAGTCTGGCGACCGGCGACATCGACATTACCGGGATCGGGACGGTGACCTACCGGCGTGGCGATCGAATCGTCGCCTTCGGACACCCGTTTCTCGGTATCGGGCCGTTGCGGGCACCGATGTTCACCGCCTATATCCATGACATCCAACCCTCGTTCAACGAATCGCAGAAGGTCGGGTCGCCGGTGACGCTGGTTGGTGCCTTCTCTCAGGATCGACCCTATTCCATCAGCGGACGGATCGGTGACACCCCGTCCATGATGCCGTTGACCGTTCGGGTGCGCGACCGAATGATGGGGAAGGTTCGCACTTTCAAAGCGAAATTGATTCGCCATCCGCTTTTGCTTTCGCGGCTCATCAATATCGCGTCCTCGGCGGCGGTGGCCGAGATTCACGGGCAGCCGGGTGAGGCGACCGCGGTGGTGACCACGACGGTGGAAACCGAGGGTTTCGGAACGATCCGCCGGACCAACCGCGTCCAGGACAGCGCCGCGATCGAGGGAGCGGTCGGCGAGGATCTGAAGAACGCCGTCAATTTTCTTCTGAACAACTCGTACGGACGGGTCGGGATCCGGTCCGTCGCTATGGAAGTGGATATCACGCCGGGGAAACAGACCGCGACCATCGAACGGATCTTTTTACCCGGTACCCGATTCGAACCGGGCGAGACCATCGAGGTGGGCGCGGTCCTCAAACCGTACCGTAAGCCCGAACAGGTTCGCCGCCTGACCCTGAAGATTCCGCCCGGCACGGCTCCGGGAGTCTATAATCTGACGGTCCAGGGTGGGCCGACCGGGTACGCCTCCTCCGGACTCCTTTCCCTTTTCATGGGGCGCGGGATCGATTTTAGCGGCACCACCAGCGTCCCGCAGATGATCCGTCGTTACGGGGAACGGGACCGGAACGACGCGCTGGTCGCCCGCCTGACGCTGCCGACATCCTCGCTTTCCGTCCGTGGTGAAAAGCTGGACGGACTCCCTCCCAACCTGGAGGCGGTTCTGCGAATGATCGCCGGGCGGACCTCCGGAACCCGACTGGAACGGGACGAATGCAAGACCGTGGCGACAACGCCGTGGGTTCTGTCCGGTATGCAGACTCTGCCGGTCCGAATCGGAGTAAAAGGCGGCGTCGAACCGGTTCCCGGTTCGCCCGTCGTCGCCCCGTCGGCTCCGTCGCCGGAGGCCGGTCTGCCACTCCCCGCACCGGTCCCCCCTTCGCCTCAGTCGGCTGACCGTGGCACGGGAGGGGTTGTGCGTCGGGAGAGCGGATCGGAGCGAGTGAGCGAGGTGCGCGATACGGCACGAGATCCCGGCACGGGCGGGTCGGAAGCGAACGAAGGGGCGGAGCGAACCGGGGCGTCCCCGGAGTCCGCTCCGGAACCGGCCTCCGCCGCGCCGAAAATGGTCGGGCGTCCTCCGGGAATCTGGCGGCAGGTGGCGCCCAACGATTTTCGTTCGGGGGTTCGGGATGGGGTGACACTGACCGGCCAGGGAACGCTGCAGTTCGGCCCGCGTCTTCGGCGTATCGCGGACTGCAACGAACCGGTCTTCTGGTGTCTGACATCGGACGGTGAGGGCGGCGTCTTTGCCGGGAGCGGGGAGCAGGGACGGATCTACCGGGTATCGACCGGCGGGAAGTGTGACGTCGTCGCAACGACCGGGGAGATTGCCGTCCATACGATGGTTCGGTCAGGAAACGGGGATCTGTTTGCCGGAACCTCGCCAAATGGGAAGGTGTTCCGAATGCGCCCGGACGGAAAGGTGCGACTGCTGTTCCGGGCGGAGGAAAAGCACGTCCTCTCTCTGGCGCTTTCGCCCGACGAGACGATACTTTATGCCGCGACCGGGGGACCCCGTGCCGCCGTTTATGCCGTTCCGCTCTCCGGGTCAGGCGGAGTCACGACCGTTTACCGAAGCGGCGAAGGCAGCGTGACGACGCTCCATTGCGATCGGGACGGAACTCTGTATGCGGGCACCGCGCCGAACGGGCTGTTTCTTCGCCTGACCGGATCGAACGGCCGGGCGATCGAACGGCCCGAAGTCCGGTTCGACGCGCCGGAGCCGGCCATCACCGGAATCCGGGTTCGCCCCGACGGCGGAGCCTACCTGACAACCGCGCCACGCGGAATGCTGTACCGGGTTTCTCCTGAACGTGTCCCTGAACCCCTGACCGAACGGCCGTTTTCCGGGCCATTGAACGGACTGGTCGGGTCGGCCGACGGCACACTGTATTCGGCGGTCGGCAACACGATCGTTTCCGTTGATCCGGTCACCGACCGGGTGAGGATGACGGACGCCCCGACCGATGTGCTCTTTACTCAGGTCTGTCTCACGGCGAATGGAACCCTGTTTGCGGCCACCGGCGGGGTCGCCTCGGTCTTTGCTCCGGACTCGAGCGGACCGGCAGCGGGTACCTACGTTTCCCCGGTTTTCGATGCGCGAAGCGTGGTCCGATGGGGAACGCTCCGGTTTTTCGGAGAGGTTTCCCGCGATGGGACCTTGAAAATCCGAACCCGGACCGGAAATACGGCGGACCCGGATTCCGACTGGAGTCCCTGGTCGCCGGAATTATCCCGGCCCGAGGGAGAGCGGGTGACCTCACCGTCGGGAAGGTATCTTCAGTACCGGGTCGAATTTTCCGACCGGTCCGACCGGTCGGACCCGGACGTGCTCAAAGGGGTGGAGGTTTATTTCCGGATGCCCAACCGGATGCCGTCGCTTTCTCTTCAGTCGCCCCGACCGGCGGAGGTCTGGCGAGGCGAGAAGACGATCCGATGGTCGGCGCAGGACCCGGACCGGGATACGCTTTCGTTTGAAATCCGGCTTTCGGCGGACGGCGGGCGGACCTGGCAGGCGGTACCCACGAAAAAGGGGAGCGGACCGGTTTCGGTCCCCGGTACCGAACCCGCCGCGCCAACGACGGCTCGACCGGGTAGCCCGAAGGAGACGACTGCCTCGGCGGCGTTGGCACTGGCGGAGGAACTGGATCGACATCCGGAGATCGGACCCGAGTTGCGTCAGCGGATGCTGGCGGATGCCTCCGCGCATTCCGCGCCCACCCCACCGTCCGCCACGCCGCCATTGACCCAGCCATCCGCGAGGGAGACTTTCCTTACCTTCGATACGACGAAAATCCCGGACGGTGAATACCGGATCAGGGTGACGGCGACCGATCGAGCGTCCAACCCGGACGACCCGTTGACGGCGGAGGCGATTTCGGAAACCTTCCGGGTTGTCAATCGTTCCCCGGCAATTTCTTTGCGGGAACCGGTATCCACGGGAGTGAAAGAACGGACCGTCGTTATCGAGGGGGTGGCGATTCAGGCCGGTGCGTCGATTCGGGGCGTTCAGTTCCGTTCGGATAACGGCGAATGGTTGAGTGCGGCTGCGAAGGATGGAATTTTCGATAGCCCGCTCGAATCGTTCACCGTCACGACCGAACCGCTGACATCGGGAAGCCACGTGATCGAAATCCAGGTCATCGACGAGGCGGGGAACGTGGCTACGCAGAAAGTGACCGCGACTGTCAGGAACGGGTAGTCGCGCGAGTCACCGGGCGACATATGCGGCGGGTGGTCGGATCGTCTTCGGCTGTTCGCGCGCCTGCCTGACAAATTCGGCGATGCAGGGCGGGCAACAGAAACGGTACGATTGGCCGTCGACGATCCAGGTAAAGCGCGGATTGGCGAGCGTTTCGGTTATGGGACAGATCGGACTGCCGCCGGGAGGTTTCCGGTTATGCACCGGGAGTGCACCGCGATACCGAACGGAGGCGATGGCATGGCCGTTAGCGGCGATGTCGGCGGCCGTATATTTTCCGGCCGGGGTGAGAAAGAGTTTTCGTTCTTCATCGCCGTCGGGCGCATCGGGCATCGCGGCTTCCGTGGTCCCGCCGGCATGTTGCGGTGAAACCCAGGCACGTGTCTCCTCGGGACGCCAGCGGATGCTGTGATCCGTGCCTTGATAGGGCACGGTGACGCGAATACCGTAAAGCCCCAGGCGACCAAGGGGGAGGCGTTCGACCGGAGCGCGCCCGACGAATACGGAACCGCTGACTGCGGAAGTAGTGCCGGCCCGGTCCGGCGTCAGGAAAAATGCGGTGGAATCGCCGTTGTCGGCCGAAACTTCGCCCTCGATACGGGCGGCGGCCACCGATGCGAACGTTTTCGTTCGGGCGTCCATAAAGTACAGATGAATCGTGCCGTCTCCGCCGCACCGAGCCTCCACCAGGCGGTCCGCAAAGGATTTTACCCGCGTCGGCCAGACTCCTGCAGGGAGGGCGGAAGCCATTTTGTTGGTCTTGTCGTGAGTCGGTGGCGCGGTTCGCAGCAAGGCATATCCGCCGATAACCACGATCAAAACGGTGACGGAGGAAAGCACGACGGGTCGCCATTGGCGTACGAACAGGGAGTTCCCGGTGGACATGATGGGAGGGATGTTCTACGCGAAGGGGTCCCCTACCTGCATTTCGGCGAAGAATTCGGCCGGAAGGCGTAACCGACGGACGTTGAAGGGAGTTACATTAATTATGATACGACGACCGACACAAGGGCAACGTCGGCGGTTCAAACCGCGATTGAAGCCTCGAAACAAGTACGACTGGCGGTGGATCCTGGTACTGTATCCGATCACCCTGGCGATTGTGATTCCTCTGGGATTCCTCTGGCTTTCGCCCGCACTGCTGGTTGCCGCAATGGGAGCGCCGGCGATGGTGGCGTTCCTGGTCGGTCTGTTGCAGTGGCTTGTCTGGATGGCGGTCAGTTGTGCGGCCATTGTCAACTATCTGGAGGTCGATGACGAGGGGTTTGTGGCTCCGACACTGTTTCAAAAAACCAGAGTGGCGTGGACCGACGTTGAATCGGTGTCCGTGGTGACGCGCGGCGAGTACCTGCGGGCGACGTTACGCTGGCCCTTCCGGGATCGAACGCTCCGATTCTCCAACTCGCCGTTCACTTTCAGCGAATATATTCGAATCCGTCATAAGGGGGGAACCGTCTATTTTTCCGCCGAGGACACCCAGGAGGCCCTGACGGAAATACTGACCTTGCGGCGCGACGGGCAGGCGGCGACCCGCTGGTACCATGCGGCCACAACGACGGCGTCGGCTCCGGACCCGGTCCGGATCGTCGGTCGTTCGATCGGGTAATACCGCCCGTCGGGTACAATGGGCCATAATTTCATGGAAGGTCCGGTGGCATGAGCTTGGCGGTGTCCGCACGCTGGTTACGGTTTTCGATCCTCTTGATCTGGCTCGTTTCGGGGGTTTCGTCGATACGGGCGCAATCATTCCCGCGTCCCGGCGAAACGTGGGACTCCAAACCGCTCGGGGTCTTCGCACTCGGACGGTGGCAGCGGGTACGCCTCACCTCCGAGGGAAAAGGTAAAGGAACCCTGATCCTCGATCCCAACCGTGCCGCCTGGGACGGATTCTCGCCTGCGTGGCGATCGACTCGGATGGCGGAGGTGCGACTTCCGATTCGTTTTCAAGCCGTCAAGGCCGTCAATCGGTCGTCGGCGACGCCGCAGACGACCGCACCGCGTCTGTACGATCTGCTGCCGGAGGGAAAGCGGTCGCTCGCCGCTTCAGGTATCGGTCCGCGCCTGCGCCTGGTGACCGCCACGCTGCCGACCGGCCCCCAGCGATTACTGGAGTGGGACGCGGAGCGGATAACGCGGGTCGTGGCGCTCGAACGGTCGCCGCGCTCCGTTGTTGCCCTGCCCGAAACCGACCGGTTCGCCTTCAAATCGACGTTTCTGGGCCGTACATGGGGCAGGACGGCCCTGGTTTCGATCTCCGGTTCCCTGAAGGACAGGACCGGTCGGCTGGTGCTCGACGGAAACGCGATGATTCCGGACCCGTTCGGCGATCCGTCGATCAGCACGATGATGGCTCCGATCCCGCAGGAGGTGACGTTGGCGGAGCGGAAAGGGTTGCCTTCGACCGTCATGGCGCGGGTTTTCACCCTGGAAGGCGCCAAGCCTCCGATGTCGCTGGTGCTGGAACGGGGCGGCGCGGCGGCCCGTCTCGTACTGCAGGACACTTCCGGGAAAGCGACCGGGTTTCTAACCCTGGAACCGGACCGGCGCGCCGCGACGCCGCTCTTCTCGTCGGAATGGCGGCTGGTCGAAATCGTCGGTGCCAGGGAGACGATCACGCCGACCGAGGAAGAGTATTCCCTGCGATTCCTGCCCGACGGTCGCATCGTGGGACGGGCAGGTGTCAACCGGATTGCCGGATTTTTCGGCGTCGCCGAGGACCATCTGGTCTTTTCGCCGCTGGTCTCCACCCGGGCGGCGGCCTTGAATCCGACCGTCGAGTCCGCGTTCCTGACGGCGTTGTCGAAGGTCCGGTCTTTCCGATCGGAGGGGGAGGAACTCCGACTGCTGCTGGCCGGGGAGGTGGGCGCGATCGTCCTGAAACGCGTTCCGCTTCCGTCTCGCTGACCGGGCGGCAGGAAAGTACCGGTTCCGCGCCGAATGACTACGGGAAACTCGATCGAGAAAACTCATTTCGGAGAAACTGATGGCAGTACATAATGTAACCCTGATTCGGGGTGACGGCACCGGCCCCGAGTTGGTTGAGGCGACCCGGCGCGTTCTGGAAGCGGCCGTGGCGACCGGCGGCTCCTCCTTCAACTGGGACGTTGTCGAGGCGGGCGTCGATATCATGGAGACGGCCGGGACACCGCTTCCGGACAATGTCCTGGAGTCGATCCGCAAAAACAAGCTGGCGCTCAAAGGCCCGATCACGACTCCCATCGGAACGGGCTTCCGCTCGGTGAACGTCGCCCTGCGTAAGGAACTGGACCTGTACGCCTGTATCCGGCCGTGCAAGTCCTACCAGGGGGTCCGCTCCAAGTACGAGAACATCGACCTGGTAATCGTCCGCGAAAATACCGAGGACCTCTATGCCGGCGTCGAGTACGATCTGGATACCCCAGAAACGAAGCAGATCATCGCGATGGCGAACGGCAAAATCCGTCAGGACGCCGCCATTTCGATCAAGCCGATCTCGGTGTCCGGCACCCGGCGCATCGTGAAGATGGCGTTCGACTACGCGGTGGAGAACGGCCGCAAGAAAGTCACCGCCGTTTGCAAGGCGAACATCATGAAGTATACCGACGGCCTGTTCTACCGCGTCGCCCGTGAGGTCGCGGAGGAGTATAAGGACCAGGGTATCGAGTACGATGAGTGGCTCGTCGATGCGATGTGTATGCAACTGGTACAGAAGCCGGAGAACTATGATGTACTGGTGATGCCCAACCTGTACGGTGACATTCTGTCGGACCTCGGGGCCGGACTGGTCGGCGGTCTGGGCGTGGCGCCCGGAGCAAATATCGGCGACGGCTGCGCTCTCTTCGAGGCGACCCACGGTTCCGCGCCGAAGTACAAGGGAATGAACAAGGTCAACCCGACCGCGCTGATTCTGTCGGGTCTGCTGATGCTCAAATACATCAAGGAAACCGACGCCGCCGCCCTTCTGGAAAAAGCGGTCTCCGACGTGATAGCCGAGGGCAAGGATGTCACGTACGACATGAAGCCCGACCGCAACGATCCGACCGCCGTCGGAACGTCGCAGATGGCCGACGCGATTATCGCGAAGATCAACGCCGGTTCGTAAACCGGGAAGGCGTATGCCGGACCCTCTGCCGGGGATCCGGCATACGCGCCGCATTGTCGGAGGTATCGGAGGTCAAGGAATGCACACGATCCCAGTCTTGCTCCGTTTTGCCAGCCTTGCCTCCCTGTTCCTCATCGCTACGGTCGCCTTCGGTCAGGACCGCCCGGCCCGAAGCGAACGAACATTGAAACTTCGGGATGCCGTCCGCGTTCTCGAATCGCGGTTCGGTGTTCCCATACTGGCCGAAACCTCCGTTGCCGGCATCCCGGTCCGTCTGCCGGGGGAACGGGCGGAGGACGGACAACCGCTTGCCCTCGAAAACACCCTTGCCGAGATGGTCCGCCGTTTACCGCCGGGAACCCGTCATCTGACTCTCGTCCTGCCGCCCCCGCCCGGTAAAAGCCGGTTCCGCGCCGACGATCTGGCCGACCTGGTTCTGGCGCACGAAAAAATGTTCGGACGGCGAGGGGATTCCCTTTCCGTTGCGATACGACCGGTTCCCGCCGGGCCACCGACCGAAAAAGAGGTGACGGTTCATCTGATCTTCAATCCGCACGGCCATGCCTCCCTGGCGTTCCGTGGGGGGGAGTTCGATACGCTCTCACCCGAAGGAAAGAAGGAGTGGATTCGGCGCGCGGGGGAGGCCCTCCTGCGGATGGACGCCGAAACGCGCGCGCATACCTTAAAAGGGTTGCTGTACCTGCCCTCCCGACTGATGGAAACCGTGATGACCGGACTTTCCGAAGCGGACATGGCCGAATTCGTGACGGCGATGGGCGGGGAGGTTCGTCGCGAACCGAACAAGGTCGAAATCGCGTTTCCGCAAAAGGACGACTGATGCTCCGATTTTTACGCGTTCGCGAAACGTTTCGTCCCGGGATGTCGGTATTTGGTGGGAAAAAGGTTCACGGAACCGAAACCTTCGCAGGTGAAATATGAACCGAAGACTCTTTATCGCGGCGGCAACGGCGGCGCTTTTGCCGGTCGCCGCCTACTCGCAGGAAACGCCCGAAGCGAATTTCACGGTGGATGTCGTCAAAGGGCAGCCGATTTCGCCATATATCTATGGCCTGAACTTCCCGGAATGGAAAAAGATTCCTCTGAAGTTCCCGGTGGCGCGGCAGGGCGGTAATCGAATGACCGCGTACAACTGGGAGACCAACGCCAGCAACGCCGGTTCGGACTGGCATCACCAGAATGACAGTTTCCTGGGCAGTTCGGACGAGCCCGGTCGCACCGTGCGTTCCTTTCTGGAGGACGCGCAGAGCCACGGCGCCGTCACCATTCTGACCGTGCCGATGGCCGGGTATGTCGCTGCGGACAAGAAGGGCGACGGAGACGTCAATCAAACGCCGAACTACCTGAATGCCCGTTTCCATCGCTCGCTTCCGAAGAAATCCGGACCGAGGGTGTATCCGCCGAATACCGCCGATAACCGTGTCTATCAGGATGAGTTCGTCGCCTGGATCGAGAAGATTCGTAATCCGCGCCTGTCTGTCTGGTATGCGCTGGATAACGAGCCGGATATCTGGGCGCACACGCACGCCCGTATCGTCGCCAAAACGCCCACCTACGCCGACTTCATCGGTCGAAGCATCGAGTATGCCGCCGCGATCAAAGAGGTGGCTCCGAAGTCGGTCGTTCTCGGTCCGGTCAGTTACGGATGGCAGGGATTCCGTCGTTTCCAGGATGCGGCGGATGCCAACAATCGCGATTTCCTGAACGTGTACCTGGCAGCGATGAAGACCGCCGAAGCGAAGCACGGCAAGCGGCTTCTGGACCTGCTGGACGTGCATTTTTACCCGGAGGCGCGTGGGGACGATGTGCGCGTGACGGAGGACGCCGACAAACCGGGAACGCGAGCGGCCCGCATTCAGGCTCCCCGATCGCTCTGGGACCCGACGTATGTCGAGAACAGCTGGATCACGCAGTCCCTCGGCGGAAAACCGATCGCGCTGTTGCCGGGTCTGCAAAAGCAGATAAGCGACCACTACCCCGGCACCCGTCTCGCCATGACCGAGTACAACTACGGTGGGAGAACGGATATCAGCGGGACGATCGCTCAGGCGGATGTCCTGGGTATTTTCGGACGTTACGGCATGTATGCCGCCTGTAACTGGGGGATGAGTCCGGATGCCACGGCGCAGATTGCCGCGTTCCGCGCCTTCCTCGATTACGACGGCAAAGGCGGGCGGTTCGGCGACGTCGGACTGAAGGTAACCGGCGAGACGCCTGCCGAGGATTCGCTGTACGCGGCGCGGGATTCCGCCCATCCGGATCGAATGACGCTGGTGGCGATCAACAAAACGGAGAAGAGCCGGAAGTTCGTGGTACGACTGACGGGGTTTGTTCCGGGGGCGGCGACGGCGTTTGTGATAACCCGGGAGGCGATCGCCGCCTCGCAACCGGGGCAGGTCTCCGTCGCGAGCGGAACCGTGACACTGGAGGCGCCGCCGCTCAGCGTTACGACGGTCGCGGTCACCCGGTAACGGGCGGAGCGATACGGAGGTACCGAAGAGAAAACGGTCGGGGAGGGTTCATTCTTCCCGACCGTTTTCTCTCCGGAAAGGCCGAATTAGCGTCGGGGCCGGAAACGCGCCTTCGGCAGGTCGTCACCTTCTTCCTCGGCAGGTTCGGGCGGAGCGGTGGCTTCGGTGGCCCGATCCGGGTCGCGCCCGTCCGGTCGATCTCCGCGACCCTGGGCCGGTCGCGGACCGCGATCGCCCCGGTCACCCCCCCGTCCGCCGCGATCTCCGCCGCGATCTCCACCCCGGTCACCCCGGTCACCCCCGCGCCCGCCGTTCCGGTCTCCGCCTCCGCGAGGACCACGATCGCCGCGCGGCGCGCGACCCGGTTCGGGGTTTTCGGGATCGAAGGTTTCTTCGAGTCCGCGGGCCGTCGCATTGATACGTCCCTGTCCGTCGATTTCGGTCACGCGAACGCGCAGGGTATCGCCGACTTTCAGGTTCTGGTCCGGACGGGACGGCGGCGGATCGGACAACTGGGAAACGTGTACGAGCGCATCCTTGCCGGGAACGATTTCGACGAAAGCGCCGAACTGAAGGAACCGGGTAATCTTGCCCTCGAAGATATCGCCGGGGTTCGGGTTTTTCGTCATGCTCTCGATGATGCGTTTGGCGGCTTCCCCCTTATCGGCGTCGACGGCCGAAATGCGGACCGTACCGTCCTGTTCGATGTCGATCTTGGTGCCGGTTTCGGCGGTGATCTTCTTGATGGTTTTTCCGCCCGGCCCGATCACGGTACCGATCTGCTCGGGATCGATCTGGACGGTGATCATGCGGGGAGCGAAGCGGGAGACATCGTCGCGCGGTTCCGCCAGAACGGCGGTCATTTTGTCGAGAATAAACAGGCGGGCTTCGCGCGCCTGCTCAAAGGCTTCGACGAAGACGGGCCGGGGAATGCCCTGAATCTTGGTATCGAGCTGAAGGGCGGTAATCCCTTCGTGGGTTCCGGCCACCTTGAAGTCCATATCGCCGGAGAAGTCCTCCATGCCCTGAATATCGGTCAGAACGGCGAAGCGGTCGCCTTCGGTGATCAGTCCCATGGCGATACCGGCGACCGGGGCCTTGATCGGGACACCGGCATCCATGAGCGCCAGAGTGGAACCGCAGGTGGACGCCATCGACGTTGAACCGTTGGATTCAAGTACCTCGGAGGTCAGGAGGAGGGTATAGGGCCAGCGATCCTTGGTCGGCAGGACGGGGAGCAACGCCCTTTCGGCGAGGGCCCCGTGACCGACTTCCCGGCGTCCCGGACCGCGCAGGGGCCGCGCTTCGCCGACCGAATACGGCGGGAAGTTATAGAAGTGCATGTAGCGCTTCTCGCCTTCCTCCTCCAGCGAGTCGATCATCTGCGCATCGTCGCCGGAACCGAGGGTCAGAGTTGTCAGAACCTGGGTCTGTCCGCGTGTGAACAGTCCGGAACCATGGACACGGGGCAGGATTCCGACTTCGACGGAGATTTCCCGAATGTCTCTGTTGCTCCGACCGTCCGGGCGACGGTTTTCGGAAAGAATCAGGTCACGCAGCTGTTCCTTGACGACCTTGTCGGCGGTCTCCTTGATGTCGGCGACGTTCTCCGGGAACTCGGGCGACAGTTTTCCGACGACCTGATTGATCAGGAGGGAGAGTCCGGCTTCGCGGGACGCCTTATCCGGGTCCTGCAGTCCGGAGCGCAGTTCGGCCGCGAACCGATCGCGAACCTGTCCGAGAATCTCCTCATTGTAGTGATGCAGGGACACTTCGGTTTTTTGCTTGCCGGCCAATTCGCGCAGTTTGTCCAGGGCCGCGCACTGTTCGCGGATGACGTCATGCGCGATATCGAACGCTTCGAGCATCCGGGTTTCGGAGATCTCGTTCGCGCCGGCCTCGACCATCAGAATGGCTTTCTCGGTGCCTGCGACGACGAGATCGAGTTGGGAGACGGTCATCTCGCTCTGGGTCGGATTGACAACGAATTCGCCTTCGATCAGGCCGACCCGGACGCAACCGATCGGTCCGGCCCACGGAATGTCGGAGAGATGAAGCGCGGCGGACGCGGCGAGAACGGCGTAGACATCGGGCAGGTAGTCCACTTCCACCGACAGCGGCATCGTGATGACCTGTACCTCGTTCCGCATGCCTTTATCGAACAGCGGGCGAAGCGGTCGGTCGATGAGGCGGGAAATCAGGGTTGCGCGGTCGCTGGGTTTGCCGCCTCGTTTCATGAATCCGCCGGGGATTTTTCCGACAGCGTATTTTCGTTCTTCGAAATCACAGGTCAAAGGAAAGAAATCGAGTTCGGGGCGAGCGTTGGCGCTCATGGTGGCGGTAGCGAGAATATGGGTATCGCCCGCCCGGATAACGACGGCTCCGCTTGCCTGTTTGGCAAGCTTTCCGGTTTCAATGGTAATGACCCGGTTGCCCGGCAACGAGATCTCAACGGATTGAACAGACATGTTGGTTCTTCTTTACGCACGCAGATTTCGGCATCAGACCGGGTTCGGTCGCCGAGTGTGAGTTGGAAAGGGCGATTCGCCGGGCGCGAGCGGATTCCGGAAATGCGGCGGGCGCGCCGCAGGGAGGTTTGCGGTGCGCCCGGTCGTGTTTCGCCTCCCGCAAAAAACGGAAAAGCCGGAGACGCAGATTGCGGTCCGGCCGGATCGTTACAGGCGAGAGCGGATACCCAATCGCGCCACCAGGGCGCGGTATCGTTCGATATCGATTTGGGAAAGATAGGACAGCATTCGTTTCCGTTTGCCGACCAGCATCATCAGTCCGCGTCGAGAGTGATGATCCTTCTTGTGCATTCGCAGGTGGTCGGTCAACTGGGCGATTCGAGCGGAGAGCAGAGCGATCTGTACCTCCGGCGAACCGGTGTCGGATTCATGGGTTTTATAATCGGTAATGACCGAAACGGCTGTCTCTTTCGGAAGCGGCATGGGGTTCTTTAAGACTCCTGGGCTTTTCTGGGATTTTCCTGGCCTGCGCTTCCTCTCCCCGAAAGGAGAGCGCACGCCTGACGGCGAAACGGCTGGAACAAAAATAGCGCTCCGCTGCGGCGCGCAACGCGCTGAACAGGGGCGCTATCCGTTCCCGAAACCGTCGCAGTCAACCCTAACTATGTATCATGCGGGAAGGCATCTGTCAACGACCGTTCTCCCGCTTGATTGCTCTAAAGTTCCGAATACCCTGAATTGTTACCAATGTATTGACATTCAACGTAACGAAATCGGAAACGGAACATGTCAGAAACGTTCTCCATGAGCATTTCATAAGCGTCGGAGGTAACATCCGAAAGCCAGGGCCATTGAGACGACAACAACTGCATATACACGCGAAAAGTTCGGACCGCCCTGACAGCAGGCGAACAATCAATCTTCCCAGAAGGAAATCTCCCGACCGGTCCGTTCCGTCGGGAGATCGAACGCACTTCCGATCCCTTGCCTAATACATCAGAAGCGTATCGATGTAGAAATAGTTCGGATTGCTCCGGCCACTGATCGCCCGGTTCCATTCCAGGACGATTCTTCCCCGGTTCGGAATCCGCTGTGACAGACCGAACGCCATTCCACGAGTGCGCTCGGTCGCGTTCCGCAAGTTGTCCAGGCTGTCGTAACGGACAAAGGACGTCGTCTCCGCCAGAAGGTTGCGGGAGTAGGTGACGAAGGCTCCGGTCGGTCGTTCGATCGGCAGACCGCTGCCCGGTCGTCCGGACGCTTCCAGCAACGCGCCACTCAATGATTCGTAGGAGCGTACCCAGCGCGCCAGGATTCCGGTCCTTCGGAAGGACGCCCCGCCGCCCTTCTGCCATCCGGATTCGGCGTACAGGTCGATCCCGCTGCCGAAGGCATCCCATTCCTTTTCCAGGGTAACGAACGATCCGTAGTCGTCCGGCGTGCGGAACGAATCGTCGTTGCTGCCGCCGTCGGTCACTCCGCCTTCGAAACGAAGCCCGTTACCCAGGTCGGCTCCACCGGAGATGCCCAGAGTGCGACGCTGGGCCGCCGGAATGAAACCGCCCAGTTTTTCGCTCAGGGCGCGCGGGCGGCTCAGATTTTCCCGCCCGCCCACGCCGGCCGCATAGATGGCGAACGGGTACTGCCGACCCGCCCGCACCCACCAGAAACGGTCGGCGGTGGCGTTCCCGGTGTATTGCAGATAGGCGTCGTTGAAACGGGCCGGGGAAGGACCGGAGGCGGTTCGAATATACCCGCCGTATTCGGTGAAGAAACTGAGCGACGAGTTGATCGGGCCGCCGGCGAACAGACTGGCGTTCTCGAGGGTGGTATTCCCGTCGGAATGTTCGGTCGCGTTCTGTCGGAAGCGAGCCGCAAGGGTCAGGTAACCGTCCAACTGGGCGAACCGGGTCAGTTTCATGTCCGGTTTCATCCGGTGGCCCCGCATCTGGAAATCCCGACCGTAGGCCGTCAACTTGCTGGTTCCACCGACATGGCAGGAGAGGCAGGGCATCCCGGTCATACGAGCCCAGGACGGTACGGCGAACACCCGGTTCGGGAACATCGTCACGATGGCAAAAACGGCAAAGAACACAAAATGGAAACGGAAAACGGCCCGCCCGCCGGTTTTCGGGGGACGCACAGGAATTACCATCCGGAAACTACCATCCTTCTCGCATCCTGCCTTCCGCACGGTTTTCGGCGGACGCGGTATTAACCCGTCGGTGGAGCGGGAACATTCCTCTCCTGAACCGATTATCGGCAGAACGTCTACCGGAATGCGAACGGAATTCCCTGTACTTTTATTGGTATTTCTGTTTGTTGAGATGAATTCTTCAACCATGCGAATCAAATCCCGCACCTCCCTTCGCACCTCCCGGGACGTCGTTCGTTACACCGAAATCGGCTTTGACGCACGGGAAGTTGGTTTGATGCGGGAAACGATTTGCATGGTCAAAGATCGTTTTGCGGTGGCCGAATCGGACGGATCGGTTGCAAAATCCGCCTCCGTTCGGGTGTCAGGCGTGACAGAAGCGCTTCGGAATACTCATATCCGAACCGTGTCGCCCCCCAGAGCGGACCGTACCGATAGATGGTGATCCGCCGTTCGCCCGGATTGGTGCGC
>JANRLW010000127.1:0-41325 GCA_033762295.1 Capsulimonadales bacterium
TTTCAAGGCGGTTGCGATACCATTCCGCTCACCCCTCCCGGCCCATCCAGTATACCTTGGAACCGCCTTCCCTGGCAAATGATCGGACGGGAACCGTCGGGAATACGGGTGCGTGTCGATCGCTCTTCCCGACCCGGGGCCGGGGCTTTGCGTCCGCGGGTTCATCCCTTTATAATCGCATCGTGGAAGTCTCCCGTGACCATCGTCGTCCTCTGGCCGCCTACTTGAAAACGCCTGCCTGGGCGGATCAGGTGAATTCGGCGACGGACGGCGATGTGGCGCTCTGCTCGCGCGCGCGCCTGGCGAGGAACCTGGCCGACTATCCGTTTCCGGGCCGAGCCAGCGACCGGGACCTGCGGCGTGTGGCGCAGGAGGTCCGACGCGCCGCGCTCGCGGATACCGAATGGCTGGGGGACCTTTCGGCGGTCGCTCTGGCGTCCCTGTCCGAACGGGACCGCGCCGATCTGGTCGACGCCCGCCGCATCTCTCCGGAGATGGCCGAACCGGGCGCGGCCAGTTACGCCCTGCTCGATGACGACGGCACACTGACCGTTTTCATCAACGAGGAGGACCATGTCCGGCTCCAGACCCTGGCGGCCGGAAACACGCTGATCGCCGCCTTGAAGACGGCGGAGGAGGCCGAAAGCCGACTCGCCCGTCGCCTCCGGTTTGCCCACCATCCGCGCTGGGGCTACCTGACGACCGCCCTTTCCAACATCGGCACCGGCCTTCGCCTGTCCGCTCTGGTGCATCTGCCCGCCCTCGCCTTTCTGGGCCGATTGAGCGAGACGCTGGAAGCGGCCCATCAACTCGGTATCTCGGTCCGGGGAGCGCACGGAGAGGGTTCGCAGGCGGCCGGCGACCTGTATCAGGTCTCCAACGCGATCTCTTACGGGCTGACGACCGCGCATATCGTCCGAAGGGTAAGGCCGGTCGTCGACTATCTGGTTGCGGCGGAGCGCGAAGCGCGTCAGGAGGTCGGCGAACGGCGTTTCGAGGACGCCATGAACGGGGCGCGTCTCGCCTGGACCCGGATCGAGAACGCCGACCGGCTCGACGCGCCGACGGCGCTGACTCTGCTGTCCGCGCTCCGCCTGGTCGCTGTTGCCGGAATGGCGCTCAGCGGCAGGTCACCGGTCCCGGACGCCACCCAGTTCGCCACTCTGATCGCCGACCTTCGCACCGGCGGCAGCCTTTCCGCCGAATCGGATCGTCATGCCGGCCCGCTTCCGTCCGTTCGGGATGCGATTCAGCGCCCCGCACGTATCCGTTCCGCCCTGCGCGCCTCCTTCCATCTGCTCTGAGGAACAGGTTTTGCGCAAAACGATTTTCTTAACATTTATTTAACCAAAGACCCGCCAACCTGTGTTATACTCCTTCGGTTAGGCTTTATTTTTGAAAGGTCATTCATCCATGCGTTCGCCACGCCAAGCGTTCACACTGATCGAACTCCTCGTTGTTATTGCCATCATTGCCATTCTGGCCGCCATTCTCTTCCCCGTTTTCGCCCAGGCTCGCGACAAGGCCCGTCAGGCGACCTGTACCTCCAACCTGAAGCAGTTCGGTATCGCCTTCGCCATGTACGCGAGCGACTACGACGGCTACTTCCCGAATCCGGGGGGACGCGACGTCACCAACGCGCCGGTCTGCCGGACCAGCCCGTTCACGATCCGGAACTGTGCCGCCTGGTACAGCACCAACAAGAACACCACGACCAACACCGTCGAAAACTTCGAGTACGGCGTCTGGCCGTATATCAAGCAGCGCGGAAACTCGACCGACAACCTCTGGTCGTGCCCCAATTCGCTGCGCGGTTCGGACGGCACCTTCGCCCTCGGCCAGAACTTCTCGATGAACGACTACTCCCGCGCCTTCCATCCGGGCCAGGGCGTCACCTGCGCCGGTAACCTTCCCGCCGGTTCCTCCCTCACCTACTACTCCGGTCTGAACCCGGACATGGTCGGCACGGGCAGCAACCCGAACGGTCCGCAGGGTCCGGCTCAGCACATCATCCTGACCGAGATCGTTCAGAACGATCAGGGCAACAACAACCGCAACGTGTCCCTGTACTTCTCCTTCTCCCCGAACGGCCGCGCCAGCCGGTACGGTCGCCCGGCTCCGGCCTCCGGCTGCACCACCTCCGCGGTCGCCGGCGACGCTCTGCCGACCGGCGCGATGGAAGAGTACCATGCCGGCGTCTCGACCTTCCTGTTCGCCGACGCCCACGTGAAGGCGATGCGTCCGACCCAGACCTTCATGGCGATCGAGGACCCGGATGTCCAGCGACTCAACCCGTCCTACGCCAATGCGAAAGGCGGACGGCGGGGCGGCGGCACGGTTCAGATGTGGAACCCCAACATCGGCGGCGTCACCTATCCGTAATCCGAAATAACGCTCGTTTGCGGGGCGACCCGTCGCTTCGGCGCGCTCGCCCCGCCTTCGTCTCTCATTCCTTATCGTGATTTCCAGAAAGGACCCTACCATGCGATCCTCTCGTCAGGCGTTCACCCTGATCGAACTGCTCGTCGTCATCGCCATTATCGCGATTCTTGCTGCCATTCTTTTCCCCGTCTTTGCCCAGGCTCGTGAGAAGGCCCGCCAGACCTCCTGCCTTTCCAACGTCAAGCAGATCGGTCTCGGCATGATGATGTACGCTCAGGATTATGACGAAGTCATCTCCCGCAACGCGCATCCGGACCCGCCCCGCGTTCCCGAAGGCGCGCACTTCACCAACTGCTCCACGCCGCGCTGGATGGACGTCATCAACCCGTACATCAAGAACCTGGATATCTTCAACTGCCCGTCCGACCCGTTCGCCTCGATTAGCGGAACTCTGGTCACCGGCGCCGCGCATACCCTCGCCGGGAACCGACGGTATCAGTACCAGCCGCCGAATCCGAATAACAGCCCGACGATCCCGATGCGCGAAGCCGACTGCGGCGACCCGAACGGTCTGACCAACGTCGGACGCCGGTTCGGCTCCTACGCCATTAACAACGTCTACTACAACGGCAACCTGGCCGCCAACACCGCCGCCTGGGGCTTCAGCCTGACGCCGCCGAATAACGTGCCGCTGGCCCGTATCGCCCTCCCGGCCGATACCGCCCTGATCTGCGAAGTGCAGGGCATGGGGCAGTCCGGCGACTTCTATCGTGCCGACCTGAGCGATCCGCAGCCGACCACGCCGAACGAGACCTTCCCGTTCCCTGCGCTGTTAAACCGCCGCAACAACGGCGCGATCCTCGGCCGCCACATGAAGCTGACCAACGTCGTCTGGTGTGACGGTCATGCCAAGGCGTTCCGCCTGGAGAAACTGGGCGAACTGCGCACCCGAAACGGCTTCTCCTACATGCACTACTTCTCCTGCGAAGAGGACTGATCCCCTCGCGTCGGAGAGCGAATTTCACGCCCGGGACCGGAAGGTTCCGGGCGTTTCGCGTTTCCGTCGGAGGAGATACCTGACAGGCCGGAGAACTTTCGTCTACTGATGGACCATCCCCCGTTAAGGCCCCTTTGGACCCGCGAGGAGATCTGGCAGCAGGTCGCCCGCCGGATCGGCGGAACCTATCACCCCGGCGGTTTCTTCGAGCACGAACGGCTGGTCGTGCCGATCCCGCCCTGGACCGTCTCGCTGCGGCTGGTCACCGAGGACGTCCGTCATCTATACACCGCCGCGACTGCGCCTTACCTGTCCGAGGACGGCTTCACTTTCACCCTGCAGACGATCGGTTCGTTCGAGGAGACCGGTCATCTGAGCCTGTCGGAGGAGATCGAGATCGGCGAACCGCGGTTTGACCGGCGTTACCGGATTGCCGGTCATCCGGCGGAGCAGGTGCGGCGGCTTCTCACTAACGACGCCCTTCGGCAGTATCTGGACTGTGAGTCGCGCATCCGGCTGTCGGCGACGCCGGTTCCGCACTCGCGACGCCGGATCGACCTTACCTGCACCGTCGTCGGAGCGGTCGCCGAACCGGACCGCCTGCAGTCGCTGTTCGAACTGATGGGGGAGACGCTCCAGCACCTGTGCGCCATCGGTTCCGCCGAGGAACGGACACCCGATCTTTGATCCGCCAACTTTCGACGTCGGGAATCACGAACCGGGATCGAAGTGGGTAAATCGGGAGGAAGTCGGATACAATACACCAAATATTTCGGAGCGGGAAGCGTCCGTCCCCGCTCCTTTCCGTTTTGTTCGGAAACGAAAACCGCTTGAAAGGACGTATGAAACAACGGCGGTGGAATAGGAAACATTCGTGGCAGCGACCTTTCCTCTGGATATCGTAACCCCGGAAAAGACGGTTCTTTCGGAAATCGTCTCGTCGGTACAGTTGCCTTCCGTGTCCGGCAGTATGGGCATCCTGGCGGGCCATGCTCCGCTGGTCGCCGAACTGGGTGTCGGCGAATGCGTGGTCAAGATGCCGAGCGGCGCGGAGGAGCAGTTGATTCTCTCAGGCGGCTTCGTTGAGGTTTCCCGCCAGAAGGTCACCGTTCTGGCCGACACGGCGGATTTCGCCCATGAGATCGATACCAACCGTGCGGAGGAGGCGTTGACACGGGCGCGCGAACTGCTGGCGCGGGTGGAACCGCTCTCAGCCGCGGATCGCGAGGAAGCCAACACGACGCTTCGACGCGCGCAGGCCCAGCTTCGCATCGCGCGGGGTGGCCAGGGGTAACCTTCGGGCCATCTCCCCCGTTCCCGTATTCCGCTCCGCAAGTCGGTTTCACGTTCCGTTGCCGGTCCTGTCCCGCCGGCGATTCGCTTGTTTCCCGGCAGGAGAAACGCACTTATGTCGACATCCATCTGGCGTTCGGTGCTGACGTTCCGATTTATCTTTACCCTGTTGCTGGCGGCGATGCTCGGCCTGTTCGGCTGGTACTCCGTCGGTGCGTTTCTCGACTGGGTAACGCAGACGCCCGGAATGCGGGAAATCTTCGGCAGCGGGAACACTCTGACCTGGGTCGGCTGGCTGTACCGGGGTATTTTCATCGCGGTCGGCGCGATCTTCGGCTTCGCTCTCGGCGGCTTCATCTTCCGTCGTCTGGAGTTGATTTCGGACAATCTGCGGACGATGTCGGTGCGCGACAAGCTGGCCATGACCGGCGGTGTCATCGTCGGCATCGTCCTGGCGGTCGCCCTCTCCATTCCGACCATCCTCCTGATTCCGAACAAGGTGATCGCGTTCGTGACCGCCCTGCTGGTCGGCATCGCCGTCACCTACCTGTCCACCGCGGCGGCTCTCTCCATGAAGGAGGAGATCCACTTCTACATCCCGCCCCCCAAGGAGGAGGACAAGGTTCCGGCCAATGAAAAGTTCAAGGTGCTGGATACCAACGTCATCATCGACGGACGGGTTGCCGATGTCGCCAAGGCCGGATTTGTCGAAGGCTCGCTGTACGTTCCCGGTTTTGTTCTGGAGGAGCTTCAGCATATCGCCGATTCCTCCGATAATCTGAAACGAGCGCGGGGCCGGCGCGGCCTGGACATCCTGAACCAGATGCAGAAGGAACTGACCCTGGTTGTCCGAACCTATGACCGACTGGCGCCCGCGGGCGAAGAAGTCGACGGACGTCTGGTTCGTCTTGCCAAGGCGTTGAACGGCGCTCTGGTCACCAACGACTGGAACCTGAACAAGGTCGCCGAACTGCAGGGCGTTCCCGTGCTGAATATCAACGAACTGGCGAACGCGATCAAACCGGTGGTGCTGCCCGGCGAGGACATGCGGGTCACCATCGTCAAGGAAGGCAAAGAGGCCGGTCAGGGTGTCGGCTATCTCGATGATGGCACGATGATCGTCGTCGCGAACGGTCGTTCCTATATGGGCGATACGGTCGGTGTCCGGGTGACCTCCCTGATGCAGACGGTAGCCGGCAAAATGATCTTCGCCCAGTTGACGGACGAAGAAGGTGGCGACGATGAGGGTGACAACTCCGGATACGGCGGACCGAACGGCAACGGCGGGGGAGGCGGTATGCGCTCTTATCCCCGCGGCGGGTCGCGGCGTCCGTTTCGGCGGAACGGACAATAAGGTCTTTTCCCCGCTTCTTGATCGTCCGCTGCTGGGTTGGACGTTGGGCGCGTTTGCCGAATGCGCCGATATCGAGGCGATCGTTCTGGTCGGAGCGCCCGGCGAACTCGACCGTTTGCGGGAGATGGGCGAGCGGTACGGCGGCGGGAAACGGGTCACGGTCGTTGCCGGAGGCAGCGACCGCCAGGCGTCGGTGCGGAACGGTCTGTCCGCCTGCGAGGATTATCCCTTCGTCGCCGTGCACGACGCCGCCCGCCCCTGCATCACCCCGGCCCTGATCTCCGCCGCCGTTCGTGCCGGACGCCTGTTCGGCGCGACCACCCTGGCGGTTCCGGTCGCCGACACCCTGGTTCGCGGACATGAGTCCGTCCTCGACGGGCCGGATGTCGATCGCTCCCACCTGTATGCCATCCAGACCCCTCAGGTTTTCGAGCGTACCCTGCTCGTTTCCGCGCACGAAATCGCGGCGCGGGACGCCGTCCACGGCACGGATGACGCCGGGCTCGTTCGTCGCCTGCGCGGTTCCACCCATATGGTCGCCGGGTCGCCGGAAAATCTCAAGGTTACCCGTCCGGAAGACCTGACTCTGGCCGCGGCCATTCTGCGAGGGCGGGATGCCCTCGCCCCTTCCCCCCGGACCGCTCCCGACACACCTCGTAAAACGGCGGGCGTCCCGTTCCGGGTCGGGCACGGCTACGACGTCCATCCGTTCGCCGAGGGGCGCCCCCTGTTTCTCGGCGGGGTCGAGTTTGTCGGCGCGGAACGGGGCCTTCAGGGGCACTCCGACGCCGATGTGATCCTGCATGCGCTCTGCGACGCCCTGCTCGGAGCCGCCGGAATGCCCGATATCGGGAAGCTTTTCCCCCCCTCCGAGATGCGGCACAAGGACCGTCGTTCGACCGAGTTTCTGGACGAGGTTCGGGCGCGGCTGGACGCCGCCGGATGGAGCGTCGGCAACGCCGATATCAGCGTACTGGCGGAGACGCCGAAAATAGGCCCAATGGCGGAGACGATTCGCCGGACGATTGCAGTACACTTAAATATCCAACCGGAACAGGTGGGAATTAAGGCCACTACCAACGAGGGTATGGGTTTTGTCGGACGGCGTGAGGGGATCGCGGTTCATGCGACGGTTCTGCTCTTCCGCTCCGATTAGTCTTCGGACGGCGGCGTTTTCGAACCCGTAACGTCCATTTCCGTAAGGAGGGTTTCGACATGGAGGTACAGGTTCGCGGCAAAGGAGTCGTGGTGACGGATGCGTTACGGGAGTACGCCGAGCGGAAGGTGAACAAGCTCAACAAGCACTACCAGAACCTGCATGGAGCGACGATGGTTCAATCCATTCAGGGACAGACGCACCGTGTGGAGGTCCAGCTGGAAGCGGATGGCGTCAAGGTGCGCTGCGAGGACCGGGGAAACGACCTTTATGCGGCGGTCGATCGTGTGGTCGATAAGCTCGAACGACAGCTTGCCAAGTTCAAGGGACGGAGTCACCGGAACGGCCATACCAACGCCCATCATGCCGGCCACCATCATCACCACTACGGCCACCACGGCGAGGTCGTCTCGCCACGTACCGCGACCATCGAGGAGGAAGCCGAACCGGTGACCGGTCGTATCGTCCGGCACAAACGTTTCAATATCAAGCCCCTGTCGCCCAGCGAAGCCGTGCTGCAGATGGAACTGCTTTCGCACGATTTCTTCGTCTTTGAGAACGCGCAGAGCGGCGAGGTGAACGTCCTGTACCGCCGCGAGGACGGAAACTACGGGATTCTCGAACCGGAACGCTGATATCCGCAGGTCCGGACCGAACGTCTGCGGGCCGCTCTCCTTCGGGGAGCGGCCTTTTCGGTTCAATACTCCGCCCAGTAGGCGATCCCGGTCTCCGGCGAGACGGCGATGAAAAACCGGGTCGGATAGCCGTCGTCGCGAACACGGGTCAGGGTCAGCGATTCGATCCGGGTATACCTCAGCCCGCCTTCGGTTCGCTCCGCCGGAAGCGCGGGGCTTCCGGGCGGATAGGTCATGCTGCGCACCCGGGTACGGAACTCCGCGCAGTACGTATTCGCGGGCAGGTAGTCGATCGTGATGCGCCGCCAGACGCGGTTTCTCAGGTCCTTTTCCCGCCCGCTCTCCGCCAGTTTCTCCTGAAGAAAGAACGGCAGATCATCGTAGGCGGACGGTTCGCCGAAATGCAGCACGTTTTCGGGCGGGACGACCGCGCTCTCATCGCGCAAGTGCGGTCGGACGGACGGCGGAATCGGCGGAATTGCCGGACGAGGCGTTCTTTTTCGTTCGACCGGTCGGTAGGCTCCGTCGGTTCGGTGAGCGATTCCCGACGCGCTGGTAGAACGAGGCACGGATACAACGGTTACAACGGACATTTCGTATTCCCGGGCAATTCTTATCGTGAAAATTGCCTGATTTTTGACCGGACAGGTGACAGGATTAGAGATACCAGCCCGTCATTAAACCGCGATTAAATTTTCCCGATCCGTTTTTCCGTTCAAATCCGGTTCTCCCGCTACGATACCCGCTCGAGACGGGCGTAACCGGCGACCAATTTCTTGATACCGACATTGGGAAAGGCGACCGACACCTGGGCGTTCTCCCCCTCACCGGTACAGGCGACGACGACGCCCTGCCCGAACACGGCATGTTTGACCTTCTGCCCCGGCTTGAACGGGGTCGCCGCGCCCGGTGTCTGCGGCGCTTTTGACGGGGCGACCGACGGAACCGGGCGTGGTCGCGCCACCGCCTTCGTCGCCTCGCGCGCTTCGTCCCAGGACTCGATCTGGCTGTACTCATCTCGGTGCCGGTGTCCGCCGCGCCCGCCCAGTACGTGCGTCGATCGGTCCCGCGCCGGCGGTTCCTTGAACATTTCGGCCGGAATCTCCCGAATGAAGCGCGAGACGGACGCCGGCAGCGTGTTGCCGAAGATCGTGCGCCGGGTCGCGTAGGTTAGGTAGAGTTCCTCCCGGGCGCGGGTGATCCCGACATAGGCCAGCCGCCGCTCCTCTTCCATCTGCGCATCCTGCTGCATGGAGTTCCGATGCGGGAAGATCCCCTCCTCCATCCCCGCCAGAAAGACCACCGGGAACTCCAGACCCTTCGCCGAATGCAGGGTCATCAGGACGACCGCGTCGGTCCCGTTCTGATCCAGGCTGTCGATATCGGCGATCAATGCCGTCTGCTCCAGGAATCCGCGCAGACTCGGGTCCTCCGTTGTCGCCTCGAACTGCCGGGTGACCGTCAGAAGCTCCTTGATGTTCTCGATGCGCGACTGGGCCTCGACCGTCCGCTCCCGTTCCAGTTCCCGGAGATAGCCGGTGTTCTCGAGGATCTCCTCGGTGATCTGCGTGACCGTCCGCTCCTCCCGTTTGCCGCGCAGGTAGGCGATCAGCGCGACGAACGCTTCGACCGCCTTTTTCGTGGTCGGCTTCAGCCCCTCGATCTGCCCGAGGTCCGCGACGACATCCCAGAGCGTGACATTCATGAAGTTTGCTCGCTCCTCGACCTTCGCCAGCGTTCCCGCGCCGATTCCGCGCGTCGGGACATTGATCACCCGGCGCAACGACACCGAATCGTACGGATTATGCACCAGGCGGAGATAGGCGAGGATGTCCTTGATCTCCTTGCGTTCGTAGAACTTCAGACCACCGACGATTCGATACGGGATGCGGTAGTTAATCAGCATCTCCTCCAGGACGCGGGACTGGGCGTTGGTCCGATACAGCACGGCAAAATCGCCGTAACGCCGCTGCCCTTTCCGCACGGCGTCCTGCACCACTCCGGCGATAAAGACCCCCTCCTCCTGCTCGTTGGCCGCTTCGTGCAGGGTGATCTCCTCGCCCTGCGGATTATCGGTCCGAAGCCGTTTGTCGGCCCGATTCCGGTTGTTCCGAACGACATGGTAGGCGGTATCGAGGATGTTCTTGGTCGAGCGGTAGTTCTGCTCCAGCTTGACGATCTTCGCTTCCGGGTAATCCCGCTCGAAGGAGAGGATGATCTCCACATCGGCCCCCCGCCATCCGTACACGGATTGGTCGTCATCGCCGACGATGCAGAGGTTCTCGAACCCGCCCGAGAGCAGACGGGTCAGCCGGTATTGCGCATGGTTGACGTCCTGGTACTCATCGACCAGCACGTAGCGGAACTTCCGCTGGTAATGCTCCCGCACGTCCTCTCGCTGTTCCAGCAAACGGACCGCGCGGGTAATCAGATCATCGAAATCCAGGGCGCGGTTCAGGCTCAGTTTGTCCCGGTACAGAGCATAGCATCGCCCCACCACGCTCTCGAAAAGCCCTTTGAAATGGCGGGGGAACTCCTCCGGTTCGATCAGTTTCTCCTTCGCGCGCGAAATGAGCGACAGAACGCCGCGTGGCGTATACTGCCGGTCGTCCAGATTCAGTTGGTGCAGGCACTCCTTTATGAGGGTAATCTGGTCGCCATCGTCGTACACCACGAAATCACGCGGCAGGCCGATGCTTTCGCCGCGTTCGCGAAGAAGACGGGCGCAGATGGCGTGAAAGGTGCCGACCCACATCTCCTTGCTCGCCTGCATACCGACGAGTTGATGGAGACGTTCCTTCATCTCCGTCGCCGCTTTGTTGGTGAAAGTGACGGCCAGAATATTCCAGGGCCGGACTCCCCGCCGGGCGATCAGGTACGCAATCCGATGGGTCAGCACCCGCGTCTTACCGGACCCCGCACCGGCGAAGATCAGCAGCGGGCCGTCGCCATGCAGAACCGCCGCCTGCTGGGACTCGTTCAGCGACCGGAGCAGGGGATCATCGGGCATCGCCGCGGACGCCGTGGAGGGATCGGAACCGTTCATCGTCGATTATTGTAGCATAGGCCGCTCCCGACCGGCCCCGTAGATTTCGAGACCCGCACCGGAGGGTATAAAGGAAGTTAACAATTTCTTAACATCAGGACCGGATTTTTCCGATAAACTGTTAGGAAGGTGCGACCGGCGCACCCGTTTGGTATTTTCTTTTGGAAAGGCCCTTATGCAAGTCCGACATTCCCAGGTTCGAGCCCCCCGCGCCGGGGCGGCGTTCACCCTGATCGAGTTGCTCGTGGTTATCGCCATTATCGCGATCCTCGCCGCGATCCTGTTCCCCGTCTTCGCCCAGGCCCGTGAAAAGGCCCGCGCTATCTCCTGTCTGTCCAACCTGCGTCAGCTGGGCACCGCGACGCTGATGTACGTTCAGGATTACGACGAAACGTTCCCGCAGAGCGCCTACAGCCTCGACACGACGACCTTCGTCGGCGGCGTCGGCGTCCTGGTCCCCGGCAGCGGCGACCGTGTCTTCACGGCCTACTCCGCCCTGATGCCCTACATGAAGAACACGGGCATCCTCAACTGCCCGTCGCTCGCCCCCGGCATCGACTTCAACGCGATCCTCGCCACGGTCGGTCTCCGCTCCGATAATGTCTTCCGCTACTCCGGCTACTCGCTGAACTACGCGCTGTTCCAGGACCCGGCGCTTCCGCCCGGACTTGGCGCGAACGACCCGGTCGTTCCCCTGGCCGCCCTGCAGGCCCCGGTCGATACCATCGTTTTCTACGACTCCCGGTATGATGCGCCCGGTATCACCCGCAAGGACGGATGTCCGACCCTGGGTCCGACCGAAGCGTTCGGCTGGAACAACTTCCCCGGCGACGGTCGCCACTCCGAAGGCTTCAACGTCAACTATGCCGACGGTCACGCCAAGTATATTCGCAAGAACGGCACCATCCCCGGCCGGTCGATCGATGGCGGCGTCGAGGTGAATACCTACAACCTGCCGTGCGATGTCTCCGGAATTCCGGGCGGCACCGCCAACACGTAAACACGTACCCCCTGCGGGTCTTCCCGCCCGTTCCGAAAACCCCGCCGACCGACCGGCGGGGTTTTCTTGTTGGTCCGATCCGCCTGGTCCGATCCGCACCGTGACGGAACCGACGGAACCCCGGTTCGCCCCTTGCCGACTTCTGCATGACATCTTTATTTGTTAGGGAAGGTGAGAAAAATATGGCATACGCGGATACGTCCGGTACGATGAACGCCGGATCGACGGACTCCGATACGACCCTGCGGATCAGTCGGTTCGAACACAACGACGGGCCGGAGCCCACGCACAGCGGCGCGAACCGGAATCAGGGAATGATGGGCTCCATCAACATCGGCATGCCCGAACGGATCATTTCCGGCGTCGCCGGAACCGCTCTGACCGCTTACGCAATGAAACGGCTCAAGACTCCGGATGGTGCCGTGCTCGCCGCGACCGGACTTTATCTGGTTGCGCGCGGAGTGTCCGGGCATTGCTTCGGTTATGCCGCTCTGCGCACCGGCACGAACGGCGCTACCGACAGCCCGAACGCCGCCATTCCTCATGGGCAGGGAATCAAGGTCGAAAAGACCGTGACGATCAACCGGCCTGCCGCAACTCTTTACGATTTCTGGCGACGGTTCGAGAACCTGCCCCGGTTCATGAAACACCTGGAATCGGTTCGTGAAATCACCGATACCCGTTCGCACTGGGTGGCCAAAGCTCCGCTCAACAACACGGTCGAGTGGGACGCCGAGGTGATCCAGGATATTCCGAACGAACGGATCGCCTGGAAGTCGCTCGAGGGCGCCCAGGTGCCCAACGCCGGGTCGGTCCGGTTCCGGGAACTTCCGAACGGTCGAGGCACCGAACTGAAGGTTAATCTGGAATACAATCCGCCCGCGGGAGCCCTGGGAGCGGCAATCGCCAAACTGTTCGGCGAGGAACCGAGCGTTCAGGTGGAGGATGATCTCAACCGTTTCCGCAGTCTGATGGAGACCGGTGAGATTCCGACCGTCTCCGGACAGCCCAAAGGTAGGTAGGCGCGCTATGTCCGACAAACAGGACCAGAAAAAGAAGGACGGTCACCGTACCGACAAGAAGCATCAGGAGATGCGAGAAAGCGTGAACGAACGTCAGGAACAGGCAGAGCGTACCGCCGAGGGTGACCCGCATCAGCGGAATCCCGAGGAGACCAACCGCTCCGGCACCAAATCCTGACGGCTTCGGACCCGATCGCTCCGTCACCGGGGAGGGGCAGACAGTTCCCCTCTCCGGTACGAACACAGAAAAATTACATACAGGGAGACAGAAAGCAATGAAAGCACTCTGCTGGCAGGGTAAGGGAAAAGTCCAGGTGGACAACGTTCCCGACCCGACGATCCTCAACGACCGGGATATCATCCTCAAAATCACCTCGACCGCCATCTGCGGTTCCGACCTGCACATCTTTAACGGCCTGATCCCGATGATGCAGCCGGGCGATATTCTCGGGCATGAATTCATGGGTGAGGTGGTCGAAACGGGCAAGGGCGTGCAAAATCTGAAGATCGGCGACCGGGTCATCATTCCGTTCACCATCGCCTGTGGCGGTTGCTTCTTCTGCAACAAGGACCTGTACAGCCTCTGCGAGAACTCCAATCCGAATCGGGCGATCGCGGATCGCATCTACGGTTATTCGCCCTCCGGGTTATTCGGCTATTCGCATATCTTCGGCGGGTACGCCGGAGGTCAGGCGGAGTATGCGCGGGTTCCTTACGCGGACGTGGGCGCCTATAAGGTGCCGGACGGGCTTACCGACGAGCAGGTCCTTTTCCTCACCGATATCTTCCCGACCGGTTATGAGGCCGCGGAGAACTGCGGCATCGAACCGGGCGAGACGGTGGCGATCTGGGGGTGCGGACCGGTGGGGCTGTTTGCGATCAAAAGTGCGTTCCTGCTCGGGGCGGGGCGCGTGATCGCGATCGATCGGATTCCCGAACGGCTCGCTCTGGCACAGCAGGCGGGCGCGGAGATCTTTGACTATTCCAAAGCGGGCAACGTCGCCGAACGTCTGAAGGAGATGACCGGCGGTCGCGGTCCGGATCACTGTATCGACGCCGTCGGTATGGAGGCGCACGGAACGACGCCGGATGCCTATTATGACTATGCGAAGATGGCGGCCAAAATGGCCACCGACCGACCGCATGTCATTCGGGAAGCGATCATGGCCTGTCGCAAGGGCGGCACCGTCTCCCTGCCCGGCGTGTACGGAGGTTTTGTGGACAAGATCCCGCTGGGCGCGGCCCATGCGAAAAGTCTGACCTTCAAAATGGGACAGACACACGTCCATAAGTACCTTCCGATACTGATGGACCATATTCAAAACGGTCGGATCGACCCGACCTTCTTGATCTCGCACCGACTGCCGCTCAGCGATGCCCCCCGCGGCTATCAGATTTTCCGGGACAAGCTGGAAAACTGCACCAAAATCGTTCTGAAGCCCGGCACGTAAACGCCGATTCCCGGCGACCGCCCGGATATCCTCTAGGTGTCCGGACGATCGCCGGGTCCGCAGGCGACGGTTTTCAGAGCGGAGTCATGGGACGTTCGCGCCGTCGAGAGTACGGTAAAACTCCCATCCGTTTCCAGTACGACCGCCCCGGCCTCTTCGAGAGCGCCGAATCCCTGACTGCGTATCGCCGCGTAGACCTCCTCTTCCGTTACCCGCTCGCAACGCATCACGTCACGCTGAAATTCGCCCCGGTAAAGGAGCATCGACGGTTCGGCCTTCACCAGACGACTTATCCTCTTGCTGCGAACGGATGCCCAGGTCAGGACGAACTGCAACAGGACGAGAAGAACGAAGGCGAGAACACCCTCCGCCAGAGCGACGGACTTCGTCAGCAGAACCGTCGCCAGCGTCGACCCGAGAGCGACCGTCACCACCAGGTCGAAAGCGTTCATCTTGGACAGGGTTCGTTTGCCGGATACTCTCAACAAAAAGACCAGGGATGCATAGGCAAGCGTACCGACAACGACAACCCGTCCAAGCCCGCTCCAGCTATCAAAGAACACGGCGTTCCCTCGCAATCACAGGGACGGTTCTCCGGCGCCGTCCGGCAATCCGGTTTATCCCTCCGTTCGTAATTCGCGGATCACGTCCTGAAAGTTCGTCTGCTCTTTTGAACGGGAAATCCTTCCAGAATATTGACGTCGTTCGATCGTCAGGCGGCGGCTCGTTTCCGGCGGAATCTCGACAGAGGCGCGACGACCGCCAGCGTTCCGAGAAGCGCGAGCGTTCCGGGTTCCGGGGCGGCCGAGACGTCGACCAGGAATCCGCGAACCTCTCCGTCCGGAAAGGCGGTCGTCCGGAGGCTGAAATAAGCCTGACCGTTTTCAATCGCGTTGTCGAGGGCATTCAACGCATCCGAAACCGTCCCTCCGCTGGCCGTGATGAAGGCGGGGTTATACGATTCCGCCACGGTCAGGTCGAACGTCTGATCGTAAACGCCGCTCGAAACCCCGAGCGGAAAGCCGGTCAGGGATGGCGCTTGCGTGGCGATGATTGCCGTGCCGTCGAAGGGAACGGCGGTCGGCGCATGGAGACTCGCCCCGGTGACCGTCCCGGTCAGTCCGCTGAAAGCGACGTTGACCCGGAGGGTAATGAGGTCCAGATCCATGGTGATGAAGGCATTGCCGATCGCCGGCGAGGTATTGACCGGCGACTGGTTCAGACCGCTGAGGATCGCCCGGTAGAGAGCGGTATGGGCATGGCCGGCCGTGGCAAATCCCGCCAGCGCGAACAGAACGAGTGCGGCGCGTGAAAGAGAACGCATCTATTCCTCCTATAAACCTATGAACAAGAACGGAGACGAGGCTCCGCTCTGAAAAAATTGCCCCGCACGAACGGCGTGCGGGGAGATTCAACTTACCGAGACGTCGGTTACTTGCGTCGTCGCACGAGCGCAAAACCGATCACGCCGACCGCTCCGAGCAGGCTCAGCGTTCCCGGTTCGGGCGCCGAGGTCTGCACCAGGAAGCCGCGGATTTCGCCGCCGCCGAACACGGAGGTGTGGATGTTGAAGTAGGTGCGCTGGGCGACCATCGCGTTGATGAACGCCGTTTCCGCCGTGGCCGGCGTGCCACCGTTCGCGGTGATAAACGCTGCGTTGTACGAGGAGGACAGGGTCATGTCAAAGGTTCGATCGTAGAAACCGAAGGTATTTCCGGCGGGGAATCCGGGGTACGTCGGGGTCGGGGTAATGACGCCCGCGGTGCCGGTCAGGGGGGTCGCCGTCGCGCCATGGATGTGGGCGACAGTCACGTTTCCGAGCAGGCCGGAGAAAGACGCGCGGACGCGCATCAGGTGGCTGACGGGATCGTAGTTGACGATCGCCAGACCGGTGCCCGGCGAGGAGTTCGGCGGGGCTTCCGCCGGACCGGACATACGAGCGATAAAGTTTTGCGCCTGGGCGGCCGGGCTCATGACAGCCAGAGTCGTCGCGACGACGACGAACTTAAACACGTTCTTCAAACTTCGTTCCTCCCAAATGAGATATTGGTATGATCGGCCCGAGCGCCTGGCACGGCGTTGGACCATCGCGCATTGGATGAATCGATTCTCGCCTGATGATTATACCCATATTATTGCAAAAATAACAAATGCACCGAATTTTCGTTTTTCGGTCCGGGCGCCGTCGATGTCGGGACGGACGGTGGAACGTCGTCCGGACGCCGACGCAGGTTGACGGAAGCTTCCGGGGCATGATATGGTGTATCGGCAATAGCATGGGGTATCGTTCTTTTCGAAACGCCTGCTTACATATCGTTTTGTGGCGATGACGAGGCCAGTAGGCGTGTGTCGCGCTTTCAGAGAGCCGCCGGACGGTGCGAGGCGGCAGGCGCACACGAGGAGTCCCTTCCGGATCTCCGACCGAATCTCCCCTCCGAGCCGTATCTTCGAACCGCCCCGACCGGGCACAGTAGGGATGCCGGGTGCGCCCGATACAGCGCATCGAGTGGCCGCCGATTCGGTCTGAAGCCGGACACGGGGCAATTCGGGTGGTACCGCGGGTGGCCCGTATTTCGCCGGTCGGCGAAGACAAAGGATGGCCCCTCGTCCCGATTCAGCTGCGTCCGGGGCGGGGGGTTTTGTGTTTTTCGACCCCTTCCCCGATACGGTTACGAAACAGGACACAAAGTGGAGGGAACGGATAACGATGGCGAAAATCAAGTCAACCGGAGCGAAAGCACTGCTCGAATGCCTGCGCCGTGAGGGTGTGGACATCATCTTCGGATATCCCGGCGGCGCGGTCATTCCGCTGTACGACGAGATCTACCACTGCGATTTCCTTCAGCACGTCCTCGTCCGCCATGAACAGGGCGGCGGACATATGGCGGAAGGCTACGCGCATGCGACCGGGAAGGTCGGCGTCTGCATCGGCACGTCCGGCCCCGGCGCGACCAACCTGGTGACGCCGATCTGCGACGCGATGATGGACAGCATTCCGATGGTCGCCATTACCGGACAGGTGCGTACCGAGGTGATCGGCAAGGACGCCTTTCAGGAGGCCGATATCACCGGTATCACCATGCCGATCACCAAGCATAACTGGCTCGTCAAGAATGTCAACGACCTGCCGCGCATCATGCACGAGGCGTTTCATATCGCCCGGTCCGGTCGACCCGGTCCCGTGCTGGTCGACGTTCCCGTGGACATCGCCCGCGCCGTCTTCGAGTACGATCCGGACGAAGCTCAGAAAGTCGACATCCGTTCGTTCAAATCCGAGTTCAAGATCCATAACCTTCAGGTCAAGCGCGCCGCCGAACTGATCGCGGAAGCCAGGCGTCCGGTTCTCTATGCCGGTGGCGGGGCGAAAGCGGCCCACGCGCACGCCGAACTGCTGGAACTGGCCGAGCGGACGGGCATTCCGGTCACCACCACGCTGCACGGTCTGGGAACGTTCCCGGAGGACCACGACCTGTCTCTGGGCATGCTCGGAATGCATGGTACCGCCTACGCCAACTATGCCGTCCATCACTGCGACCTGCTGATCGCCATCGGCGCGCGGTTCGACGACCGGGTGACCGGCAAGGTCGCCGCGTTCGCTCCGGAGGCGAAAGTCATCCATATGGATATCGATCCGGGCGAGATCAACAAGGTCCGCCGCGCCGATGTCTCGATCGTCGGGGATTGCCGCGCCGCTCTGATGGAGCTGCTGAAGTACGTCGAGCCCCAGACCGAGATGGAGCGGATTATGGAGCGGAGCGAATGGCGGCATCGAATCGGCAAATGGAAATCCGATTACCCGCTCGAAGTGCCGGACGGACGGGAGGACGGTCAGCTACATAGCGAGTTCGTCATTCGGGAGATCGCCCGAATGACCGACCGCAAGGTCGTGGTCACCACCGATGTCGGGCAGCACCAGATGTGGTCCGCGCAGCATTTCGGCATGCGATCGCCCCGTCAGTTCATCACCTCGGGCGGACTGGGCACGATGGGCTTCGGCCTTCCCGCCGCCATCGGCGCGGCGTTCGGTTTGAAAGGCGAAACACCGGTCTGGTGCATCTCCGGCGACGGTTCCATCCAGATGTGCATCCAGGAACTGATGGTCGCCTCCATCTATCAACTGCCGGTCAAGATCGCCATTCTGAACAATCAGTTCCTGGGGATGGTCCGCCAGTGGCAGGAGATGTTCTGGCAGAAGCACTACTCCGAGGTCAACCTGGAACGCGCCCCGGACTTCGTCAAGCTGGCCGAAGCCTATGGCGTGACCGGTCTTCGCTGTTCCGACGTTTCCGATATCGAAGCGACGATCCGGAAAGCGATCGAGACGCCGGGTCCGGTCCTGATCGATTTCCGGGTCGCCAAGGAAACCAACGTCTTCCCGATGATTCCGGCCGGTCAGACCATTCATGATATGGTGATTCGCAAGCCGGAACCGATGCCGACGCCGGTCGCCCCGCCCGTCGAGGAGCGCGATACCCGCTTCCCGCAGCCGGATGAGGTGATCGAGGTCGGTCGGTGAAAGCGCACGGAACGGAGATCGCGCCCGGAGTCTGGTGGTGCGATCTCGGTCCGGTCAACGCCTACCTGGTCGGCGAACCGGGCGGGCCGTGGTCGGTCGTCGATACCGGGTTGTCCCTGCATTTCGACGCCCTCCGCGCCGCCGCCGATGCCCGGTTCGGCCCGGACTCCCGCCCGGAAGCGATCTATCTGACGCACGGGCATCCGGACCACGCCGGTTCGGCGCTCGCCCTGGCCGCCTTTTATGACGCGCCGGTCTACGTCCACCGCCGGGAACTGCCGTTCGTCACCGGACGAGCCGTCTACCCGCCGCCCGATCCGACCGTCGGCGGGGCGCTCGCCTGGATGGTCCGCCTCTACCCGCCGATGAAGCCGATCGATCTGGGAATGTGGGTCCATGCTTTGCCCGCCTCCGAGGGCATCCCGTCCGACGACCTGCCGGGTATGGCCGGGTGGCAGGTCGTCGAAACACCCGGGCACGCTCCCGGACAGGTCGCTTTCTTCCGACCCACGGACCGTTTCCTGCTGGCCGGGGACGCCTGTACCACGGTCGACCTCGACTGGTTGCCCTCGATCCTGTCCCGATTGCGCGAACTCGATATCCCGCCGCGACCGGCGACCCCGGATTGGGTCGCGGCCCGAAAATCCCTGCGAACGCTGGCCGCGCTCAAACCCCGAAGCATCGCCTGCGGTCATGGCGTCCCGATGGAGGGAGCCGAGGTGGCGACGGGTCTTTTCGAACTGGCCGAACACTTCATCGCCCCGCTCAGCGGTCGTTATATCGCCGAACCCGCGCGTTTTGACGAGAACGGAGTCACCTTCCTGCCACCGAAACCCGCGGACCCCGTCCTCAAAGCGGCCATCGTGGTCGGAGCGGCGGCTCTGGCGGGCTGGACGTTTTCCCGTCTCCGAACGCGACGAAAGGAGCGTTCATGATCTTCGCAACGTTCCTGAAATCTTCGTTTCCCCGCACCATGGGCCGTATTGTCGGCGGTCTTGCCGGACTGACCCTCCTTTTGCCGGGAACCGTCCCGGCACAGTCCCCGACCGACTCACCGACCACGGTCGAACTCCGCGAGATCGTCAGAGCCGACCAGGCCGAACGGAGCCGTACGTCCGCTCCCACCCCGGAGACCGCGGAAAAGGGAATTGCGGAGGACCTGCGGCGACGGCAACGGGTCGCCGCGCTCCTTCGCGACGACAAACTGCGCACCGGGGAGGATTTCGCGCATGCCGCGCTCGTCTTTCAGCATGGCGAAACGCCCGATGACTTTCTAACCGCGCACGAACTCGCCATTCTGGCCACGCTGAACGGTCGGAACACGACGCTGATCGTCCTGGCGGAGGATCGGTTCCTCCGGCGGATCGGCCGGAAGCAGCGGTTCGGCACGCAGTTTTCGGTCGGGGCGGACGGACGGATGACCCTGGACCCGGTCTCGGAAGGACGCCCGACCGATGTGACCGATGCCCTGCGGGCGGATATGGCGGTGCCCACTCCGGCACAATGGCGCGAACGTCCGAACGCCGAAGCGTATTCCCTCGCCATGCCGACCATCGAGGCGCGACGGAAACGCGGTACCGATCCGAAGCGGATCGTGACGGAGAGCCGGCGTCCCTGGGCGATCCGTCTGCGACAATGGGCGATGGCAACGACTGCCCCTCCGATGGCGCTCGAGCAGACGCTGAAGGTCTACGAGGTGGATGAACTGGCGACTCCGGAGGATTTTCGCAATGCGGCGATTGTGCTGGGACGCAGTTCCGACGCGGAAACCCTGCTACTGGCGCACGAACTCGCGGTGGTCGCCCTCTGTCGGGGCGACCGGGCCGCCCTGCCGGTGGCGACACGCACGCTCGACGCCTTTCTGACGCGGATCGGCGGGCCACCGCGCTACCGCCCGCGTCCGAACGGGGTTCGGGTAACGAACGCCGCGCTTCGGGACCTGCCGCTTGCGGCGGCGGCCGTTCGCGCCGTCTTCCTTGGCAAGGCGACGAAGTAACGGCGGAACCGGTCTTGAGCCTATTTCAGGTTCTTCAATCACAGGGAAAAAAATACTATGGCGAATGCGACAGTGGCGACTGGTGCGACAGGGAGGCTGCGGGTGCAGGAACAGCATACGATTACGGTTCTGGTAGATAATAAACCGGGGGTACTGGCCCGCGTTTCCGGACTGTTCGCGCGACGGGGTTACAATATCGAATCCCTGTCCGTATCGATTACCGACGATCCGGACGTTTCGCGTATGACGATCGTGGTCGTCGGCGACTCCGATATCCTGGAACAGATCACGAAACAGCTGCACAAGCTGGTCGATGTCCTGAAAGTTTACGACTATCTGGATACGCCGATGCTGGCGCGCGAACTGGCGCTGATCAAGGTTTCGGCGGAGCCGGGACAGCGTACGGAACTGCTGCAACTGGTCGAAATCTTCCGCGGACGTATTCTGGATGTCGGGGAGAAAACCCTGGTAATCGAAGTCACCGGCGGTTCCGACAAGATCGATGCGTTCGAGAAACAACTGGAAACGTTCGGCGTCCGCGAACTGGTCCGCACCGGTCGGATCGCCATGATGCGCGGCGGACGCACGGTGTAGGAGTTCGGGCCGAACACCCGACACTCGGAGGATGTACTCGGAGGACGTTATGGACACGGGGCGCGAACTGGAAGCGGCGATGCGTGAGTTGGAAGTCAAGCTACCGCAACTGCGGCGGCTGATGGCGGACGCCACCCTGCCGTTCGGAGTCGCCGAGGAGGCGGAAGCCTGGGCCAGCAGTCTTTTGCATTCGATTCGCCTGACGGACAGCCTCGCCAGTCAACTTCGTCGTGTCCTGCTGGGTGAATCGACGCGGAAACCGGCGGATTCGGACATGGAAGCGCCGTTTGTGATCCTCCGGTTGAATCCGCCCCCGGTCATGACCGAAATGGAGGCGGAACTGGAACGTGTGTTCGGTAGCGGCGACATTTCCCACAATGAGGACACCGACAAAGCCTAGCGTTCTTTTGTTCGTGCGCTCAGGCCCCCTCCCCTCCCCTTGCCAGGGGGAGGGGCAAGAGAACGACGTGGGCCGTATGACCAGGATATTTAATCGGAACAGTGAACTGGAAAAACGCGCGTCACCAATGCGGAATCTACAATGATCTTGACCGGGTTTGTAGTCGATTAGCTGTAACCTGTGAGCAGCTTCGGTGTTCCCCTCCCCCTGGCAAGGGGAGGGGGCAGGGGAGGGGTTTATGAAAGTACGAATTTCGCTCGGACGGAAGGGATCGAAGGATCGGCGGAACTGGCTGCCGGAACGCCCGCAGGATCATCGTCCGGGACTGCCCGAGGACCCGCAACAGGACCTGCGTCCCTGGCTGCCGGAGCATCCGACGGAACGGCGGAAATGGCTGTTGCCGAACGAAAGCGGTGTCCGCAAGGAGAAGTGACGCGATGAAGGAAGAATCCGAACTCTGGCTATTGACGGATAAGCGTTTCCACGGTGCTATCGAACAGTTGATCACGCAGACGCAGAACGCCCTGACGAACGGACGCACAGTGGAAGCGCAGGCGCTGACCGCAGCAACCCGGATGCTCCTGGAACAGTACAAGGCCTGGAAACGGGACAGCGAGCCTTATCGGTGGTATTGGGAACCGCGCGACCGGCCTTCCTACTTTCCGCCCTGTGCGCCGCCCCCGCCGCACGGGTATCCGGGGCGACATGATGAGCGGCGCTGGCTACTGCCCAATGAGGATATCCTGAGGAGTGACGAGTAAGATATGTCTGCCGAAACACGCTGGGCGTCGCTCCATGACTTTATTGCGCAGTGGCATCGTCCCCTGACGCCCGAGGATGGAGTTCCTCCGGAGGAGATGAACACCGTCGAGGAGCGATTCGGTCGCAAACTGCCTGAAGCGGTACGCGAATGGTACGAACGGGCCGGGCGGTTCACGGAAATCACCGACCGGCAGAATCATTTGGTTCCTCCGTCGGAAATGGTCATTTCTTCCTATGCGGAGCCCATTGAGGGTCAGGACGATACCTGCGCGTTTCCGGTGGGACTGGAGGTCTGCAACGAGAATCAGTATGTTTACGGATGGAAGATCCTGGAAACCGATTTGTACGCTTCCGATCCTCCGGTCTATCTGGAGGACCCGGACAATGTTCTCGGCGAGGAACGCCTTTACCGCGAGGCCGACACGTTCTCGGAATTTATCAGCAAGTCCGTGGCGCTCGAGACGCTGTACGCCCCTGCATATGACGACCGGCGATCGCACGGAACCGCCTCGGTCGAGAATGTGAGGATGACGCTTTCCGAGCAATACACCTCCCTCTCCGATACACCGCTCTGCCGGGGGGCGTTCTTCTGGAAGGGCGACGATATCTTGCTCGGAACGCTGGATGAAGGTGGGTCCTTCGTTTTGATCGCTGCCACACGGGAACGTCTGGCTCGGGCGAAAGCGGATCTGGGTGACCTGATCGTCTGGACAACTCAAAAAATGGAGAACATTCGCGAAGATATCTGATTCCGGCGGCAGTCTGCGCCTCAGAAGCGCAGGCAACCAACATGAGTGTCAGGATGAATGACGACGAAGCGTCCTTCGGATAGTTAACGGGCCGTAATGTTGAAACACGATCACTGGACGGACCTGAAAACGTTCATCGAAGAGTGGTACCGCCCACTCAAACCACAAGATGGTTTGCAGGCGCGCGAAATCGAGTTAGCGGAAACGCGTCTGGGAATCCGATTGCCGGAAGCTTTACGGGAACTCTATCTGATAGCCGGGGCTTATCTACCCTGCGGTCATCGCTGGGATCGTCTGGCGGATTTACACATCGCTGAAAGACCGGAACCTGTATTATTTATCTACAGGGATGAGGGGAGTTTGGATGAGTACATCGTGCCACTGCGATTGATCGGAGAGACTGATCCGCCAGTGGTAAAGTCGTACTGCGAAGAGGAGCAGAAGTCCGTCGGAAGCGTTTCCGAATGGGCGTTTTATCAAATCATCAAAAACACCTTCCATAGGAAGGCTGTCTATAATAACTCTGCTTATTCGATGTACTGTCCACCCCGAGTCAGTCTGAGGGGGGTGCGACTCCTATACTCGCTCGGTGAATACGATGATGAGTTCCGGGCGGGGGATGGTGTACTGATCCGGACAAAGGATCGCCAGCGATGGATACAATTACTGGCAAAGACGGTGGAAAAAGGTGAGGCGTTTGTTTGTGCGAATCGGGATCACCTTATCTGGAAGCATAAGCCGGATTGTATTGAGCGGGAGATAAATGACGGTGGGTCCGCAAACGCTCTGTCAACGAAACCGGTTTGATATCGCGAGTAACATAAGCCGGTAGATCAATCTGTTCCTATCAGGACAAAGTTTGTGCGGAAAAATGGGGCAAATCTTATCCGGAAGCAACGCCCCGGTTGAGGAGTTTAGAGTAACGAACATGGCTGTAAAAGTGTATTACGACAACGATGCGTCCTTCGACGCCCTTCGCAACAAGACCCTGGCGGTCGTCGGCTATGGTTCTCAGGGACATGCGCACGCGCTGAACCTGCGCGAGTCCGGGCAGAACGTCCTCATCGGTCTGCGCCCCGGAAAGTCCACCGAGAAGGCCAGGGCCGACGGCTTTGAGGTCCTCCCGGTCGCGGAGGCCGCCGCGAAGGCCGATGTCATCATGGTTCTCATCAATGATGAGTTCCAGGCCGCGGTCTACAAGGAGAGCATCGAACCGCACCTGACCGAGGGCAAGGCGATCGCGTTCGGACACGGTTTCAACATCCACTTCGGTCAGGTCGTTCCGCCGAACAACGTCGATGTCTTCATGGTCGCTCCGAAAGGCCCCGGTCACCTCGTTCGTCGGGTTTTTGTCGAGGGCAAGGGTGTCCCGTGTCTGATCGCCATCCATCAGGATGCCACCGGCAAGGCGAAGGACATCGCGCTCGCCTGGGCCAAGGGGGTCGGCGGCACCCGCGCGGGCGTTCTGGAGACCACCTTCCGCGAGGAGACCGAGACCGACCTCTTCGGCGAGCAGGCCGTTCTCTGCGGCGGCGCGACCGCCCTGGTCAAGGCCGGGTTCGAAACCCTGGTCGAGGCCGGATATCAACCGGAGATCGCCTACTTCGAGTGTCTGCACGAACTCAAACTGATTGTCGACCTGATGTACGAGGCGGGGATCGCCGGGATGCGCTACTCCATCTCCGATACCGCACAGTTCGGCGACATGACCCGCGGCCCGCGCATCGTCAACGAGGACACCAAAAAGGAGATGAAGCGTATTCTCGACGAGATTCAGAAGGGTAAGTTCGCCAAGGAGTGGATTCTGGAGAACCGCGCCGGTCGTCCGGAGTTCAATGCCCTGGCGAATCGTGACCGGAACCACCTGATCGAGCAGGTCGGCGCGGAACTGCGCAGCATGATGTCCTGGATCAAGCCGCGCACCCAGGTCTCCGCCGAAACCGTCGAAACGCCGGTCCAAAAGGTCGGTATCGGCACCGCGACCCGCGAGATCGAACTCTAGAACAGCAGGAGGTTACGGTGCCGGGGAGCCGGGTGTCAGGTAACAGGAACCTGTCCCCGACTCCCCGCACCTAGCACCTATGCCGGATATCAAACCGAATCCGTTCGACCGTCCCGGTAAAAAACCGGTCCGTCCTTTTTCGCCCGAGGAGGGCTGCCTGACCGTCGGAGTCGGAGCCGGTCTTTTGTTGCTTTCGATGATCTTCTGGGGATGGTTCTACTGGCAAAACAACCCGGAATTCCATCCCGAACGAGCGTCCTCGTCTCCCGGAACGGAACGCTCACAGCGGAAACGTGCGACGCCTGGTCTGAACCCATGACGAACCGAATTCATATCTTCGACACTACCCTGCGGGATGGCGAGCAGTCGCCCGGCGCGGCCCTGACCGTGGATGAAAAGCTCGAAATCGCGCGCCAGTTGGAGCGGCTCGGCGTCGATATCATCGAGGCCGGATTCCCGATCTCCTCCCCCGGCGACTTTGAAGCGGTGCGCCGGATTTCGGCGACGGTCCGGACCGCGACCGTCTGCGCCCTGACCCGCGCCCGCAAAGAGGATATTCAGGTCGCCTGGGATGCCGTCAAGGACGCCGGACGACCGCGTATTCACACCGGTCTCGGCGTTTCCGATAACCACCTTCAACACAAATTGCGCAAGTCGCGCGACGAGGCGCTGGAGATCGGGGTCAATGCGGTGGCGTTCGCCAGGAGCCTTGGCTGTGAGGATATCGAATATTTTACCGAAGATGCCGGTCGCGCGGACCCGGACTACCTCTGCCGTGTCGTGGAAGCGGTAATCGCCGCCGGAGCGACCGTCATCAATGTCCCCGATACCACCGGCTACGCCACGCCGGAGGAGTATGCGGCGATCTTCCGGACGCTGCTCGAACGGGTGCCGAACGCCGATCGGGCGATCTTTTCCGCGCACTGTCACAACGACCTCGGCATGGCGACCGCCAACAGTCTGGCGGCGGTCCGTGCCGGAGCGCGGCAGGTGGAATGCACGGTGAACGGGATCGGCGAACGGGCGGGCAATACGTCGCTCGAGGAGATCGTCATGGCCCTCCGAACCCGGAAGAGTTTCTACCAGGTCGATACCGGAATCGTCAGCGCCGAAATCTACAAGACCTCGCGCCTCGTCTCCAACCTGACCGGCATTCTGGTCCAACCGAACAAGGCGATCGTCGGGGCGAACGCCTTTGCCCATAGTTCGGGCATCCACCAGGACGGTGTCCTCAAGGAGCGCACAACCTACGAGATCATCGACCCGAAGGACGTCGGCATCAACGAAAGCAAGATCATCCTGTCGCCCCGGTCCGGGCGTGCCGGAGTTCGGCACCGGTTGGGCGAGCTGGGTCACGTCTTCGACGACGAGCAGTTCGAGCGCATCTATCATCGTTTCCTGACCGTCGCCGACCGCAAGAAGATCGTCTACGATGAAGACCTGGAAGCCATCGCCAGCGACGAGGGCCGCGCCATCCATCAGGTCTACGAACTCGTTCAGTTGCAGGTGACCTGCGGAGACAGTTCGATCCCCACGGCAACCGTCAAGCTGCGTCACGAAAACCGCGCGATCCTGATGGACGCCGACACCGGCAACGGCCCGGTCGATGCCGTTTACCGGGCGATCAATCGAATCGTGCGTGTGCCGAACGAACTGATCGAAATCTCTTTACAGTCGGTGACGGAAGGGACGGATGCGCAGGCCGGGGTCACGATCCGGATTCGTGCCGAGGACGAGGTGTTTTCCGGTCATGCGGCCCACACCGATATCATCGTCGCAGCGACGAAAGCGTATCTGCACGCCCTGAACAAACTGCTCGCCCGCGCGCCCGGACGTCAGGAACAGGCCGTCTCCGCTCGCTCCGTCGTCTGACGGTTTCACTCCGTGCGCCGGTGAAACGTCGAGAGCAGATGCGGTTCGCAGAACGCCGGTGGTTCGACACGGAGAAAGCGTTCCTCGATTTCGCGTGCGGACAGGGGATGCGCGAAAAGGTATCCCTGGCCGAACTCACATCCCAGCTGGCGCAGCCACCAGAGTTGCCGGGGGGTCTCAATACCCTCCGCAACCGCATCCAGACCCAGTTGATTGCTGAGCGCGACGATGGTACTGACGATCTGGTAGTTCCGATTGCCCATCTGCATCTGACCGACAAACGATCGGTCGATCTTCAGGCTGTTGGCCGGAAGACGATGCAGGTAGCTCAGCGAGGAATAGCCGGTTCCGAAATCATCGATACTGATCCGGATCTCCCGCTCCTTCAGTTGCGTCAGCAGTTCGATCGTCTTGCCGATATTTTCAATCAGCATACTTTCGGTGATTTCCAGTGTAATGGCGGTTCCGGCAAGGCCGGTCACCGCCATCGTCCGGTCGATATCGTTGATCAGGTTCGTCTTTCGCAGGTCCTGAGCCGACAGGTTGATACTGACGGACAGCGACCGGGCGGCGGGATACGCGGCCCACTCCGCCATCTGTCGACAGGCGGAATACAGCACCCATTGATCGAGGGGAACGATCAATCCGGTCTCCTCGGCCACGGGCACGAACTCGTCCGGCGCGACGAATCCGTGGCTCGGATGCCGAAGCCGTGTCAGCACTTCGAAACCCACCAGACGATCCCGTCGCAGGTCGATGATCGGCTGGTAGTAAACCTCGAACTCCTCCCGCTCGAGCGCCCGGCGCAGATAGGTTTCCAGAGTCAGTCGGTTCACCGCCTGGATATGCATCTCCGCGTCGAAAAGGCGATAATTCCCGCTTCCCAGCGCTTTCGCTTTATACATGGCGATATCGGCATCGCGCAACAGTTCTGCGGCGCGGCGGTACGTGGCCGATCCCATGGCGATCCCGATACTCGTATCAATCACGACCTCGCCGTCATTCAGCGGCACCGGCAGACGGAAATCTTCCAGAATGCGCTCCGCGATCAGAACGGCCTGATCGGTATCTCCGACATCCTCGAGCAAAATGACGAACTCGTCGCCGCCGATCCGAGCCACCAGATCGACGCCGCGCAGGTGCGATTGCAGACGGCGGGCGATCCGCTTCAGAACGACGTCGCCGGCCAGATGGCCCAGGCTGTCGTTAATGACTTTGAAGCGATCGAGGTCCAGAAACAGAACCGCGTACCCGTAGCTGTCGATCCTCCGGGCGCGTTTGATCGCCAGTTCCAGTCGTTCCAGCAGCAGCGTTCGGTTCGGCAGCCCGGTGAGGGGATCATGGAGCGCGTTATAGGCGATCAGCTCCTGATCGCGCTTTTGTTCGCTGACATCCAGGATCACGCCATCGAAAAGCATACTGCCATCGGGCAACGGTTTCGGTTTGGCCGATCCGCGCAACCACTTCAGTCGCCCCGAAGGAAGCACGATACGCCATTCCCAGTGCCACGGCTGAAGCGACTCGACCGCCATCATCAGGGACTCCTCGAGCGCCGTCACGTCCTCCGGATGCGCCCCGTTCAGGATCGAACAGGCGAGACTCCGCATCGTTTCCGGTTCCTGCTCCCAGACTCCGCGACAACCCGGACTGATATAGAGCAGTTCCCTTGTACCGTCACCATGCCGTACCTCCTGATAGATGACCCCCGGCATATTGGCGGCCAGATGGAGAAAACGGGCTTCCGCCTCCTTGCGATCCGTGACATCGAGCGCGACGCCATGCCAGAGGACCTCGCCGTTCTCCCTCACTTCCGGCTGGGCGCTGGCGCTCAGCCATTTGACTTTTCCGGACGGTGTCCGAATACGCCACTCGTATTCGAATCGCCCGAGCGTCTCCCGGCTGTGCGCCACCCGTTCCCAGTAACCGTCCGTGTCGTCCGGATGAAACTGCCGCAGAACCTGATCCGGGTCTCGCAACGCGTCCGCCATCGGGATTTCATGGATGGCTTCGAACGCGGGCGTCAACAAGAGAAAACGGAACGATCGCTCTCCGGTTTCGACATAGCTGAAAATCACCCCCGGAGAGGCGTCGGCCAGTTGACGAAAACGGCTCTCGCTTTGTTGCAGCGCCTCCTCGGCTCGTTTGCGGTCGGTAATGTCTCTCGCGACCCAGAGAACGGTGTCCTCCGAGAGCGGCGAGACATTGGTCGAAAACCAGCGTTCGTTGCCGTTGAGCGACAGCGGATACTCCAGGGCGGTCGCCGCCCGGTTGTCCAGCACCTGACGAATTGTCTTCAGAAAACGGTCGGCGACTTCGGTCGGAAAATGGCGATCCAGAGTGTCTCCGACCTTTTTCAGCGCGTCCTCGTTGGTCGGAGCCGCTTTCCGGTAGACGCCGTTCCGATCCAGGACGAAAATATACTCTTTCATCGACGCGAACAGCGATTTCAGTTCGGTTTCGGAGGTTCGAAGCGCGTCCTCACGGTCGCGCAGCGCCCGGAACGCGCTGTCGTTATCGAGCACCAGGCCGGTAAGACGCGCCGCCCAGGTCCCGATGCGTTCCTCGTCGGCGGTCGGCACGGCCGGGGCGGGAAGGTAGATACCGTACGTACCGAAGACGTGCGGTGGGACGCACTCCTCGCCCCGCCGGACCGAGAACACGGGGAAGAACCAGCAGGCGAGCAGACCGAAACGAAGCGCCAGGTCGTGAAAATCCGTCCGCAGCGGGTCGGTAGCGATATCGGCAATGAAGACCGGTTCCTGACGGTGCACCGCCGTCCCCCAGGAATCGACCGTCGGCCCGATGTCAATCCCGTCAATGGCGGTGTTGAACTCGGCGGGCAGACTCCGGCCGGCAGCGACCCGGAGACGGCGACCGTCGCGATCGACCAGCAGAATGGAGCAGAGGGCGCCGGGAATCAGTTGCTCGACCGCCGACGTGATCTCCTCCAGAATTTCGGAAAGAGGGTAGCCGGTGGCGATTCGTTCCGGAATACGGTACTGAAAGGCGGCGAATTTCTCCTGTTTCGTTTCCGAAGGCATGTGTCCTTCGCCGGTTCCATCTGCGGAAGATGCCCTGCCTGACTTCAAATAATTACCCTCTGTTTTCCGCTGAATTACTTATAAGCCTGTCTGAATACTACCATAATTAAACGCAACTTTTATACCCTGGCCTTCTACGATGCGATGAACGGGTCGGTGCCGCGCCGTGGGTCAGCACCTCAGGATCGAACAGGAGATTTGCCGATCCGAAGCGAATAGAGGCATCGGAAGGATCGCCGCCCGCGTCGTCGCGGTGCGCCCGCTCCGAATCTCCATCCGAAAGCGATGCCATCGATGACTGCGGAACCTATTCCTCCCGTTGCCACGAAACGCCCCCGTGTTTTCACGATCCACGGTCGGGAGCTAAAAGACGATTACTTCTGGCTCCGGGAGAAGACGAACCCGGAGGTCCTCGAGTACCTGAAGGCGGAGAACGCCTATCAGGAGCGGATCATGCAGCCGACAAAAGACCTGCAGGAGCGACTCTATCGTGAGATGCTCGGACGGATCAAGGAGACGGATGAAAACGTTCCCTATCGCCAGGGGGCATTCTTCTATTACACGCGAACGGAAGAGGGAAAGTCCTACCCGATCCACTGCCGCAAGGCGGGCGATCCGAACGCCCCAGAGCAGGTCGTCCTCGACCTGAACGAGATCGGAAAGGACAAACCGTTCACCGCGCTCGGTGCCTATTCCCCCTCCGATGACGGTCGCTTCCTCGTTTACAGCATCGACCATTCCGGCTTCCGGGAGTACTACGGACGGATTCGTGACCTGACGACCGGCGAGGACCTTCCGGATGACCTCGGCAAAATCACCTTCGCCTTCTTCGCCGGAGACAACGAAACCGTTTTCTACGGGGTCGAGGACGCCGCCAAACGTCCCTACCGGGTGTGCCGACATCGTCTCGGACAGCCGAAGGAGAGCGACATCCCGGTCTACGAGGAAGCCGACGAGCTATACCGCGCCTATGCCTACCGAACGCGGAGCAAGCAGTTTATCATTTTCCTTTCCGCCTCCTCGGTGACGACCGAGGCGAGTTTCCTCACCGACGACGCCCCCGAATCCGCCCCGAAACTCCTTTTCCCCCGCCGGACGGAGATCGAGTACTATCCCGACCATCACGGCGAATCCTTCTACCTCCGGATCAACGACCGGGGCAGGAACTTCCGTCTGGTGACCGTGCCGACGTCCGAGCCGGACCTGTCGAAAGCGGTCGAAATCCTCCCCCATCGCCCGGAGACTCTGCTGGAACGGGTCGATCTCTTCCGCGATTTCCTGATCTGTTCGGAACGGGAGGGCGGACTGCCGCGCCTCCGTATCACCGAACTGGCGAGCGGCGACACGCACTATCCGGCGTTCCCCGAACCCGCCTATTCCGCCTCGGTCGGAGTGAACCCGGAGTTCGATACCTCGACGCTTCGATATGTCTACCAGTCGCTGGTCACCCCGTCCTCGGTCTACGACTACGACCTCCGGACTCGTGTCGCCGAACTGAAGAAACGGCAGGAGATTCCGAGCGGATACGATCCGTCCGGTCTTCGGTCGGAGCGTATCGTCGCGACCGCCGCCGACGGGACGAAAATCCCGATCTCGCTGGTCTATAAAGAGGGGTTGGTTCGGGACGGTTCCGCGCCCCTGCACCTGATCGCCTACGGTTCCTACGGCTTCTCCTACCCGATCACCTTCAGCACCAACCGGCTTTCCCTGATCGAACGCGGTATCACGGTCGCGATCGCCCATATCCGGGGCGGGGCGGAGATGGGCAAGGCGTGGCATGATCAGGGCAAAATGATGAACAAGAAGAACACCTTCACCGACTTCATCGCCTGTGCCGAACACCTGATCGCCGAGAAGTACACCTCCTCCGACCGTCTGACCATTCAGGGCGGCAGTGCGGGCGGGCTCCTGATGGGCGCCGTCGTCAACCTTCGGCCCGACCTGTTCAGGGCCGTCATCTCCGATGTGCCGTTCGTGGATGTCATCAATACGATGCTCGATGCCACCCTGCCGTTGACCGTACAGGAGTATCTGGAGTGGGGCAATCCGAACGAACCGGCGGCGTTCGAATACATGCTCTCCTACTCGCCCTATGACAATCTCGAAGCGAAGGACTATCCGGCGATCCTGATTACGACGTCGCTGAACGATTCACAGGTCATGTACTGGGAACCGGCGAAATACACGGCCAAATTACGAACCCTGAAGACCGATCCGAATCTTCTGTTGCTGAAGACCAACATGGACGCCGGACACGGGGGCGCGTCGGGCCGCTACGATGCCCTCCGGGAGATCGCGTTCGAATACGCTTTCCTGCTCGCTCAGCTGGGGAAGGCGGAGGAGTAAACGGCGATGCGACGCACCCTTCGGCCCCCTGACGAAGCCGCCGGTCCGCCCCGGGACTTCGGTCCGGACGCTCCACCGATCCGTTACCCGGACCCGGATATTCTGACGCTGTCCCCGCGCTTCGATCGGTACCGTATCGGCAACACGACGATTCGTCGGCTATATACCGGAATGCTCTGGGCGGAAGGCCCCGCCTGGCATGGGGCGGGCAGCTACCTTCTGTGGAGCGATATTCCGAACAACGTCCAGCATCGGCTGTTGCCCGAGGACGGGCACGTCTCGCGCTTACGTGCGCCGTCGAACTACGCCAACGGAAACACCTTCGACTACCAGGGGCGGCAGATCGCCTGCGAGCATGGCACCCGGCGGGTCGTCCGCTACGAGTACGACGGAACGGTCACCGTCCTGGCCGATCGCTGGCAGGGCAAACCGTTCAACGCACCCAACGATGTCGTCGTTCATCCGGACGGCGGCATCTGGTTCACCGACCCCGGGTACGGGTCGATGTTCGATTACGAAGGCAACAAAGGTCCGCTCGAGATCAAGGAAGCCGTCTATCGCATCGACCCGGCGACCGGACGCATCGATCTGGTGACCGACGCGCCGGATAAGCCGAACGGACTCTGTTTCTCACCCGACTACCGTCGGCTCTATATTGTCGACACGGGAACGCCCCGGAACATCACGGTGTGGGACGTCACCGACGACGGAACGGGATTGGGCGGCGGGCGGGAGTTCGTTCGGATGACCCTGCGCATCGGTGGGCGGACGATACACGGGTGTTCGGACGGCATCCGCACGGACACCGACGGCAATCTGTGGGCGGCGGCAATCGGCGGTCCGGGTTTTGACGGGGTCCATATCTTCGCTCCGGACGGCGAACGAATCGGCCGGATTCGTCTGCCGGAGATGTGCAGCAACGTCTGTTTCGGCGGACCGAAACGGAACGTCCTGTACATGACCGCATCCCAATCCTTATACGCGCTTTACGTCGAGGCGCGGGGAGCGCATATCGCCTAGGCCGTTCGCACCGTAAACCGGGCGAAATCGGCTACGATGAGAGCAACCTCCTCTCCACACCGGGTTTTAATATGGAAAATTATCAAAAACTTCTTGCCCGTCTGGCCGAGATCGGCCACCTGCATACGGCCACCGCCGTGCTGGAATGGGATCAGCAGTGTTACATGCCGCGGGGCGGGGCGCAGGAACGCGCCGAACAGACCGCGTTAATCGGTCGAATCGCCCACGAGATGTTCGTCGCCGAAGAAACCGCCGGCCTGCTCGCCGCCGCCGAACAGGAACTGGCGGGCGCGCCGCCGGACGGGGATGCGGCGCTGACCCTCCGGGTGATTCGCCGCGATTTCGATAAAAGCGTCAAAATCCCCTCCTCGCTGGTGGCGGAGTTGAACAAATCCGTCGCCCTGGCGCACGAAATCTGGGTCAAGGCGCGAAGCGACTCCCGGTGGTCGCTTTTCGCTCCCTCTCTGTCTCACCTTCTCGATCTGTCACGCCAGGTGGCCCAGTGCTACGGATACGAGACGGAGATGTACGATGCCCTGCTCGATCAATATGAGCCGGGAATGAAAACGGCCGAGGTGCGCCGGGTCTTCGAGGAGATTCGTCCGGGCCTCGTTTCGCTGGTGCAGACCCTGGCCGCCGCGCCGGAGATCGACGACAGCCCCCTGCGACGCGATTTCGCCGAGGAGAAACAGGCCGCGTTCTCGCTCTCGGTCATCCGGCGGCTCGGCTACGATTTCGAACGCGGCCGACTCGATAAAGCCGTCCATCCGTTCTGCACATCGTTCACCCGCAATGACGTCCGGATCACCACCCGCTACGACCGGAACTGGCTGCCCTGTGCGCTGATGGGGACGATCCATGAGACCGGACATGCCCTTTACGAACTCGGGTTCGATCCGAAGGACGACGATACCCCGCTGTCCGGCGCGGCGTCTCTCGGCTTCCATGAGTCGCAGTCGCGCCTGTGGGAGAACATCGTGGGCCGTTCCCGCGCCTTCTGGAACGTCTTTTATCCGGAACTGCAGGCCGCCTTCCCCGGCGTTCTGGACGATGTCTCCCTCGATGCGTTCTATCGCGCCATCAATAAGGTCCAGCCCTCGCTGATCCGGGTCGAGGCCGACGAGGTAACCTACGGGCTTCATATCATGTTGCGCTTCGAACTGGAACAGGCCATGATCAACGGACAGTTGACGGTGGACGACATTCCGGAGGCATGGAACGAGCGGATGCGAGAGTACCTCGGTATCGTGCCGTCGAACGACGCCGAGGGCTGCCTGCAGGATGTCCACTGGAGCGGCGCGAGTTTCGGGTACTTCCCGACGTACGCGCTGGGTTCGATCCTGTCGGCGCAACTGTATGAAACGGCCGTCGCTCAGGACCCGCAGATTCCCTCGGACCTCGAAAAAGGCGAGTATACCGGGCTTCTGAACTGGTTGCGGGAAAAGGTGCACAAACCCGGTCGCCGTTATCTTCCGGCCGAACTGGTCGAGCGGATCTGTGGCGAACCGGCGCAGTCTCGTTCCTATTTACGTTACCTGAACCGGAAGTATCGCGACGTCTACGGGCTGGATACCGCCTGATGCGTTCGACTTTGGCGCTCCTCCTGTTGCTCGCCGGTTTCCTGTGTCCGATCCGTCCCGGTCGGGCGCAGGAGGCTGTGGCGCGAAAACGGATCGGCCTGGTCCTTTCCGGCGGTTCGTCCTACGGGTTCGCCCATCTCGGCGTCCTCCAGTGGATGGAGGAGAACCGGATTCCGATCGATTACCTGGCCGGAACCAGCATGGGCGCGTTGATCGGCGGGCTGTACGCCACCGGGATGACCGTTCCGGAGATGAAGGCGCAGCTTTCGCGGATCGACTGGGACGACCTGTTCCGCTCCTCGACGCCGCACCGTCTGCGAACCTTCCGGCGTAAGGAGGACGCCCGTGAGTTCCAAAACAATCTGGAGTTCGGTCGCGGGTTCACTTCGCAGACCGGTCTGGACTCCGTCTACCCGGTCAGCATCCTGCTTTCCCGGCTGACCCTTCCCTACCCGGATGAGATCTCGTTCGACGATCTTCCGATCCCGTTTCGCTGCACCTCCGTCGAGCTGAACGAAGGCCGGATCGTCCGCTTCTCGTCCGGTTCTCTCGGTCAGGCGATGCGGTCCAGCATGGCGATCCCGCTGGTGTTTACGACGGTCGATGCGAATCGTCGCTCCTACGTCGACGGCGCGGTTTTCGAGAACCTGCCGACGGCGACGATGGTCCCTGGTCCGGATCGCCCCGCCACCTGGCGTCCGGAGGTCGTCGTCACCGTGCGATTGAAAGGGGAATCCGACGAATCCGCGGAGGCCACCGGAGATAAATCGGAACCTCCCGGAGATAAACCGCCACAGTCGGTCAGCACCGGAATTCGCCGTGATCCGACGCCGTCCAACCTGTTCGACGTGATCGGTCGTCTGATCGCCGCCGTGACCAACGAGAATGTCGAGCGGAGCATCGCTCTGGTCGACCGTTTTCCCGAACTGTCACATATTCCGCTGGTCGCGCGGATCGGCAACTTCTCCGTTGAGGATTTCGCCCGGTGGCGCGAACTGGCCGCGATCGGCTACGCGGAAGCGGAGAGGAACCGGGCGGCGTTTCTGCCATTTCAACTGACGCCCGCCGACTGGGAAGCCTACGTCGCGACCAAGGGGAGCCGACGACGCCTTTCCGTGACGCCCACCCGTGTCACCATAATTCCCCAGGACCCGTCCCGTCCGTTCGATCCGCGCCTGAACTCCTACCTTCTGACATTTCTTCGGAAGTACGCCGGGCGCACCTTCACGATTCGTCCGGACGCCTCTTCGGATGACGATACCCGCGAACTGATCCGTGACCTGGACTATCTTACCGGGACCGGAATTTTCGAAAGCATTTCCTACAACCGCACAACCCTGGGAGGGCAGCCCGCCCTGGCGATCCGCCCCAAGGAGAAGCCCTACGGACCGCCCTACTTTTTGGCCAATCTTTCGATCGATTCCGGCAACACCGACAATGTGCAGACGGTCTTTCATGTTCGGGCCAACTTCATCGGTCGCGGTCTGGACGCATCGGACGAATACCGGACCGACCTGCGTCTGGGGTCGCGGCGCGAACTGTCCTGGGAGTGGTACCGTCCGCTGCCGTTCCGTTCGGTCTTCGTCCTGCCGTCGGCGTACACTCGCCGCTGGGAGCGGGGTATTTCGGTGCCGACCGTCCCTTCCACGACCTTTGCCACCGACGAAACCGCCGTCGGACTGGACCTCGGCGTCGATCTGGGTCGTTTTTCCCAGGTTCGCGTCGGTCAGCGGTTCGGCAATCGGGAATATACGCCGCGCGCCATCCCCGGTTTGAGCGATGCGCAGGGAACGATTTCCACGACCACGTTCCGTTACGTCTACGACGGACAGGACGATCCCATTATCCCGCGTTCCGGTCTCTACAGTCATGTGCGGGGCGAGTGGTATCAGAGGGCGCCCGATTCCGGGCGGGGGTACGGTCAATTCTCGGCGGAGAACTGGTTCGTCTTCCCGATTTCCCGGATGGAAACGGTCCAGACCATCGTCAACTTCGGCGAACAGACCAACGGACGGGCACCGCTGGCCGAACGGTTCGCGCTGGGCGGTCCCTTCCGTCTCACCGCCCATTTCAACGGCGAACTGCGCGGTGAGCGTTACCGATTCGGGTCGGTCGGCTATGTCCGGCGTCTGACCCCGAGGTCCGCCCTTCTGGGAGGCGCGCTCCACCTCGGTGCCTGGTACGAGGACGGCCAGGTGTTTTCCGTGGGCGACCGTACCCGACGCCGGGACCTGCACCTGAGCGCGTTCACTCCGACGCTCGTCGGCCCGGTTGCGATCGGCCTCAGTGTCGGCGACGCCGGAAAGAAGCGGTTCTACGTCCGTTTCGGCCAGTTGTACTGAGAGTACCGACCTATCCGCACCCTCGTCGGGTCCGTCCGGGCGGTGGCGGAAACCGCCCGGACGCAATACACTAGGGCCGTTGACTATGTCGAATATGTGGAAACCGTCCCTTGTATTTCGTCTCCTTCCTGTCCTGCTGATTCCGACGCTGACGATGGCCCAACCCGCTTCGGCACAGGAGCCGACGTCCCCGGTCCCCCCGAACACGCCCGCGACGACGGAAGTGCGGCCCTCGACTCCGTTGCCCGAACCGATCCGGGTGCCGCCGCCGCTCGCTCGGGTCCCCTACCTGCCGTTTCCGAACCTGCCGTTTGCGAATCTGGATGAGGCGAACAACGGGGTCGGCATCGCGCAGCAACGGACGCGGGAGAAGGGTTACCAGGCGCGCATCCTCTGGATCGACGCCACGGCCAACCTCGATAAGGTCAACAGCGACGCGAAAATCGCGACCCTGATCTCGAAGATCAAACAAGCCGGGTTTAACACGATCGTCTTCGAAGTCAAGCCGATTATCGGGCTGACTCTGTATCCCAGCAAGTACGCGCCGAAGATGACGGAATGGGTGCGTCCCTGGAAAACGCAGACGCTTCCCCTCGATTTCGACCCGCTGAAGGAGATGGCGGCCCAGGCGAAGGCGCAGGGGATCTCCCTTCTGGTCAATATGAACGCCTTCTCCGAAGGGCACCGGGACTTTCCGGGGAAGGGACCGGGCTGGGACAACCCGCAGTGGCAGACGGTTCTCTACGAGCCGGACCTGAAAGTGCGGCGGGATATTCTCGGCACCCCGGCCTATCCGTTGACGGATCGCGCCAATATCCCGCCGCGCAACCCGGAGGATCTGGCGGTTTATACCGACCTGTCCCGCTGGAAAGCGGACCCGAACGCCCTGATCGCTCTGGTCGACCGTAACGATACCGTCGTGGCGCAGGTCGCGGGAGCGGCGGTCGCCACCCTCGGCGTCGCCGTTCCGGAGGGCGGTGCGGCCCTGATCGCCACCGCTCCCGCTTCCCGGAATTTTCTGATTTTCAATGCCGTTCCCGGCTACCGACTGACCATGGACACGACGCCCGCGTTCGTCCCGATCGGCCAGCGTATCGATCGCCAGGTGCCGCTGATGACCAACCCGCATCATCCGGATGTCCGGCAACGGCTGCTGAACATGGTGTCGGAGATCATCAACGGATATCCGGTCGACGGCATCATCTTTGACGACCGTCTTCGCTACGCCTCGCTCAACGCCGACTTTTCCGAATCGACCCGGCGTGAGTTCGAAGCCTATCTGGACGGCAAGGGGATTCAATGGCCGGACGACGTTTTCCGTTACGAAGTCAACTTTCCGTCGCTTTCGCGCAGTGTCGTTCCGGGACCGTATTTTGACGCCTGGCTCACCTTCCGCGCGTTGAACCTCCGGAATTTCATGGCTGAGGTCGTGCGGAAAGTAAAAACGGACCGTCCGAACGCGCTGGTCGCCACCTATGTCGGCTCCTGGTACCCCGACTACCCGGACGTCGGGGCGAACTGGGGTGCGACCGATCTCCAGGCGGGCTTTCGCTTTCTCAACGATGCCTATCGCCGGACCGGGTGGGCGGGTCTGGTCGATTTCGTGACGACCGGCTGTTACTATGAGATCGCCAGCATCCATGAGGCCGCGGCAAACAGTTCCGACATCGGCGAAACGGTGGAGGCCGCCGGTCAATTCTCGAACCGGGCGGTCAACGACGAAACCTTCGTTTACGCGGGTCTTCAACTGGACCGGTTCAAAAACAAACCGGAGGCGCTGAAAAAGGCGTTGCAGGCAGCGGTGGCGACCACCCAGGGCATCATGGTTTTCGACCTGTCCCATGATTTCGACCAGTTCGCCGCCGTCTTTGCCGAGGCGTTTCAAAAGCCGCAGACCGCCCCGCATCAGGTCGCCGGATTCCTCGACGAAGTGCGCGCCGAGAAGGCGCAACGGAAGTCGATCGGGACCGCGCCGCCGCCGGTTATCCTTTATCGCGGAAAATCGGGAACGGGGTTCTGACATGCGATCCGTGGCGCTGCCGTTGCGGCTTCCGGTGATTCTGCTGATTCTGTTCCTTTCGGGCGGCGCTCTCCCGGTATTCGCCCAACGGTCGGACGATTCGTCCGACCGCCGATCCTGGCAGTTCGCCTCCGGTACCGGCAATCTCCTGTATCTGGGCCTCGGGGTTTTGCGGCCGGTCCTGATCGACGGTTCCTCCGGCGGGGAGCGAACCGGGCGGACGGCGGACGCTCTGCTGGTGACGGGGCTGGTGACGCAGGGTCTGAAACGCCTGACGCGGGAGGAGCGACCGGACGGTTCGAACCGGGAAAGTTTCCCGTCCGGGCATGCCTCCGCCGCCTTTGCCATCGCCGCCATGGAGTCGCACTGGCACCGGGGCGAGACGCCGCTCTGGTTTCTGGGCGCGGGCCTTATCGGAGCCTCCCGTGTAAAGCTCCGGCGGCATTACCGGCACGATGTCCTGGCGGGCGCGGCGCTGGGCTACGTTCTGGCGCGGGTCGAGCGAGCGCAGCCGGCGGGCCTGCTCACCGCGCCGTTCGTCCGCCGCGACCGGTCGGGCCGCTGGGTTTCGTTCGATATCCGGTTCTGAGGCGATTCGAGGCTATTCGATAAGGTTCACGGGATAGGGCACCCGGATCGTGCCGTCGATCTGCGGCGTTTCGAGAACGGCGGTCGCCCCACCGGGCCAGACGATGCGAACTCGATCCACCTGGCGCACCGACCCGAGCCCGAAGTGCGCAACCGGTTCCATCTGGCAAAGGTAGCCGCTACCGCCGTCGATGACCCGCCGCTGAGTTCGCCCCCCGGCGGTGAGGGCGACAAACGCCCCACGGGCCGGCGCGCCCGCGCGAGTCAGCGGTTGAATCCGCAGGTAATGATTCGGCGTCGGCGCGGCGTGGTACAGCGACAGGGGCTGGGCCTCCTGTTCGCCGTGCGCGATCAGCAGTTCCAGGCGACCGTCACCGTCCAGGTCCGCGACCGCCGCCCCGGTCCCGTAGCCGTTCGGTTCCTCGGCGTCGCCGATCTCCACCCGGTTCCAGTAGCCGAATCGCTGGGCGAAGAGACGGTTCGGTTCACCGATGTTGTTGAAGAAAATCTCCTCGTGCCCATCGTTATCGAAATCGGCGACGATGACGGTCCGTACCGCCGAGGGCCGACGCATTTCGGGCGTGGCGGCATCGGCGAAGATGCCCGGCGCGGTCTGCATTCGGAACCGGTGCTCGTCCTGCCAGTTCCCGATCACCAGATCGAACAGGCCGGTACTGTCCGCATCCAGAGCGGCGACGCCCCGTCCATGCGCCCACTCGTCGGTCAGTCCCGCCTCCGCCGCCATCTCCGTGAATGTCCCGTCGCCGTTGGAGCGAAAGAGAAGATTCGGACCGTTCTCGGTCGCGGCGAACAGGTCCAGTTGTCCGGGCGGGGACACCAGGGGCAGCGCGATCAGCGAACGCCCCCCGGTGACAAAGGCGATCCGGGCCTGGCGCGCGTGATCGTACAGTACGTCGCCGTCGGTACGCTCGTACAATCGCATCGGCCCACCATAGTTGGCGACCACCATCCCGTAGGTTCCCATCCCGTGACGGTCCAGGGCGCAGACCGAACGACCGGCCACCCGGTTGATCGCGCCATGGTTCTCCGGCAGGGCGAACAGGTCGACCCGTTCGCCGTTCCGAAACGCAAAAAGATGATCGCCGAACCGCTTTGCGCCGGCCAAGGTGTCGGCATTGAGGATGTAAATATCCTCCAGCC
>JANRLW010000128.1:0-23824 GCA_033762295.1 Capsulimonadales bacterium
TGATAGGCGTCGATCACCCGTTCGACCTCGCCTTCGGCCGATATTCTGCCGCGATCGATCCAGACGGCACGGGTAGCTACCCGGCGAACCGCCTGCATATCGTGGGAAACCAGGAGAATGGTGCGGCGTTCCGCCTGAAACTCATGAATTTTCCGGTAGCACTTTTCCTGAAAAGCCTCGTCGCCGACGGCGAACGTCTCGTCCATCAGGATGATTTCCGGGTCCGTGTGTACGGCGACGGCGAAACCGAGGCGGACTTTCATTCCGGAGGAGTAGGTCCGAACTTCGGACTGGAGGTAACGTGGCTCGGCGAAATCGGCGTAGGCGACGATATCGTCGTAACGTCGGGCCATTTCCGCGCGGGTGATTCCGAGGATCGACCCGTTGAAATAGACGTTGCGTTCGCCGGTCAGGTCCGGGTGGAAGCCCGCGCCGACCTCCAGCAGGGGGGCGATTTTCGGGTGTCGCGGGTCCTGGGACGCCGGAAAAGCGATCGTGCCGCTGTCCGGTTTCATGACGTTGGCGACCAGCGAGAGGAGCGTCGATTTACCGGAACCGTTTCGCCCGATGACTGCGAGTGTCTCGCCGACCGCGACGTCCAGGTGGACATCCCGAAGGGCGTTGATGACCGCCGTCTCCGGACGGACGCCGCGCAGCAGTGCGCCGAGTTGCCCCTTGATCCCGGCGAAACGGCGTTCGACGACGCGAAAGGTCTTGTGAAGCCCCCGGATTTCGATCGCGTTCGGCATCGTTACTGTTGCTCCACAAACCGCCATTTCCGGCGATTGAAAAACCGGTACCCGCCAAAAAAGATGGCGAAGCAAAGGAGAATCGAGAGAAGGAAGTAGGGCCACGGAACGCCCTGATTGATGGTCACCGGTTCCGAGAGTCCGAAACGCCCTTCTCCCATCTCCTGGGGGTGCAGCAGAAAACGCCGGTAACAGATCAGGATGACGCTGATCGGGTTGAGGAAGTAGAGTTGATGGACGAAGGCGGTGACGGCCGGAGGGAGGGTGCGCATGACCGCGACCTGTTCGACGAAGTAGACGATGGGAACGGCGTACAGGAGCAGGTCCAGGAGAACGGCGGCGATAAATTTGGTGTCCTCGAAGAAGACGTTCAGGGCGGAAAGGTAGAAGGCGATACCACCGATCAGCAGGGTCTGCATGACGATCAGGATCGGCAGCAGGAAAATCTCGGCGGGAGGCAGGGACAACCGATGGGTGAGGAAGGAGTCGCGTCCGTAGAGGAAGACCAGATAGAGGCCAAGGACGCAAAGGGACAGCAGAAAGTGGCGCAGGTTGGCCAGGGTCGTGGCGAGGGGCAGTAATTCTCGCGGGAAGTAGACCTTCTTGACGAGTTCCATCTGCTTGGAGACGGAATCGGCGGCGTCCAGGACGCCGGTAAGAAAGAAGGTCCAGGGGAAGAAGGCGGTCAGGAGGTAGGCCGAATAGTCCTTGACGCCGTAGTTGAGAATGAGATCGAATACCGCCCAGAGCACGATGGCCCGAATGATCGGATTGGCCAGCGACCAGGCGATTCCGAACCGGGAACCTTTGTAGCGAACGTCGAGTTCGCGTTGAACCAGATTTTGCAGGAGTTCTCGATAGCGCCAGACCTCCTGCGCCTCGGCAATCAGGGTATTCACAGGGTTTCGCTCAGGGTTCCGCGAATGGGCGTTATCGGTGGTCGGTCATCTCCGAACGGGACCGACGCAACCGGAGGATATACCGTCTTCGTTACGGCGATTCGGGAGCGTCGGTTCCGGGGCAGGCTAACGTCGGGGCGGAAGATTGCTCGGCGGTTTGCGATCGGATTCGCCTTCCTCCTCGTCCCCCCGGGCCGGTTCCAGAAGTTTCAGCAGTTCATCACGCGGAATCAGCACTTTTCGTTTTCCAGCCACGCGGAAGGCTTTGAGCTTGCCCTGGCGGATATACGAACGAATACTGGACTGCGAAAGTTGTAAATAATTGGCGGCCTGTTCCACCGTCAGTAAGTCGCGGCTTTCCGCTTCCATGCTAGGCTGTCGGCTCCTATTCGTCGTCCGGCGTCGGGAAAAGGGCATCATCGGACCGCGTCCGGGTCCGAAGGAAACAGCCCCGACTTACTCGGTCGAAACATCGTAGGTCAATAATCATCCGGCAGAGAAGCGATCCGTACCTTCTCCGGTTCCGTGCTCCGTCGCTATCGGCAAAAACCCCTGCCTGATACCCTCGTGAGTATATCCCGGATTGTCGTTGACTGTCAAGAAGTAGCGTCACTTCCCGTCAAACGCCCGAAACAACGAAAAAGCGTCATCGGTAAGAAAGAGCGTTACCGGGCATGGTTTTCGGGGAGGAATGGCTCGTTCGAAAAGGATTTGACAAACGACGGCGCAGACTGTAAGGTGAAGGAAAGAACTTTGCAAAACAAAGAGGACAACAGCACGATGTATCAGCCGCAGCGTCCGGTATTCCGGGTCGTGACGTCGGCCAGCGAAGCCGAGGAGCATTTGCGGGTCATTCGTCAGGCGATGGAGCGGTCGACGCGTCACTCGACACTGTCCGGGCTGTCGGGCGTGTTGATCGGCCTGCTCTGTCTGGGCGGCTGTGCTCTGACCTCTTCGGTCACCCAGTGGCCGCCGGTGCCGCAGGAGGCGCCGCTTTTCGTCGGTGTCTGGGCGGGCGTCCTTCTGATCGCTCTGCTGATCGACTACCTGCTGACGAAGCGCCGGGCGGCGCAGGTCGGCAAAACGGCGTTCTCGCCCCTCGGCCGCCATCTGGCGCGGGCCGCGGCTCCGGGATTGCTGACGGCGACCGCCCTGTCGTTGTTTTATCTCGTTCATCCGGACCTGATCGGCCCGTATATTTATGGTGTCTGGATGCTGTGTTATGCCGTTTCCCTCCTTTCCGTCGGGATGTTTTCCCTGAAGGAGGTGTCGGTACTGGGCTGGGCGTTTCTGGCGGCGGGAACGATCACCTTGCTGCTTCCGGTCGGCTGGTGGATCGGTCCGCGCGGTGTTATGGCGCTGACGTTCGGTGGTTTGCATATCGCGTACGGAATCCGGATGGGCTACAAGTACGGCTGGTAGAGGCTCATGGCAACGGTACGTAAAATCGACGCGCTCGACGATGTGATCCACCAGAAGGTCCGACTGGGGGTGATGTCCTCGTTGATGGCCTCCGGGGACGCGGATTTCAACTTTTTGAAGGCGGCTCTGGGGGTGTCCGACGGCAACCTGTCGACTCACCTGACGGTCCTCGAGGAGCATGGCTATATTTCGGTGCGCAAGGAGTTTGTCGGGCGCAAACCACGAACGACCTATTCGCCGACGCCGCTCGGGCGGCAGGCGTTCGAAGCCTATGTCGCCGCCCTGGAAGCGATCGTCCGCGCCGGTTAGCCCTTACTCGTTACCCCGGTATCCGTTGAAACGGTAGATGACGACGGAGGAGTCCTCTTTGTTCGGGGCGCGTTGCGCCTGAACCAGCACCATTTCATCCCCCCGACGGTAGTGATGGGTGGCTACGGGCAGGTTTTCCGAGTCGAAATCCGGGACGATCGAGTAGCCCCGTTCCTGCATTTTGGCATCGTACCAGGCGGCGATAAAGTAGGGCTGAGAGAACGACTTGTAGGCGATGACCGAACTCTTCTCCGCGGGATAACTCAGGCGGATGGTGGTGGGCAGAACGATCCGGGTCTGAATCTTCGTCTGGATCTCGTCGTAAACGGCATCGTCAAAGGGAGGCACCCCCTGCATGGCGGTCAGGACGGCGGATTTATCGAGCGGTGTGGCGATCGCCACGCCCATGCTGAGCAGATACAGGGCGACCAGCGATCCGACGAGGACGAGCAGAGCGGTACCGGCGATACCGGCATACCAACCGGGGGACCGTTTACGCGGTCCGGTGACGGGTGGTGCCGCAGCCAGGGTTGCGGGACTTCGGTAGGACATGTTCTATGCTGCCTTCAGAAGAGCCAGTCGCAGCACCTCGTCGGCGTGGGAAACCAGTTCGAAACGCAGGCTTTCCCGGACGTCCGCCGGAATCTCCTCAAGGTCCTTCTCGTTTTCGGCAGGGAGAAGAACGCAGGTGATGCCGGCTCGGTGCGCGGCCAGTACCTTCTCTTTCACCCCACCGACCGGAAGTACCTTCCCGCGCAGGGTAATTTCTCCGGTCATGGCGACGTCCTTTCGGACCGGGAACCCGGAGAGGGCCGACGCGAGGGCGGTGGCGATCGTGATCCCGGCGGATGGTCCATCTTTCGGCACCGCTCCGGCGGGAACATGGATATGGATATCCCGGCCGATTCCGCTTTGTTCATCGACGCCCAGTCCGGTCAGTCGGGACCGTACGAATGTCCAGGCCGCCTGCGCCGATTCCTTCATGACGTCTCCGAGTTGTCCGGTGAGTGTTAAACGGCTATCGGGTCCGGCGGACCGGTTGAGCATGACCTCGACCGAGACGATATCGCCGCCGGTTTCGGTATAAACCAGACCGGTGGCCGCGCCGACCTCGTCGTTCTCCTCGGCGACGCCCCACTGGTAACGCCGACCGCCCAGGTAGTCCGGAATATTCCGTTCGGTGATGACAAAGGGATCGGTGGCTCCGGTCGCCACTTTCCGGGCGATCTTCCGGCAGATCGCGCCGACCTGACGTTCGAGATTGCGTACACCGGCCTCGCGGGTGTATTCGCGGACCAGTCGGCGCAAGGCGTCCCTTTCGAACGTGATTCGTTCCGAGGTCAGGCCATGATTTTCGATCTGCTTCGGCGCGAGGTACCGTTCGGCGATCGCCAGTTTTTCCGCCTCGATGTACCCGGAGAAGTGGATTACCTCCAGACGGTCGCGCAAGGCCGACGGGATCGGGTCCAGCAGGTTGGCCGTGGTGATGAAAAGCACGTCGGAAAGGTCGAACGGCACCTCCAGATAGTGGTCGGAGAACTCGCTGTTCTGTTCCGGGTCCAGGGCTTCCAGCAGGGCGGAGGAGGGGTCTCCGCGGAAATCGGAGCCGAGTTTGTCGATCTCATCCAGAAGGAAGACGGGATTCTTGCATCCGCACTGCTTCATTGCCTGTATGATACGGCCGGGCATCGCTCCGACGTAGGTGCGTCGGTGGCCGCGGATTTCCGCTTCGTCGCGAACGCCGCCGAGGGAGATGCGGATAAACTTCCGTCCGAGCGCCTTGGCGACCGACCGTCCGAGAGAGGTTTTGCCGACTCCCGGCGGACCGGCGAAGCAAAGGATCGGGCTTTTCAGCGTCCCCCCGGAAAGCTTCCGTACGGCCAGGAACTCAAGGATTCGCTCCTTGACCTTTTCAAGTCCGTAATGATCGGCTTCGAGGATATTTTCCGCCTCCGCCATATCCAGGCATTCCTCGGTCGACGCGGACCAGGGCATGGCGACGAGCCAGTCCAGGTAGTTGCGGATCACGCCGGATTCCGGGGAGGCGAGTGGGGTTTTTTCGAAGCGGTCCAGTTCCTTGTTGGCCCGCGCCCGGATCTCGTCGGGCATGCCGGCGGCGTGGATCTTCTGCCGGTATTCGGCGATCTCATCGCCCCGCTCATCGCGTTCGCCCAGTTCCTGCTGGATCGCCTTCATCTGTTCTCGCAGGATGAACTCCCGCTGATTGTCGCCCATTTCGGATTCGACACGGGACCGGATGTTTCGCTGGACATCCAGGATTTCCTGTTCGCGGTTCAGGACGGCGACGAGTTTTTCCAGGCGTTCGCGGACATTGGCGGTTTCGAGCAGATGCTGTTTCTGATCGACGCGGAGGTTGAGATAGGGAACGATGGTATCGGCGATCTGGTCGGCATCCGAGAGGTTCATTACCGAGACGAGCGATTCGGGCGGAATGCCTTTGCCCTCGGTCACAAGCCGTTCGAACAACTGGGTGACGACGCGAATGATCGCCTCGATTTCGACGTCGCTGCCGCCCCGGATGATTCGAACGGAGTCGGTGCGGACCTCGAAATAGGGATCGGTACGTTCGAAACTCCGCAATCGGGCGCGAGGCCCCCCTTCCAGCATGACCCGGACGGTATTGTCGGGCATACGAAGGATTTGCATCACCTCGGCGATGATACCGACTTCATAGATATCCTCCGGGGTCGGGTCCTCGGTAATGACGTCCCGCTGCGCGGCAAGAAGAATATAGCGGTGGCTGCTCTCCATGGCGGCTTCGACGGCCCGGACGGACCGGTCTCGGCCGATAAAGAGGGGGAACAGCATGTGCGGGAAGTAGACGTTATCGCGAATCGGCACCAGAGGCAGTACGGGAGGCAGGGAGGATGCCTCGGCGACGGACCCGTTTTCAAACAGGGAATGCAACTCTTCCCCCGGCTCGAATCCGAGTTCCAGAGGTTCCGGCGGGGCGGGTGGAAGTTTCGTTTTGGGCGTTCGAGCCACGCGGTTCTTTCTCCTGACGCCGTATTCTACAACGTCCTCCGGAGGCCTGCTACTGGCGGAGACCGCGGAAGTGCCGGGAAGTACACCGGTCAAATGGCCGGTTTTCCGGAGGGCGGAACGGATTCCCGTACAAATGGCGGCCCGGTCAGGCGGGGCGCGTGGCAAATTTACCGGTTTGCGGAAGCAGGATTCCGGGCGGGCGATGAAGAACGGAGTGACGTTTGCGAAGGAGGGGAAAGAGGAGTTTCCCTGAGCGCGGTTTGACAAACGAATACCAACGTTAGCTTTGAGTGCGGCTTGCCGTGCTCGCTGCGATGTTTCGTCGCGGCCGCTGTGAAGCCAACTTCACGCCACCGAACGCCGATTCTACTCAGCCCACCCGCGGGTGGGCCTACAGTGATCGTCGCCGGTCACCGGAGAGTTCGTAGCGTTGGACGATCGCCGACGGGAAACCCCTCCTTTTCCTCCGCTCTTTCCCCCGACCGGGAGCGTCGCCGGGGAATCGGGAGGCGTTTTTCCGATCGTGGACACATCATCTTTTTCCCCGCGCGATCCCGCTCGACGGGCGCAACTCCTGGAGTTCATCCGTACCACTCCCCTGGTTTTTGGCCACTGGCGACAGTTCAAATCGCTCTACAAAGCGACCGAGACCGCCCTGACAGCGCACTTTGACGAAGACACGGCCGAGCGGTTTGCCGAATTGGCGGCGCGCCTCGATACGGTCCCCTTCCAGACCTCGCGGCCCGACCCGCTCCTCGCGATGAACGGCGTCCACTACCTCACTCAGTTCGCCCTGAAGGAGAACCTGGCGTTCGCATTCCACCGGGACCGGCGCGGAAACAGGATCGATATCTTCGCCATCCGGCCGAACGATCCGCTGGCAACCGACAAACGGGGCGAGATTCGTCCGCATGACGGTACGGACGCCTTTCTTTTCTGTGATCCGTACCTGGTGACGGTCGACGAGGCGTATCATTCGGACCAAGGTTCGATCACGATCTACGATGTCCGGGATCCGGCCCAACCGACGAAAAAAGGCATCCTGCGCGGACCGTTCACTCAAAATACCGTCGGCCATTACCCGTTTCTCTTTTCCCTCACGTCCGGTGGCCGGAACCGTTCGCCGGAACTGGTGATCGCCTCCCTTGCCGATCCCGATCACCCGGTGGAGATCCACAGGATGCGAAACGTCGATTCGGCGAGCGGACTTGCCGTACTGAACCAGGGGCGGACTCTGATGGTCGCGACGGGCGGCCGGAACCTGTCATGGAACCGTCTGCCGAAACCGCCCGCCCTGCAATTCTATGATCTTTCCGATCCGTTCGATCCCCAGGCGGTCGGGAAAATCGACATTCGCGAAATGATCGGCGGTGAAGGCCACGGTTCCCAGGTTCACGTGCTGGTCCGATCGGCGAACGGAAGGACCGGATACCGGATTATTGATGCCGCCGATCCCCGTCGCCCCGTGGAAGTGGGCGGACTGGAACTGACCGGCAACGGTTATTCGACCGCCATAGCGGTTCGGGGGACGACAGCGTTTGTCAGCCTGGATCAGCATGGGACGTATATGGTCGATTTTTCGGAACCACGTCAACCGCGCCTCATCCGGCGATTGCCCGCCCCCCCGACCCGGACCCTGCAGATTGCGGGGGAGCATCTTTATGTCAGGAGCGGTAACGGAGTCGAGGTGTGGAACCCTGAGGGCGGACGCATCGGCATGCCGCCGTCCGACCTGACGATCGGTTATATGAAGCGGCGCGCCCGTCGCGCGCTTCGGAACATGGCGAAGGTCTCGTCGGACCGGTACGTGGAACTGGCGACCGCGATCCTGCGCCGTCTCGGCGACCGGGAGATCACCCCGGAAACGCACTGGATCGCGTTCGATATCCTGTACGGCAACGGCGAACGCTGGAAGCAGTCGTCGCACGGACGTGGGGCCTATGTGATGATCGGCGGACGAAAACGGATACGGAGGACCCGGGAGGAGCGTTTCCCGCAAGCCTGGTCCGCGCGCCCCGATCTGTTGAGGGAACTGTTGATCACACGGGTGCCACCGGCCGTTCAGGCGTTCGCTGCCCGGGTGTTGCTCTCCGCCGGGGAGCCGTTGCCCGCGATCCCGGCTCCGGTTCTGGCCGCCTGGGTGGAGAGTGACTCTCCGCTGCTGGTGCCGTTCGCCGTTCGACGCCTGACCGAACAGTGGCAGAACGGCGACGTTCCATCGGGCCGGACCGCCGCGTACGCTTACCATCGGGCGACCCCGGCCCTTCGATCGGCGCTTCTGCCTCTGCCGGGAAAGGTCACTGACAAAGCGTGGCGGGACGCCTTTTCCTTGGCGCTGTTCGAACGCCTGACCTTCGGTCCGGGACCGGCCGGCCCGGCCACGGTGCGAAATGTCGCGACTGCCGCCTTGCTCGCCGATCGGTTTCCGAAGCGGATCGGACCGGATTTGGTCTTGCAGGTGGCCGGTCTACTGATGAGGAGCCGGAGGGGCGATCATTCTGACGCGGCGCGTCGTCTGGCATCGGGAGCGACCGTCCGTTCGCTTCCGTTATTGAACGCGCTTCTGGCGGTGCCGGAGGCACGGCGCGAACCCATACTGGCAGGTCTCGAGTCCGCCTTCTCCACGACGGCGTTCGACGGACCGACACTGCAACAGATGGTCATCAACGAACGGAACGTGTCGATCGCGCCGTTCGGATGGCGGATTATCGCGGCTTCGACGACCTCAATGGATGCAGTACGGACGATCTGGCGGGAACTGCTTGGCCGACCGACGGAAACCCCGGCGGTACGAGCGGCGATGGGATCGCCGTCCGCGCTCGATTTGCTCGCCCGTTCCGGAATCTCTCAGGCGGAGATCGGCGAGAGTTTGCGGACTCGACCGTTTTTGATGGCACTGTTGACGGCGGAAACTTTCGAACACATCGTGGAGTCGGCGGCGCCCGAATCGCTTTTCACGCTGACGGCGGCGATGGAGGACGAGGTCTGGGCGCGGCTCGGAGACGTCTGGCGTGTGCGGCTGGAGCGGGGGGAGGGGTTGGAGGGATTCTGGCTGGGACTTGATGCCGCACTTCGATCCGATGCGACCGGGCGGATCGCCGCCCGTCTGGCCGGGGACCCGCGTTTTATCCGGACGATCGCGCGAATCGGCCGGGAACGGACGGAGGCGTTACTGGCCGCCCGCGAACCGGCGATGGACGAACCGCTGTCCCGTTTCGTCGAGGCTCTGATCGGCGAGTTCCCCCGCGATTCCGGGACGCTGCTGATAACGGCGACCCACCTTTTACCGGGAGTTCGCGCCATCGGACTGCGACGGGTGAAAGAGGTCGGCATGTCCCTGCCGTTCGCCCTTCGTCTGATGGAATCCGGACTGCCGGAAAGCGTCGCGGAAGGCGAAGCCTTCTTTGCCGCCATTCCCGGCCACGGTCCGCAAGCGCTGGAGGCGGCCCTGGCGCTCTGTGACAGCCCGGTCCGGTCGGTCCGGCGTTACGGGAGAGCGTATGTGACGGAGCGAAGGGCGGAACTGCCGACGAACGATCTGCTGACCGCGTTGGTGGAAAACCCGGACGCCGAAACCCAGCATTTCGTGGTCGGAATGATCGCGGAAACGCCGGTAACGGACGGGCTGGAGCGGTTTGAACGGGAGGTGCTTCGCCGCCGGAACGCCGCACGAAAGGCGAAGGAGGCCATCAAATCCCGTCCGGAACTCGCGGAGGCGACGGATGTGGAGACGTTGCTGGAACTGGCGCGCGGCGTCGGAACGCCCCGGGACGCCGAGTGGGCGCTGACCCAACTGGCCCGGCGCGCCCTCGCCGGAGAACGGATCCCCGGTTTCGCCATCGAGGGCGTTACCGGGGCTTAGACGACAACCGGCGGGTTCAGTTTTCGACGTTGCCGTTCGCGCGGAGCCGTTCCTGCGTTTTCGGCGCCTGCTCCTTGAATTTGTTGACGCCGTTACGCTGTTTTTCCAGCGTGAAGGCGTCGTACAACTCGCCGGTCACCGTCCGCGCTTCGTAGATGACCTTGTTTCCGTCGACACGAATAACCTGATAGAGCTGGGTATCCTCGGCGGCCCGGGACATCCATGGTTCCCGCTCCAGATTGTACATCTTCGGCCCGCTGACCGACACCACGTAAACCGTGCCGCTCTCGCCGTTGCGGGCGTTGACCCCGGCGCGCATGTTGCGCGAACGGGCGTACGTATGGTCGTGGCCGGTCAGGACCAGGTCGACCCGATACTTGTCAAAGATCGGCATCCACATCTCCCGGAGTTCCTTGTTGTCCCGCCCTTTGGCGGAGGAGTACATCGGGTGATGGAAGGTCAGGACGGTCCAGCGGTTCGGGTTATTGGACAGTACCTTCTCGAGCCACGGCACCTGATCCGGCTGTTTTTCATTGGAGTTGAGAGAGATAAACCGGACACCCTGGTAGTCGACGTAGTAGCAGGTCTCCTCCAGTCCGGCGGGTCCGTTTTCCGGCAGGGTGAACTGCGGCCGCCAGTGGTCCGAAAGACCCCGTCCGCGCGTACCTTTGGAGGATCGCCCGCCGTATTCGTGGTTGCCCGGCGTCGGGAGGGAGGGCATCATGCCGTTTACCCAACCACCGGCGTAAAACCATTCACCCCACTGACCATCGGTATCCGAGTCGTTCACCAGGTCACCGGCATGGATCATGAAGGCGGCTTTCGGCGCGTCGGAATACGCGGAGCGAATGGCCCGTGACCAGAGCGATTTGATATCGTTCTGAGCATCGCCGAAGTAGATGAACGAAAACGGCTCCGGGCGATCGCTCGCCGTTTTGAAATGGATCCACTCGCTCCAGTTCGCTCCGTCGCCGACACGGTAGACATACTGGGTGGCGGGCTTCAAATCGGTGAACTCGGCGGAGTGGCAGTGAAACGGACCGAGGTCGGAGTCGAGCGGGGTCGAGGTCGCCGGGACGCGCACGGACTTCGCCTCGAACTTCGGGTACGCGGTGGCCGGGGCGATCTGCGCGAACGCCTGACCGGGCGCAACCGTCGTGTCGGTTCGCCAGGTGACTGCCATACCGCGCGCCGGATCGCCCTTGAACGTCAGAATGATACGATCCGGCGTCGCCAGCGGACGCCAGAGAGTCGCGTCCGGTTCCTTCTGACCCGGCAAGCGACCTTCGATACTCCGGGCGACACGGGTCAACAGACCGACGCTGACTCCCAGCGTCACGGCGATCGCCACCATTCGCAGATTCGACCACTGCATCCTCTGCATCCTCGAAAATTTACCTTCCGTATTAATGGCAAAATAACGCCTCAATGTACCAGAGGATTGTTAAATAAAGATTAAATGCCGTCCGGACAACACGGCTTTTTCCGGTCGATCGGGCTGCGACGTAAGATCGAGAGGATGCTTGCCAAGGAGGGAGGCGGATGCTACACTGGTTTCGCTATGTCCGAACTGACCGATTCTACCGAACTCACCATCGACGAACAGGTCGCCCGACTGTCCCGTGGCGTCCAATTGATCGTCCCGGAAAACGGCCTTCGAGCAAAACTGGAAAAGTCCCGTAAGACCGGGAAGCCGCTGATCGTCAAACTCGGACTGGACCCGACGGCACCGGATATTCACCTCGGATTCGCCGTCGTTCTGCGAAAACTCCGCCAGTTTCAGGACCTCGGGCATACCGTGGTCATTATCATCGGGGACTATACCGCACTGATCGGCGATCCGTCCGGACGTTCGGCGACGCGGCCCATGCTCTCGGAGGAAGAGATCCGTCAGAATGGCGCGACGTATGTCGACCAACTGGCGTCCATTCTGGATCGGGAACGGACGATCGTTCGGTTCAACAGCGAATGGCTCGGAAAGCTGTCCTTCGCCGATCTGGTCCGATTGACCTCCCGGATGACGGTGGCGCAGGTGCTGACGCGCGAGGATTTCGCCCGGCGTTTCGAGGCGAAACAACCGATCTCTCTTCACGAACTGCTTTACCCTCTGGCTCAGGCCTATGATTCCGTGGCGATCGAGGCCGATGTGGAAATGGGCGGGCAGGATCAGACATTCAATATTCTTGCCGGACGCGACCTCCAGGAGAGCGTCGGTCAGGATCAGCAGATCGGCGTGTTTATGCCGCTTCTGGTCGGCCTCGACGGCCAGAAAAAGATGAGCAAATCGCTCGGGAACTATATCGGTATTCGCGAAACGCCGCTCGATCAGTACAGCAAGGTCATGAGTCTCGGCGACGACCTGATGCGGGAGTATTTCCTGCTGTGCACGGACGTTCCGGAGAACGAATTTTCGGCCATGATCGCCGGGGCAGGGAACCCGATGGAGGTCAAGCACCGGTTGGCCGGGGAGATCGTGAAAATCTATCACGGTCCGGAGGCGGCGGAACAGGCGGGAGCGGAATGGAGGCGGATCCATAGCAAAGGGGAGTTTCCGGCCGATGCGCCCGAAGTGACCGTTTCCGAAAATCCGATCGGAATCGTTGCGCTGATCCGACAGTGCGGATTCGCGCCGTCGAACGGGGAAGCCCGGCGTCTGGTCGAACAGGGCGGCGTCTCCGTCAACGGAGAGAAAGTCGCCGATCCGACCGCACAGGTCGCGGTGACGGATGGCGCCGAGTTCAAAGTCGGTAAACGGAATTTTGCGCGGCTACGAACCGCCGGTCAACCATAGTCGTCGTCCGGCGTCCCGTTTTACACGGAAACGAGGAAATTCTACGCGAACGGGGAAAAAAACGGGGATTCATGGGGATAATATGTCCGTCAGCCTCGACGGATTGCCCCTACCTCGAAAGGAAAACCCATGCCCGTTTCTCGTGTTCGCGTTGCCGCAGCAACGGCGTGCAGTGTCGCCGCCCTTGGCGCCCTCATGTCGGCCCGCGCCGACGCCGCCTTCGACATCAACCTGATCGCTCCCTCCGGAATCAACCCCCTGGCGCTGCAAGGATTCCAACAGGCCGCCGCTCTCTGGGAGAGTGTTTTCACCGACGACATCACGGTCAACATTCAGATCGACTTTGCCGCACTTGGTCCGGGCGTACTCGGGTCGACGAACCCGTTCGGCGATAAGGACAATAACGATACGTCCTTTATCGCGTCGTATGCACAACTGCGAAACGCGCTGGGAAACGACGCGACCTCGGTCGAGGATGGAACGGCGGTTGCCAACCTGCAGACCGGAAACTCGCTGAATTTCGTCACCAATAATTCGGCGGGGGCATCCGTTGTCGACACCGATGGCAGTAACAACAATTCCCTGTTCCAGTTGTCCGGCGCGAACGCCAAAGCGCTCGGACTGATCGCCGGCAATGATGCGCAGGTTGACGCCTTTATTGCGTTCAGTACGGGTTTCTCCTTCGACTTCGATCCGACGAACGGGATCAATGGAAGCCAGTTTGACTTCGTCGGGATCGCCGCGCACGAAATCGGGCATGCTCTCGGTTTTGTCAGCGGGGTGGATTTCGTGGATTATCTCTCCGGCCCTAACCTTCTGCCCGGGCAGACCGCGACGAACCTGAATAACTTCGCGGTTTTCAACCCGCTCGATCTGTTCCGTTACAGCAATTCCGCTCTGACCCTGTTCAACGGAAACCGCATTCAGGACCTGCGCCAGGGGCGTGACTCCTCCGGGACCACCATCACCCCGTTCTTTTCGCTCGATGGCACCACGGAACTGGTCCGGTTTGCCACCGGTCTCTTCGACGGGGATGGTCGCCAGGCGAGCCACTGGAAGGATAACCTGGGGCTGGGAATCATGGACCCGACCGCCGGACCGGGCGAGCGATTGCAGGTCGGCGCGAACGATCTGCTGGCCTTCGATGTGATCGGTTATAACCTTCCGCGCCTTGCCGCCGCCGCGCCGGTACCGGGAACGCTCGCTCTGCTGTCTCTCCCGCTGGTCGGCATAGTTCTCCGCCGCCGGAAGCGGAACCCCGCTCACTAGGCGACCGGCAAGAGCAACGAAACGTCCGGGCGGAGGACACCGCCCGGACGTTTTTTCGTTCGATCGAGCCTAATGGGCCGTGACCGATGCCGAAACCACCGGTTTGGAGGAATGATCGGGCGACGGTGCGGCCAGAGTCGCCAAATACTCCGCCAGTCCGTTGACCTCCTCCGGCGTTCCGACCAGCGGCGGCATGTACCGGGCGTACGGCGAGTCCGGTTTCGGCTCGTGCAGCATTGTCAGCAGGGAGGCGATCGCCTCGGTATTGCGATCGGCCAGCAGACGGCGCATGGACCGGTAACCGTCGTTCGTATGACAGTTCATACACTGCCCGCGATACATCGCTTCGCCGATTTTCAGGCTATCCCCGTCGGCGCGAGCCTTTTGCCCCCAGACCGACTGCGCCAGATAACCCTCCCGGTTGAACTTCTCGATCTCACTCACCCGGATACCGTTCGAGTACATATGCTGTCCGATCACGTACGGCTTGCGCAACGCTTCACGGGCATACTCGGTGGAGGCGGTCGCCGCGAGGGCGAGTCCGAGAACGGAAACGGCGTGTCCGATGGCGAAGTCCCGGGGCGATTTATAGGCGAAGAAGTAGACGACCGCCGAAATGGTGAACGTCGTCATGACCGAGAGCAGTACAATGCGGGTAATCTGCGTGAACGCGCCCGAACCGATGGTCGACATACCGAGTTGCAGCAGCCCGCGGTTCGAAGCGGGGACGTTCGCCATGAACCAGAGCATGCAGACCGGCATCAGCAGGAAGGCGGGAATCAGCCAGGAGGCGCTCCAGCGGATCAGAGTGACTTTGGTCCGTTCGAATTGCGGAGCCTGCAGCCGGGACAGCGTCACCAGCGCCCAGACACCCGCCAGCGACGTGCAGACCAGCACCCGAAGTAACAGAGACGGCCAGTAGGTCGGGTTGAAGAAGGCATACCAGAACTTGCTCGCTTCCTGACCGGTTCCGGCGACCGAGAGCCAGGTCTGGCCGGGGGTCAGCATGAAGGTCAGGATGCCGTTGATAATGACCAGAGTCAGAATCGAGGCTCCGGCATAGATGTAACCGACCGTGAGGTGCGTTTTGTCGTCAATCCGTCGCCAGGTGTAGTAGTACACGGCGGCGGCGGTCAGTTCGACAATAAAGAACACCCATTCGATCGCCCAGCCGAACACGAAGTTATGGATCAGGGTGCTCGTCGCCTCCGGGTGCGCGAGGCCGATGGCGAACCAGATTCCGACCCCGGAGACCGCGCCGAACACGCCGGTGAGGATCAGGAAGAACTTCGAGTGCTTCTCCAGAATCGGAAGCCAGTCCCGTCGGTTCTCCTTTAGCGCCTTGTGTTCCGCCAGGGCGAGGTAAAGGCCGCCGCCGACAGCGAAATGGGAGATCATGACATGGTAGATGGCGATGAGGCCGATCACCCACGTGCTCCCGATCACGGGTACGTCCCAGAAAGGATAGTTCATCGTTTTTTGCTCCGCGGTTACCGGCGATCACGGATGGCTGTCGCCGGTAACCCTTCCACCGAAGTCCTTCTAATGCAGCGCCAGGTAGCCCCACGCCGTCGTCACCAACAGAATTCCAAGGGCGAGGAGACCGAAGTAGGTCGCCCACTTTGCCCGGTTTCCTCCCGCCTGCTTCGTATCGAAGAAGGGGATGATCGTCCACAGGACCAGACCCAGGGTAAAGATCACCATTCCGAGTCCTTCGCCGATTGCGCCGGGGATCAGGTTTCCGACGACCTTCAGTGTCTGGAAGGGGGACATGAAATACCACTCGGGGTGGATGCCTGCCGGCGCGGCGGCGATCGGGTCCGCGGGTTTTCCGAGCTGCCAGGGATAGAGGGACGCCAGCATCGCGATCACGTTGAGCGTGATCAGCCACATCGCCAGATCCTTCATCAGGAAGTTCGGGAAAAACGGAATCGATTTTCGTTCCGAGGCCGGTTTCTCCTCTTCGGACGGCGGCAGGGCGTTGCCATGTTTCTGCACCAGGAACAGGTGGAAACCGAGGAGCGGCAGGTAGCAGAGCGGCAGAATGACCGCGTGCAGGGCGAAGAACCGCTGAACGGTAAACTCGGAAACCTCGAGTCCGCCCCGGAACAGATTGGCGATCGGCGCGCCGATCACCGGCAGTGCGTTCGGGATCTCCAGGCCGACTTTGGTGGCGAAAAAGGCCAGTTCGTCCATCGGCAGCAGGTAACCGCTGAAACCGAACAGCAAACCGAGAATCAGGAGCGCCATTCCGCTCCACCAGCCGAACTCACGGGGTTTCCGGTAACCCTTCATAAAGTACACCGAAAACATATGGATGAAGATCGACGCGATGAAGAGGTTGGCGGACCAGTTATGGACCGACCGGATCAGCCAGCCGAAGTGGATATCGTATGTGATCTGGCGGACGGACTCATAGGCGTCCGGACCCGGACGGTAATAGACCAGTAGCAGGATTCCGGAAAACGCCTGGATGAGGAAGCAGAACAGGGAGATCCCGCCCCAGTAGTACCAGAACGATTGGCGGTGGACCGGAACCGTCTTGTGTTTGCCGAGTTCGACGAGGGTGTTGAGGTCCAGGCGTTCGTCCACCCAGCCGTAAATCTTCGCGCCCACGCCCGTTTTTTTCTCCGGCGCCGCAGGACGGGCGGCGTCATTTTTGATACCGGTAACCATCGAAAACTCCTTCAAAAGGGCTAAGCGCGTGAGACCACCACCGACCCCGGCGAAACCTTGGCAACGAAGGTGGGCAGCGGTTTGGGCGGCGGACCGGCGATATTCTTTCCGGTTTTGGCGTCGTATACTCCCCCATGGCAGGCGCACGTGATCGCCTTCCGGTTCGGATCGAACTGCACGGTGCAGGCGAGGTGGGTGCAGACCGCCGAAAATGCCGTCCAGGAATCGTCGTCGTGGTGGATGAGAACGGCGGGCGATACCCCGAATTTGAACATCAGGGCGCTGCCCCGGGGCAGTTTATCCGCGTCCTTCAGGGTCACTTCATGTACGGCGGAGGCGGCCTGAGACTTTTCGACGGGCGAATTCAGGAACCGGTAGAGCGGATAGCCTACCGCGCCGCCGTACACCGCGCACATGCCACCGACGGCGATTTTCAGGAAACCGGCGCGGGACAGGCCGGCGGTCTCCTCCGGATCTTCGGCATCCTCCGCCGGGTCGGTCATCGGCTCGCGCCGTGCCGTCATATCTTCGTCCTGCTCGGCGGTCCGGTTCTGCGACAGGGCAGGGGATATGGTGTTGCTCATGCGATTAAAGCCTCCTCGGTAAACACGACCGGTTCCACCGGCGCCGCCTCCGATCGGGGAGCGGCGCGCAGGGCGACGGCGGCCAGCCAGCCGATGACGCCCAGGCCGGCGACCAGTAACAACAGGAACAGAGCGATGACCGACCAGTTGGAGACCACCTCTCTCTGCCAGACATCGAATCCCTTACTCAGCAGGGTCACATCGCGGATGCCATCCCGGTAGATCACCTGACCGGCAACGGCGACGACCGCTCCGAGCGCTCCGCCGATCGGAGCCAGGAGTCCGCCTTTGCCCGTCAATCCGAGCAGCGAGGTGGCAAGGACCAGCGCCAGACCGACCAGACAGGCAATGCCGGAGATCAGGAACAGCGGGGAAGCGTTCACGGAGGCGATAATGCCCTCCGGCTGTGAAGCCTGGACGACGAAGGCGAGAGCGATTTGTGCGCCCGCACCGACCACCGACAGGACACTTCCGACCCGGCTCAATAGCGACCTGACGTCGGCGGAGAGCGACTTCGCCAGGGAGACCAGCACGAGGCCCAGACCACCGAGGGTCAGTCCGCCGGCCAGCACGAACAGGAACCGGGGGGCCATGGTCGGGTCACGCGGCGGCGTCTGCAGTCCGAGGGCGGTCCGGGAGTACATCTCCTGCCAGACGTCCGGACGCAGCATCAGGGTCATGTTGAACGCATAAATCTGACCGATCGTCAGGGTCAGAAGCAGAGCGGCCAGTCCCCAGGTCCAGCCGGCCCGTCCTTTTTCAATGCGGTCGGTCATCCGGTAGAGGAAGAAATAGGCGAAGGTCAAAATCGGAATGACCGCGATCCAGAGAACGCCGATCAGGACGCTGCTGGTGTAGAGGGCGCGACCGTAAAGGACCTGCGCGAAGAGAAGCGGAGGGATGCCGAAGTTAATGACGTAGGTCATTACCACCGGAAGACGCCGGGAGAGGGCGAGCGATGCCGAAAGGAACGCCGCGCGCGCCGGGCCGTTCTGCCGGCCGCCCAGGAAGTTCAGGGCGCAGGCTGCCAGAAGACCGCCCAGAAAGAGCTGGAGGGCGATGAAGTGCAGCGTCAATGTCAGCAGACTCAGCGCCTTCATCAGCCAGACGGGCGCCGGCAGTGGGATTGGGTCGACACCAGGAAACAGCATAGGGTTATACCGCCTGCCACTAGAATTTTCGCCGACGGAAACCGGGCGTTCCCGCGGGCTTTGTTCCTATTTTCACGGACAAGCGTCCGACGAGAATCCCCGGTTTAGCCGATTATTCAAAGGAAGGAAACGGCATGCCGATCAGGAAAAGACTTTCGGAGGCGTCCGTATGCCACTTTCGTCGTTCGTTCAAAAAGAGTTTGCGATCGGTTTCTGGGTGGAACCGCCGTTCGATCGGCGTGCCGAAGCGCGTTATCGGGAAATCAAGGAGGCAGGTTTCAATCTGGTGCTTGCCGGGTTCTCCGGGGCGGAACCGACCGCTCTGGTCCGTGTACTCCGGCGAACGGGTTTGAACGCCATCGTGACCGCCAAGGGGGACGTTTTTACCGATTGGCCCGATGATCCGGTCGTTCTTGGTTACTCCCTGAGGGACGAACCGGGGGCGGCGGACTTTCCGGCCCTGAAAACCCGTGTCGAGGCGGTTCGCCGGGAACGGCCGGGGCGGCTCGGCTATATCAACCTGTTTCCCAACTATGCCAGCCCGGCCCAGCTCGGGGCGCCGACCTATGAGGAATATGTACGGCGGTTCCTCGACGAGGTGCGGCCCGATGTCCTTTCGATGGATCATTACCCGATTTTTCTTCCGGACCGGGATGGGAGGGACCGTTACTGCGAGAACCTGGCGACGATGCGGGAGCACAGCCTGCGCGCGCGAGTCCCGTTCTGGAACTTCTTTAATTCCATGCCGTACGGGCCGCATACCGATCCGACCGAGGCGCAGTTACGCTGGCAGGTCTTCGCGTCGCTCTGTTACGGCGCGAAGGGCGTTCTGTACTTCTGTTATTTCACGCCGCGCGGGGACGAGTTTCCGAAAGGCGGGGCGATCATCGCCACGGACGGAACGAAAACGCGGCATTATGCCCACGCACAGCGGATTAACGCCCTGCTGAAAGCCTACGGGCCGACTCTGATGCGAACGACGACTACCGGCGTATACCGCGTAGGACCGACCGACCGGCCCGCCGATCTGTTGAAAGGCTCCGGAATCGTCGACCTCAAATCCGCCCCCGTCGATCCGCCGGGCGATTACCTGGTCGGTTCGTTCCGGCATCAGAGCGGTCGTCGCGCGGTGTTGCTGATGAACTACCGGTTCGCCTTCTCCGCCTGGCCGACGGTTGTGTTTGACGCCCCGGTCGAGGCGGTTCGGGAGGTCGATCCGACGACGGGCCGAGCGGTTCCGGTCCGGGACGATAGCCCGGATATGCCCGGCCTCCAGATTTCGCTGGCGGATGGCGAGGGGCGACTTTTCCTGTTGCCCTAGGTCGCGGATTTCAGATGACGGACAAAGTAGCCCGGCTGCAACGGTTCGCCCGTCGCGGACCGTATAAGTTCATCCCAGCGCAGTCGTGCGCCGGGGGCGAACACGGACCGACGGAAATAGTCTCCGACCAGCGGTGAGGTGACCAGCGAACGCTCGGTGTCGCCGGAATTCCCCAGAACCGCCGTGCGAACGTATTCGAGCACCTGGGACGCCATCATTTCGCCGAGAAGATAGTTATGGTAGTAGACCGGCGCGAGAGCCAGGTGCAGTTTGGCGGCCCAATCGGGCGCGTTCCGGTCGGGCGGGGGCGTGACGCCCTGGAACGTTTCCACCAGTTGCCACCAGAGACGGTTCAGGTCGCGCGCCGGATTTTCGTACATCGCACGTTCAAAGTGGGCCATCACCAGAACCCAGCGAACGAAAATCAGGAGGAATTCGCCGATCTGCCGCTGACCGGCCGCGGCCACGTCGGCCGCCTCCTCCGGGGAAACGCCGACAAACTCGGTGAGAAACGCCGCGTTTTTGGAGAGTCGGCCCATCCATTGCGCCACCGCTTCCGTCGTCAGGGTATGAGAAACCTCCCTCAGGAAGAACGGCAGATCATCGCCGAGGTAACGATCGTACACGGCATGCCCGAATTCGTGCAGCATCGTCCCCATCCAGCGTTCGGTGTCGGTACAGTTGCACAGAACGCGGACGTCCTCGAAACGTCCCACATGAAGGCAGAAAGCATGTTCGCTTTTATCGGCCCGTTCGTAAAGATCGGACCGGCTCAGAAGGTCGGAGACATCGAGTCCGATCCGCTCGAAAAAGGTTGCGGTCAGGGTTTCCAGGTTCTTGCCCTGGTAGAACCGGTCAAAATCGATGTCGCCGGGCGGCGCTTCCTGAAAGAACGGATCGAAGAAATGCCAGGGATAGAGGGTTTCGGTCCTGAATCGACGTCGAAGCTGGTCGTCCAGTCGGGCTTTGTAGTCCCGGAACAGCGGTTCGGTTTGCGCGGCGAGGTCATTCAGCAGGGCGAAGACGGACTCGACTTCCTGCTCCTGAAGGGCGAGCGCCATCTCATAGTAGTTGGCGTACCCCTGTTTTCGCGCCTCGGCGTTTCGAAGGGCGACCAGATGCAGAACGTCGTCGCGAACGAGGGGGCCGATTTCCTTGGTCGCTTCCCAGGCATGGCGGCGCGTCAGCGAATCGTCGGACGTTCGCAGAATCTCCCGCAGAGCGTTCTCCCCGGACGGCTTGCCGTCGAACAGGGGGCGGTGTGTGTTATATCTCGTTTCGATGCGTCGTTCGGTATCGACGAGTTCCTCGATGACGGCGTCCTCCATCTGGTTGCCGGCGAAGCGAAGGTAGAGCAGCCTGTGCTGCCGTCGTTCGTCCGGTGTCAGCGGTGCGGTGTCGAGGTCGCGCAGGTAGGCAAACGCGGCCCGGTCGGAGTAAAGCCGTGTCTGGGCTTTCTGCGTTTCGGCGGCGCGGGCCTCATTTTGCGGGGTGGCGAGCGTACTGGCATCCCACCAGGCGACGGCGGCGTCCCGTTCGACCGGTTCGATGCGGGCGCGGTGCCAGTCGAGGAAGGCGGAGAAAGAAGAGAAAAAAAGGGGTGGGGTATCGGCCATGAGCCATTGTACCGTGTCAGGCGGCGGTCCTCCGTTCGGACCTGCGCGGTAAATGCGGTATCATCGAAAGGTGACCCGCGATACGGAAATCGAACCCAACAAGCGTGACCTGGCCGCCGTCCGTCTGACGGCGCGGGTCCGCTGTGCCGGCTGAGCGAGCAAGATCGGGCCGTCGGCCCTGAAGGAAGTTCTGGCCGGACTGCCGATCGAGCGGCATCCCGATCTGATCGTCGGACTGGACACGTCCGACGATGCGGGGGTCGTTCGCCTCTCGTCGGACCTGGCATTGATTCAAACGGTCGATTTCTTTACCCCGATCGTGGATGATCCCTACTGGTTCGGCGCGATTGCCGCCGCAAACTCCCTGTCGGACGTCTACGCGATGGGCGGAACGCCGCTGACCGCGCTGAACATCGTCTGTTTTCCGATCAAGGAGCTGCCGGGAACGATCCTGGCGGAGATTCTGCGCGGCGGCAGTGACCGGTTGCGGGAAGCGGGCGTTCATCTGGCGGGTGGCCACAGCGTGGATGATCCCGAACCGAAGTACGGGCTGAGCGTCACCGGAACCGTCCATCCGGAGCGGATCACCACCAATGCCGGGGCGCGTGTTGGGGATATTCTGGTACTGACGAAGCCCCTCGGGACCGGAATCCTGACAACGGCGGCGAAACAGGAGGCGCTGGACGGCGAAACGCTGACGCTGGCGATCGAGACCATGGCGACACTGAACCGGGACGCGGCGGAAGCGATGCGTCGGACGGGGGTCGGTCCCTCAGGGGTCCATGCGGCGACCGATATTACGGGGTTCGGACTGCTGGGGCATCTTTCGCATATGGTGCGCGCCGCCGGCGTCGGGATGCGTCTGACGGTCGATGCGCTGCCGTTGCTGCCTCGTGTCCGCGAACTGGCCTCCGCAGGTTTCACCACCGGGGGAGGGCTCTCCAACGGCAAATACCTGGAGGGGATGATACGGTTCGATCGATCCCTTCCGGGCGATCTCATCGACGTTCTGCTCGACCCGCAGACATCGGGCGGTCTGTGTATTGCGGTCGCGCCGGAGAGGGCGGAAACGCTGGTCGGGCATCTGCGCGATTTGAGCGACGAACGGACCGGCGCGTGGGTCATCGGCGAGGTGACCGACGAACGGGAAACGTTACGGCTCGTTTGACGGCGTCTCAGGGCAAAATCCCGATCATTCCCGCCATTCGGCCTGTTTTACCCTGGTCCCGGCGATGGGAGAAGTAGCGATCGGGGCGAGAGAACGTGTCTTCCGTGCCGTCGGGGCCGGGGTCGATGAACTCCGGTGGGATACCGATCGCTTCGAGTCGCCGCCGGACGGCGGCCGCCAGGTCGACATGCGGTTTTCCCGTCCTTGGCGAACGCACCACCACTTCCGGCGGGAACCGCACGGCCACCTCCTCTCCCACTTCGAAAGATTCGACCCCGATGCAGGGACCGATGGCGGCCCTTAACCGGTCAGGAGAACTGTCGGGAAATCGGTTCATGGCGTCGACCGTGTTCTCGACCACATCGGCGACGATGCCACGCCAACCGGCATGGGCAATCGCGATGACCGTGGCATCCGCGTTCGTAAGAAAGACCGGGAGGCAGTCGGCGAAGAAGAGGGCGAGCAGAATTCCGGGAACGTCGGTGACGAGGGCATCAGTGCCGGGGACGGCGGATTCGAGGTCGAGGGCGCCCCGTCCGGCGTCCGCTTCGGTGACGACCGCCACCCGATGACCGTGGATTTGTTCGGCGCAGACCATTCTCCTGAGGAGAAAGCCCAGTTCGTTCGCCGCTCGCCGGCGGTTTTCACGAACAGCCTCCGGGTTATCGCCGACGTGAAACGCCAGATTGAGGGAGTGGAACGGCGGATCGGAAACGCCGCCGTGACGGGTTGTGAATCCCTGTCGAAGGCGTGGAGGATGGAACCGCGGGGACGAATCGATGACGATCGGAGGCACGTTTTCCAGTGAACCACGAAGGAAGCCCACGGACAACCGGGGGACCGGCGCGATGAGAAACCGGGAACGTCTCGGACGGGTGTATCGTTGACGTAAAAGGGACGTATGGTATAATGCGTCTCGGCGTCAGCGAATGCGTCGCGCCGTGAGTCGTTAGCTCAGTCGGCAGAGCACCGCCCTTTTAAGGCGGGTGTCCTGGGTTCGA
>JANRLW010000129.1:0-4515 GCA_033762295.1 Capsulimonadales bacterium
CCAGCGGCGGCGGAACGGCGTTGCCGATCTGGGAGCGGATGTCGGCGCGGGTCCCCTCGAAGACGAAGTCGTCCGGAAACCCCTGAAGTCGCGCCGCCTCGCGCGGGGTCAACGGTCGATCCTCGAAAGGATGCCCGTAACGGCCCCGCGTGAAGGAATCGAACCCGCCCGTGATCGTCGGGCACTGCCCATCCCAGCGCAGCCGACCGTAGACGTCCGGCCAGCCGCCGGAAACCGGAACCTCCGTCCGATGACATTTCAAGCGCAGTTCGAAGGGGATATCCTGCCAGCCGCCCCCCTGCGGAACGTGGGAAAAACGTCGTATATTCTCGGCGGTCACCCGCGCCCGCTGATGGTTCGGAAAGTCCGGATGATCGGTATAATCGGGCGGCGGTTCGGGCAGTCCCGACAATACCTCGCCGACCGTCACCCATTGCCCGGCCGTCGGTTCGGGAATGCGAAAAGTCGCTCGTAGATCGCGGCGTTTCCCGACCAGGATGTAACGAACCCGCGTCTGAGCCAGTCCGTAATCCGCCGCGTTATAAAAATGGTCCGTCAGTTCGTAATCGGTGAGAAGGTCGGCGATATGCGAACGGAACTCGCTTCCGCGTTTCTGGCCGAACATCGCGACGTTCTCCAGAAGAAAGAAGCGAGGAAACGTTTCGCGCACGAGGCGGGCATACTCCAGAACCAGGCGATTCCGGTCGTCTCCCAGGTGCGCTCCGCGCTTCTGCTTGCTGAATCCCTGGCACGGCGGCCCGCCCGCGAACAGGTCCGCGTCGCCGATGGTCCGGCCCGCGCGTTCCAGCAGGTCCGCCCCGGACACCTCCTCGGCGCGCGCCTGAAAACACTGGCCCGGCAGGTTCCGCCGATGGGTGCGTACCGCCCAGGGATCGGCGTCGAAGGACACCCGAACGTCAAACCCGGCCCGCCGCAAACCCGCCGACATCCCGCCCGGTCCGCAAAAACCCTCTAGGGCGACCGGGAAATCTCCGGAGACATCCGTTCCGTCAGTATTCGCCGCAATCCGTCCGCCGTTTTCGTCTCGCATTCCCAGATCGTTACCACCCGCCAGCCAAGTTGTTCGAGCGCCTGGCGATTTTCGCGGTCCCGTTCGATATTGCGCCCCAGTTTCGCCCGCCAGAACTCCGCCCGGTTCACCGGCAGGGTCCCCTTCGGACAATCGTGCCGGTGCCAGAAGCACCCATGCACGAATAGTACCGTATGATGACGGGGAAGGACGATATCGGGACGTCCGGGCAGGTCCTTCCGATGGAGGCGAAAACGATACCCGAGCGCATGGAGCGTACGCCGCACCGTCCTCTCCGGTTGCGTATGGGTGGTCCGTACGCTTCTCATGACCGCGCTGCGCTTCTCAGGGGAATAAATGTCTGCCATACCGTTCGTCACTGGTTCGCAAAACGGCGATTCGGAACGGCGATCGGTTCCGCCCCGGTCTCAATGCGCCGGGCGGTTCCGACGGACACGGTGCTGACGCCGCAGGTGGTCCAGTCCCTTGATCAAGCGACGCCGTAGTTCCTTTCGATAGCCGCGTTCCAGAAATCGGCGGTCGCAGTAGACCAGGGTCACGTCCTGCAGGCAGACGATCCGTCCGCGATGATGCCGCTTTACCCGTGTGCAGAATTCGATATCCTCGCCCCACCCCCACTGATCGTCGTACAGCAGGTTCAGGTCGCGCCGGAAGAAACAACCGGTGCCGACAAAATTCCGAAGCGTCCGGGCGCAAAGGTTGATTCCCGTGATCCAGAGGTGGTTCAGCAGACGCTGACCGGGATGACGACGAAACCGCTCGTCCGGCACCATGCGGAAACCGCCGAGGATCGCGCCCCTGCGACACTCCTCCTCCACCCGATGCAGTGCGTTCCGGTGCAGCAGCGTATCGGAATCGACACAGACCAGCACCTCGCTGACCGTCGCCCGGATACCCGCGTTTCGGGCGCCGCCGATATCCCCGGCATCGGCGTCCACGGTCAGGCATCGAGTGGTCGATGGAAACGAGGCGAAGGCGCGTTTCGCCCGCTCCGCCGTGTCATCCGTGCAGCGATCACAGACGACGACAACCTCGTCCGGCATCCGCGTCTGGTGACGGACCGTCTCCAGGATCGGTCCGATATAGTCGGCTTCGTTATGCGCCGGAATCACGACCGCGATCGTCAACATCCGGTTTCGGTCCTTCCCCCGAATCGATCCACCGCCCGAGTTTCAACGGGTCCAGTGGCCCATCGTCCATGCGGCGGTAGATGGTTACAAACTGCGTCTCCTCCGAAAAGAGCGTACACCGTCGTATATCCCCGATCCCAAAATTAAGGCGACGATACAGCTTGACATCACGTTTTCCGGACGAGGAGAACACCACGGCGTACCAGCCTTCAAAACCCTTTTCCCGAATCATTCCCTCGAACGTCCTCAGAAGTTCCCATCCGAGTCCCTTCCGGACGTCGGGCCGAAGATTCAAATGAAAATGGGCGGGCAGGTCCGCCGGTGGTGTCGGGTTTTCACGCCAGGAACGGGTCAGGAGCCAGCGGATGAACCGTCCGGTCGGCGGATGGTGGCGGTAGCGTCCCGATGCCCAGCGAAAGAGCAGGGTCAGGAGATGGGGGAAAGTGGTCCGCAGAACCCGAGCCGGGTAACCCCGTCCGATGGTTCCCACGAGGTAACCGCAAATGACTCCGTCCGCATCGCGCGCCACCAGGCAATTCTCCGGTTGCCCGTCCAGATAAGGCGACAGCCAGAACTTGACGAACAGGTCGCGGTCGCAAAAGGTCCGGTCCAGACGACCCCGCAGTCCGGTCTGCGCGCAGATCTCCTCCACCGTTTTGCGATCGGCCGGTCGGTAGGGTTCAATCCGGTATGGAGTTTCGGAAGCCGACCCGGTCATCGTTCGACGAGTTCCGATTCCGTGACGATTCGTCGGGGTTTACCGATCCCGCCACGTTTCAGCAGGGCATAGCGATGCCAGAGTTGATCGAAAATAGCGTCCCAGGTATGACTCTCCGCCTCGACGCGCGCGGCATTGGCCATCAAGGCACGCCGTCCGGGGAAGCGCACCAGATCGGCGATCCGTGTTTGGAACTGATCCGGGTCCGGCGCGACATAACCGGAAATTCCGTCGCGGACGATTTCGCCCGGCCCCTTGACATCGGCAACGACGCACGGCAGACCCGAAGCCATGGCTTCCAGCACCACGTTGCCGAAAGTATCGGTGACGCTCGGAAAGGCGAAAATGTCCGCGTTCGCATAGGACCGGGCCAACTCCTCCCCTTCCAGAAAACCGCGAAATTCCGCCCACGGCAGGGTCGCTTCGAGTTCGGTGCGCAGCGGGCCGTCACCGACGAACACGGCACGGAACTTCAAGCCGCCCGCCCGAAGCCGCAATAGCGTATCGGCATAATAATGAAGATTTTTCTCAATCGAAAGGCGTCCCGCATAAAGAATCACCGGCGGGTCGACGAACGGAACCGTTCGCCGGTCGGGATGGAACAACTGTCCGTCCACGCCCCGTCCCATCACCTTGATCGGCGCTTTCAACCCGTCTCCAACCAGCCGTTCGCGCATCGCCTCGGTCGTCGCCAGCACCAGCCTGCACTGTTCGTAAAAACCACGAACGAAGGACCAGGTGACGTTCCGTACCAGAGGAGCGAGCGCCGGTGACTTGATGAACTGGGCCGCATACTCCGGCAGACAGGTATGATAAACGCCCACGACCGGAAGGCGGCGCAGATGGGCCATCGCCATCGCATTATGACCCAATCGGTCCGGTCCCGCCACGTGGACGACATGACAGCGCACCTTGCTCAGGGTCGTTTGCAGAGAAAGGTGGACGGCGAGGTCCCAGGAAAGGTTGTCGTAATACGGGACGGGTAAAAGCCGCTTGTAACGGTGGATTCGGACTCTTCCGCGGGTCTCGACATCCTCCGAATCGGAAAAACAGAAAAGGTCCAGTCGCCGCCCGGTGCGTTCCGCATGGGCGACCATCTGTCGATACGTCGTGCAGACGCCGTTCTTCTGATCGAAGTTGTCCGTGAAGACGGCCACCCGCACCTTTTCCGCTCTTTGTTTGCTGTCGGCCTTCGATCTCACCGCTGCCACCTCCGAAAATTGCAGACCGTTGTCAGTCGTTGGTCGCCAGTTATCGGCGGAACGGGATCGCCCCACCGACGGACACTCAGCGTTTGGAAACACAACGCGAGGATTGAACATAGAAGCGCCAGGGTAATTCGACGCCTCGCGTTATGCCGATTCGGGTTGTCGTTATCACATCGTCGTCGTTAACGTCATCGCCTTCCGCAATCAGAATCGCGCTGTCCGCCCGGGTCAGATCGACCCCATCCAGATCGCGGGTAATGGCGAACGCCTGTCCCAAACGCCCCGGTCCTGCGCCAATCTCGCGATCCGGTCGCACGACGTCTTCCTTACTTTCCTTCCCCTGCTCCTTATTGAACCCCGCCCTGTCACCGAACCTGTTTTGCCGTAACCGCGTCACGTTCTCCAGCG
>JANRLW010000130.1:0-54800 GCA_033762295.1 Capsulimonadales bacterium
GAAGGGATTTCTGCCTCGTATCAGGTCCCAGAGGAAGCGGTTAAATCCGACTCCGGCGGCAAAGCCGGCCCCGCCACCAGCAAACGCACCAACCGGCGTTCCCACGAACGCCCCGACCGGACCACCAACGGCCGCTCCCCCTCCGAAACCGCCACCGCCACCAAGGAGAAACCCGATCGCGCCGAAAGCCCCTCCCCACGTCACGTCCCCGATTCGTTCCCATTCTTCGCCCGGGTCCGCCAGGCCGAGGGGGTCGGACCGGTTGACCGGATTGTTCCCGCAGTAAGCATACCAGTTCGTGCCGTCGTATGCCGGGTCCGGAGAGAGGAAACGACCGACCGCCGGGTCGTACACACGATGTCCCATCACGATCAGGCCCGTCGTCGCGTCCGTCTGACCGCCCGTGTCACCCGTGTATCCCAGAGGTGTCGGCGTTGATCCCGTCCGGGCGACGACCTCCCGGAGTTCGTGGTACGATTTCCACAGGGGAAGGATGCGTCCGGAGAACGGTACCCCCCCCGGAAAGGCCAACGGAATGACGACGACTTTTTCCGCTCCCGATATTGAATGCGATGGCTGCGCCCGCGCCATCCGAACGGCCCTCGGCCGCGTCGACGGCGTTCAGGAAGTGACCGTGGATGTTGAAGCCAAAACCGTCACCGTCCGGTATGAGACGACGACCGATGCCGTCCGTGAGGCGCTGGACCGGGCCGGGTTCCCGGCCGAACCGCTGACATGAACCCGATTCCGCTTCTGATCTTCCTGCTCCCGATCGGCAGCCAGCCACCGCCACCCGCGACCGGCGGCGCGCCGTCGCCCAAAACACTCCGGTTTTCCGGCTACGAATGGGTCGTGCGCGGCTCCGGCAAGGGAGGACCGGGACCGAACGAGTGGTCGGAGGAGAGTGTCCGCCTCGATGACAAAGGCCACCTCCATTTGAAAATCCGACGTGTCCGCGTCCCGGCGACCGCCACCGCGCCCGCCCGCGACGAATGGCGGTGCGCCGAAGTCCACACACGGCTGAAACTGGGGCATGGTGAGTACACGTTCGAAGTCGTCGGGGCGATCGATCGGCTCGATCCCAATATCGTGCTCGGTCTGTTCGATTACCCGGCTCCCGGCGACGGGGCGGACGGAACCAACGAGATCGATATCGAGTTCGCACGCTGGGGAAACCCGCGCTATCCGAACGGCAACTACACGATCTACCCCGCAGACGGACCGCGCGACCCGAACGCCTCCCATACCTTCCGCTTCCGGTTTGATGACAGTTCGCCGACCATGCGGACGACGCACCGGTTTCGCCGCGAAAACGAGGGCGTTCGGTTTCAATTTTTCCGTGGGACGGCGAAAAAAGGATCGCGACCCTGGAAGGAGTGGGAATACCGCGCGCCGTTCCATCGGGCCATACCGCAACAGGCGCTACCCGTCCATATCAACCTCTGGCTCTTTCAAGGACGCCCGCCGACCGATAATCAGGAGACGGAAATCGTGATCCGCTCCTTTTCCTTTGTCCCGTCGCCGTGATTCGCCCGGAAAGAGACCCATGACACACTGCTTTCGCCCACTGGCCGCCGCGACACTGCTGCTCGTCGGCGTCGCGATCAGTTCCTGCCAGCCCACCGTCGCCCGGTCCGTGGCCGCGGTTCCGAAGGAGGCCACGGTTTCGACCGTCGCACCCGTCTCGGAACAGATCCTGGTCGATCAGTTCGGCTGGCGTGCCGCCGCAACGCGCAAGGTAGCACTGATCGCCGATCCGACGCAGGGACAGAACAAGGATCGTCGTTACACCCCGGGCGATACCTTCGAACTGCGCCGTGCGGACGACGGCAGAACCGTCTTCACCGGGAAGACGGTCGCCTGGCGCGACGGCGAAGTGCATACGGCTTCCGGCGACCGCGTTTGGTCCTGCGACTTTTCCACCTTCCGAACGCCCGGACGGTACGTCCTCTACGATCCCCGGAACGACCGCGCCTCCTATCCGTTCGAGTTGCGCGATTCGCTGTACCGCCCGGTGCTCACGGTTTCGGTTCGAACTTTCTATTATCAGCGGTGCGGGACGTCGATCGACGCAAAGCATGGCGGCGCATGGACCCATGATCCCTGTCATATCGGCCCGAATCAGGACCGCGCGGCGCAATTGCATACCGACGCTCCCCAGGGGCAGCCGCGCGACGTGTCCGGCGGCTGGCACGATGCCGGCGACGATACCAAGTACGTCGCCTTCCTCCCGAGCGTCCTGGGCGATCTGATGATGGCGTACGAACGCCATCCGTCGGCGTTTCCGGACGATACCGGCATCCCCGAAAGCGGCAACGGCGTCCCGGATCTCCTCGATGAGATCCGGTGGGAACTGGACTGGCTCCTGAAGATGCAGGCGGCGGATGGTTCGGTCCGTAACCGGGTCTCCGAGAAAAGCTATGCCAACGGCAAAGGTCCGGCCGAGGACACACAGCCGCGTTACTACACCCGCTCGACCACCTGGGCGACCGCGACCTTCGCGGCGACGCTCGCCCATGCCGCCCGCCTCTTTCCGCCGTTCGAAAAGCGATATCCGGGGTATGCCGCCCGACTGCTCGGAGCGGCACGCCGCGCATGGACGTACCTGGAGAAAACGCCGGCGATGACTCCGGCCGACGGCAAGGACGGCGCACAAATGGCCGCCGCGCCGGGCGACAGTAACCCCCAGGCGGACAAACGGCTACGCCTCTGGGCGGCGGCGGAGTTGTTCGCGACCACGCATGAACCCGGGTTCGACCGCTACGTCCGCGAAAACGCCCACGACAAATCCGGCACCGCCGATCAGGGACAGCATCCCCTGGTCGACGGAATGATCGATCCCGCTCGTTCCGCCGATCTCGTCCGGGCGTTCGTCGTCTATGCCGAAACCGGAGGCGCGGACTCGAAACTGACCGAGGAGATCAAAACCGTCCTCAAAAACACGATGGAGCGGACACTGGTCCCCGCCTATGAAAAACAGGACGATCCCTATCGCGGTTTTATGTGGGACGGGCATTACGCCTGGGGTTCGAACCAGCAAAAAGCGAACTGGGCCAAGATCGCTCTGCATGCGCTCCGACTTAATGTCGCCCCGGAACGGAACGCGCTGTACGAAGAGATCGCGGAGGAGTATCTGCACTACTTCCACGGGCGGAACCCGCTGGGTTTCGTCTATCTGACCAATATGGGCGAACGCGGCGCGAAACTGGGCGCGAGCAAGAGCGTGATGGAGGTCTACCACCACTGGTTCCAGGACGGTTCCCCCCTGTACGACGGACCCGGATCGAAACTGGGTCCCGCCCCCGGCTTTGTGCCGGGCGGCCCGAACTACCATTTCACCCGGAAGTGGATCGCGCCGCCCTACGGGGAACCGCCGATGAAGGCGTACCGGGAGTGGAACACCGGATGGAACAATGAGCGCCGCGATACGGAGAACTCGTGGGAGATCACCGAACCGGCGATCTACTATCAGGCCGCCTATACGATGCTGCTGGCCGCGTTCGCCCGTTGATCCCCACCGAAAGTTACTCCACGGCTCACCGAACGGAAGAATCCGTCGGCCTTCCGATCGCTTCTACTCCTCCCACGGTTCCTTCGGCTTCGGTTCGGGCGGCGGCGGACGGTCGATCCAGAACTCTTCCAGCCGTCCGGTCAGAGATTTGGCGATCTCGGCGGACACATGGATGGCGTCCGGGGCGTATTCCACCGAATGTACCACGCCGAACTCGTAGCAGAAAGCGACCAGTTCCGACCGGTCGTAGGGAATCGACAGGTTCATAGTCGCGACCAGCGTCTTCACCGTCGCCGTAATACGGTCCATCAGCGCGCCGATCCCCTCCTTCTTCAGCGCGGAGATGTACACCGCATTGGGCGAGGAGGCGACCAGGGTGCGCAGTTCGTACTGATCCCGCACCAGGTCCGCCTTATTGAACACCGTGACCATCGGCTTGTCGCCCGCGCCGATCGCGTCCAGCGTTTCGTACACCGTGTCACGGTGGCGGTCCGATTCCGGTGAGGACGCATCGACGATATGCAGCAGGAAATCGGCCTCGACCGTCTCCTCCAGCGTGGCGCGAAAGGCGGCGATCAGGTCGTGCGGCAGGTTTCGGATGAATCCGACCGTGTCGGTGAGCAACAGCCCGCGCCCGTCCGGCAGGACGACGCGCCGCGTGGTCGGGTCCAGCGTCGAGAAGAGCATCCGGTCGGCCAGAACATCCGACCCGGACAACAGGTTCAAAATGGTGGACTTTCCGGCGGACGTATAGCCGACGAGCGCGGCGGACGGGAACGGAAGCTTGCGGCGAGAGATACGCTGCTGGCGACGGTTCTTGCGGACCTCGTCCAGTTCGCGTTCCAGTTCGGTGATTCGCTCGCGGATCTTTCGTCGGTCGAGCTCCAGTTTGGTTTCACCGCCGCCTCCCCGGACGCCGATACCGCCCTGCTGACGTTCGAACTTGGTGTACATCAGTCCGATGCGCGGCAGAAGATACATCATCTGAGCGAGTTCCACCTGGAGTTTTCCCTCCCGGGTGCGCGCCCGCTGTGCGAAGATGTCCAGAATCAGTTGCGTGCGGTCGATGACCTTCACCTGCAGCGTCTCGGAGAGGTTGCGCTGCTGGGTGGGCGACAGTTCGTCGTCGAAGACGACCATGGTAGCGTCGGTCTCCTTGACCTCGCCGTAGAGTTCGTCCGCCTTGCCGTGCCCGATGAAATAGGCCGGGTCCGGCGACTTGCGCCGCTGCCCGATCTTGCGAAGGACCCGTGCGCCCGCCGTCTGTGTCAGCTCCTGCAGTTCGTCCAGACGCGCTTCCAGGCTGTCGCCCAGGTCTTCGATTTCCAGCGCCACGAGGATCGCCCGTTCGACATGGCTGGTCTCGTGCATCCGCACCAATCGTTCCGCTATGGTCGTACCCTCCGCTAACGGTATCGCGTCTCCGGCTCCCGCCGTTAAGTTTCGATCCCGTTTTCTTCCATACGGTTTTATCGCTGTCGATGTTCGACCCGCAACCGAAACCGGGGCGGACCGGGCCGCCCCCGGCGATTAGTGAAGAACCTCACGCTCGTCCGTTCCGCTGACGGAAACCGGCCAGGGCACGATCACGGGGGGCAATGGCACAGCGAACTACGACCGAACGATCCGACGCCGGCGGATGGCCCCGTAAGACGCCGGAAATCGGGGAGCGTGAGTGACAAACTCCCCGGTTTCCGTTATCAATCATTTACCAGCGGAGGTCCATGGTGTCCCGAATCCGCCGGACGGCTTCGGCGACCCGCTCCCCGTTTTTGTCGGCGAGCGTGAGGGACATTCGAACGTACCCCTCGCCGTGCTCGCCGTAGCCCACACCGGGAATCGCGAGAACGCCCGCTTTTTGCAACAGGTCGGCGGCGAAGGACATCGAGGTGTGCCCCGGCGGCACCGGAATCCAGACGAAGAACCCGGCCTTCGGTTTCTCCAGGTTCCATCCGAGGGAGTTAAGCCCCTCGATCAGAATGTCGCGGCGGCGTTCGTACAGCGCGAGCGTGCAATCGTTGTTCATATGCAGCATCGCCCAACCCGCCGCGCGGGAGACCGCGGCGAACTGCTTGCTGTCGACGTTGGACTTCATTTTGTTGAGAGTCGCGATGGCGTCCGTGTTTCCGGCCGCGAACCCGATCCGCCATCCGGTCATGTTGAACGTCTTCGACAGCGAATGCGTCTCGATGGCGACGTCCTTCGCGCCGGGCACCTGCAGGATCGACGGCACCCGGTAGCCGTCGTAGGCGACCTCGGCATAGGCGCAGTCGTTGCAGATGAGAATATCGTACTCGCGCGCGAACGCGACGGCATCGGCCAGGAACTCCTTCGTGGCGATCGCGCCGGTCGGGTTATGCGGGTAATTGAGGAACAGGATCTTCGCCGCCTTCGCGACTTCGGTCGGGATGATCGAAAGATCGGGCATCCAGCGGTTTTCCGGCAGCAGCGGCATCGGGTAGGGTGTGCCGCCGGCCATCAGGGTGTTGACCTTCGGCACGGTGTAGGACGGGTCCTGCACCAGGGTGTAGTCGCCCGGATCGACGTACGCCCAGCAAAGGTGCGCCAGCCCCTCTTTGGAACCGATCAGCAGGAGCAGTTCGCGGTTCGGGTCCATGGACACACCGAACCGACGCTCGAACCACCGAGCGGCCGCCTCGAGAAAAACGGGATCACCGGCGCCGGATTCATCATATCGATGGGTTTCGGGGTCCTGCGCTTCCTGATAGAGTCGGTCAACGATCGGAGCGGGCGTGGGTTGGTCGGGGTCTCCGATTCCGAGATCGATCAGGTCGCGGCCTTCGGCGCGTGCGGCGGCTTTGAGTTTGGCGATTTCGCCGAAGAGGTAGGGGGGAATCAGATCAAGTCGTTGTGCGCGTGCGGGCATGGTCAGCGGGCCTCCTGGGTAAAGGACGGCAAGCCCGAAGCGGGGTTCGCCGTGCGGATTTGTCGGTTCTGTTCATCGCCAGTGAATTGTCGGATCGTTTGACCCGGCGTCAGCAGGGAACGCATTGCTGCCAATCCTTCGATTTTCGCGGTTGGGTATAGAGACGCGAAAAGGCCACCATTTCGGTTAGCCTTCCGACAGTTTATCAACCGTCGCCGGTTTTGTAAAGATTTTCGAGCTTCCGGAAGGCGTTCGAATCGAAGATCACGAACCCAAGGGTATGGAAACGCTGACCCGTGAGGTATTCGAACGAGAGGGATTCGGCTTTGTGCCGGGGCTTTTCACCGAGGCGGAATGCGCCGCCATGAAAGCCGAAATTCTTCGCCTGGTGGCGGAAAAAGGCGATCATGCCGGTGTGTTCGTCGGACTGGCCGCCCATAGTCCGCTGTTCGCCGAACTGCGGAGCCATCCCCGCCTGCTGGACGCCTTGGAAACCCTCTACGGACCGGATATCGAGTTCCTTTCCGACAAGATCGTCTACAAGTCCCGGGACAAGGATTTCGGATCGCCGTGGCACCAGGATTGGCCTTACTGGGAAGGAGCGCACAAGATATCGGTCTGGGTCGCCCTCGACCCGGCAACCCCGGAGTCGGGATGCCTGAAGGTGCTTCCCGGCAGTCACAAAAACGTCGCCACCCACGACGGCGAGGCGGCCCCCGGCGAAGGGTTCGGTCATCGGCTGCGCCCCGACGCCGTTGACGAATCCAAAGCGATCACTCTGCCCTGCGCAATCGGCGATGCGATCTTTTTTCACGATCTGCTGCTGCATGCCTCGCACCCGAACCGTTCCGGCGCGGACCGTTATGCCTTCATCACCACCTATCGCAACGCCGCCGAACCCGACCGGCAATACGCCTGGGCGGTCGCAGCGAAGATTGTCCGTGCTTCGACGGCAGGAAAATCCACTCAATAACCGACAAATGTATTTACTTTTCCGGGTCCGACCGGAGGATTCCCTGACAGGTCTTGCTCTTGACCCTCGGTGCCACTTGTGGTATCGTGAACGGGATTCAAGCCGCGACGTTGCGATGCCCTGAGGTCTACGGGAATCCCGCCACGGACTCTCCCCCCAGGACATTCCCTCCGATGAACGGTTGCGCGGCGTTCGCTTGAATCGAAAAACGCTCGTCTGGGGACACGTTTCCGGCCTACGGCAGACCGAAGACGATCTTCGCCGACCGGGTATGCCCGTGCCTGATGAACTGTTGGCTACACACATATCTGCCATACCTGCCGTAAACGCCGATTCGCCACAGGCGGAAGGGAGCGCCTTTCCGACAATCGCGGTCGTTCCCGTGGCCGGTCACGGAACCCGGCTCCGTCCGCTTTCCGCCTTCATTCCCAAAGAACTCCTGCCGATCGGACGTCATCTGGCCCTCTGGCGGATTGCCGGGGAGCTGGCGCATGCCGGAATCCGGCGTATCGTCTTCGTCGTGTCGCCGGAAAAGCAATCCTTTGTCGAGCGTTGTTTCACCGGCCATGAGGAACGGTCCGTCCTCGCCTCTCTTTCCATCGACTATTGCGTTCAGCCGACGATGCGCGGCCTGGGAGACGCGGTCCTGTGCGCCCGTGAAGCGGTCGCCGATCAGCCGTTCCTCGTCGCTCTGGGAGACGCGGTCTACGAAGAAAATGAACCGGGCGGCCTGATACGCCGTCTGATGGGTGCGTATGTCGCCGAGCAGGCGTCGGTCGGTCTGGCGGTGCAGCGTGTTCCGAAGAACCGTCTTTCCCGCTACGGGGTCGTTCGCCCCGTCCGCCCGTTGACGGTGACCGATGCCACCATTGCGAGCGTGCCGGCGGGCGCGGAGTTGGCGGCGCTGGCGTCCCCGCCGACCCTGGCGGGCATCGCGGAAATCGCCGGCGATCCGGAGGAAAGTCTGCCCGACGTCCTGACGATCGACGATATCGTGGAGAAGCCCGCCCCGGAGGACGCGCCGAGCGACCTGGCCGCCGCCGCACGCTACGTGCTGTCCCCGGAGGTTTTTGCCGTTCTGGCGGAAACCGCGCCGGACGGGCGGGGCGAGGTTCAGCTGACGACCGCGCTGCGAACGCTTCTCCGCAGTGGAAAAAAAGGCGTCGCCGTTCCGCTCCGAAATGACGAGGTGCGGCACGATATTGGCAGTCCCGATTCTTACTTCCGCGCGTTCGTCACCTTTGCGGCGCGAGATCCGGAACAGGGACCGGAGTTCGTCGCTTTCCTGCGACGGTTCGCGGAGGAGAGACGATTCGACCGCGAGGAATCGGAGAATCGTTAGATAAACGGAATTCGGAAGTCCCGAAAAGGAGTATCCACAATAAAAGGATAAATCGAAAGACTTCCGCTGCAAGGGGGCAGGAAACAGCGACGAGGCGTTGGCTGGAAGTTCTTACGTGATGGGCCGGGACGGGTTCGCCGTTCGGGTTCGCGCGTTTCCGGATCTTTGCGGAAGAAAAGAGATACGTTGGGCATGAAGGGAATAATCATAGCCGGCGGCGCGGGAACCCGTCTCCGCCCACTTACCTATACGCGGCCGAAGCCGTTGATTCCGGTCGTCAACCGTCCGTTCCTCGAATATCAGGTGGCGTTGCTGAAGCGCCACGGCATCGACGAAATCATCTTCGCCACCAACTATATGGCGGAGAAGATCGAAGCGCACTTCGGGGACGGATCGGCGTTCGGCGTTCGGATGCGATATGCGATCGAGGAGACGCCGCTCGGAACGGCGGGAGCGATTCGCAACGCGCAGGAGGTCGCCGGACGGGACACCGTGATCGTTCTGAACGGCGACATTCTGACCGATTTCGACATCTCGGCCGTCATTCAGTTCCATGAGGAAAAGAATGCGGTAGTCACCCTGACGTTGAAGGAAGTGCCGTCGCCGAGTCCGTACGGGGTCATCATCACCGATGAGACCGGACGGGTTCAGGAGTTTCGCGAGCCGAGCGAGGCCACGAAGAAGATGCTGGCGGCCAATCCGAACATCGAACCGACCGGCGTCGATTACATCAATGCCGGCATCTACATTCTCGCTCCCGAAGCCCTGGAGGCCATTCCGGCCGGTCGTCCGGTTTCCATCGAACGGGAAACCTACCCGAAACTGCTGGAGGAGAAGGTGCCGTTCTATGCGGTCGCTCTCGACGGGTACTGGCTCGATATCGGCCGCCCGGAGCAGTATCGACAGGCGACGTCGGCGATTCTTGCCCGTGACATCACCGTGGATATCCCGGGCGAATGGGTACCGGCCGGGTACTGGGCCGATCCGAGCGCGGATATCGATCCGACCGCCCATATCGCCCCCACCGTTCATATCGGGGCGAACGCGCGTATCGCCGAGGGGGTGTCCCTGACCGGGATGACCGTCATCGGGCCGAACTGCCAGATCAGCGCGAACGCCACCCTGACCGACTGCATCCTGGAGGAGGGTGTCCGCATCGAGGAAGGAGTCAAGCTCAAAGGCGTGATCCTCGATGATGGCTGCCATCTCGAGGCCGATGTGGCGATCACCCGTGCGTCCGTCATGGCGGCGGGCAGCGTGGTCAAGCGCGGCACACGGATCAACGGCTACGACTGAGGCTGCGACCGTCCGTTCCGAAGGAACCGGCCAGGGTCCGTCCGCACTCGCTGACGGTCCTGCCGCTTCCCTGATATAATAGTGCCATGCAGTCGACTGACAACGCCGGAACTCCGGAGATTGAGGCATTCGAGAACGCGGTCGCTCCCCTCGAGGGAATGGAGGCGATCGAACAGACGAACCTTCGTGTCCCCATGCCCGCCATTCCCCAGATCGGTCTGGACGATCTGGAAGGTAAGTCGGTTTTTGAGCAGTTCCTGATGGTCTGGGGAACGCCGGAACGCGGGGCGGTCCTCTGGGAATTGTGGCAGAACGGACGCGATGAGTTCAGCCGACAGTTGCTCGAACAGTTGGCGCAGAACACCGCCGAGGAGACGGGACTTTCGCTGGAGGAGGCCAAGCGCCGACTGGCCGTCGAAAAAGTGCTCTCCGATGTCGGCCCGGATTACGCCATCCGTTTCCTCGAAAGCTACAAAAGCTTTGTCTTCACCTATCGCCGCCCGCTCAAACCGATGATCGTCCGTCCACGCAAGCGTCGTTGATCGGCTTCGCCGCCGTCCCGGACGAACGCGTCCGTGCCGTCCCGGACGAGCGCGAACGTTTCTCCCGACTTGCCTCTTCCCTTCCGTAAGGAACACCGGACCTCGTTTTCCCGTTTTGTTAACGGACGTGCGATCCGGACGGTGTCTCATCGTTTCGCCGAAAGCCGTCAAGCGTAGATTACCAATATATCGGACGAAACGGACCTCTCACTTCGACACCGAACCACGCTGTTCCGTTGTTGAGACCCGTCGGGTCACCGGCCCCTTCCGCCATGATGCGGACGGAACGCTCGGGCAGGTTTTCCTCCGGACGGAACACCACCCCGATCACTGCCGTTTCGCTATCAAACACCATCTGCCAGAGTTTCAGGAGGGAGATTTTCATGAAACGGACGGAATCCGGTCCTTTCACACCACTGTCAAATTGCGCCACGGCTGTTTCCGCTGTTTCCCTTGATGCCCAGGCTCCGGGAAACGCGAATCGGCGACGGGTCGCGGACACGGGCGAAAGTCTTCGCCCGTTGCGTATCGCGCATATCGGCACCTATCCGCCGCGGAAATGCGGTATCGCGACCTATACGCAGGATGTCGTCTCGGCGGTCCATGCCAAACTGCCGACGGCGCGCGCAATCGTCGTGGCGATGACGGTTACCGATGAGGAGGAAAATTACGCCTGGCCGGTCCGGCATATGCTGCCTCGGGATGAACCGACGGCCTATCTTCGCATCGCCGCCGCCCTCAACGCCACTCCGGTGGACCTGGTCAGCATTCAGCACGAACACGGTATCTTCGGCGGTGAGGACGGGGTCTACCTGACCCGCTTCCTGGAGGCCGTTCGCGTACCGGTCGTGACGACCCTGCATACCGTCCTCCCGGAGCCGTCGTCCGGCCAGAAAACCGCGATACGCGATGTGTTCGCCCGATCCGCCCGCGTCGTCGTGCTGAACAGCAAGGCGATCCCGCTGCTGCAGGAATCGTACGGTGTGGACACGGCGAAAGTCGTCGTGATCCGGCATGGGACGCCCGATGTCGATCCCCAGTTACGCCCGGCGATCCGCGCACGTCTCGGACTCCGGGATCAGATCGCTCTTTCGACCTTCGGGCTGATCAGTCCGGGCAAGGGTTTGGAACATGCGATCGAAGCCGTGGCGCAGATCGCACACCGGCACCCGACGCTTCACTACCATATCCTTGGCCGAACCCATCCGGGTATCGTCCGACAGAGCGGGGAAACCTATCGGGAGAGTCTTCAGCAACTGGCGGCCGACCGGGGGATTGCCGATCGCGTGCATTTTGTCAACCAGTACCTCAACCTGGATGAGTTGACCGACTGGCTTCTGGGATCGGATATCTATGTCACCCCCTACCTGAATCCGAATCAGATCGTGTCGGGGACGCTGGCCTATGCGGTCGCTGCCGGAAAGCCGGTGCTGTCCACTCCGTATCTGCATGCTCAGGAGATGCTGGACGAGGGGCGGGGCGTTCTGACGCCGTTCAACGACCCGGCGACCATGGCGGAACATCTGGACCGGATGGTTTCCGACCCGGATTGGCGACGGACGATGTCGCGCCGGTGCTGGGAGTTCGGGCGCTCCACCACGTGGGAGGCGACCGCCGAGCGCTACTGGCAGGTATTTTCCCAGTTGCTGCCCTCGGAGCGGCGACCGATCTTCACTGCCATGACGTCGCGAACGGCGCCGCAAACCGCGACGGTACGAACGGCGACCCTCTGAACGATCCGAACAAAAACCTTCGAATAACGATTTGTGACAGGAGAACCGAAATGCCGAACGACGTCCCTCGTTCTTTTGTAGAAACGCCGAACCGGCATCTGGCCCCGTATCCGGCCCCCGGCGCGATCCTTCCGTCCGGGGGTCTTCTGGCCGCCGATAACGTCCTGCTGGATTACGTGCGAACCCTGACCGACGACACCGGGATGATTCAGCACGGGATTGGCGGAATTCCCGACGCGGCGACGGGCTATACCACGGATGACAACGTTCGTGCCTTCCTGGCCATGGTTCGCCTCTGGCGGCGGGTTCCCGAACGCCGGGCGGAGGTCGAGCCGTTGCTGCGCCGCTACCTGCAGTTCGTCGCCTGGGCGCAGAGGAAACAGGGCGAACATGCCGGGTGGTTCGTCAATTTCTTCTCCTACGACCGCCGTCCTCTGGACGAACGGGGTACCGAGGACTGTCTGGGCCGCTGTCTCTGGTGTCTGGGCGAGGCGGCCTCCGGTCCGCTGCCGAACGGTTGCGCTCTGGCGGTACAGACCCTTTTTTACCGGGCGTTACCCCTTACCGCCCGGTTAACCGCGCCGCGCGCGATCGCCTACTCGCTGCTGGGAATCTGCCGCGCCCTGCCGAACGACCCGGAGATGGTCGCCGCGCTGGCCGAACATCTGGCAAAACCGTATCGCCGCTACTCGACGCCGGGCTGGCAGTGGTTCGAACCGTATCTGACCTATGACAACGCCCGCCTCTGCGAAGCGATGTTCCGGGCGGGCGAAACGACGGGAAACGAGGAGTATCTCCGGATCGCACGGGATACCGCCGCTTTCCTGACGGAGCATAGTTTCATCGGCGACACGCTCGAACCGATCGGCTGTCGCGGATGGTGGTATCGCGGCGGTGTCAAGGCGGTATTCGACCAGCAGTCGCTGGAAGCGGGCGGCTATGCCGAACTGTACCGTCTTCTCGGCGACCAGGCCAAAGAACGACTTTCCCTGTCCTGGTACACCTCGCGGAACCGTCACGGCATCCCCCTTTACGATCCGGCGACGGGCGGCGTTTTCGATGCGCTGACCGAGAACGGGGTCAATCGGAATCAGGGCGCGGAAAGCGTCATCACGCTGCTTCTGGGGTTGGCTCTCTGACAACGGGGCCTTATGGCCCCGTCGTTTCCTCCGCTTCCTCCGTCGTCTCTTCTTCCTCGTCCGCCGCATCGGCAAACTCGTCCTCGATATAATCGAACTCGATGTTCCGGATACGTACGCTGTCTCCCTCCTCCGCGCCGAACCTCTTCAGTTTGTTGAAGACGCCATAGCGCTCGAGACGCCGTTGCAAACGCCGGACGGCGTACTCATTTCCCATATCGGTCATTGAGACGATCCGTTCGAGCGCCTTTCCGGAGAGGACGATCACCCCGTTCTCGTCCCGGGACAGCGTAAACCGGCGCGGGTCCTCGTCGGCCCGATTCGGCGCGGTGATCCGCACCGGTCCGGTCACTTCCGGTTCCGCCGTTCCCTTGACCGGCATCTCCTTCAGTCGCTGATGGACAAAAAAGAGCAGTGCGTCCAATCCCTCCCGGGTGACGCCGGAGATCGGAAAAACCTTCAGACCCTGGCGTTCGAAATGCTCGACATAGGGTGTGAGTTCCGCCCGATCGGCGATGATATCGATGCGCGACAGGGCGATCACCTGGGGGAGTTTCGCCAGTTCGTCGGAGAACGCGGCCAGTTCCCGGTTGATGATGGCATAGTCCTCCAGCGGATCGCGCCCGGTCATACCGGAAACATCAAGCAGGTGAATCAGCAGGCGGGTCCGCTCCAGATGTTTCAGGAACCGGATACCCAGTCCCGCGCCCTCGCTGGCGTTCTCGATCAGTCCGGGAATATCAGCCATGATGAAGTTGTTGTAATCGTCGATTCGCACGACCCCCAGGTTCGGAACGAGGGTGGTAAACGGATAGTCGGCGATTTTGGGACGGGCGGCGGAAACGGCGGCGAGTAGAGTCGACTTGCCGACGTTGGGGAAACCGAGCAGTCCGACGTCCGCGAGCAGTTTCAGTTCGAGACGGACCCCTTTCTCCTCGCCGGGTTCGCCCTTTTCGGCGAATTTGGGCACCTGCTGCACGGACGATGTGAAGTGCGCGTTTCCGCGTCCTCCCATGCCGCCGACGACGACGGTCTCCTGCTGCGGATACCGGGTGAGGTCCGTAATGACTTCCCCGGTCGCGGCGTCCTGCAGTTGCGTTCCGACCGGCACTTTCAGTACCAGGTCCGCGCCGTCCTTTCCCGACTGATTGTTGCCCAGGCCGTCGCCGCCCCGTTCGGCCTTATACCGTTTGCCGGGTCGATAATCGAGCAGGGTCGACAGGTTGGGATCGGTCTCGAAGACCACGCTGCCGCCGCGTCCGCCGTTGCCGCCGTCCGGACCGCCCCGCGGAACATGCTTCTCCCGTCGGAACGCGACCGCGCCGTTGCCGCCGTCGCCCGCTTTCAGAATAATCTCCACTTCATCTATAAATACCGACATTCAGGCCACCTACTTCCCGTCTCAGGGTTCCGAAAAGCGAACGACCCGGCACCAACGCCGGGTCGTGAACTTCCCTATATGTTTTTTACCGCAATCCGACGATCAGGCCGTCGCCTCCACCGGCGTTTCGGCCTCGGCTTCGTTGACGACCATGCCACTGCCGTTCGGGTTCTCGGCATAGACGCTGATACGGCGGTTTGCCTTGTAGCCCTCAAACTTGACGTAGCCGTCGATTACCGAAAACAGCGTATAGTCCCGGCCCATTCGGACGTTCTTGCCCGGATCGAACTGGGTGCCGCGCTGTCGCACCAGGATCGAACCGGCTTTCACATACTCGCCGGCGAACTCTTTGACGCCAAGGAACTGCGGATTGGAATCACGACCGTTGCGGGACGAACCCACTCCCTTTTTATGTGCCATAGTTACGCCTCAATCTTATCGATGCGGACATGGGTCTCATACTGACGATGTCCGTAGTGGGTCTGGTGGGACTTGACCTTGATATAGGTCACACCATGGATCTTCTTGCCCCGCGTCTGCCGAACGATCGTCGCGCTGACCTTCGCGCCGGGGACCGTCGGATTTCCGAAGCGCGGAGAGTCGCCGCCGATGAAAAGCACTTCATCGAGGGTGATCGTGTCACCGGCCTCGCCGTCGGTTCGCTCGAGCACGACGGTATCGTTTTCCTGAACGCGGTACTGCTTGCCGCGCGCGCGAATCACTGCGTACATAACTGCTGCTCTTCCACCTTGTCGTTTCCCGGCCCGTCCGATCGTCTCCGAAAGCCGAATGTCGGCAACGGAAAGGGGCAGGGGCAATCCAACCTCAGGAGTTTACCATGGCGACTTCCACCTGTCAAACCGAAACCGGACGGTTTGACACCCGGATATCCTCGTGTTATCCTGCCGTTGAAACGGTCGACAGCCGGTTTACGTATTAGGACACGAAACGATTTATCGTCATTTCCCTGTCGGATGAGGAGCCTTTAGCACTCATGAAACCCCGCTTTTTTACGGTTCGGAATTTACTTCTGATGTTGGTCGCCGTCGGTATATTCGGCGGCCTGGCGTACTGGCTGCACGAAGGGATGCCGCTGCCAGGGCAAACCGTTCCCTCCACCAAAGGGAAGATCGCCTTTATCTCGAATCGCAACGGTCACACCGACCTGTTCCTGATGAACGGCGCGGCCGGCAGCGAACCGGTGGCGATTACCAACGATGACGCGGAGGACAGCCAACCCGCTTTCTCGCCCACCGGCAAGGAGATCGCCTTCGTCTCCGTTCGGCGGGGCGTGGTCAACAGCATCGTTCCGCAGGTCTATGTTTGCGATGCGATGGCGGGACGAAAGCCGATTCCGCTCACCAATACCTCCTCGTCGAAAAGCCAGCCCGTATTTATCGATAAGGAAAGCGTCCACTTCATCGACGGCGGCAAACTGACCGAGCATAATATTCCGGCGCAGGACGACCACTCGGTTTTCCCGGAACCCGATCTCAAACGCCTGCTGGCCGATTTCGTTTCGGCGGGCGGTCTGCAGCAGGCGGTTGCCCTGGCGGACGGCGAACGGTTCGCCATGGTCATGAATATGGAACGGGGACAGCTGCTGCTGCTGTACCAGCATGACGATTCCAACCCGGAGAACCTGGTTCTGGCCGTCCTGGGCGCGGCGGAACACATCTCGATCGCGCCGGCCGGCGACGGCGGGTTCGCCGCCGCCTTTTCCGGAGGCTCTCCCCTCCAGCAGGCGATCCCGATCCTGACACCGGAACTGTTGAAACGCTATAACGAAACCGGTCTGACACCGCCCGCCCCGAACGTCCCGCTGGACGAATCGACCAACGTCATCGGGTTGTTCTCCGACGAAGGCATGCCCGGCGAAGTCATCCCGATTCCGTTCGCGCCCGAGGAGATTTCCGCTTCCCCGGACGGCAAAAACCTTCTGGTCGCCCTGGGCGAGGAGGCCGCCCAGCCCGGACTGGTCCTTTTCTCCACCGAGGCCAAAAAGGCGGAGCAGCTCTCCGCTCTGCCCGCCCGCAGCGCATCGTTCTCCCCGGACGGTGCGCAGATCGTCTTCGTCTCCGGAAACGATATCTACCTCCTTCCGGCGACCGGCGGTGAAGCGACAAACCTGACCCAGGGCAAGGGAGTCAATACCCATCCCGTCTGGTCCCCGGCCAAGGAATAGAATTATAGCTCCTGAACCTACACTTCGCCCTCGACGGTGAGTCCGGGACCGGGCGCGGGCAGGAGAATCCGTCCGGCATCCGCCGCCTTCAGAGCGGCGATCGTCCGTTCCGGTTCGAACGTCAGGGCGAGGATCGTTCCGCCCTGACCCGCTCCCGCCAGTTTCGCGGCAATCGCCCCGTTCTCCCGCGCCACCGTGATCAGCCGGTCGCACGCCTCGCCGGACGCGCCGAGTTCGAACTGAATACGCTGGTTCTCATTCATCGCCCCCGCCATCGTCTCCCAATCCCCGACCAGAAACGCCGCCTTGCTGTCCCGCACCAATCGCTGCAGGCGGTCATAACCGTCGCGGACGATCGGGTCGCCCTCCAGCCATCGCTGACGCACCGGCTTGTGGGCGGAACCGGAGTGGTGCTTGACCCCCGTGTGCGCCAGTACGAGCGGGAGCGGCAGGGCGACGGCATCGGCCAGCGGTTCCACCGTGGCGTACGGCTGGGCGTCCGGGGGGATATGTGATCCTTTATCGCGGAAATCCATATAGTTCAAACCGCCGAAGACGGCCATATGCTGATCCTGAAAGCCGCAGATCACTCCCATGATCTCGTACTCGATCCGCCGGATACTCTCGGCGATCGCATGTCGGCTCTGACGCAGACCCAGGACGGCGGCCACCGCGCCATAGACAGCCGCCACCAGAGCGGTCGATCCCGACAGCCCCGCCTGCATCGGAATCTCGGTCGAGGTACGCAGATGAAATCGGAAACGGGCGGGATCGATGTTCGACCCGCGCAGGACCGCCTTTGCCAGGTCGAGACGGTCGCCGCGCGGCAGCAGATCCTCCGCCGTTCGAATCTCCTGACGCTCCTCACCGTCCGCCTCCACCGTCAACACCTCCGCCGGTTCGAGTTCGCATCGCGCCCGTTCCCTCGTCGTACAGGAGAGGACGGAACCGCCATACATATCCGTCGGGTTCCCCAGAATTCCGCACCGTCCCGGTGCCGTCGCCACGATCATTCCTGCTTCCGCCTTTCTATCTCCGGAGTTAGACGGAACCCTGTCCCGCTCCTCTTCGTTCCTTACCTGATAACGACCATCACTCCGCCCCGAAAGGATTTTCTCGAATGCGGAACCTGATACCCACCGGCCGAAAGGCGATGCTGGCCGCAATAGTCGTCCTCCTGGCGATCCCTGCGTTTGCGGAGGACATTCCGACGCTGGCCGCGAAAGATCCGCAATTTTCCACTCTGGTCCGACTGCTCCAGGCCGCGGACCTGACGGAAACGCTGAAGCAACCGGGACCGTTTACCGTCCTCGCGCCGACGAACGAAGCGTTTGAAAAGCTGCCGCAGACGCAGCGGGACGACCTGCTGAAGCCGGAGAACCGGGCTATGCTCCGACGCGTCCTCCTGTTTCATGTGACCCGAGGGAAAATGACGGCTGCGGACGTCGGACGACTGGCCGTGGGAACGCGCGGACCGACGCTGGCCGGCGATGAGCTGACCGTAACCTCGACCGAACCGCTCAAGATTAACGGGGCGATGGTCGTTCGGACCGACATCAACGCCGATAACGGCGTCATCCACGTGATCGACACCGTGCTGATGCCGACCACGCCGTCGCCTTCCGGTCCGGCGGTCACCCCGACGACCGGAACCGTCGCTCCCCTGCCGAATGCCACTCCGCTCGGGACGATGACGCTGACCGAGGTGGCGTCCGCAGACCCGCAGTTCTCGACGCTCGTCACGCTCCTCAAGGCGGCAGGATTCGATGAGAGTCTGTCGAAACGCGGTCCCCTGACGGTACTTGCGCCGACCAACGAGGCGTTCAACAAACTGCCGTCGGGGACGGTGGAGGATCTGATGAAACCGGAGAACCTCACGACCCTGCAGGCGATTCTGAAGTACCATCTGGTCCCCGGCCAGTATGTCGCCTCCGACGTTTCCGGATTGAACGGCCAGGCGGCGTCGACCACCCTGCGTGGTTCCACGCTGGCGGTCTCGACCACCGGCGGGGTGCGCGTCAACAACGCAACGGTAGTCCGACCGGATGTCGGCGCGCGCAACGGGGTCATCCATGTGATCGATACGGTGCTGATGCCGCCCGCCTCGGCTCTGCCGCAGAAACCGACGATGCCCGAAATGATGAGAAATGACCGGGACCGTCGGGACGACGCGCCCCGAGACCCCATCAAAGAATCGACCACACAACCGACCTCCCCCGTGCCTTAACCGGCGGCGGTCCGGCGACCAAAGCCGCCGGACCGCCGTACAGCCCGTCCGGGCAACTTACTTATCACATACAAACTATTTTATGTTACAATAGCGCTACCCTGTCGAGTTTTCCCCTCGGCGGAAGGAGCGCTTCTGGGTGTCGTTTCCCGTTCGTCCGCCGGTTTTCTCCGAACCGTCCCTGTTTCTTGCCCGTTACACGCCGCGGTTGGTGCAAAGCCTGCGCGACGGATCGGCGGCGCGTTCGCTGGTCGGCGACCTGATTGCCGGGGTAACGGTCGGTCTGGTCGCCCTGCCGCTGGCCATGGCCTTCGGTATCTCCTCAAAAGTGACGCCGGAAGCCGGCATTTACACGGCGATCGTTGCCGGATTTCTGATTTCCGCTCTGGGCGGTTCGCGCGTGCAAATCGGTGGCCCGACCGGTGCGTTTGTTGTAATCGTTGCCGGAATCATTGACCGATTCGGCCTGTCCGGCCTGCTGATGGCGACTCTGATGGCCGGTCTCATGCTCGTGGGGATGGGCCTGAGCGGACTCGGAAAAACCATCCGGTTCATCCCGCGTCCGGTCACGATCGGTTTTACCAACGGAATCGCCGTTTTGATTGCGTCGACGCAGATCAAGGACTTTCTCGGTCTTCAAGTCTCGAAGGTCCCGGGGGAGTTTCTCGAACGCATGCGTCTTCTGGCCGTCCATCTGAGCACGACGCAGTGGCCGACCCTGGCCGTCTCCGGGGCGTCCCTCCTGGTGATTTTGCTCTGGCCGCGCCTCTCCCGTCGCCTTCCGGGAACGGTGGTCGCGCTGGTTCTGGCGACGACCGCCGTCGCGGTGTTCCATCTGCCGGTGGACACCATTGGCAGCCGTTTCGGCGGGATACCGCAGGGTCTTCCGGCGTTCCGGATGCCGACGCTCGATCCGTCACAGATTCTGCCCCTGTTGCCCTCCGCCGTCACCATCGCTTTGCTGGCGGCGATCGAAAGTCTGCTTTCCGCGGTCGTGGCGGACCGAATGAGCGGCGACCGGCACAATCCGGACATGGAGTTGGTCGCGCAGGGGGTGGCGAACCTGGCGGTTCCCTTCGTCGGCGGCATTCCTGCGACCGGAGCGATCGCCCGAACGGCGACGAACGTTCGTTCGGGCGCGAAAACCCCGATATCCGGAGTCATTCACGCCGTCACGCTTCTGATGGTCATTCTGTTTGCCGCCCGGCTCTCCGAATTCGTTCCGCTGGCGACTCTGGCCGCCGTCCTCTTCGTCGTCGCCTATAATATGGGGGAGTGGCACGAGATCAAGGACATTCTGCAGCTTTCGCGCGCGGATATCAGTGTCTGGGCCGCGACGTTCCTCCTGACGGTCATCGCCGATCTGACCGTGGCTGTCGAGGTCGGCATGGTTCTGGCGGCCCTGCTGCATATCGGTCGGGTAGCGCAGACGACGACGGTCGAACCGGTAACGGAGGAGTACCTGAAGGATAGTCTGGCGCACTCGCTACAGACTCGCGAAATGCCGCCGTACGTTACGATTCTGCGGATTCACGGGCCGTTTCTGTTCGGAACGACGGAAAAACTGGACGAGGCGACGGAGGATCTGTCCCTTTTCCAGCCGATCGTCATCCTGCGCCTGCGAAACATGACCGCTCTGGACGGGACCGGTTTGCATTCGATCGAGAATCTGGCCGATCGCCTCCACGCCAGCGGGAAGACACTGCTTCTCGAAGGCATGCGTAACCAGCCCGCATCCCTGATCCGCCGCTCGCGCGACCTGGCGCAACATGTTGGCGAGGCGAACATACTGCCGCACATCGAAGAGGCCCTGGCACGAGCGGAGGTATTGAACGAAACGACGCTGTCGGGACAACCGGATCGACCGGTCATCGTTTGAACCCCGTCCCGCACTCGGGACATACGGGAAATCCGCTCCCGGCGGCAGGATCGAAAACGGGGTGGGACGAATGTAGAGTCATGAGCAACTCCGTACTGATTCTGCATGGCTGGGGCGGCAATAAGCCCGCGCACTGGCAGGAGCATCTCTTCCATGCCCTGCAAACCGCGGGTGTCAACGTCCGTTACCCGAAGTTCCCTGAACCGACCGCGCCGAACCTGACCGCCTGGCAGGAAACGCTGAACGGCGTTCTGGCCGAAATCAAGGCGTCGGGCGACTCCGCCCCCCTGACCGTCGTCACTCATAGCCTGGGCGCAATCAACTGGCTGCACTACTGCGCGACCGCGACCGAAACCGTCGCCGACCGCGTTCTGCTGATCGCTCCGCCCTACGTCATCCCGGACATTCCGCCCACGGACGCGCCGCCGGGCGTCGGGGGCTTCTTTCCGCCGCCGCTGTCCGTCGACGGCGTTGCGAAGGCCGCCCGGGAAACCCACTTTATCGCCTCCAACGATGACGATTACGCAACCTTCGAACAGACCAAAGCCTACGCCGATCGACTGGGCGTTCCGATCCATCTGCTGAAGGATGCCGGACATATCTCCCCCTACTGGGGATACGGCGAATGGCAGTGGATCATCGATTACTGCCAGGGCCGGGCGGAACTGCCGCCGCAGCCGAAGGCGTAGGCGCGTTCCGATCTCCATGGACGCGAAAGGAACGGGGCAACTCGTCCGGCACGTCCTCGGCGCGGAACCGGTCCGCGTCGAACCGATGACGTTCACCCATAGCGGGAACACGATCTTCAGTGTCGCCCTGGACGATGGCCGGGAGGTCATCGTCCGGATGCGTGGCCCGGACGAGGATACCTTCGCGCATACCGAACGTCACCTGCGGACGTTGACCGATCTCGGTCTGCCTGCCCCGCGCCTTCTGGCTGCCGATGTCACCCGAACGCGATTTCCGTTCGCCTACCTGATCCTCGAAAAGCTCCCGGGGCGTGACCTGTACTACGAACTCCCGTCGATGACTCGCGCCGGGATGTCCGAACTGGCCGCGCGGATCATCGAGTATCAAAGACGAGTCGCGACGCTGCCCGAGGGAAAGGGTTACGGATGGGGAGCGATCGGCGAAGGCGGTCCGGAACCGTCCTGGCTTTTCTGCCTCACACCGGGAAGCACTCCGCCGGTCGTCGATCCGGCATCCCCGGGCGGTGACTTCCGTCGACGGCTTTTTGACGCTCAGGTGCGTCTGCAACCCTACTTTCACACCGTGCGGCCGACTTGCTTTCTCGAGGACCTGACGACCAAGAATGTCCTGCTGGAGAACGGCGAACTGACCGGCCTGATCGATTTCGACAGTGTCTGCTTCGGTGACCCGCTCTGGCAGATCGGTCTCGCCGCCGGGTGCGTTCTCAACGATGTCGGCGAGGAGTTCCTTTTTTATACCGAGGAGTTGTGCCGAATCCGGGGCATCTGCGGGGAGCGGACGGCAGCAGTCACCTTCTACGCGGCGGAACGCGCCACCGAGTTCCTGGAAATCGCCCGGGATGCCGGGGACACGCCTACCGCCGAACGGCTGGTTCCGGTCATCGATCGCTGGCTGAAAACGCTCGAACAGGCCGCATAGATCACCCGGCCGGGACGCGCAGGCGGCGGACGATGCCGTACGCCGAGACGATCGCCCAGACCCCCTCCAGCAGCAGAAACCCCCACTGCCGGTCGATCGCCGCCAGAATCGCCAGCACGCCGGAACCGACCGCGTTCAAAATCAGATAACGAAACGAATCCGACCGCAGACGCCCGAGTTGCGCCAGCACGAACGCCAGAAGAACGCACAACGCGCCGCCGATCTGCCACACCGGTTCCATGGACAATTCCGTTCTCTCCCCTTTCCGCAGGTGCGGACGCCTACAATACTCCGGGACGGACGAAGTCGTTCCGTCGGCAAGCGTGCGAGCATCCGGGGAACGGTCATTAAGGAAATCGTAGTTTTAACCGACAAAAGTTGGCTATTAATGAAGATCATGCAAATTATTTGCTGTTATTTATTTAACATAAGTCTACTTAAACGTAATTCCTCCGGACGGGTTCGTTTCCAATGTCCGGTGGGTATCATCCCGGTGTAACGACCGGCAAGGCCGGTAAATACGCTCGGAGGAAAGAGAATGATCCGATCAACCCGTCTGGTAGCTTTTGGAATTTTCGCCATTTTACCGTTGGTCACCGTCGCGACCACGGCGAAGGCGGAGACCCTGTTCGCCCTGACGACCGGCAATGACCTGTACCGCTTTGACTCGGCCACACCCGGCACGGCAACGCTGCTCGCGACGATCGCCCTTCCGGGGTCGGAAGACATCCTGTCGATGGACTTCCGCGCCACCGACCGGCAGTTGTATGTCCTCGGCGCGGCCGGTAATCTCTACAGTCTGGATGCGACCTTCGCTCCGACGCTGGTCAGTTCGGCGCTGGTCGGTGTCGTGTCCGGCACCGATTACGAGATCGACTTCAATCCGGTGCCGAACGCGCTGCGCATCCTTCGTAGCGACGGACAGAACAGCCGACTTTCCGGAGGGCCGGGGTTAGGGACGTTCAACGATGATACGGATTATCCGGCCGGTCCCCCCCGTGTCGGCGATGCCTATACCAACAACGACGTGAACCCGAACACGGGCACCACGCTCTTCGTGCTCAACGGGGGCGCGGGCAGTTCGCTGATCCAGGTGACCAACGCGAACAATCCGCCGGCGGGCAGTCTGATCGACCGGGGAACGCTCGGAGTCACTCTGAGCGCACCGACCCCCTTCGAAATCTCCAGCGCGACCGGCAGCGGCTACCTGATCTCCGGGGACAGCCTCTACAGTGTGGATGTGACGACCGCCGGGTCGGTCGATAACCGGGCCACGCTGATCGGGCAGATCAACGGGGGCGGGCTGGCGTTCAAGGGGCTTGCCGCCTCGGCGGCCGCGCCGGAACCGGGCACCCTGGCGCTGCTCGGACTGGGATTTGTCGGCGGTATTCTGGCCCGCCGCCGCGCCGCTCGCGGGTAATTCTCGAAACCGCTCCCTGACCGAAAGGATCAGGGAGCGGCTCTCAGCGTCTCCCCGACCCGCAGAACGGTCGACGGGCCGAATCGATCGTGGATCAGATTGGTCGCGAAGTTCACCTTGCCGTCGGCATCCCGACGAAACCGGGCGAGGATGGCGAGCGGTTCCGGGCCGGTCCTCTCCCCCGTCTCCTGATCGATCGTCGTCACGGCGCACCGGGCGCACGGTTTGGCCACCCGGAAGGTGAGGCCGGACTCTTCGACGGTCAGCGTTCGCCAGTGGTCCTCCGCCCAGGCGGACGCGCCCGACACCACGATATTCGGACGGAAGCGGATCATCGGAACAGGTTCGCTCCCTTGCTCCAGTAGCCGCGCATTCAGATCGTCGAGCGATGCCATGTTTGCCAGCAACAGGGGAAAGCCATCGGCGAATCCCACCCGGTCGTTCGGTCGAGCGTACGCGGGTTGGACGCGCCGGGTGAAATCGTTCGGCGTACGCACCAGGCGGGCACCGAAGCCGAGAATCTCGGAAAACCACGCCGCCGCCGCCTCGCCTTCATCGATCGTTTCGCCCGTGAATCCCCAGACCGTGACGTTACGGCGCACGAGGTCCGCATCGACGACCGGCGGCAAAAACAGCGGGGATCGCCCCTCGAAGCGCACCGTCAGCCCGTCTTCGGCGAGCGTCGGCCAAACCCGGGCCAGAAGCGGTACCTCCCTCTGGGTCAGGAAACGCCCGTCCGTCGCGCGAACCAGCATCCAGCGGCGATCTCCGACAAGGCCCTGCTCGTCGAGAACGGCTTCCGTTCCGGTCATACGATGACAACCTTTGATCGGGTAGACATTCAGTTCCGTAATCATCATGGCGGCGCTCGGTTCTCCCAGGGAAACTCCCGGACAGGATACCCACTCCGAAGGGCATCGGGCGACCTTTCGGGACGCGAACGGTACGTTCTTTTTTAGCTGCGATACAATCGGAGTAACAACCGGACGCAACCGAAAGGACCCCTCCCGTGCCGAACACTCCCTGGCGGGATGTTTTCCCCGCCGTGACCACACAGATGAAACAGGACCAATCTCTCGATCCGGAGGCGACCGCGCGCCATCTGGATGTTCTGATTGAATCGGGCGTTTCGGGCCTGATCATGCTCGGTTCGCTGGGCGAGAATGTGACGCTCGATCCCGAGGAGAAAGAGACGGTGCTGCGGACGGCGATGGATGTCGCCGGGGGACGTGTCCCGGTCCTGAGCGGAGTCGCCGAGTGCAGTACCGCCGCTGCCGTCCGGTTCGCCCGCCGGGTCGAGGACCTGGGCGTGGACGGGATCATGCTCCTGCCCCCCATGGTCTACCGGGCCGATCCGCGCGAGACGATCGCCCACTTCCGCGCCGTCGCCGGAGCCACCGATCTTCCGATCATCGTTTATAACAATCCTCTCGCCTACCATGCCGACATCACCCCCGAGATGTTCGACGAACTCTCCGATGAAATGAACCTGGTCGCGATCAAGGAATCGTCGGGGAACGTCCGTCGGATCACCGATATCATTAACCGGGTCGGCGACCGCTACCGGATCTTTACCGGGGTGGACGATCTCGTTCTGGAAAGCGTCCTTCTGGGAGCGGAGGGTTGGATCGCCGGGGTCGGCCTCGCCTTTCCGAAGGAGAACCAGTACCTCTGGGACCTGATGATGGCGGGCCGCTGGGACGAAGCCCGTACGCTGTATCGCTGGTTCACTCCGCTGCTGCATCTCGATACGCCGATCAAGTTCGTACAGTACATCAAATTGATGATCCAGGAGTGCGGGCTTGGCGCGGAGTGGGTACGCGCGCCCCGTCTGCCGATCGAGGGGGACGAGCGGGAGGCCGTGCTATCGGTGATCCGGCAGGGGATCGCGACCCGTCCCGAGATTCCGGAACGGACCGCGCCATGAGCGTTCGGCGCATCCATGTCATCGATTCGCATACCGAAGGAGAGCCGACCCGCGTGGTCGTCGATGGCGGGCCGGGTCTCGGTGACGGTCCGCTCGCCGAACGACGTGATCGCTTTCGGGAACGGTTCGACGGAGACCGAACGGCCATCGTCTGCGAGCCGCGTGGTTCCGACGTCCTCGTCGGCGCTCTGCTGACCGAACCGGCCGCGCCGGATTGCATCATCGGCGTGATCTTCTTTAACAATGTCGGCTACCTGGGGATGTGCGGGCATGGTCTCATCGGGGTGATGGCGACCCTCGCCCACCTTGAACGTATCGGCCCGGGAACGTACCGGATCGATACCCCGGCGGGTGTCGTGACCGCGACCCTGCACGACGACGGCGGCGTCTCCGTTCGCAATGTCCCGTCGTACCGTCTGGCAAAGGACGTTCCGGTTCGGGTCGAGGGGTACGGTACCGTCTACGGCGATATCGCCTATGGCGGAAACTGGTTCTTTCTGGTGTCCGACCACGGGCAGGAGTTGTCGCTGACCCGTGCCGAGGAGTTGACGGACTTCACCTGGCGGATTCGCCGGTCGCTGGCCGCGCAGGGCATTACCGGCCAGGACGGAGCGGAGATCGACCATATCGAGTTGTTCGCTCCCTCGCCGACGCCCGGCGCACACAGTCGGAACTTCGTCCTCTGTCCCGGCAAGGCGTATGACCGCTCGCCCTGCGGCACCGGCACCAGCGCCAAGCTGGCCTGCCTGTTCGCCGACGGCAAACTGGCCGAGGGACAGGTTTGGGAGCAGGAGAGTCTGGTCGGCAGCCGGTTCCGCGGATCGGTCGTGCGGGACGGTGACCGTGTCCTCCCCACAATCACCGGACGGGCCTACATCACGGCGGATACCACGTTGATCCTGCACCCGGACGACCCGTTTCGCCAGGGAATCCGCGCATGAGTCGTGCGAAATCGGTCGTGGTCGTCGGCGGGGGTGTGGTCGGGCTTTCGATCGCCTGGTATGTCCGGCAACGGGGTCATTCCGTCACCGTGGTGGATCGCGGACCGGCGGATCGGGCGAACTGTTCCCGGATCAACGCCGGGATGATTGTCCCGAGCCATATTGTCCCGCTGGCCGCGCCGGGCATGATAGAACTGGGACTCCGGATGCTACCGAACCCCGAAAGTCCGTTTTCGATCCGTCCCCGTCCCTCCCCCGATCTGGTGCGCTGGGGTCTCCTTTTCATGCGCAACGCGAATACCGGACATGTCGAGCGGTCCGCTCCCCTGTTGCGCGATTTGAACCTGGAGAGTCGCCGCTGTTACGAGGAGTTCGCGGATCGTTTCGGCAACACCTTCGATCTGGTGAAAAAGGGTTTGCTGATGCTCTTCCGATCCGAACAGGCGCTGCGGGAAGAGGCCCGAATTGCGGAGCGGGCGCGGACTCTGGGTATCCCGGCGGACGTACTGACGGCGGAGGCGACGGCGAAACTCGATCCCGCGGTCCGGATGGATATCGTCGGTTCGGTCCATTTTCCGCAGGACTGCCACTTCTCGCCGCAACGGTTTCTCGAACGATTGACCGGCGAACTCCTCGGGGCCGGTGTCACGCTTCATGCCGACACGGAGGTGACCGGTTGGCGCGTCGAAGGGGGGCGTGTGACGGCGGCGCGGACCCGGACGGACGACCTCCCCGGCGACGAATTCGTTCTGGCGGGCGGCGCGTGGTCGCCGGAAACGGTGAGGGAACTCGGTATCCGCCTTCCGATGCAGGCGGGAAAGGGATACAGTCTCACCCTCGATAGACCGCCGCAACAGCCGACGATCTGTTCGATCCTGACCGAGGCGCGGGTCGCGATCACGCCGATGGGCTCGTCCCTGCGGGTCGGCGGCACCATGGAGATCACGGGGAACGACCTGTCGGTGAACGAACGCCGGGTGGAAGGCATCCGGAAATCGGTCCCGCTCTACTTTCCGGAGTTCAAGGCCGACGACCTGCGGAGCGCGCCGGTCCGGAGCGGGCTGCGTCCCTGCTCGCCGGACGGTCTGCCGTATGTCGGCCGGTTTGCCCGGTTCGAGAATCTGTCCGTCGCCACCGGGCATGCCATGATGGGCATGAGCCTCGGTCCGATCACGGGGAAGTTGATCGCCGAACTGCTTTCCGACGAAACCCCCTCCGTCCGAGTCGAGGCTCTGTCTCCCGACCGCTTCGGAGGACACCGGAGGTAAACTTTGCTATGCCCACCAACGAAACCGTTTTGAAAGCGCTTGCCGACCTGCTGACGGAGAACTTCGAAGGCCCGCACGATCCGCCCGGCCCGTTCTTTACCGATACGGAGGCGGGCACGGGTCTGTTCGGCGTACTGGAGCGTTTGTCGGCGGAGCAGGCGTCGGTGACGCCCGGAGCCGACGAAGCGCGGCGCGGGGCCACCGTCGCCGCCCACGCCGAGCATCTACGCTGGAGCCTGGCCCTGATGAACGCCTGGATGCGCGACGAACAGCCGGAGCATGACTGGGAGGACAGCTGGTCGATCACGACGGTCGATCCGGTTGCCTGGGACACTCTGCGCAACGCCCTGCGCGACGAGTATCGAAGGATTCGCGAACGGATCGCCGCCCAGACCGAACTTCCCGATTTTTACGTCGCCGGTTCCTTCGGCTTTGTGGCGCATATGGCCTACCACTTCGGCGCAATCCGGCAGTACGTCCTCCTGATCGCCGGATAGCGAGGATTCAGCCGACGAGGAAGCCGTGATTCAGAGTTGGTCGTAGTAGCCCTGTACCAGATCAACGTCCACCGTTTCGTCGAGCGGCATCCCGAGGCGTTCGTAGTGCTTGCGGCGGGCGCGCATGTCGGCCAGCAGGACCGCACGGGCATGCACGGCCACCTCCCCGGCGACTTCGAACGGAACGACGACCACGCCGTCATCATCGCAGCCGACCAGATCGCCGGGTCGAACCTGTACGCCTCCGCACCCGATCCGGGTTTGAACATCGGCGATTTCGATCCGTCCCGGTATGATGGTACGCCCCCGCGCCCGGCAGCAGATCGGTGTTTTCTGGATCGTCAATTCGGCGGTGTCGCGGCAGCAGCCGTTGGTGATGATCCCGACCGCGCCCGCCCCCACGGTGTTGATGCCGTTTTCCGAACCCCAGAACCCGACCTCGCGCGCCCCGCCGACATCCGTGACGACCACGTGCCCCTCGCGGATTTGATCGTGATAGCGAACGTTCCCCATCTTCCCGAACCAGAGACCGTGGGCGCGAACGATATCCTCGGTCGTCTCCAGCCGCCACATCGGGCGGTTGGCCGGGACGCAGCGAACGGTGAGGGCGACGCCCCAGAACTTCATTCCGGGCCAGAGCGGACGAATCTCGGGCGACATCAGGGTGATGTCAAAGAATCCGATTCCGTCGAGCGCATCGCAGACATCGGCGACTCGCAGATATTTGTATAGTTTTCGTAGTTCGAAAGCGGCTTCGCTCTCCATAGGTTCCCCTCCTTCGCGCACTATACCCGAAGGGGAATCCGTTTCCGCCGACCTACGCTTGTCCGAATCCGCCGCCGCCGGGGGTTTCGAGGATCAGGCGGTCGCCGGGGAGAACGTTCGCGCCATCGGTGGAACGGAGCGTCGTTTCTCCGTCCGCCCGGATCAGCGTCTGCCGTCCCGGTTCGCCGGGTTCGCCGCCCGCCATGCCGAAGGGACCGCTCATGCGTCGCTCGGTCAGCACCGACAGTTCCATCGGGGCCAGGAAATGCGTCTCACGGAGGACGCCGTCGCCGCCCGGATGACGCCCCGCGCCACCGGAACCGTGACGCCGGGCGAACCGCTCGATCCGCACCGGATACCGGGCCTCGATCACCTCGGTATCGGTCATTCGGGTGTTCGTCATGTGGGTATGGACACAGGACGCGCCCGCCGCGGTCCGAGTCCCGCCCGCCCCGCCGCAGACGGTTTCGTAATAACCGAACGTGGCCGTTCCCCAGAGGATATTGTTCATCGTTCCCTGCGAGGCGGCACAGTGCCCGAGCGCTTTCAGCAGCGTGTCGACGATACGCTGACTGGTTTCCACATTCCCGCCGACCACCGCGGGACACCGGGTCGGGTCGATCGGATCAAAGGGCGGATTAACGAGCGAATCCGGCGGCAGAACCAGCGTGACCGGGCGGAGCAGGCCCTCGTTCAGCGGGATCGGTTCGCCGATCAACAGGCGCAAAACATACAGGACCGCTGACCGGACGACGGCAGGTGGCGCGTTTCGATTACCCGGATGGGTCGGCCCGGTGCCGGTGAAATCCACCGTCGCCGCCCCACCGGCCACCGTGATCCGAACGCGGATCGGTGTCCCATCGTCCAGCGTCTCCGTCGCCGCAGACTCGCCCTCCCCCAGAGCGGTCAGGGCGGCCCGCGCCAGGCGTTCGCTGCGGTCGGTGATTTCGTTCATTCGCCGTTCGACGGCCTCCGCGCCGACGGTTCGCGCCAGTTCGAGCAACGCCTTCGCTCCCTGATGGTTGGCGGCCAGCGCAGCTTCCAGGTCCGCCCGGTTATCGGCCGGCGAGCGGGTCGGATAGGGCACGTTCGTGAGCAGGGCGCATAACTCATCGAGGCGGGAGACTCCCTGCTCGACCAGCGGGAACGGGGGCAGGACCACCCCCTCCTGCGCCAGATTCGTCGCGTCGGGCGGCATCGAGCCGGGACGCAGCCCGCCGATCTCGGCATGGTGCGCCCGGCTGGCGACGATTCCGATCGGACGCTCCCCCTGAAAGACCGGCGTAATGACCGTCACATCCGGAAGATGCGAGCCACCGAAGGCCGGATGGTTGGTCACCCAGACATCGCCCGCCCGGAAACGGACGGCATCCCGAACCTGTCGCACGCACGCGCCCAAAGCGCCCAGATGGACCGGAATATGCGCCGCCGATGCGATCAGGTCGCCGTTCGGATGAAGCACCGCGCAGGAGAAATCGAGCCGTTCCTTCACATTGGTGGAAACCGCCGTCCGACGCAGCATCTCCCCCATCTCCTCGGCGATGGCGGCGAACCGTGCCGAAAACAGTTCGATGGCGAACGGCGACTCGCCTCCGGTTTCCGTTTCCGAACCCTCGCCGACCCGCTCCGCGATCAAAGCGCCGCAGGTTTCGTGCCTCCGGCAGATCCAGCCTTCGGGCAGCAGGAAGACACTGTGCGCCTCGACGATTCGGGCCGGACCGGCGACGGGTTCGGTCGCGGTCACTGCATCCCTTTCGAATTCGCCGTGGGACAGAGTTCCGCGTGCCTCGACGAACGGACCGGACTCCGGTTCGACCGCGGGCATCGGAGCGGGAATGCCGGCGACGACCCGCACCGACTCCGTTTCGATCGCCTTTCCGTCCGGCGGGTGATGCCCGTATCGGCGAACATAGGCGCCGGCAAAGGCGTCCGCAAGGGACGTCCTGCCATCCGGCTCGATATCGAGCGACGTCTCCTGTCCGATCAGGCGCAGGCGAACGAAGGTCCGACGCAGCACCGGTTCCCCGGCCTCGCCGGTTCGCAGGGCGGCGAACGCTTCCTCCGTCAGTTCCGAAACGAGGGAAGCGACCCCCTCTTCCGTGATACCGTCCGGGCCCAGCGGTTTCAGCACCTGACGTTCGGCGAACCGCTCGATGACCGCGTTCGCCAGACCGAACGCCGACAGCAGACTGGCATCCGGCGGGACGAGGACGGTCCGGATGCCCAGCCGTTCCGCCACCGCGCAGGCATGCTGTCCGCCGGCCCCGCCGAAGGAGAGCAGCGCGAATTTCGACGGGTCGTACCCCTGCCGCACGGAAATTTTCCGGATCGCATCGGCCATGCGCTCGTTCGCGATCGCCAGAAGACTCTCGAGCACCGCGCGGGGTTCAAAACGGGTTCCGGTCTCCCGCTCCAGGTTCGCCCGTAACCGCTCGAACGCCATTTGGGCCGCCTCCCACGACAGCGGAATGCCGAATCGTTCCGGTGACAGATGCCCGAGCAGCAGATGGATGTCGGTAATCGTGAGCGGGCCGCCCGCGCCGTAGCAGGCCGGTCCGGGGGTTGCGCCCGCCGATTCGGGACCGACGCGCAGTCCGTGCCGGTCGGCGACGCAGATCGAGCCGCCGCCCGCCGCCACCGACTCGATCGCGAGGGCCGGGGCCATCAGGTGGGCGTCCCCGACCGTATGCTCGAAGACATAATCGTAATCGCCGTCGAAACGCGCAACATCCGTCGAGGTGCCACCCATATCGAACGCAATAATCCGGTCAAATCCGGCCCGTCTTCCGGCTGTCGCCGCCCCGACGATTCCCCCCGCCGGCCCGGAAAGCAGACTGTCCTTCGGTCGAAAACCGGCGGCGGCGACCAGTCCCCCGGCGCTCGTCATCAGGCGCAGACCGTCCTCCGTGCCGCGTCCTTCGGCCACCCGTTCCACATACCGCTCCAGTATCGGCGCGAGATAGGCGTTGACGACCGCCGTCCGGGCACGGGGCAGCGCCTTGATGAGCGGCGCCAGTTCCGAGGACAGGGAGACGTGGGTAAACCCGGCGGCGCGCAGGATGGCCGCCACCCGTCGTTCGTGCTCCGGATTCCGGTAGGAATGCAGGAGACAGACCGCCGCCGTTCGTGCGCCTCCGCCGATCCCCCGTTCGGCGGATCGACGTACCTCCTCCGCATCGAGGGGACGCAAAACCGTTCCCCCGGCGTCGAGCCGTTCCGCCACCTCGATCACCTCCGAATACAGGGGGGCGGGACGAACGATCGATTCGGCGAACAGATCCGGCCTTTGCTGCGTTCCGATGAACAGCAGATCGGCGTGTCCCCCGGTGACGAAGAACGCAGGCGGCGTTCCGGTCCGGGTCAGCAGGGCGTTCGTGCCGCGCGTCGTCGCCAACCGCAACGTATGCGGCGGCAACGGTTTTCCGGCGGGAGTGCGCGTCAGCAGGCGGGCGACCAGTATCGGCGCTTCGTCGGGAGAGATCGCCTCAAACGTCGTCCCGGCAGGCGGCACGGACGGCAGGGGTTCCTCCAGCACGATCCTGCCCGGTTCGTACCGCGCGATTCGCGTTTCGGCCGCCGCCTCCTCCAGGGTACGAAACAGAAACCCATCGGCGAACCCGGCGGGCGCGTCCCACCGATCCTCGATAACCAGAGTTCGGCGGTCGAGGACTTCCCGGACCGTTCCACGAAGCGCGGAGGAGGAGAGCGCCTTGGCACGATGCGTTCTACCGGCCGGATCGATCGCATATCCATCCGTAAACGTTCCGCCGGTATCCGCGCAAATCAGCCACAATCCGGTATCCAAAACGATCTTTCGCCTCCCTGCCGATTCCCTGCCGATTCCCTGCCGTTGCCCTCTGGCAGACGGGCCGTTCCGGTCCTGTCTGGCATCGAGCGGTTTCGTATGATACCAAATTCCCTGTATGCCGCGGAACCGCGCCACTCCCCTGACCGTCATTCACCGATTTCTCACCGGACCCGAATCCTGCGCCTATCTGCCGGATCGGACCGCGCAGCAGGAATATCTGGTCATTTCGCACCTGACCCCGGAGGAGTATGAACGCCGTATGAACGCCGGGTGGAGGAAGTTCGGCCCGTTGCTTTTTCACCCGGTCTGCCCGACATGCCAGGAGTGCCGCCCGATTCGCATTTCCGCCGATCGGTTCACCCCGAACCGCAGTCAGCAGCGGGCACTGCGTCGGAACGCCGACCTGCGGGTGGTTTTCGCCCGACCGACCGTCGATCCCGTCCGCCTCGAACTTTATCACCGGTACCACCGGGCGCAGGCGGAGCGCAAGGGCTGGCCGCTCGACGACAAGGACGAGGGAGAGTACTCCTTCAGTTTCCTTCTGAACTCGATCCCCTCGGTCGAAATCTCGATCTGGCAGGAGGACGCTCTGGTCGCGGTCGCGCTGACGGAAGTGACGCCGAACGTGGTCAGCGGCATCTATCATTACCATGCCCCGGAGGCGTCCGACCGCAGCCTCGGTAAGTTCGCCATGCTGCAGACCATCGAACTGGCCCGACAGCTGGAGAAACCCTGGGCCTACTTCGGCTATTACGTCGCGGATTGCGGCAGCTTGTCCTATAAATCGACCTTCCGTCCCTGCGAAATTCTTGGCGCGGACGGCATCTGGCGCCCTTGGTCCGCCGGGGAGGCTTCGACGTGAGGGAAGGCAAGGAGACACGGACATTCTCGCTTCCGGTCACGGCGGCCGTCGACGTGCTGGTGGTCGGTGGCGGTCCGGCCGGGGTCGCCGCCGCCCTCTCGTCCGCCCGGAACGGGGCGACGACGCTGTTGATCGAGAGGAACGGATTCCTCGGCGGATCGGCGACCGCCGCCCAGGTGCCCGCCTTCGCTCCGTTCTCCGACCGGACCCGGGCGATCGTTCGTGGCATCGGATGGGAGGTCATGACCGAAATGCAGCGGCGGCTCGGTCGTCCCCTGCCCGATCCGGCGCAGTATGCCGTCCCGCAGGACCGGGCGCGTATGGACTGGGTGCCGATCGATGTTGAGACCCTGAAACGCGTTTACGATGATCTTTGCGAGGCGGCAAAGGTCGAGATTCTATTTCATACCTTCGTACCGGAGGTCATTCGCCGGGAGGACGGGACGACCCTCTCGTCGGTCGTGCTGGCCAACAAGGACGGCCTGTCGCTGGTCCGGGCGCAGGTTTTCGTGGATGCGACCGGGGATGCCGACGTGGCGGCGCGCGCCGGTTGCCCATTCCATGAAGGCGATGACGAAGGCCGGACACAGGGCATGACGCTTTGTTTCACGGTGGCTCAGGGATCGCGCGAACAGTACCTGGGATATGTCCATTCCACAGGCGACGGTTACCTGGCGCGTTTGGTGGCGGAGGCGAGAGCCGCCGGAGATTTCGACCTTCCGGATGCCTCGCTGGTCGGTCTGTCCTTCAAAAATGAGACGGTCGCCGGGGCGAACATGGGGCATGTCTACGGGGCGCGCTCGACCGATACCCGCAGTCTCAGTCGGGCGGAACGCGAGGGGCGGCGCGTCGTGGAAAAACTGCTTCCCTTTCTGCGCCGGTACGTGCCCGGCCAGGAGAACCTGACGCTGATCTCCACCGGGCCGCAGATCGGGGTTCGCGAGTCCCGTCGGATCGTCGGAGACTACACTCTGACGCTCGACGACTATCTTTCCTGCCGAACGTTCGCCGATGACATCGCCCGGTGCGCCTATTTCATCGACCTGCACGCGGTGACGACCGAGCAGGCGGCCCGTGCCCGTTCGATCAGCGATGTCGCACAGGAGAAGAGCGAACGAAAAAGCTACTCGCTGGCACCGGGGCGCAGTCATGGAATCCCGTTCCGCTGCCTGCTGCCGCAGGGAGTGGGCAACCTGCTGGTGGCCGGACGTTCGCTTTCCGCCGAACGGGCCGTCTCCGGCGCGGTACGCGTCATGCCCTACGGCTTTGCCACCGGGGAGGCGGCCGGATGGGCGGCGGCGCGGGCGGCGTTGCGCCACGGGGGTGATGTCCGCGCGGTGGACCCGGCGGGTCTACGACAGGGACTGATCGCTCAGGGCGCTTGGCTGGAAGAGTAAGCCATGCGCGTTACGCCGCTTCCGATCCTGACGGAACCCGACCGGCGACGAATGCTGGCGGAGATCGGTTGCGTGGCCCTCGCGATCGGACGCGACCTCTTTCCCGACGTCTCCGTTACCGATCCGGACCTGGAGCGAATCGCCGCCGGCGAAGGGCCGGAAGGACCGTCGACTCCCTGTCCTCGCGAACGGGTGGCTTACCTTTCGTCGGTCCGAACCCGCCTGGAGAACGCTCTGCGCCGGATCGAGCGAGAACCGGAGACGCGGCTGCGCCCGGAGGAACGGATTACGCCCCTGGAACGGGCGCGGCGGGCGACGCCGAAGGAACGGATGACGGCGCTGACCCGCAGCGTCGGCAAGGGTCCGCCGCGCGTTCGTGAATGGGCGTCCGCGCCGACCGTGAACACACCCGCGAACGTTTTGATCAAATCGATTCTGGTGCTTCTGCTCCGCGATGGGAACGCCGCCGCCGCGCTGGCCGCCGTCGTCGGGGCGCGTTCGGTGGAACGGGAGGCGTTGCTTCTCCGGGACCTGCTCAAACGAACGCTTCGGCGAGAGCCGTGGCGCGATCTGCCGATAGTCACCGGCGCCGTACTGCCGGCCCTGCCGCTGTCCGTGCGGCGCAATGGCCCGTATCGCCTGGTCTACGACCTGTTTCGCCGTTACCGTCAGGGATTCGCCTTCGATTGGACTACCCCCCTGTTCGCGCTTCCACCACGCGAGATGTGGCTGCTGTACGAATACTGGTGCCTTTTTCGAACCGCCGACGCGGTGCGTCGGCTGGGGTTTCGGGCCAGGGAGGCGAGCGACTTCATGATGTCGCGTTCGGGTCTGACCTTCACCCTGGTCCGGGGCCGCGCCTCCGCCCTGACCTTCGTTCGCGACGGTCAACGCCTGACCCTGACCTACGGCCGGGAGTTTCCACCCGCCTCCGCGAAACGTCGCGATGCCTGGCGTTCCCGGTCCCACGCCATGCGTCCGGACATCGTCCTGGAAATGGGAGGACGGCTGCTGGTTCTGGATGCCAAGTACAAGGCCTACGCCGAGACGTTTTCCACGGAAGACCCCGACAACCTGCCGTTGACGGCGGATATCAATCAATGCCATGCCTACCGGGACGGCATTCTCCACGGCGACCGACCGGCGGTCGTCGCCGCCTGGCTGCTGTATCCGGGTCATGCGGAACGGAACAATCGCGCCGTCATCTCCTACGGCGACGGAGAACGCTCGGAAGTGGGAGCGATCCGCCTGCGCGATGTTCGCGATACGGCCCACCTGGTCTCACTGATGGCTGTCTTCCTGTCGACCGTCGAGAAGCCTTAGGAACGCCCGGGCGGCGTGCGACAGGTCGGCGGTTCTCCGGACCACGGCCAGGGTGCGGGTGGGACGGGGCGGCGCAAGTTCGACGAGGACCGCGCCGGCGGGCGGATTCAGGGCGAGCCGGGGCAGGAGGGCGATTCCCAGTCCGGCGGCGACCAGCGCCTGCATTCCGGACGCCGACCCGGAGACGCAGGCGATCCGTGGCGTGAATCCGGCGGCCAGGCAGGCGGCGTAGATGGGATGCTCCGGCGTCTCTCCCTGCGGCACCCAGACGAAATCCTCGCCGGCCACGGCCGACAGCGGCGGTTCCGTTCCGACCAGCGGATGGCTTTCGGGAACGACCAGAGCCAGTTCCTCTGTGAAAAGCTCCCGCACAATGAGACCGGGCACGGCGCAGGGCAGATGCACCAGCCCCAGATCGGCCCTGCCACCCGCGACCGCCTCGCCGACGACACGGGCGGGAACGGTCTCATGGACGGTGATGGCGATGGCCGGATGCTCCCGACGAAACCGGGCGAGGACGGGCGGTAACAGGTTCTGCCCCGGTGTCGGCAGCGTCCACAGGGAAAGGCGTCCCCGCTCCAGTCCGACCACCTCTCGGACGGCCCGTCGGGCCTCCTCCTCGGTTCTCAGGATGCGTTCGGCAAACTCGACCAGCGTCTGCCCCGCATCGGTAAGGGTAACGGCCCGCCCGGTACGAACGAAGAGGGCCGCGCCGGTCTCCCGTTCCAGGTTGGCGATCTGAACCGAGAGTGAAGGCTGCGAGATGTGACACTCCTCGGCGGCCCGGGAAAAGCTCCCCAGTCGCGCGGCGGCAAGAAAATAGCGAAGCTGGAAAACCTCCACAACGGATATTTAACCATGGTGGGGTGGTACGGGCGAAGGGTTCCCCCGAACCCGAATCCGCTCAACGAGCCGATTGCCTTCGACGAATTTCCCGCTCCTGCGGAGGGTTGCCTGTCGCGTCAGGATTTTGAAGGGGTTCGGATGAACGGACGAAAGAAGAATTCCTCCCTGCCCGTGGAAGAGGTGTCCGACACGACTCTGTGGCGGGATCGTCACACAAAGATGAAGACCTACGCGGCAGGGGGAATTCCCGAATACTGGGTACTCGATGTCAATGCGCGAACGCTGTTCGTTCATCGTCACCCGACCGCGAACGGCTACCGTGACGTTACCGAGTACCCCACGACACAACAGGTCGCGCCTCTCGCCGCCCCGGACCGATTTCTCGCGGTCGCCGATCTTCTCGCCTGACAACGCGGCCGCACAAAATAGAGAACCGTCCCCCCGCCGGTTGGGGAGACGGCGGAGGAAATCGCCTAAGCCGGTCCGGTGACGCCCCGGTAGTGGGGGTCGCTCAGTCCCGGCAGTTCCTGCGTGCTGTCGCCGAACCGGTCGAGCGTCACCCCCATGCGGCGCGCCATGCCGACATACAGATTGCAGAGCGGCGTGCGCGGCGCGTACGTCAGATGACGACCGGTGGCGATCGTGTTGCCTCCCTTGCCGGCCAGAACGATCGGCAGGTTGTACGGGCTGTGCGCGTTTCCATCGCGCATACCGCTTCCGAGGAGGATCATCGAATTGTCGAGGAGATTGCGATCGCCTTCCTTGATCGACTTCAGTTTCTCCAGCAGGTAGGCGTACTGCTCCATGTGCCAGCGGTTGATCTTGTAGTACATCTCCATCTTTTCCGCCCGGTTCTCATGGTGGCTGGTTTCGTGATGGGACGTATTGACGCCCGGCAGGAAGGCAAAATTCCGACCGGAGACCTCGTTGCCGAACATAAAAGTGGAGACGCGGGTCGAATCGGACCAGAAGCCGAGGGCGATAATATCCATCATCAGGCGCACCTGTTCGGTATGGTCGATACCGCGCTTGCCCTCGGGAACGGCGTAATAATCCTTGAGGCGGCCCCCGAGTTTTTCGATCTCGGCGCGCAGAATCGGATCGTCCATGACTTCGGATTGGCGGCGGGCGGCATCGAACGTGATCCGTCGCTCCACCGACCGTACCGCCTCGAAATATTCGTTCAGCTTAAGCCGGTCGGCCTGCCCGACCTGTCGCTGCAGACGCCGGGCATCGTTCAGGACCGCGTCCAGCACGCTTCGATCACGCAACGAAGCGCCGGTCGTGCTCGACTTGCGGCGGAACAACCGGTCGAACGCCATCTGCGGATTGATTTCGCGGGCCATCGGGGTGGTCGGCGTGTTCCAGGAGATATGCCCACCGTAGAGGGTCGTCAGACCGACATTGGTATCGACGAACGTCCAGGGCGCTTCCACGGAGAGTTCCAGGGACGGCAGCGGGGTCAGGTTACCGATCTGAGACGCGATCAACTGGTCGAGGGAGACACCGCCGACCCGGACATCCGCGCCGGTCGTTTTGGTGATCTCGGTTCCGGTCAGGAACGGAGCGACCTTATAATAATGGCCGTCGCCTGTGGTGCTATGGTGGTTCATCAGTTCGGTAAGCACCAGAAGGTCGTCCTTGACGTTTTTCAGTGGTTCAAGGATCGGAGAGAGGGCAAAATCGGCGCCGGTCCGCTCCGGGGTCCACCGTTTCGGATGCACACCGTTCGGCATGTAGAGCACCGCCATCCGCACCGGAGCCGCCCCGGCCGCCGGTCCGGTCTTCTCGCCCGCAAAGGCGGTCAGGGGTTCCATCGCCTCCAGCAACGGCAACGTCATCGTCACGCCGATTCCGCGCAGCACCGTTCGTCGGGAAATCGGTTCACGTCCCATGGTTCCGTACTCCTTTGATCCTTCTGCCGGTCATTGTACCGCATCCTTTAATCCGAATAAAGGAGAAACGCCGAAAAAAGCGACACGGCGCAGTGCGATGGACGACGGAGGAGGGTTTTATTCACTTTGATGGAATTATTTGCAGGAAAGGTTCATTATGTCCATCGTTCAGGAATTCAAAGAGTTCGCTTCCAAGGGAAATGTCGTCGATCTCGCCGTCGGCGTCATCCTCGGCACGGCGTTCGGGAAGATCGTTTCCTCGTTTACGGATGATATCATCATGCCTCCGCTCGGGATGGTTCTGGGCAAGGTCGATTTTTCCAGTCTGTTCATCAACCTGACCCCGGAAAAGCCGGTCAAATCCCTGACCGAAGCGAAGACCGCGGGAGCGGCGGTCCTGGGATACGGTAATTTCCTCAATCAGATCATTAATTTTCTGATCGTCGCCTTCGCCATGTTTCTGCTGGTGAAAGGGATGAACGCCATTCGACGCCAGCAGGAAGCGCCCGCCCCGCCGCCCGAGACGCCGGAGCCGCCCGCGCAGGAGAAACTGCTCGCCGAGATCCGCGACATCCTCAAAGCGCAACCCGGGCGATAGTGACGCTTCGTGTGAGGGCCGAACCGGCGAATAAAGGACACCGCCCGTTTCGCGGCGAACCAACGGAAAGAAAGCCACGCCGCCACCGGGTGCGCGGCGCGGCTCCCCTGTCCGAACGAGGCTGTGTCTATGGGTAGCGGTAAGGTGGCCTGTCTTGGCCTGATGGTCGCGGATATCGTCGGTCGTCCGATCGACGCGCTTCCGACGAAGGGAACGCTCGACGTCATCGAGCGGATCGAACTGCACAACGGCGGTAACGGCGCGAACACGTCGGTCGCTCTGGCGAAACTCGGAACGCCCGTCGTCGCGCTGGGTCGCGTCGGGCAGGACGGGTTCGGAGAGTTTATCCTGTCGACGTTGAAACGCTGGGGCGTCGAGACGCAGGGCATCGGTGTCGACCCGGTGACCCCGACCGCCGCTACCATGGTGACCGTCCATAGCGATGCCGAACGGTCGTTCCTGCACGTTCCGGGCGCGAACGCCGTCTTCACCGCCGACCATGTGGACTGGGATGCCGCCGCCGACGCGTCGTTTTTTCATGTCGCCGGTCTGGAGCTGATGACCGCGTTTGAGGGCGACGGTGTCGCCTCCGCGCTGGAGGAGGCCAAACGGCGAGGAATGACGACGATGCTGGATACCGTCATGAACCCCCGTTCCCGCTGGTGGGATGGTCTTGCTCCCGCGATTCCCTATATCGACTGGCTGGTGCCGTCCATCGTCGAGGCCGATAAACTGACCGGCGAGACGGTGCCCGCACGGCAGGTCGACTGGTTCCGCGCGGCCGGATCGCGCAATATCGTTATCAAGATGGGCGAAATGGGCTGTCTGGTCGCTCCGGAACATGAGACTCCGTTTCAGGTTCCGGCCTTTTCGGTCAATGCCATCGATTCCCTCGGCGCCGGAGACAGCTGGTGCGCGGGCTTTCTGACCGGTCTCGCGCAGGGCTGGCCCCTGTTGAAAACGGTCCGGTTCGCCAATGCGGTCGGCGCGTGCTGCGTCCAGGCGCTCGGAGCATCGACAGGGATTCGCCCGATGAGCGAGACTCTGGCCATGCTGGAGGAGTGACGGAGGAAGGATATCGACAACGACGCCGTCGAACCGTATCGCATATAACGATCGAAGGGAACTCCGAATCCATGAAAACCTCCCTCTGCGGCGCGGGGCTGAACGCGCGCAACCTCTCCTTTGCGGAATATATCGACCTGGCGGCGCAGAACGGCTTCAACGGCGTCGACTTCGGCATTGATCAGGCGCAGCGTGCCGTGACCGATATGGGCCGCCGCGCGCTGGAGGACTATCTCAACACGCGCAATGTCGCTCTGGCCAGCTTCGGTCTGCCGGTCGAATGGCGCAAGGACGAGGTAACCTACAACGACGGCGTGGCGCAGCTGGCGGAACGGGCCGAACTGGCGCAACAGCTCGGATGTTCGCGCTGCTGTACGTACATTCTGCCGGCGAGCGACCTGGAACCGGCCGAATGGCGGCGTCAGACGGTCCGCCGCTTTTCGGAGACCGCTCGTATCCTGTCGGATTTCGGGGTCCGGCTCGGCCTGGAATGGGTCGGGCCGCACCATCTGCGGGCAGGCGGGCAGAACGCGACCGGAAAGAACGATGTGCTGATCGATCTGGCGCAGACGCTTGACCTGATCGCCGAGATCGGGAACCCGGCCGTGGGCCTGCTCGTCGATTCCTATCATTGCCATACGACCGGGATTGGCGGCGCGGAGGTGGCCCGTCTGAACGATTCGCAGATCGTCCATGTTCATCTCAACGATGCCCGAACGGGCGTCCTGCCCGAGGATGCGCGGGACGGCGACCGGCTGTTGCCGGGCGAGGGCGTGATCGACCTGGAATCGTTCCTGGCCGGTCTGCGTTCGGCCGGATACTCCGGCTATGTCGCGGTCGAGGTACTCGCTCCCCAACCTCTGGCGGACACCCCGCAGGCGGCCGCGGCAAAACAGCGCGATTCTCTCCGCCGCTTCGGCCTGTAACCATCGTCGGCATCGAAAAAGCTCGTTCGCTCCGGGAAGGAATTTTCGATCCGTTTCGCGAACCCCTGAGTGTGTTCCGAAATCGGACCGATTCCTTCTCCGCCCGCTATGGGTTCGACGGAGGCTTTTTCCGTGCCCCACGACCAGTTGTTCAAGGAATTATTGCGGGCGTTCTTCCGGGAGTTTCTCGAACTGTTTCTCCCGGAGGTCGCCGCTCAACTGCGTTTTGACACCGTTCGTTTTCTCGAACAGGAGGTGTTCACGGATTTCCCGGACGGTGAAGCGCGCCGCGCGGACACGCTGGCGGAAACGGAAACCCTGGGAGGCGAGGAAGAAATCGTCCTGTTCCATGTCGAGGTGGAGCAACAGCGGCGAGCGGTCTTTCGGGCCAGGATGTGGCAGTACTACGTCCTGCTGACCGAACGAACGAAAAAACCGGTCTATCCCATCGCCGTCTATCTGTCTCCGGGCGCGGGCGGTATTGTGACGGAAACGCATACGCGGGCGGTTCTTGGCGAAACCATTGTCACCTTCCGTTACCGAGCCGTCGGACTGCCTGACCTTTCCGCTGATGATTATCTGGCGACCGGTAATCTTCTGGGGGTGGCACTGAGTGCGACGATGCGAACGAGTCGAGTCGGTGCACTGGCGCAAAAGTGGGACGCCATCCGGACGATTCTGTTGAGTTCGCTCGACGACTCCCGGAAAATACTTCTCTCGAATGTCATCGAAACCTACCTTATCCTCGACGAAGCGGACACGATAGAATACGAACGACGACTGCGGTCTGCGGAACCGGAGGTTCGGGAAATGATTTCGGTTTATGAGGAGCGGGCCAGAGAACGGTTCCTACATCAGGGAATCGAACAGGGAATCGAACAGGGAATCTTGATCGGGCAGCGCAACTTCGTACGGCGTTTTCTGCAGGGACGTTTCGGCCCCCTTCCGGATTCGGCGGAGGCACGGCTTCAGGCGCTGTCCGCCGAGGAATTGGATCGTCTGAGCGAACGGCTCCCGGCAGCCGATTCGCTGAGCGAACTCGGACTGACGGATTAGTCGCGTCCAGGAGAGATGATGAAGATTGCGGTGGTGGGTGTCGGCGGGACCGGCAGCGCGGCCTGTCGCCATCTGGCGAAAGCCGGTCATACGGTTATCGGTTACGAACGGTTTACTCCCGGTCATACCCGCGGCAGTTCCCATGGCGAATCCCGGATCATTCGCTATACCTACCCGGATCGCCTGTTCACCGAAATGATGGGAGACGCGTACCCCCTCTGGGACGAATTGCAGGAGGAGGCGGGCGAGGAACTGTTTGTTCGGTGCGGCGGCCTCGTTCTGGGACGACCGGACGATCCACTGGTAGCCGATAGTCGGGACGCTCTGGCCGCCGTTCGACTGCCATACGAGGAGTTGTCCCCCGCCGCCATCGCCGATCGTTTCCCGGCAATTCACCTTCGCGACGGCGAGATCGGTCTGTACCAGAAGGACAGCGGTTTCCTGCGGTCCGAACGATGCGTTCTCGCGAACGTCCGCCTGGCGCGACGCCACGGGGCGACAATCCGCGAGAATACGGAAGTCATCGAAATCGCGGCGTATGGCGATACTCCGCTCGTTCGAACCGGGGATGGCCATGAGGAGACGTTCGACGGTGTTCTGGTGACGGCCGGCGCATGGATGGGTAAGTTGTTCCGCGACCTGCATCTGCCCCTCTCGGTGGAACGTCGACAGGTGGTCTATCTGGACATCGACCGCCACCCGGAGCGCTTTGCCCCCGATCGTTTTCCCGTCTGGATCAACACCGAACCGTTCTGGTACGGTTTCCCGACCGATGGTGTCATCGCCGGATGCAAGCTGGCGTCCCATATCGAGGGGGATCGGGTCGATCCCGACATCGACCTGCGCCAGCCGGAGGAGAGGGCGATCGTCGATGCCGTGCGGTTCGCGCAGCACCGGTTCCCGGATCTGTCCGACCGTTGTACCGCCACTCAGGTCTGCCTCTATACCAATACGCCGAACGAGGACTTTGTTATCGACCGGGTTCCCGGTCTGCCCAACGTTTCTCTGATCAGCGGGTGTTCCGGACACGGGTTCAAGTTCACTGTGCTACTTGGCAAGATCGGGGCGGGAATGGTGACCGGGACGCCGTACGCACGAGATCTCTCTCGTTTCACACTGAAAAGTTTCCTCTCCGACTGAATCGCCTTTTCCGTTTCGGGGCGGTCGCACGATAGAATACGTGGTAACCTTCCGGTCCGCCAAGCCGGAGAAACGGTGATTTCGTTATGATGCGCTTTGGCGGGGGCCCTCCCCCGAAACCCCTGAAACCGGAGACGCCCCGCCGGGTTCTGACCGCCTTTCGACCTTATACCGGCCAGTTGATCCTGATCGCCGTTGGTGTGCTGATTTCCGCAGGTCTTGGCCTTCTATCGCCGATCTTCCTCCGAAATATCATCGATGACGGGTTGCAGGCCAATAATCTGTCGGTCGTCACCCGATATTCCGTCTATACGGTACTGGCGACGATCGGCAGCACCGTCTTCGGCCTGATGTACGGTTATGTGTCGGTTCTGGTCGGTCAACGCATCCTGCGGGATCTGAGAGAGCGTCTTTTCGATCATCTGCAGGGGATGAGCCTGCGCTTTTTCACGTCGGCGCGGACCGGGGAGATCCAGTCGCGTCTCCTTGCCGACGTCGGTGGGGTTCAGGGAGTTCTGTCCGACACGGTCGCGAACATTCTGAACAATGTCACCACCGTACTGTCCACGCTGATCGCCATGATCATCATCGACTGGCGTCTGACGCTGGTGTCGGTCGCCGCTCTCCCCCTGTTCGCTTTCGTGGCCGCGCAGGTCGGGAACTATGCCGGGGGAATCCGTCGCATCGGTTCCGAACAGACGGCCGACCTGAACTCGACCATGCAGGAGACGCTTTCGGTATCCGGCGCGCTGCTGACGAAAACGTCCGGTCGGCAGGCGTTGACCATGTCCCGTTTCATCAAGGAGAACGGCCTCCTGATGGGAACGCAGATCAAGGGCGCGATGATCGGACGGTACTTCTTCAATCTGATCGGTCTGACGTTCTCGCTGACACCGGTCCTGGTATATTATGCGGCCGGGTACTTCAAGATCGCGCAAAACGATCCGCACCTGACCATCGGCGTCATCGCTGCGTTTACGTCGCTGCAGGCGCGACTCTTCTTTCCCCTGACCAGCCTTCTCAGCATTCAGGTGGAAGTTATGTCGGCGATGGCGCTTTTCGATCGCATTTTCGAGTACCTCGACATGCCGCAGGAGATTACGGACGCGCCGGACGCGATCTCCCTCGCGCCGCAAGACGTACGCGGCGAGGTGGTCTTCGAAAACGTTTCGTTCCGCTACGACTCCGCGCAGGAAAGGCCGACCCTGAGCGACATCTCGTTCACGGCAAAGCCGGGGGAACTGGTCGCCCTGGTCGGGCCGAGCGGCGCGGGGAAGACGACCCTGACCTACTTTATTCCTCGCCTGTACGATCCCGAATCCGGTCGGATCACGATCGACGGCATCGATGTCCGGAAGCTGCGTCTCTCGTCGCTGGCCCAGGCGGTTGGCGTGGTGACGCAGGAAACGTACCTGGTTCATGACACGATCCGGGAAAACCTGCGCTACGGACGCCCGGATGCCACCGACGAGGAGCTTGTCGAGGCGGCGAAGGCGGCAGCGATTCACGACCATATCGCCTCCCTGCCCGAGGGGTACGACACGGTTGTGGGTGAGCGCGGTTACAAACTATCGGGTGGGGAAAAACAGCGCATCGCCATCGCCCGCGCCATTTTGAAGAATCCGCGTATTCTGGTGCTGGACGAGGCGACCTCGGCCCTGGATACGCGTTCCGAGCGGCTCATTCAGGAGGCCCTTGCCCGATTATCGGTGGGTCGTACGACGTTCGCCATCGCGCACCGGTTGTCAACGATCCTGTCCGCCGACCGGATACTGGTGCTGGAGGACGGACGGATCGTCGAACGGGGCACGCACGCAGAGTTGATCGCCGGCGGCGGCATCTACGCCAAACTGTACGCGGCGCAGTTCGCCGCCGAGCGGGCCGACGATTTCGCTCCGGGAAACGGTCGCGTTACGGAACCGGAGCCGGTAACGGGTGCGACCGCTCTCCCCGAAACGGGGTCGGCTCCGTCGGTTCAGTCGATCCGGTAGCGATCGACCATCGTTTCGTCGAGTTCGATACCGAGTCCGGGCGCGTCAGGCACGGTGACATGACCGTCGACGGCCCGGAGCGGTTCTTTCAGGACACCGGTTCCGGTCAGACCGACGGCAAGCGGCGATTCGGAGACGGTGTATTCCAGCAGGTTCGCGTTCGGTTGCGACGCCACCCAGTGCAGGCTGGCCGCCAGCAACACGCCGGTGCTGAAGGCATGGGGTACGCAGGGTTTATTGCGCTGATGAGCCATGTGCGCGATCCGGCGTGCCTCGGTCAGACCTCCGGCCCGCGCCATATCCACCTGTACGATATCGATCCCGCCACGGTCGATCAGGTCGCGGAAGCCATGTGTGGTCGACTCCTCCTCCCCCGCCGCGATCGGCACGGTCACCGCCGCCGTCAACTGCCCGTAGCCGTCGATATCATCCGGCGGTAACGGTTCCTCCATCCAGAAGAGGTTGAACTCCTCGAAACGTCGCGCACGAGCGATCGCCGTGCGGGCGTCCCAGCAGATGCCGATATCCACCATGAAATCGTTCTCGTCGCCGAATCCGCGGCGGGCGGCGGCGAGAAGCGCCACGTCGTCGGCTTCGGACTTCCCCAGCGGTCCCCAGCCGAATTTCAGAGCGGTGAAACCGGCGTCCCGCAGTTCGGCGGCGCGACGTTCCGCATCGTCCGGGGTATCGGGCATCAGGTCGGAGGCGTAGGCGCGTACCCGGCGGCGGTAGATCCCACCGAGCAGCTGGCAGACCGGCAATCCGGTCGCCTTACCGAGGATATCCCAGAGTGCGATATCCGCCGCGCTGATCGCCTGAATCGCCGCGCCACGCCGCCCGAAGTAGATGGTTCCCCGGTACATCTTCTCCCAGAGCCTTTCGACATCGCGCGGGTCTTCGCCCAGGAGAAGCTGTCGGAGGCCGCAGGACAGCGTATGCGAAAACGGAGCGTCGAAGATCGCCCGCATCACTTCCGGCGAGGAGTCGGCTTCGCCCACGCCTATAAGACCGTTATCGGTATGGATTCGAACCAGAAAAGCGTCCTGTGTCCCGTTGCATTCGGCCTCGATCGACGGCAACCGCAGGATGAGTGTTTCAACATCGGTGATTTTCATGGGTTTGTTTCCTGATCTGTTTCCCGGCAGAAACCCGCCTGTTTCTACGGTACGGAATATTTTCGCCTGAAGGACGAAATCTCCTTTTCCGCAAACGCTTTAGATTGTCAAATCATTCGGGTTTGTCAGCTTTTTGTTCGGAATGTTTCCGGAAAACTTTCCGAAATCCGGAACCTTTAATGTCAAATTTAACGATAAACGTGGTAGGTTAATCATTGAACCGGATGCGGAACCGGTAGGGCCGCCGGTCGTTTGCGGGACCGTTTCGCCGATAATCAAAGGAGAGGTGCGTTTGCCGGCCACCGTCGCCCTGCCGAAGAAACGCCCCGGATCTCCGGCTCGGACACTTGACGACAGCCACGCTTCCACTTTATGATGGAGCATGCGCTGTTGTTTGGAAAGCGATTTTTGACGCCTATGAACACCGGAACCATTTTGGAAGCCGCGATGTTGAGCGGCCGGGAAGCGGGGGATGCGCCCCATCCGGGTCAGATCCTGGCAAAGGAATTTATGCGCCCTGCCGGCCTGACGATCGAGGAGATGGCGCAGGATATCGGATTCCCGGTCGCCTGGCTCGAACGCATCATTTGCGGGGAGCGTCGCGTCTCCTACATGACCGCTTTGCGTCTCGGCGGGTATTTCCATACCACGCCCCAATTCTGGCTGGACCTGCAGGAGCGGTATGACGCCGCGCAGACGGCGGTCGAAACGATCGTGTTTGCGGACGAGGAGACCTGCCGGTGCTCGTCCTTGCCCTGTACCGGAATCGGGCCGGGTATGGACGCCGCCTCGGTACGTCAGTTGTTCTCCCCGCTGCCGCGTAAGGTTCCTTTTCCCGTCAGCTGAACGGCTTGCCCGGAAAAACCTACCTGGGGAATCTGCCGGATCGTTTTGGGGTACGGGACGACGCGGTGCCGAAGACGATATAATGCCCCCGGAGAGGATACCGACACATGCGAGTGATTCTGGCGGCCCCCCGGGGCTTCTGCGCGGGCGTGGACCGGGCGATCGATATCGTGGAGATGGCGCTGGAGGTTTACGGACCTCCGATCTATGTCCGGCACGAAATCATTCACAATGAACATGTCGTCGGTCGTCTGCGCGACAAGGGCGCGATCTTCACGGATTTCCTCACCGATGTCCCGTCGGGCAGCCACCTGATCTTCTCCGCTCACGGTGTCTCCCCCGCCGTCCGACGGGAAGCGGCGGATCGCCATCTGAAGGTGATCGACGCCACCTGCCCCCTGGTCACCAAAATCCACCTGGAAGTGCACAAATATCTCAAGCGCGGCTACGGTATCTTCTACATCGGTCATCGCGGCCATGTGGAAACTGAAGGCACCCTCGGCGAAGCGCCGGATCGGTTGATTCTGATTACCACCGAGGAGGAGGTCGCGACGCTGCCGGAACCGACGGAAGAGAAACTGATCTACCTGACGCAGACCACGCTTTCCATCGATGAGACACAGGGGATCGTTGACGCTCTGAAACGCCGTTTTCCCCGGTTGGAGACCCCGCCGACCGACGATATCTGCTACGCCACCCAGAACCGGCAGGACGCGGTCAAGGTGCTGGCCCGACGGGCGGACACCATCCTGGTCGTCGGTTCGCACACCTCCTCCAACTCGCGCAGCCTGCGCCAGGTTGCGGCGGCCTATGGCGCGCGCGCCTTCCTGATCGACGATCGTCACAGCCTCACCGACGAGATGCTGACCGACGCCGAAACCGTGGGAGTGACCGCCGGTGCGTCGGCCCCTGAGGACGTCGTCCAGGGTGTTCTCACCGCCCTGCAGGAGCGGGGCGCAACCGAGATCGAGGAGTTCGTTCTGCTGAAGGAGGACATGGAGTTCCGTGTCCCGCCCGGACTGGTAGAACTTTACCGCGGCAAACGCTCCGACTCGTCGGTCGCTCCCTCCGTCCCCTGACCCGTCCCCCTCCCGATGTGGACACGCTCTCTCCGTCGGGAGTCGTATCCCGAACGGACGTCTTCTCGGACCGGAGACCGAGAGGAAACCGTTCGTACGCCCGATTCGCCCGATTCCTTTTCGCCGTATCCTTGGGGTGCTCTGCGGTTCGCCCGAAGGAACCCGCAACGGACCCGAAACGGAAAGGCAATCTTTATGCGACTTCGATCCCTCGTTCTTTTGCCCGCCACACTCTGGCTGACGTCCGCCGTATACGCCCAGGAGGCGGCCACGCCGCCCGCGGTCGCCGGCAACGAACCCGTCTCCGCCGGTCAGGCCAACCGGCGTCGTTTCTCCCTGCGCATCGGTCCGGATTATACGATCTACCGTCCCGCATCCGCCCGAACCGGGCAGCGTTTCTCCGGAACCTGGCGGCAGTTCGGCTGGGGATGGGGTACGTTCGTCACCCCGAAGGCGGGGCTTCACTCCCAGTTCAACACCGAATTCCTTATCGGAAAATCCGGCGACAATCGAGTCTACCTGTTGCCGGTGCAGTTCGGAGCGATTCAGGGTTGGAAGGTAGGCAGCGCCACTCTCTACGCCGGCCTGACGGGCGGTCCGTGCGGCGTGAACCTGCGCGCGGACCCGGAAGGGGTCAAGGCCGGATGGCGGGTCGCTCCCTCCGCGGCTCTGACCGCCGGTGCGAACCTGTCGCGGCGCGCCTACTTTGAAATGCAGTATTACCGGATCAACCCGGTCCGAGGGTTCGACTTCTCCGGAACGAACCTGAGTGCGGGCTTTCGTTTCTGAACGGATAGGCGGTAGGAGCAGTGTCAGATACCCCCGCCTAAAGGCAGGGGGCTTGCGCCTAACCCGTGACGCCCTGCGTTTTCACGCGGGGCAGGTTCACGCGGGGCAGGGTTGGCACAATAGGCGTTCTGACAGGGACGCCCGTGCTTCTATGTTCCGCGCCGCGTTGCGGTCAGCGTTCTCACAGAAGCCACATTGGAGACATTCAAACGATGCTTGGCTCTTTCGATTGGCTTTGTCGCAGTATCCGCAGGCAGAGCAGGTGCGAGAAGTGTTTCGAGGGTCAACCAGAAACACGGGTACTCCCGCCGCCTGCGCCTTGTAGGAGAGGAACTGCCTGAGTTGATAGAACGACCAACCGCCGAGCAACCATCGCATCTGACGCGAAACCGTTTCTGCCCTGTCCCGAATACCCGTCAGGTCTTCGAGGGCGAGTGCCTTGCGTTCAAGGGAGGCTGTGTGGACGAGTGCTTTAGAAATCTTGTAGTTCGTGTCGCGGGTGAAGCGAGACACCTTCTGACGTATCCGCTTCAAATGCCGCTTCGCGCTTCGCGTCCCCTTCGACTGCAAAAGGGAGCGGATGCGGCGGTACTTTCGCCGAACGGACTTGACTGCTTCGCCCGAATAGGCGTTACCGTGGCTGTCCGTCGCCAATTCGACAATGCCGAGGTCAACGCCGAGAACTCCGTCAGCGACCAGTTCGGGCGTTTCGACTTCAATAACGACGTGCAGGAAAAAGCAGTCGGTCTTGCGGTCGTAGCACAGGTCGGCAGAGGCGGTCAGACATTCGGCGTACCGCTGGTAGTGCTGACAAAGGCGGAAGGAGACGCCGACGCGCCCCGCGCTGGTGGCGAGGGAGGCGACGCCTTCGGACAGTTTCACCCAGTAAGAGCGGGCGTCGTAACGGATGGGGCAGAGGGTGGATTGAGGGCAAGAAACCGCCTTGCCCTGCTTGCGCCGCTCCTCCGTGGATTTGAGGGCTTCGGTCGCCTTCCTCCGCGCCGACACGACCAACTGCGACGGGAGCGAAGGGTAATCGGCGCGGAGGGTCTTGTAGGTGGCGTGATGCAGGCGCGTCCCGTTGCGCTCCCTGTTGTCCCACCCGTAGCGGCACACGGCGTTGACGCAGGCGGTGGACTGGCGCAGGGTGTCCAGCAGAGCCGCCTTCGTAGCGTCGTCCGTGTGCAGTTTCAGGCGCAGGGTCAGCCGACAAACCGCAGGTTTGCTCGCGTTCACCTACTTCCCCCTCTGGTTTTCGATGTACGCCTGAACGACGCTATCGGAGGCGTGACCTACGCTCCCCACGTACCAACTCCTCGTCCACAGCGACGGCATTTTCAGCAGGTGCGGGAACTCCTCGCGCAGTCGGCGCGACGAAACACCCTTGACCTGATTGACGATGTAGGAAGGGGCAAGGTCGGGTTTCGCGGCGACGAACAGGTGAACGTGGTCGGGCATTACTTCCAGCGCGATAACGTCGGCTTCGAGTTCGGCACACTTCTCCCGAACCAACTCCTCACATCGCTTCGCCACATCGCCGACAAGACACTTGCGGCGGTACTTCGGGCAGAACACGATGTGGTAGTTGAGGTTGTGGACGCGGCTCCCGGATTTTCGATAATCCCTGCCCATCGAGAACATTACACCGCAGAACGATGCGCTTGTCAAAACTCGGGAGGCTCTGAACGCCGCTTCGCGGCTTCTGTCCTCCTCGGAAGGAGGACGCGGCTTACCTCCCCCGCCTAAAGGCAGGGGGTCTCACGCCGCAATTTTATGAAACGATGGATTTCGGCCCCGACGGGCCTTCGGAAACGGATGGCGGAAAGAACCTTGCTTCTTTCCGCTTCGGTCCGGGATGTCCTGACACTTCTCATCGTAACGGAACGATCCGGTCTCCGTTTTCGGAATCGTTCGCTCGGCGCGATCATCAATCGAGGACGCTTCTGTGCCATCCTTCTCCTGGCTCTTTTGCCGTTCGTCCTCTATCAGACGATATCGACGGGCAGGGGCGCGGCATCGGGCGGAACGAACGAAGCGCGCGTCGCCTCCGGTCCCCTGCTTCGCATGTTCCGGGATGCGCAAGGCCTCCCCGGCGAGGAGGTCGTCCCCCACACGGTGGACGTGTCCCGGATGAATTAAGGTCCTTCTCCGCTTCGAGCTTTACTTCTTTCTGCGGGCGATGACACCAACCGCAAACGACAGGAGGAGGGCAGGAGTCGCTGGTTCCGGAGCGGCGGCGTTCCACTCACTCGAGACGCGCTGCGGCTACGGAAACGATACTACGATATTGCTTAATTACTACGTCCTCCCTGCGATACGTTTGCTCTTGAGGCACCCGCGATGGGTATCCTCCGATTATCCTCGTCGCCGTCGCGCGGCGATTCCGCCAACCAGGCCAATACCGAGAAGGGCTATTGTGCCGGGTTCCGGCGCGGCGGCAGAGGAGGAGTTGAGCAGCGTAAAGGCCATCTCTCCCCGGTTAATGGCCCATGAACTGGTTTGTGTAGGGCGGCTGAACACGCTCCCGAAGCCAGAGTTCACTCCCCAAAACCAGTCATCGTCGGGATCGTTCGTGGTTTCGCTGACGATGGAGATGACGTAGGTTCCGGCATTAAGGGTGACATCGGTAGCAAGGTTCGCCTCATAGGAGTAGACATCAAACCTGCCTGCATCCACACCGGTGTCTGTGCGTCCAATATCTCCCAGCACAAATGTTCCTCCGGTAAACGGATTGATGTCGGGGACACCTTCGGTCATGGTGTAGAACGAAATCGTGAAGTTGTCCGGATTGACGGTCGGGGTGTTGGTAAAGGCATACATTCCAAGGAACTGCACTTGATTGAAGGTGGACGTTGCCCCAAAAGTGAACGTGTCCCCGATAAAACTCGGGGCGTCCGGGTCGCTTGCGAAACCGCCCTCGATATTGACGGTATTGATCCCGTTGTCATAGACAATGGTCTGTGCCTGTACAGGCGCGTTGAACTGGGCGGCAAGTGCCGCGACAGAGACGAGACCGACGAGAGAGTGACGAAAAAACTGCATTTTGTATGCGCCTTTCACCGGTCGTATTCACCGGGTATGCCGTTGCTTCGAGCTTTACTTCTTTCTGCGGGCGATGACACCAACCGCAAACGGCAGGAGGAGGGCAAGAGTCGCTGGTTCCGGAGCGGCGGTTCCACTCACCCCGAATACTTGAACATGGTCCATTTCGTAAAACACACCCGTGGACATGGTGATGGTCACTTCGGAAATGCCTGCCGGATCGTGGACACCGAGGAATCCGGCGACTCCCCCACCGGGAATATGCAATGTTGTTAGTGCCGGAGAAGTCACGCCATTTACCGTCATGCTGAAATCAGCACCAGTGGAGTTGAAGTCATCAAATATCCACAGTCCGAAACCCTCGACTGGTTGAGAAAGGGTGAAGAGGGTCGGTACATTACCGGACTGAGGCAGCAATGCCTGACCAAACACCGTACCGGGAGACGAAGTCACCCCCCAGGAACCGGGAAAGAGTACCAGGGGTTGGCCTGTCCCGACTTCGGTTGCGGTGATGCTGACGGGGCCGACCGAAAACGGTGTGGCGGTTGCCAGGGAATCGAAATCTTGTTCAAAGATGACGGGTGCCAGACTGCGCCACGCGAGGTCCAAATCCGGGTCGGTTCCGGGAGCCACAAAGAACGTCGGCGCGCTCCATACCGGAGCGATACCGACCAGGACGGTTGCCACACTGGCGGTGAGAGACCCGAGAGATCGTGAGAAAAAACGCATCAAACTATCCTCATGAAGTAACAGAAAATGTTAGACGTTCCTTCGTCGTGCCGCGATTGCCCCGACCAGACCGATACCCAGCAGGACAATAGTCCCGGGTTCCGGAGCCGCCGAGGAACTGAAGATGGCGGTTGCCTGGATGGAGTAGTCGCGCGTATTGCCGCCATTCAGAACCTGAACTCCGGAGCCTAGATTGGCTCCCGCAAAGAGGTTCAGCGGATCGGTACCAACTGTCACGGTCGTGTTGTTCCCTGAGCTGGACGGTGCAACAAAATCCAGTGGAACAACTCCTATGTCTTGCCACCAGCCAAACAGTGTCCCCGATGTAACCGACGCGCTACCGCTGGTAAGTCCGAAGGCAAAACTCTGTAAGCCTGCACCTGAGTTAGAACGTTGCGTGCCGACACCGGACACGATGAAATCTGCCCCGGACTTCGTGAGTAGCAAGGGTATGACAGAACCACCAACCGAGATGTCGTTGAAGAATGCCCAGGTGGTAAGGGTTCCGGGTTGAGTGAAACCGTCATGCAGTGCAATGACAAGAGGAACCGAACTGTCCAAAACCGGTCGTGAGATGAGAGCAGCCCCAATGGTCTCCTGGGCGAAAGTCGGAGCGGTTGCGGTCAAGAGTGCCAGAATGATGCCTGGCAGGAATCGTTTTGTTTGCATGGATGTTTGCCTTTCTAGATCAAGTTTGCGAAGTTAGGAGCGACGACGGCGCAAAGCAAGCGCAAAGCCCGGAATAGCGAGG
>JANRLW010000131.1:0-11512 GCA_033762295.1 Capsulimonadales bacterium
CCTCCTGCCCGTCGCCGTCGATATCTCCCGCCGCCACCCCGATCGCCTGGCGGTCGTAGGCGGACAGCGTACGATCGAACCGATCGATCAGGGCGTTTCCATCCCAGGCCAGCGCGCGATTGGGAAAACCGTACCCGGCGACGACAAACTCGAACCGGCCATCGCCATCGGCATCGGTCACCGCCACACCGTAGGCGAGAAATGGGGGATTATGGACAATACGGTCGCTGCGATCAAAAAACATGGAAGCCTCTTAGCCTCCATTGTACGGAATCGGACGACAAAAACCAACGAAAAACAAAAGAGGGGAAGGTTTCCCTTCCCCTCCGGTTCCGCTTATCGGGCGGTTTAGCCGTTATTGAGCGACCGGTAGCCCAGCCGCTTGCCGTTGCGGTAGGTGTAGTACCCGATCCGCTTGCCGTTGCGGTAACGATAGACGCGGTAATAGCCGACTTTCCGGTTGTTTTCCCTGGCCTGCGCTTTTCGGGCATCCTCATACTTCTTACCGGCATAGGCGGCTCCCGCACCGAGGATCAGGGCGTTGGTGCCTTTACCGCGCAGGGCTTCATAGGCGGCGGCGGCTCCGACTCCGATCCCGATGTTGCGCATCGTGTTCTTGTCTTTCTGCCGGCTGTCCTGGGCAAACGCCGGGGCGCCGATACCGACGATCAGCGTGATTGCCGTTGCGATTCCGATCCATTTTCTCATTCGTTTCGACCCTTTCTTCCCTCATGGTCTCCCTTGCGGGATAGGAAACATTGTGTGATCTCAGTTTCTACTATTCAGACGATTGATACGCATAAACGGTTCATATTTTAACTATATTATTGTCGGCCTATTAATTGTGGAAAACTTCACCTTCGGCATTCGTTCCTTACTGTGAATATCGCGCGATTTTCCCAGCCAATTGCCATCGCTCCCGCTCCCTGTGCTATAATGCATGGTAACGAAACGACCTACGCTTGGTAGTACGTGCCTACCCTGCTCATTCCCATGGCCCCGCGCAACGAGGGATGGGGGCGAAAACAGACAGGGAAGGGAAGAATAGGCAGACAGAAAAAATGGCGGTTCGATCCATGGAGGAGGCATGGCGTCGCTTTAAAGGTCAAGGCGACCCCAAGGCACGGGCCTCGATTATTGACAATTATGCCTATCTGGTAAAAATTACTGCAGGGCGTGTCGTCACAAATCTGCCGCCCAACCTGGAACGCGAGGATCTGTATACGGCGGGAGCGATGGGGCTTATCAAGGCGGTGGATCAGTTCGACCCCGGCAGACAGGTGAAATTTGAGACCTATGCGATCGCGCTGATTCGCGGGGCGATTCTGGAATCCCTGCGCGAGGAGGACTGGGTTCCCCGATCGGTCCGGGAACGTGCCAAGACGCTGGAACGCACCTTCTTCGAACTGGAGGTCAAGCTCGGCATCCCTCCGACCGAGGCGCAGGTGGCCGCTCACCTGGGCATCTCGCCGGATGAACTCGCGCGCATGATCAGCGAAGCGGGACGTGGCAGCGTCCTTTCGCTCGATGACATGATTCTCGGGAACGAAGGCTCGGAACGGCTGCATCTGGCGGACGTCATTCCCGACGACGGCAGCAGTCCGACCGCCGATGTCGAAACCAGGGAACGCATCCGTCAACTGGCGACGGCGATCGATCGCCTGCCCGAACGGGAACGACTCGTGGTCGCCCTCTACTATTATGAAGGGCTGACGTTCAAGGAGATCGGCAAGGTGCTGACCGTCTCCGAATCGCGAGTCTATCAGCTGCACACGCAGGCGGTTCTGCGAATGCGCGGTTATCTCGGGCGAGACCTGGAACTGTTCCGCAACTGAATCCTTCATAAATACCGTGAAAAGGCCAGTTTCTCGTGTCGGCGTTCCGGTGCCTTCCGGGCGTCGTTCCGCTTTGAGGGTCATGACGTTCATGACGGCGCTGGGCACGGTCCTTCCGCTCGCCGCGTCCGCCGTGCGCGGTCAGGAGACGCCTGTCCCGAACGCGCCGGAGAGAACGCCCCCCGGAGTCGGCACGGTTGTCGTCCCCTATACGGACACCGTCCCGCCCGCGTCCCCCGCCGGTTCCGTCACACGAACCGTCCCGGTTTCCACCCCGCTTTCCCGCAGCGGCGATGCCTGGCGACGGGGCGATCCGGACAGCGCCCTGCGGGAAGCGGAGGAAGGGCTGAAAGCCGATGATCGGCAACCGGACCTGTTGAACTGGTACGGCTATCTTCTCCTGCGGCGGAGTCGCACGGACGATGCCCGGACCGTCTTCGAAAAGGCGTACGCGCTCGGGAACCCGACCCCGGAACTTCGACTCAACCTGGCGGCGACCCTTCTGTTCCCGTCCGACGCTTCCGGAGACAATCTCCGCCGGGCGGTCGAACTTCTCGAAGCCGCGGTAGCCGCCGATCCCGCCCGACTCGACGCACAGGCGAATCTGGGGCACGCCTACCTGCGCACCAACCGTCCCGCCGAAGCGGCCGCCGCCTACGCCACGGTCCTGGACAGGGAGCCGGACAACGCCCCGATCCTCCGAATGCGCGGGTACGCCCTGCTCAAAGCCGATCGACCGGGGGAGGCGATCGCCGCTCTTCGTCAGGCCGTCCGTCTGGCTCCGACCGATGGTGAGGCGCATGCCCTGCTCGGGTCGGCCCTGCTGGGCGCGGGCCGGGACGAGGAAGCTTCGGAGGCGCTGGAAGCCGCACGGAAACACGGGCCGCCGAACGCCGTGGTCCTGTCCAATCTGGGAATGCTCCGGATGCGGCGGCAGGAGTGGGAACAGGCAAGGGAGGTCTACGCGGCGGCGGCGGAACGGGCGGAGGCCGAGACTCCACCCGATAGGACGCCGAGGGTCCGTCTGGGAATCGTTCTCGCCCGACTCGGACGATGGTCCGAAGCGGCGACCGCCTATGAAACCGTCCTGGCAGCAGACCCCCGCCAATACGACGCCCGTCTTAACCTGGGAACGGTCCGCTTCCGACAGGGCCGCCTGTCCGACGCCGTTCGGGAGTTCGGCGTCGCCGCGCGTCAACGGCCGACCGATCCTCTCGCCTGGGCGAATCTGGCGACGGCGCAGGAGGCCGCCCGTAACGCTCCGGCCGCCCTCCAGGCCTGGAAGCGGGCCGCCGCCGCCGAACCCGGCAACCGGCAGTATGCCCTCCGGTTGCGTGAGGCCGCTCTACGGGCCAACCGCCCTGAGGTTGTGATCGGGACGGTTCGCCCGGAAACCGCGCAGACCGCCGCCGATCTTACCGTGCTCGGTACCGCCCACTACCGGAAGGCCGAGCAGTCGTCCGGAGCCGCGGCGAAACAGCGGAATCTGGTGGAGGCGTTGAGAGCCTTCGAACGGGCGGTCAAACGCGCGCCGACGTCCCCCTCCGCCTGGAACAATCTCGGTGTCGTCTACGAACGGCGGGGACAGATCAACGCCGCCCTCCGCGCGTACAAAAACGCTCTCCGGTACAATCCCGCGTTCGGGCCGGCACGCGCCAATCTCGCCCGTTTCGTTCCGACGACCGCCCTGCCGCGCCCGTCCAAGGCTTCGTCCGGATCGTCCCGTTCGTCCGGAAAGAGGCAGGCTCCCTGATGTCATCCCCGTCCCCCTCGATCACGATCGGTCTGCTGACCAATGAAACCAAGCCGGCGGCGCAGGAGGCGGCTCGCCATCTGGCGGCGGAACTGAAGGGACGCGGCGTCCGGGTGATCGCGCGGGCGGCGGTCGCGCGGGAGATCGACGGGCGTACGTGTGAACCGGCCCCTGACCCGGAAATTGCACGGGCGGATTTTGTGGTCGTGTTCGGCGGGGACGGCACCCTGCTCGCCGCCGCGCGGCTGGTCTCTCCGTTCGGCACTCCGGTCCTCGGGGTCCATCTGGGGAATTTCGGGTTCGTCACCGAGGTCGCGCCCGACCGTCTGTCCGAAGCCATGGAAAACGTGCTGTCCGGCCGTTATCGTATCGAGGAGCGGTTGATGCTGTCGGCCTCGATCCGTTTTCGATCCGGGCAGGAGACAACAATGCTCGCCGTCAACGATGTCGTCGTCGCCAGCAGCGCCAAGCGAATGATCCACGTCCACACCGCGATCGGAAACGACACTCTGGCGACCTATGCCGCCGACGGGGTCATTGTCGCCACTCCGACCGGTTCCACCGGCTACTCCCTGTCGGCGGGGGGGCCGCTCGTTCACCCGTCGGTTCCGATTTTGATCGTGACGCCGATCTGCCCGCATACTTTGAACGCCCGTACGCTGATCGTTCCGGCCGACGAGCGCATCACCCTGATGCTCGAACCGAACACGCGGGAAAACGGGGTGGTCAGCGCGGACGGCCAGGCGGAGGTCGCCATCGATCCCGGCGATGTCGTGGGGATTTCGCGCGCCGATCACTGCCTGCGTCTCATGATGGTCGACGGACCGAACTTCTACCGGAAGATCCGTTCGCGCTGGCACTACGGCGAACGGGAAACCTCCTGAAGCCGGAAATCGAGGACGGCGGGGTACACTGTCCGCGAACCTATTTCGAGGAGACAAAGTTCGATGGATATCAAGCCGGAAGACCTGCCGGTACGTGTGGAAAAACCCTGGGGCTACGAAATCTGGTACGCCTGGACCGATCAGTACGTGGGCAAAATCATCCACGTCAATCCGGGCCAGAAGCTCTCGCTCCAGTATCATAACCTGAAGGATGAGACGAGCTACCTGCTCAAGGGCCGGATGTACCTGACCAAAGGTCCGGATGCGGACCATCTGACGGTCACCGAAATCGGCGAGGGATATCAGTGGCGGAACCGTCCGCTGGAAGTGCATACGATCGAGGCGATCGAGGATTCCGACGTTCTGGAGGTTTCGACCCCGCATCTGGACGATGTCGTCCGGTTGAAGGACAACTACGGTCGCGAAGGGACGAATACGGTCTGAAGGTCTGACCGATCGAGGGTTCCTGCAGCAAAGCAGGGAACCGTTTGCCTCCTTTGTGTGTAAGCCCTGATTGGCTGGCTCTCCCGTTCAGGGATGACCGGCCTGGAAGGGCCTTTTTCTTGAGATCGACTATTTTTGCCGCCTTGTTGCTTCTCGTTCCGGGAATGGCGGACGCGCAAACGCCTCCGACCGGCGTACCCGCTCCGGCGGGAGGGGCCGGTCAGCCTTCCCCCGCCCGTTTTCCGATCCCCTCGTTCCGACCGACCCTTACCGCCACCACCCGTTCGCTGTACGCCGCGGAAAGCGGCACGAGCGACGGACGGCTGAGCGTCTTTCGCGGCAGCCTGGACCTGCAATGGGCGGATCGAAACCCGCTGAAGAAACGATTCATCACCGTGACCGGGCGCGTCGAATCCCTGCGCTTCCTACCGAAGCGAGCGCGGGACCGCTCCCTCTACGAGGATATGGCGTCTTTCCGCCTGGCGGCGGATACCGTCTTTCTGAGTAGCCGGGATCGCGGTACCGTGGTCGGCCTGGCGGCGGAGTTTTCGGGAAGTCAGGATGCCCGTTTCTCCGACGGGGTGCTGCCCGCCGGGTATGTGGGCCAATTGCGTCTGGTTCGGCCGGGGCTGAACTATACCTACGGTATTTTCGTTCTCGGACAGTTGGAGGATCGCCCGTTGATTGTACCTTTGGTGGGAGTCGAGTGGCAGCCGCGTCCGAATCAGGTACTTCTGTTGCGGGGGACGGAGTTGAGGTACACCTGGGGCGCAAATCCTACCTTCGGCCGCCCGGGCGGACCGCCTCCCCGACGCAGTCTGTCCCTTCTGGTGAATGTCGAACCGCAGCGCAACTACCGCCTTTCTCGGCGCAACGGTGTTTCGGAGGGTGTCCTTCGCGATATCAATGTCCGGGTCGGGGCGGAACTCACCGAATCCTTTCACGAAAACGGAACGTCGAGCCTGTTTATCGGCGGACTGGTCTACCGGCGGCTGCGGTTTGACGATCGGGAGGGCGAACGGGTGACCACGGTGCGGGTGGATCCCACTCTGACGGTCGGTGGTTCGGTGAACTACCGGTTTTGATCCGTCGCAGGAATGTCGTGTAGGGGTATGGTGTCCAGTGTTCCGCCCCTGCCGGAGCAGGGGCGGGAGGCGCGGGTTATGCCTGAGGCATGGGCCGGGGGGGGGGCGTGGGGGCGGGCAAAGCGCCGGTGGTCGGCATTGCCTGGGCGGCCTCCGGAACATCGTCATCGACCTTGATATAGACCTGGCGGAGAATATCATCGACCGACGTCAGTCCGGCGCGCAGTTTGGCCAGCGCATCTTCGCGCATCGGAATCATTCCCGCCCGGTGCGCGGCGCCGCGCAGTTCCGACCCCGGCGCCTGACGCATGATCAGTCGCTCGAACTCCTCGCTGACGATTGCCACTTCATGGACACCGATACGCCCCTTATAGCCGGTCCCGTCACATCGCTGGCAGCCGACCGGATGCCAGATCAGATCGTTCGGACTGATGGAAAGGAGCGTGGCCTGCTGCGGGGTCGGCGGTGCCTGGCGGCGACAGTGCGGGCACAGACGCCGGACCAGACGCTGGGCGACCATGCCGACCAGACCGGAGGAGATCAGAAACGGCGGAACGCCCATATCGATCAGACGGGTGACGGCGGTCGGAGCATCGTTGGAGTGCAGTGTGGAAAGCACCAGGTGTCCGGTCATCGCCGCGCGAAAGGCGATTTCGGCGGTTTCGGCGTCCCGGATCTCGCCGACGAGAATGATATCGGGGTCCTGACGCAGAATCGCGCGCAGCTGCTTGGCAAACGTCAAACCGACCCGTTCGAAGACCGCGCTCTGGTTGATGCCGTCCATGTCATACTCGATCGGGTCCTCACAGGTGACGATGTTGACCGTCTTGTTGCGCAGAACGTTCAGCGAGGCGTAAAGCGTCGTCGTCTTTCCCGATCCTGTCGGCCCGGTGACCAGAATCAATCCGAGCGGTCGGTGGATCAGTTCCTCGAAGTTGGTCCGATTATAGGGAGAGAAGTCCAGTTGATCCAGTCCGCGAACGGACATCTCGCGGTCGAGAAGGCGCATGACGATCTTCTCGCCGTAGAGCACCGGGAGCGTGGAGATACGCAGGTCGAGCGTCCGCCCCGGCACGTTGATCGTGATACGTCCGTCCTGCGGCAGCCGTTTCTCATTGATATCGAGTTCGGCCATGACCTTGACGCGTGCCGTACAGATATCCTGCATATCCTTCGGCAGATTTTTCCAGACCTGCAGGACCCCGTCCACCCGCAACCGGACCTCCAGAACGTTCTTTCGTGGCTCGATATGAATGTCGGACGCGGAGATACGGATCGCATCACTGATCATCTGATTGACGAGCTGGACGGCGGGTCCCTGCGCGGTGCGCATGGCATCGTTGGCGCGGTTAAAGTCCTGCATTTCGGAAGCTCCTTGAACGTGCGGTAGGATGATGGGTTATTCCGCAACCGGCGTCCGCAATCCTTCGAAAGTCCGAACCCGGCAGTTGGTCCGTCGGTGGTCGGTCGGTGGTCGGTCGGTGGTCCGTCAGGGGAGGAGGCGCTCCCGTTCGCATGCCCGAACAAAAACGGAAATCTCACTGGTGAAATCGGTTTACAGGCGATATAACAACTTCGTTCGCAGGTTTTTCTACTAAATATTTTAGAAGAAGGAATCCGGCGAATTGTTCCCGAAATAGTTCGCACCACCGGGAAGACGGTGGAATGTGCGTGGCCGACCTCGAACCGGTGCGGCCCACCCGCCTGACATGCCGACACAAGACCGATCTCTGGTTTGGCCCGAAATCCGCTGGTACCGCCCGGTACCGCCGGTGGTTTTGCGGCGTGTCTGTTCCTATCGCTATCAGTGCCATATTGTTCCACGGTGCGTCTTCGATCGCACCGTTTTTGTTTTCCGGTCTGTTTTCCGGACGTCCGCTCCCCCACCGACGGGGACTCTGCGGCGCTCAACCTGTCATTCTCTTTGATGCCCTGACGCTCCGTCTTCCGCGCCAGGGCATCGCCGGTGAAGGTTCACCGGGTTGTCATTGGTGCTGTCGATACTGGTGAGGAGTGGCAATGCTCTCTTTGAAAAGGAAGTGCGCGCAGATCACAACGCCCGAGGAGCGAATTATGGATACGATCGGAACGGATCATCGGACGGAGGAATCGCAATCCTTTCTTACGCGACTGACCCGGAATCATCTGCTGAGTCATGATCAGGAGATCAGTCTGGCCAATCGCATCGCGCGTGGTGATAAACGGGCAAAAGATCGTCTGGTGGAAGCGAATCTTCGTCTGGTTGTTTCGATCGCCAAATCCTATCGCACATCCGGTATCCCGTTCGAGGATCTGGTGCAGGAAGGGACGATCGGTCTGATGACCGCGGCGGAACGATTCGATCCCAAACGGGGTTATCGGTTCTCCACCTACGCGACCCAGTGGATCCGGCAGGCGATCGGGCGAGCGGTGGACAATAAAAGCAAGTCGATCCGACTTCCCGCCCACGTCTCCGAATCTCTGCGCAAACTGGATCGGGCCCGCGCCGAACTGCTGCGGGAATTCGGCGAGGAGCCGACTCTGGAGGAACTGGCCTGCCGTACGGGCATCTCCGTCCGGAAGGTCATGGCGCTCCTCCTGACCACACAGGAACCGATCTCCCTCGATATGCCGATCGGCGACGATGACAATACCAACCTTGGCGCGCTGCTCTATGACCGGAACTCTCCCGATCCGCAGGACGCCCTTCTCGGCAACGAAATGCGCTCGGCGGTCGAAAGCCTGATGAACTTCCTCGATGACCGCGAACGCACCATCATCGGCAAGCGGTTCGGGTTTGACGGCGAGGATACCTACGTCCTGCAACAGATCGGCGAGGAGCTGAATATCAGCCGGGAGCGCGTCCGCCAGATCGAGGCGCAGGCGCTCCGAAAACTCCGTACCATCGCCCGTAAACGTCAACTGCGCGAGTACCTCGCCACCTGACCAGGCCCTTTTTCTCTTTATCCCTCCTCCTTTTCGCGCCGGAGAATCCGTTGATTCTCCGGCGTCGGTTTTTTACGGCACGGTCGGTCTCCCCCGTTCGGTCGCCGAATATGCTATGATGCGACAGGGGTACTTAACCGTTTTTCGGGAGGAGCGAGGGACAATGGCGCGTCTTTTCGGCAGAGAGTGGACGATGCGGGAGTTGCTGGAGCGGGTCGGCGAACTGGGTCAGATCGCGGGAGTGGAGCGGTTTACCTATACGGACGGTGTCCGCGACGGGGTTCAGGCCGCCCGGCTTCGCTCCGGAGGCGGTCTCGACTACACCGTCCTCCTGTCACGCGGAATGGATATCGCACACGCGTCCTATCGCGGAACGCCGTTCGCCTGGGTGTCGGCGACCGGCATGGCCCACCCGAGTCGGTTTGAGCCCGAAACCCGTGGCTGGCTCCGCACGTTCCACGGCGGTCTGCTTACCGGTTGCGGCCTGTCCAACGCGGGGGCGCCGTCGCAGGACGGGGACGAATCGCTCGGATTGCACGGTCATCTCTCGCATATTCCGGCCGAGGAGTGCGCCTCCGGTACGATTCGGACGGGCGACGAAGCGGAAATCTTCGTCTCCGGCACGCTGCGCGAGGCCCGCGTCTTCTCCGAGAACCTGCGTCTGACCCGCCGTATCTCGTCCCCCCTCGGCGGCAAGAGCCTGACGGTGACCGACACGGTCGAGAACGTCGGTTTTCAAACGTCGCCGCTGATGCTGCTCTACCATCTCAACTTCGGCTGGCCGCTCGTCTCGGAAACCACCGATCTTATTTATCATCGCGCTTCGGACCCGATCCCGCGCGATGCCGTGGCGGCGGCGGGATTCGAACGGTGGCAGCATCTCGACCCGCCGACCCCCGGCTATGCCGAACAGTGTTTTTTCCACGACCCTCTCCCGGATCGGGATAACCATGCCACCGTGCTGATGATTAACCGGACGACGCATATGGGCATCTCGGTCGCTTACGACAGGGCGGCGTTCCCGTTCCTGACCCAGTGGAAGATGATGGGCCAGGGCGAGTACGTCTGCGGGATCGAACCGGCCAACTGTCGCGTACTCGGGCGGGCGGCGGAGCGGGAAGCGGGACGCCTGCAAACGATCGCGCCGGGCGAAATCCGGCGGTTCACCGTCACGCTGACCGTCCTCGACGGACTCTCGGAAATCGCCGGCGCCGAAGCCATGCTCCCGCACCGTTAGGGCCGAAGGGCGCGTCTATGGTATAACACGCTCGGATGAATAAGGAAGGGAACGAACGGCGTTTTTATCTCGGTTTCGGGGCGGTCGTCCTGCTGCTGACCTCCCTTCCTTACCTCTACGGGGTAGCGACTCCCCCGCCGGGTCATCTATATACCGGTCTGACGTACAATATCGACGATATTGCCGTTTACTTCTCCTGGTACCGGCAGGCGGAGTCCGGGGAGTTTTTTCAACGCAACCTGTTCAACACCGACCCGCAGCGAGGGATGCAGTTCTCCGTTCTGTCGCTTCTGATCGGGAACGTCGCCCGGTTCACCGGACTGTCGCTCCCCGTCGTCTTCCACCTGGCGCGACTCCTTTTCGGCGGACTGTTCCTGGCGAGCGTGGTCGGACTGATACGGGAAACGATCTCCGACGATCGGGCGCGGCGGATCGCGTTCGCGCTGGTCGGCGTCGGATCGGGACTGGGCTGGGTGACCGGCGGTTACGATCCGGCGCGGGCGTTCGCTCAGCCGATCGACCTCTGGCAACCGGAAGCGATCACCTTTCTTTCGCTCTATTTCGCCCCGCTGTTCGCCGCCGCTCTGGCGCTGATGGTCGTTTTCGTTACCGCCCTGCTCCGATCCGAACGCACCGGCAGGATGCCCGATATTCTGCCCGCCGCCGTGTCCGGTCTTCTGCTGGCGAACTTCCATACCTACGATATCGTTCACCTGTTCGCCGTGGCGATCGTGTTCCGGGTCGCGACCGATATCGGGGCGCGTCGCCTCTCAATGCCGGGCTGGCTGCGGATCCTCGTCGCCGGAGCGGTTACCCTGCCCTCGTTCGCCTACACCTACTACGCCCTGATCCGGGACCCGCTCTTTGGGCAGCGGGATGTCAAAACCCTGTCCGGGTCGCCGGTCTGGACGCTGCTCGGTCTGGGCATTCCCCTGCTCCTCGCCCTGTTCGCGGCGGTGCGACCGGACCTCGGGCGCTTTCGGGACGCCACGGCATGGCGTCTCCTGCTCGTCTGGATGATCACGGCGTTCCTGGTCGCTTATCTGCCGGTCGACTTTCAGCGCAAGATGCTGATGGGCATCCATCTCCCCGTCTGTCTGCTCGCGGGCGTGACGCTCGCCGCGCTGACGTCTCGCCTTTCCGGCGACTTTCCGAAGATTGCGGTGGCGGCGACCGTCGTCGTCGCGTCGGTTTCCAACGCCCTGTTCCTCCTGCGCGATATCGGTCGCCTGTCCGCAAATATCGGGTCGACGGAGCATCGTCCCTATCTGTCGCGCGCGGAAGTCGACGCCCTGGACTTCCTTCGAGAGAAAACCGACCGGCGGGGCGGGGTCCTCGTCGCGCCCGAC
>JANRLW010000132.1:0-46554 GCA_033762295.1 Capsulimonadales bacterium
GCAGGAAAGCGAGATTTTTATCGTCTCGATCAAGCGGAAATCAAACCGAAACTGGTCAATGCTGGCATTCCCGAGGAGCGCGTGGAACGGTTCGTGGGGGATGACGACAAATCAGGCTCGTCATCCGAACACATTCGTCAGAGCCTCTACAGTCTTCTCATGGATGTACGTGCCGAGAGGATTGGTGTCGTGGCAATCCGTGATGTCGCCCGCCTATTCCGCGACCCATCGCAAAAAGGGCCGGTACGCTTCGCGAACGCTTGCGCCCGCGCTCACGTGATGGTCCTTACGAACAAGGGAGGGCAGTGGGAATTACTGGACATGAACGACTACGGTGACCGTAACACGTTCATCGACTGGTGCCGAGAGGCAGCAACCGACCTGCTCGAAATTATCCAGAAAACGGGTTCGGCAAAGGAAATATCGGTATCTTTCGGCAACTACGCTGGTGGCCCCCTGCCCGTTGGTTACTATGCAAAGCCAGGGCTACCCGCTCACCTCAATGGCGGTGTGGCGACGCGCCCGACGATCAACGTATATCAGCCACACGCCTTGCTGAAACTTCATGTAATGCGTATGTCGCTACTGCCTGAAATAAAGTCGTTGCGCGACTTGGAACGTCATCTCCGAAAGCACAATATCACGTTCCCTCCTTTCAACAATGACATCGTGCATTTTGCCTTCACACGCTCCTGTATCCACAAAATCAAGATTATCGAGCAAGATGGCAAGCGGCGTCGGCTTGGGTACGATGAGTCTTTCATCCCGTCCCCAGTAATGCTGGAGAACATCCTCCTTCACCCAATAGCGTTGGGTGACCGCCTCTATGGGACTGGACCAACGGGGAAATATGATCTTGCCAAACTGGATGAGATAGCCAAACGAGAAGACAAGCCGCTGATCTCGTTTGTCCGTATCCACCGTGAGTTCGTTGGGACGTTCGATCATCTCCGGCTTTTCCGACGTGATGAAGAACCAGTTACCCCCGATACCGAATGGATGGAATCCGAGGAGTTGTTCTGGAAGGTTTGGGAGAAGTGGGGCAAAACAGACCTCAAGACGGTTCGGCAACACGAATACGCCCCGGAAGTGATCGAAACAGCCGCCGAGAACCCCAAGCGAGTAAACAAACCCAAGCAAGGTCGTCCGCAAACTTTCCAATATCGTACTCCGTGGTACGGGAAAGTTTTCTGCCTTCGACATGGCGCGGAGAATGAAAAGCCTACGTCATTCTTCACGATGCACACTTTTGAGTCCACTCGCCCCAACGGCTCAACTGACTATGCCTGGAAGTGTTATCGCGATTACGAACGAGATTGTTCGAAAGGAATCTGTTGTCTCTGGGGCAATGACGAGGTGATGACCCGAATGCTGGACACGCACCTCGAACTCAAGTTGGCCGATGCCCTGTCAAACGACACCCTTTTTCTTGCGCCCATAAAGGAGGCAGAGGCAGAGCGGGAACGTCGAATCAACGTCCTATCTACCGACATTGAACGCATTGAGGCACAGATTGAAGAGATCGAGTACGAACTGAAAGACTGGCGTTCTCGCATCACTCCCGCTAACAAGGAAAGCATCCGTGCGAAGATCACCTCACTGAACAATGGACTTCATCCACTCATTGAGGAGCGGGCAATGTTGGTTCGCGAACGTGATTACCTGCGCTCCGAGTCAGCGGATAATCTTTCCGACTCAACCGGCTCAAAGTCAGACCTTCGCGAGTTGGTAAAAGCGTCTCTTGATAAGTGGAGCCAGGGTTCGGTAGCCGCACGTCGAACGATTATCGAGCAGTTCGTTGATTGGGTGGGCGTTCTGGTCGGTGACGGTATTCACGGTCATGAATGCCTCGTTCTCATCAAATGGAAGCGAGTAGACGTTCCCGATATTCTGGTGGGGTGGAGGGGAAGCGGCCCAGACGAACGTCCGTGGACTTCCGAAGAAGACGACTGGTTGCGAAAGACCTGGGGCAACAAGAAACTTTCCTGGTTTCAGATTCGCAAGGGACTTCAACCGTTTCGCCGCTATACGGCATCCTACTTCCGAACCCGCGAACTCGAAATCCCGCCCATCAAGGGTAGTAAGGGGTGCGCTCCCCGATTGAGACAGGCTAAGGTGGAAGACAAACCTTTCTTCGAGCGACCGGAGAATGCAGGGACGGTTTACCAATTTTTTGATTGGAACCTCGTCGGTTCACAGGGGGAAGTAGAGGGTTCTCTTTCCATCGCCGGTCAGCGGACTGTCGTGCGCCGCGAAACAATGGGTTTGTCTGTGGTCTGCGAACGCGCCCCGCTCGACGTTCAGGTTGCTTGTGGCATTCTCGCCTTGCGCGACCAGCACGAGACCGCGCTCTCCTGGCTTGCCGGGAAGCATGGGTTGAATGCCTTATGGTCTTACTGCGCGGAGCAGATCGAAGGCGAGTTGGCGAGGGTAGAGAAAACGAACGACCAAGAAGCCCGCGAGTGGCTGGAGGTAATCTTGGCCCCACAGCGCCTTGCTAACTTTCGCCGCAACGGTCTTGTTGGTTGCGTCATGCAGTCGAGTTCGGCAAAACGATTCCGAACCCCAGCAAATCGATAAAGACGGTCACCGCGAGCAGAATCAGCGGCGTATTGATGACGTGGCCCGCGTTTTGTCCGCGCGGTTGTGGAGTCTTCGTTGACACCTCTCGTCGCCCGTTGGCCGAAGTTTGAGGTTTGTCGTTCATGAATTCCGGTCCCTGTGTCCCCGCCCATTCTATCCGAGTCGATTTCCGTTCGCCCGGATTCGGCATCGCGCGTCGTGGCGGAAGACAGGGCAGAAGGCAAGACAGGGGCAGGAGGAAGGGAAGCGGGTCACTCGTCGTCGGTGAAGCGGAACTCCTCCCAGTAGACGTGGCCTTCCTCCACCAGTTTCTTTATCCGCCGCTGCTTCTCCGAAAGGCGGCTCTTGTTGGCTTTGAATTCGACGAAGACGATGCGATCCTCCTCGAACTGCACGCCGTCTACGGGGCTGCCCAGGAAACGGAAGTCCTGAGGGTCGTAAGGATACTCCCCCAGAAGTGGAAACCACTGCTCGGTAATCCGACCGTACGCGGAGGAGAGCGAGCGTTTGCGGTAATCGAGTTCCGCCAGTTGACCGGAGACGACGTGCAACCGCCAGGCGAGCAGAAGAATGACCAGCAACAGGCCGCCGCAGAGGCCGAGCAGAAGGAGGGTGATGCCCATCCCCATCACTCCCCGAGGACGACCGAGAGGAAACCGTTCGCCTCGTCCAGCTGTCGTTTCGCCTCGACCGCGGTCACCCGACGCCGGGCCATCACAATCGCGACCTTGACCGCCTCCCCGGCGGCTTCGAGCAGTTCGTCGGCTTCGCAATCGCTGTCGACCTGCCCGATCTCGCGGATCAGGCGGCGCGCCCGCCCGACCAGTTTCCGATTGGTGGCCCGCACATCGACCATCCGGTTGCCGTACGTCTTGCCGATCCGGACCATCGCGCCGGTCGAAAGCATATTCAGGATCAGTTTCTGGGCCGTTCCCGCCTTCATCCGGGTGGAACCGGCGATCACCTCGGGGCCGGTGACCGCCTCGATGGCGATATCCGCATCGCCGGAGAGCGGCGCGTTCGCGGAGTTGGCGATGCTGACCGTGACCGCCCCCCGCTCCTTCGCCCGGACCAGCGCGGCCCGGACGTAGGGTGCGCCTCCCGATGCGGAGATGCCGACGACGACATCGTGTGCGTTGACATCGACGGCGTCGATTGCCGCCGCGCCCGCCGGACCGTCATCTTCCGCGCCCTCGATCGCCCGTGTCAACGCCTCTTCGCCGCCCGCAATTCTTCCGAATACCTGATCGGGCGTCACGCCGAACGTCGGCAGACATTCGGAAGCGTCGAGTATCCCGAGCCGGCCCGACGTTCCGGCTCCGATATAGATCAGGCGCCCGCCGGTCCGCAAGGCGGCGGCGATGGCGTCCACCGCGTCCGCGATTCGAGGAAGCTGCGTACGAACGGCGGCGGCGACCGTCGCGTCCTCATCGTTGATCCGGGCCAGCATCTCGACCGTCGACAGCCGATCCAGATTCTCCGTGTGCGGATTGGGTAGTTCGGTGACCGGCAGGGAGGCGTGGGTTGCGTCGTTCATATCAGGGCGTTCGACATGTCCTCGTCGGAACCCTGCGTCGCGGCACGTTCCCTCGCTCCCATCGCTCGCCCATCGGTGGGAGTCGATCCGGTGGCATCAGGTGAAAAGCGCGCTGACCGATTCCCCGGCGTTGATGTTATGTATCGCTTTCGCCAGCGGCGGAGCGGCGGAAAGGACGGTGAAGTTGGTGGTCGCGCTGAGTTTATGCCGGACGGGGATCGTGTCCATGACGGCGATCTCCGTGATGAGCGAATCCTCCAGTCGGCGCACGGAATCGCCCGGCAGAACGCCGTGGACCGCCCCGGCATAGACCCGGTTTGCGCCTCGCTCCTTGACCAGCTGGGCCGCGCCGATCAGGGAGCCGCCGGTGCCGATGAGGTCGTCGATCAGCAGGACGTTCTTCCCCTCGACATCGCCGATCACGTGGACCGACTGCGTCCGGGTCTCGTTGATGCGCACCTTGTCGATGATCGCCAGCGGCGCGCTGAGACGGCGCGCGTACCGCCGTACCAGGTTGGCGCGTCCCACGTCGGTCGCCACGATTACCAGGTCCTCGATCTTCCGGGAAGCGAAATGGTCGCAGAGCAACGGGGTCGCCGTCAGGTTGTCCACCGGGCAGCTGAAGAACCCCTGGATCTGCGCCGCGTGTAAATCCATGGTCAGGACGCGGTTCGCCCCGGCGGTCGTCAGCATATCCGCCACCAGTTTGGCGGTGATACAGATGCGCGGCTGATCCTTCTTGTCGGACTGCTGGTAAAAGAAGTGCGGCAGTACCGCCGTCACCCGCTTGGCCGACGCGCCTCTCAGCGCGTTGATCAGCATCAGCAGTTCCATCAGGCGATCGTTCACCGGCGCGTCGCAGGTCTGCACGACGAAAACGTCGGCCTCACGGACATTCTCCTCGATCGCCACAAACGTCTGGTCGTTGTAGAACTTGCGCGAGCAGGACGCCCCGAGTTTCGTCGCCAGTTCGGCGCAGATTCCCGATGCCAGTTCGAGACTGGCGCTGCCGGCAAAGATCTTGATTTTGTTGATCATGACACTCCGTCTGCCCGTCTGCCGAAACGGCAACCGGGGGAAGCAACGCAGACAAACCGGGGCGGCGGTGGCCGGGGACAACCGCAATCATTGTACGGGACCGTTCGGAGCCTTGTCAATCGTCCCACCCGGCGTCCCTGCGCTGGCACTCTCCTCCGTCGTTTGCCAGAGGCGGCGGTGGCACGGTATGATACGGTGCATTTTTGTTTGCGCGGAGGTTGTTTTCATGCCCACGTACGGCTATCGCTGCAGTTCCTGCGGCCTCGAGTTCGAGCGTTTCCGGAAAATGACGGACCCGCCCATTACGGATTGCGAGTGCGGCGCGACGGGTACCGTCCGAAAACGAATCTATCCGGTCGGAATCGCGTTCAAGGGTTCCGGCTTCTACATCAACGACTACGCCCGAACCGGCAACGGTTCGTCGTCCAGGGCCGCGGAATCCGACGCTGCGGAAACAAAATCCGCCAGCAAAAGCGAGACGTCCGCCGACACGACCTCGGGTGCGAAGACCGAAACCGGAACCGAAACGGCGGCTCCCGTTGCGAGCGCCGCTCCGGCGAACAAGACGTAGTCGCCCCGATCAGCGCCAGTCGCCGATCAGGACGAACGGTGCCCAGTAGTAGGGATGGCGGTAGCGCGGGTCGGATTTAAGACCGCGCGCCGCCGCCCGCAGAGCGTCGGCTTTCGTCGACGAGGTTTTCAATAGACCGTAGAACCGACTCATCAGTTTTCCGGTCGCCGTATCATCGACCGACCACTGCGAAGCGATCTGTGTGGGAATGCCCGCCGCGAACAGCGCCCAGGTCAGACCGATGACCCCCTCCCCCCTTCGCTGCTTGCCTCCACCCGTGTTACAGGCGGAAAGGACGCACATCTCCGCCTGCAAATCCAGTTCGAGAATCTCGCGGGCCGTCAACAGGCCGTCGTCCGCACTGCCCTTTGCCGGTTCGGCGAGCACGATATTGGAAAGCAACGGCGCGGCGTCGTTGAGGAAGGCATGAGAGGCGAGATGAAGATACCGATACTGTCCGGCTTTCTCCTTGAAGATCGTCTCCTGCGCCCCCTCCCCGCTCAACACCAGCGCATCCGGAAAGGCGGCCCGGATCGCCCCGGCTTCGGCGAGGGTTCCTTTCAGCGGGGCGAGCGACTCGGTGCGGACAGCGCTCCACAGATCACGCTGTTCGTCGCGGAATACTCCGTAATTGTCCTTGTTTCCGGTACGGTCCATTGCGTCGATCGGTCGCCCCACCGCCGCCTCAACCACCTTCGTCGGTTCCTTGAACCGCGCGATCGGCCCGAAGTGGGGATTCGCCACCGTCAGCACGGTTCCGGTCGGTTGTCTGCCGCTCGAAGGCAACCGTTTTTCCCGCGCCGTCAGGAGTGTCGCCGCCGAATAGGCGAACGAAAGAGTGCTGCGATCCGCCAGAAATCTGTCGGGCTCAGGCATCAGAGACGCAAAGGAAACCTCCCACAGTCTCTGGTCGGGGCAGATAACAACGTGTTTCCGATGGCGCAACAGGGCGTCCGCCGGACCCAGCAGCAGACGGTAAAGCTCCTGCGCTTTCACTTTGAAGAGTTTCCGCGGGTCCGCGCAGGTTGCCCGAAAATCGCTGATCTTTTCGGTCAATGCTTCCTCGGCGATCGGCGTCGAAAACAGGGTCCGGACCGGGCGGTTTTTGATTCGGGTGACGACGAACATCAGCAGTCGTTCCGGCAGGACGACGAACTCGACCAGCGCTCCATCCCGGGGAAGGGCCGCCGCGATTTCTGCCGTGCTGACATTGCGGGTCGGTTTCAGCCGTCGCATCTCCGGATGTCGCCCCATCAGTCCCGAGACATAAACCGTCCGCTCACTCTCCAACCGGGAAAGGCTTTCCGCCAGTTCGGCATACCGCCCTCGATTCCCGGCCTCTTTGCCAAGGCTCTCCGCCATCATCCGCTGGCTCAGTTTTTCGGCCTGACGATGGAACGCCTCAAGCTGCGCACGTTCGTCATCCGTGAGCCGGGTCAGGATATCGGGCCGCCCACTCGTCATATGGTCGAGGAGGACACGGCCTTTCATCCTTTGGACCAGGGGAAACGCTACCGCTCCCTGCCCCTGCCGGATTAAAAACTCCAGATAGTACTGATGGGCGTAAACCTGAGTCCCCTGCAAACTCAGACGGACCTCGTCCTGATTGCCGAAAAGATTGCTTATATTTTCGGAGAGGCTAATTGCCTCCTCAAAGTGTTTTTTTGCCCTGGTATGTTCCCGGCGCTGCTCGTACGCGATGCCCAGACGCGTGTGCGTCAGAGCCAGAGCCCACGGATCCCCCTTCGCCCTCGACCGCATCATGCGCAAACTCGCTTCGTAATCGCGAATTGCCGCCGTCAACTGACCGCTTTGGTACAGGAGAGCGCCGCGATCGCTCATTATGCCTCCCATACCCGATACATCCCCCAGTGACCGGCACAGGCGGATGGCCGCATCGAAGGCGGCAACCCCTTCCTTGGTGCGTTTGCGTGCCCGGTTCACCGTTCCGAGCAAGTGGAACAGATGAGCCTGGTATTTCTTGCTTTGTAGGATCTCCGCGTTCCGAAGCCCCTCGTTCAAAAGCGCCATCGCGCGTTCGGTTTCGCCGTCTCGGAGGTAAAAGTTGCCTAGCTGCCTGGCTGCCAGGACGGCGGCCTCTCCGTCGTTGGTTTCACGAGCGATCACCAGAGCCTTCTCCGTCCGGTCCTGCGCCAGTTCGAGCTGCCCCATTATCCCGTACAGGTTGCCAAGGGCGCGATAGCAGTCTCCCTCACGGTTTCGGACACCGGTTTCCTGAAAAAGCGCCAGGGCGCGAAGATAACCATCGAGCGCCATCAGATAGTCGCCCTGTGCCTGCCGGATCGCTCCGATACTCTGCCATGCCGTCCCTTCGCCGATCCGGTTCTTCAATCGCTGACAGATCTCAAGCATATTTCGGACATGTGCGTCCGCATCGCCCAGGCGACGCGTCTCGAAATAAATCTTTCCCAGATTCAATAAAAGGGCTTGCTCCCGCTCCGGAAGGTTCAGTTGTCGGACCAGGGATAATGCCTCCCGGTTATAGGCAATCGCCGCCGCATATTCCCCCCGCAATTCGCAGACGGCGGCGATGCCTCCGAGGGTATTGGCAACGTTCTCCGTATGCTTCAGCGTCCGATGCAAGGGCAGCGCTTCCTCATAGTATTTCGCGGCCCGTTGTGTCTCGCCCATCTCAACGTAGACATTTCCCAGATTGGTCAGGACCGAGGCTTCCATTGTCTGCGATTGTGACGTTTTCTCTTTGCGGAAGAGGGACAGGGCCTCTTCGTAGACGGCGATCGCTTCCTTTGGGCGGCTCATCATGTTATAGGTAATCCCCATGCCATGCAGCGTATTCGCCACCCAGAACCTGTCATCGATCTCTCGAAAAATGGTCAGTGCCTGCCGGAACCGATCGATCGCCTTCTCTCCCTGCTGCATCCGGCGATACAGACCGGCGATATTGCTCAGGGTTCCCGCCTGGCTTCGTCGGTCGTTCAGTTCGCGATACAGAACCAGCGCCTGTTCCTGCAAGGTGAGCGCATCCGAACGGCGTTGAAGGTCCTCCGAAACGCTCCCCAGGCGTCGCAGGGAGTCGGCCACGCCTCGTTTATCGTCCTTTTGCCGGGCGAGCGCCAGCGCCTTGCGGAATTCCTGTTCGGCTTCGGCAAACTGACGCCCGCCACGAAGTTTCATTCCCGCATCCAGCAGGGCCTGCACTTCCGGCGTCACCGGTGGCACGGGCGGCACCTGCGCCGCAAGGGGCACGGCAAACAGCAGCGGCAGGGCGACCGACAGAAGCAACAGCGCCCTTACGAAATAATGCAGTGAACAATTCATCCGTTCCCTCCCCGTCGAGATTGTAGAGCGGCTACGTAACATAGCCGTAACAGGACAGACTCATGGCGAAAAAAAAGCCCACTCGCAGAGCGATTCGACCGATAGCGCCGCAGCTTCCCGGCGAAGGAGTGCGGTCTTCCCGGCGTCCCCCGCTTTAGCCGTCAGGGCTTCCAGCAGGTTCGCCGTATACGTATGAAAGGACGATTGCAACAGAGCGAAGATTCGTTCGGCGGCGGCAAAGAGACGACGCGCGGCTTCAAGTTCCCTCTGGCCCTCCGCGACCTCGGCAAGGTTGTTCAAGGCGCGTCCGATCCCGAACGAATGCCCGACCTTCCGTTCGCAGGCCAGCGCCTCCCGATAGAACGCACCCGCAACGGCAAGGTCGCCCCGCTGATGCGCGATAACGCCGAGATTGTTGAAGCTACTGCCCGCGCCGCGCAAATTGCCCCGCTCCTGATGTGCGCGTAATGCCTCCCGGAAGTAACGTTCCGCTCTTTCCCGGTCCCCATCGGGATCACGTCGTTCCACCAGTCCCCGATTATTGCACGTGATCCCGGTAAGGATCGGATCGTTCGCTCGTTCGGCGAGCATTGCCGCGTCGGCCAGCGTCCGACGCGCCCCGGCAAACTCCTTCCGTACCAGACGCGCCTGTGCCAGGATATTCAGTGTCAGGCCGCGTTCGACCGGTTCCTCGACCGGAATGTTCAACGCCTCTTCGGCGAGTCGTTCCGCCGCTTCCGGTTCGTTCCGATCCAGATGCAATCCCGCTCGCTCCCGAAGAAGACGCGCGTATGCCTGCGGGAACGGCTCCTTTTGCACCCGGAGTGCCTGTAATCCGGTTTCGACAGCGAGGATCGCAGGTTCGGTGAATCCGCGCCGCTGGGACACTCCGCATAACGCCAGGGCCAGATCGGCGGCTTCGAGAAACGCGCCCGCTCGAATCGCCGTCTCCATCGCCTCCCGTAGATTATCGCTGTGCGCTTCGAGCGCGACCAGTGCGTCCGCTTCGGTCGGAGTATAGAAGCACGTCCGCCACAGACGAGCGAACCGGGCGAAATGCTCGAAATGCCGGCGACGCACTCCCTCCTCCCGATCCGGAAAGGCCTTTAACCGTTCGCACGCAAACTCTCGAAGCGGTTCGAGCAAACGGTACTGCGCTTCGTTCGCATCGCTGTGCGCCCGATAGATCAGGGAGTATCGCTGCAGACTCTCGATCCGGTTGAGGGTATTCGCCTCCGCCCGCACCGCCTCGGCATCGTGCAGAGAGAACGTGCCGACGAAAACTCCGAGTTCGGCGAACGCCCGCCGTTCCGCCTCCGGCAGGAGGTTATAGGACCATTCGACCGTCTCGGTCAGAGAGCGATGCCGCTCCGAAAGATCGCGGCGGCGGCTGACCAGCAGTTCCGACGAGCGGGCGAGGCTTTCGCACATCTGCCGGGGGGTCAGAGTGCGCGACCAGGCTGCGGCCAGTTCGATGGCCAGCGGAACCCCATCCAGGTGACGGCATAGTTCCGCAACGGCGGCGGCGTTTCGTACGGTCACCTGAAAATCCTGATTGGCCAGCCGCGCCCGGTCCGTGAACAAACGAACGCTCTCCCATTCCAGGAGTTGTTCGGGCGGCCCGGTCGCTGTCGGAACCGGCAGAGGGGCAACCACGACCTCGACCTCACCTTCGAGGTCCGGACGAATACGGGAGGTCGCCAGAAACGTCACCCCCCTCGCCTTCTCCCGGAGGGAACGCACGGTCGCGATGATTCCGCTCTCCATCAGGTGCTCCATATTGTCGAGCAGCAACAGGCAGGGTTCGCGTCGGGTCAGTTCCCGCGCGGTAAGCGTCAGCACATCCGTCTCGGCTTCGGTTTCCACGCCGAGAGTACGCAGGATCGTTTCCGGGACATTGGTCGCGTCGGTCAGTGAGGCCAGCGGTACGAAATAGACGCCGCCCGGAAACGCGTTCGTCACTCCGCGCGCCGCCTCCAGCGCGAGGCGCGTCTTCCCGATCCCACCCGCACCCGTCAGGGTCACGAGCCGTCCCAGGCTGCCGCAAACGATCTTACGTATCCGCTCGATCTCCTCCTGTCGCCCGAAAAACCGGGTGAAATGCATCGGGAGATACAGGGCGGGTGTCGGCGCGGTTTCGGGCATCGTGCTGATCTCGGCGCGCTTCGCAGGGAGGGACGTCCCCTTCGACGGGGGTGGCGATAGCCGACCCTCGGCGGACAATGTCGCGAAGGGAATGGTCGGCGTCTCCGCAAGCTCCGTCTCCAGGGCATTTGCCCAACTATCGTATTGACGTCGGGCTTCCGCCATCTTTCCGGAGGCGACCAGCAGTCGAATCAGTCGGACCTGCGCCTCCTCACGTAAAGGGTCTTTGTGCACGACGCGCCGAACGCTCTCCTGCGCGGCTGTCAGGTCGCCGTCCGCCATCTCCTGATCCGAGAGGCGCAACAGGGCTTCCATATACTGTTCCCGGAGATGCTCCCTCGGCTCCGAAATCCAGTCCTCATAGAAGTCGTTGAGCAGATCGTCCCGGTAAAGGTCGAGCGCCTTCCGGAGAATCTCGATACGCTCACGGATCGTTTCCGTATGTGCCGCAGTGAATAAATGGCGTTCGAACCCTGCGACATCGGTCGTAATGGCGGTGGGGTTGAGGCAGACCGAGAAACGATCGGCCATCAGGACGCTTCCGGCGGGAACGCCCGGGGGTTCCAGTTGCCTGCGCAGCGCGGCGATCTCCTGTTTCAGACGATTGCGGCCCGCGATCGGGTCGGAGTCCGGCCAGAGAATCTCGGTCAACGCATCCCGACCGAACCCCGTCGACGGCCCCGAACGTTTCCCTGCGTGCAGCGCCAGATACCCCAGTAGCTGCGCCGTTTTCCGGGTGCGGAACTTCGTCAGGACGACGGAATCCGTTCCGACCGCCCCCGTCAGTTCCGCTGTCAAACCTCCGAACAACCGTATGTACCATGGCGTAACCAATTCTTTTCCCAGGCTAAATATTCGTCGAAAATTTTAACAATACCTGCAAACTTTGACAGATTATTTGTTGTGCCGAATCGTATTTTCCTGTTACGAAGGCGTTACGGTAGGTCGGTAGAGTGGACCCGTGGTGGAAAACAAGGAGGATTATGTCTATGTTTTCTCGTCTTGCGAGGTATGTCGCGCTCCCGGCGATCGGACTCGTCTCGCTTTTGTCCGCGCCTTCGGTAAAGGCGCAGGTACTGGCTCCGGAGGTGTTGGTCGGGGGGAAAACCCAGCGTGAACTGGCTCTGGATTGGTTTCGCTGGCTGGCGACGACCCCGGTCGGCCCGAACCCGTTCAGCGCCACCGGGTCGCTGCACCCGATGATGGAGGTGACCGGAGCTCAATCGTTCCGTGGCGCGCAGTCGGGAACGCCGGGTGTCTTCTTTATCGGAGGGACTTTCTCCGACATCAATGGCTTTTCGACCGTTCAGCGCACGGTCCATATCGCGGAAAACACGTCGCTCTTCTTCCCGCTCGTCACCAACGGGCCAGCGGACAATACGAATATTCCCCCGGCTCCGCCGACGACACTGACACCGGATGAGATGCTCAACGGGGGATTCGGCACCGATTACCTGACCAGCTTCGACGGTTCTCAGCTTTTTACCGAAGTGAACGGAATCGCCGCGACCGGTCTGAACGCGCACCGGCAAACGTTCGGAGGCGCCGGATTCGATGTCGTTTATACGAATACGGACAATCTCAACGCCGCCTTCGGCTTTGACGTCACCCTCGGCACCGGCATTTTTCCCTCCAGCGTTCTTAGCGCGGCGGATGGCTATTTTGTCGCGCTCGCCCCCCTGTCCAAAGGGTTTCACACCATCCACTTCGGCAGCACGACCGATTTTGTCGCGCCGGATGGCACCTTCCAGCGCACCTTCACTCAGGACATTACCTATCTGGTCACGGTTGGCGCTCCGGAACCGGTCTCCATTGCGCTTTTCCTCGCTCCGTCGCTTGTCGTCGGGCTGTTGTTGATGACGAAAACTCGAAAGGAATCCGTATGAAAACGCTCCGTTCTCGTCCTCGTCTGCCGGGAATCTTACCCGCTCTTTTTCTTCTCCTGATTGCCGCCGCCTTGCCGGCATCGGCGCAACGACCGCGCGTCCTCCCGCCCGGATCGATTGTGGAGGGCAAATCGCTCTCCAAATGGGCCGATCTCTGGTGGAAACGGATCTATGAAACGCCGGCCGCAATAAACCCGTTACTGGACACGACAGGTCAGTTCGGCGGGGTCGGTCAAAAGGGACCTGTCTTTTTTCTCTACGGAACATTCGGCGGCGTGGTTGAAAGGACCGTGACCGTCAAAGGGGAAAAGTATCTGTTCTTCCCGATAATCAACTTCGAAAACGATCCCTATCCCTTCGGCGACCCGAATGCGCCGTATCTTGATTGGACGGTCGCTTTCCTCCGGGCAGGCGCAAAAGCCAACATCGATATGACAAACTACCTCGATGCCACGGTGGACGGGGTTCCGGTGACCTGTCTGCGGTATACCAACGGAAAGCCGGTTTGCAGTCTGTTCGACCATCGAGAGCGGACGAAAAAGCCGTTCACGTACACTCTGCCCGGCAACTTCGAAGATATCGCGACCTTCTTCGGCGATCCGCGCTTTACCGGACAGGAGATCGGCCCGGCTGTTTCGGATGGTTACTGGCTGATGCTGACCCCGCTCCGCAGGGGCTGGCACACGATCACCTTCGCCGCTACCACGTCTTTTGGGTTCGATTTACGGGTGAGCTACCGTATCCATGTCGTCCGTGACGAAGACGACTGCGACTGACCATCGCCCGTAACCCGGTCTGCCGGGGCTGGGTTCTAACGAACCTTGCCCCGGAGGTACCGCCAGAGGACTCCGAGGTCGGTCCGAACGGAAGCGGTGGCGAGATAGAGCGATTCGGCGAGACGCGGTTCCGACGGTTCCGACGGTTCCGACGGTTCCGTTCGGACATCGTCCCTGCCGATACGAATATCATGGACCAGTCCCGGCTTTCCGCGCAGATACATCGTTCGGAACGCCATCGGCAGGCCCAGAGTCGCCTCACGGGACCGGGGTTGAACACCGACAAAGCGCAACTTCCCCTGCGCGACCGCAATCAGTCCCGGCAGGAAATGCAGCAGAAAATGGCGTAACCCGGAAAGCGATTTCGCGGCGGGCGCGAAGGTGAGGAACGATTCCTCGCGCCAGTCACGTTCGTCGAGCGTCGTCGGCAACGTCAGGACCGCGTGGCGAAAGGTGAGGGGTCCGCGTCGGAAAACGAGCAAGGCCAGGGCGGTCAGCAACAACAGCGGCCAGAGAAACAGGAGACATACGATCGCCGCGCCGCGCGACGAGAGAAAGGACCGCCGGGGTTGCGGCTCCTCAACGGTTCGGGTCGGCAGATAGATATTGGGCGCTTCGGGCCGTGTCGATGTTCGCACCTGCCAGACGCGCCCCCGGTCGGCCACCGCGTCGGCGAGTTCCAGTCCCCCGCCCACCGACGCCGCCGGTAGCAGCAGCGCATCCTTGATCGTCGCCCGCTCACCGACCAGAACGTTCGCCCCGAGAACCGCGTTCGGACCGATCTGCGCTCCCTCGCCGATATGGCTGTTCTCACCGACATAGACCGGCCCGATCAGGCGGGCGGTCGGATGGACGTACGCGCCGGGGCGGATCAGAATCCGATTTTCGTCGCCGGGATCGGACTCGATCCGGGCCAGGGTCGGGCATCCGGGATGGAAACAGCGGTCGGGAAACTCCTCCCGCGCCACCCGTCGCTGCGCCGTCAGCAAGCCGGCGAAGGAGCGCACGTCGAGATAGGGGTCAGGCATCACCACGGCGTGGCGGGGGCGGGAACGAAGCCACATCTCGAAGGTGTTTTCGTCGGTGACCAGCGTCGCTTCGGTCAGCATCACTCCGGGCAGCACCACCCAGCCAAGCCATCCTTCGCGCGAACAGAGCAGGATCGGCGCGAACCGCTCGGCGCTCTGGGCGCTCACCAGCGTCAGTTCCGCCGACGGCAGACGATCGGCATGCGCCACCAGGACACTTTCATCCGCGCCGGACAGCCGGGCAAGCAAACCGTAGAGCGACTTCTCGCTCGCGGCCCGATGGAACCGGGCGAACAGACGCTCCGGAACCTCCTCGCGCAGATGCGCTTCCGCCTGCTCCGCGTGCCCGAACAGCAGGAAATCGAAGGCATCCACCCCGGACGCGATCAGCGACGCGACCACATACCGCAGGAACGGACGGTCCACCACCGGCAGCAACGGGGTGATGTAACGCTCGGCCAGAGTCGGGTCCTCCGGCGCTCCATGGATGATGACAATTGCTCGCATCTCGGACTTTTCCGGTCTTCGTGATCTTTTCGAAACCGCGAACCGGGGCGTCCCGTCACGGTCTCAACTGATGGAATCATCGGTCCGTTCGCCCTGATACCGTATACCGACACGCAAAAATCAGGAGCGAAACTTTATCGGAATTCCACGTACTCAGGCTGCGATGCGTTCCTTCAGTGCCACCGATGGTTCGGTCACCGATCCCGTCAGTTGACGAAAGAGCGCACAGAGGGACGCGATATGCCGATCCGCGGTGAAATGCGCGCCGACGAACAGGGGGCCGGTGATGCTCAATCGCTGACGCAGCGTTTCGTCGAGCAGAAGACGATCCAGCGCGCGTCCGAGCGCGAACGGATCGTTCGGCGGCACGGCAAGCCCGGTGACTCCGTCCTGCAGCCATTCGGTGACCCCGCCAACCGCGGACGCGACCACCGGGGTTCCGTAGCTCATCGCCTCCGGCCCCTCCACGAAAAACGGGTCCGGAGACCGCGCCGGAAGGACGGCGACCGTCGCCTGTAGATAGGCCCGCGCCAGCGTCTCGCCGCTCGCTTTGCCCGCGAAAACGGTTCGCTTTTCCAGTCCGACCGCTTCCGCCAGCTCCTTCAGGTTTTTCGATTCCGGTCCCTGACCATGGATCAACAGACGGGGACGGGTCTGCATCCGCGAAACGGCCTGCAACAGAAGGTCCGCGCCACGGCCTTCGATCAGCGGGCCGACAAAAAGCAGGAGATCCGGTTGACGCTCGACCCGGCGCAGGTAGAGTGTCCGCATCGGGGGCGGGACATACAGGGGCAGGACATGAATCCGGGACGGGTCGAACCCGTGTAACGCCAGCAGGTCCGCCATATAATGCGATCCGGTCAGAAACGCCGAATAGACTGCCGCATTCGCCCTCCGGGTCCGGCGCAATTGCCCCGGCGACGTCAATGGCACCCGACCGTTCTCTCCCTGCCCGCGAAACGGAAAGGTCAGACACGAATAGCAGCCCCATCCGACCGGACGGTCACAGGGCTGGCGTCCGATGGCGGTCATTCGGTCGCCTCGCGGACATAAACTACGGTGATCGTGGAAGAAACGCACGCTCGGAATCCCGGACTCGGCAATCAGCGGCGGAAGATGCACGTTTTCGCAGCGATGCACGAACAGCAGGTCCGGGACCAGGGTTCCAAGACGTGTCCCCAGTTCGCCCAGCGGATACACTCCCGCCTCGAACGGGTCGGCGTAGAACGGTTCGGCGGCGCCGGTATCCTCGAAGAAAAGCGACGAGACGATCCCCTGTTTTCGGAGAAGGGAGGCCGTCTCGTGAATATATCGTTCGCCCACGCCGGCGAAACCGGCATGTTCATTGATCCACAGAACATGCATGGCTTAACTCTTATCGATGGAAGAAAAAAGGCGACGTCAAAATTGTGACCTCTAAACATTTGTCAACCGCAAATACCATGCCATGGGTGGTTCGGAGGAGGGAATCGGTTTGCCGGACGTCAATCCGGGGTCAATCCGGGGTCGGACCGGTATGCCATTTGCAGAGGTTCAGGCGGTTTCTGCCGACATGATCCCGGTCATACTGAATCCAGTCGAAGCTTTCATGCAGAAGGAAAAGCCCGTATCCGTGGGTCGGCAGGTTTTCGATATCCGGGCGGACGACGGATTCGGGCTGGAAGCGCTGCTCCCCCCAGTCCAGCAGGGAGATCCGAATGCCGTTCGTATAGGAGGCGATTTCGATCTGAACCGATCGATCGGTCGCTCCGCGGTAGGCGTGCAGCACGATATTATTGAACGCCTCGCTCAGACCGACCTCCATCAGGGTGCACTCATACTCCGTGAAGTAGGCCATTTGCGTGGCGACGATCTCCCGTAGCCACCGCCGTACCGCTTCCGCCTGATCGGGGTGACCGGGGAACTCCCGTCCGCACAGAAACGTCGGTATGTCGGTCGGGAGCCCGATAAACCGCACCGCCAGACAGGTCAGATCATCGCTGAAGGCGTCCGAATCTCCTCCGGAAAAAGCTCGAACGGACTCGACGATCCGTTCGACCAGCGTTTGCGGATGGAGGTTCGTATGTTCCGCCACGGTCGCCTGCAGCCGTTCGATCCCGAAAAGCTCGTCGCCGGTCTCGTCCGCCGCCTCCGTCACTCCGTCGGAGTAGAAAACGATGAGGTCCCCCGGTTCGATCCGGGTCGTTACCTGCCGGTAAACCTCCTCGTTTCGCATTCCGAGCGGCATGTTGTCTCCCTGCAGAGCGATCACCGTTCCGGTCGAGGCACGCCACAGGAGCGGCGGCGGGCTCCCGCAATCGACAAAGGTCAGACGTTGCGATTCCAGATCAAAACGGGCATACCCCAGGGTGATGAAGCTGTTCAACCGGCGGAGTTCGGGTGTCATCCGGTAATGAACCGTGGTCACTATCTCCTCCGGTTCGGGAAGACGTCCGTGCCGGTGCATGGCGAACCCCAGTTGCCGTACCGCCCGTTGAAACTGGCTCTTCACCGCCGCGCCCAGCAGTGCGGCGGGAACGCCTTTGCCCATCACGTCCCCGACCAGCACATCGATCCGGTGTTCGTCGTGGACGAAGACATCCGCATAGTCCCCGCCGATTCTGAGCGAGGGCATGGCAAAGACACCGAAGGCGATGCCGGCCAGGTCCTCCGGCGGTTCGCGCACCAGAAGCGTCCGCTGGATGCTCGCGCCGACCTCGATCTCCCGCGCGCGCGCGTCGGCCAGCGCCTCCTCGGCCATACGCTGCTCGGTGACATCGATTCCGACACCGACCAGGAACTCGACCGGGCCGGTCTTCTCGTGTATTGCGGCATACGCCCAGACAATCTGCCGACCGTCGCCTTCCGGGGTGAGGATCTGCCACTCGCGACGATGCGGAAACCGGTCGGGCGGTAACCCCTCGTCGAACAGCCTTTGAAAGTCCAGAAGGTCCGGTGCGGGCGGAAAGACGGCGAGAAACGGTTGACCGATCGCCTCTGCCGCCGGGCGGCCGGTCTTGATCTCGCAGGCGCGGTTGAACCGTACGATGCGCCCTGTGCCGTCCAGTACGAGGACCAGCGCTTCGGCCGTGTTCAGGACGGCGGAGATGAACGCATACTGTGAACGCAGTTCCTCCTCCGCCCGGTTCTGCGCGATCGCGTAACGGATCGATCGTTCCAGAGCGGTCGGGTCGAGTTGCCCCTTGACCAGATAGTCGGATGCGCCCTGGCGCAGTGCTTCCCGGTCCACCGTCCGATCCTCCTGCCCGGTCAGCAACACGATCGGCAGGGTGATTCCCCGCTCCCGAACCCGTTTCAGAAGGTCGAGCCCGGTCATGCGCCGCAACCGGTAATCCAGCAGACAGATATCGTAGGGTTGCTCGACCAGACGGGTCAGCGCCTCCTCGCCCTGCGCGACCCATTCGACCTCGAACGAGAAGTCCTCGATCCGGCGCAAAAGGGAGCGAGCAAAGCGAAAGTCCTCCTCGTCGTCGTCCACGATCAGAATGCGCAGTCGCGTCGGCTCGTCGACCGCAACCGGCATTTCGTCGCCGCTCACGAGAGAGCGGTTCCTTCCACGCCCGACGGGGGCGGTTGTTCCGCCGGCAGCAGGATCGTGAACGTCGCCCCTTCGCCGGGTACGCCGACCGCCCGGATCACGCCACGATGCCGTTCCACAATCTTCCGGCAGATCGCCAGACCGATACCGGTGCCTTCGTACGCGCCCGGTTCATGCAGACGTTCGAACACATCGAAGATCTGCTCGTTATAGTTCGGTTCAAATCCGATGCCGTTATCGCAGACGACGATACGCCACCAGACCTCCTCGTCCCGTCGTTCGGTTTCCGCCGTGACGCGTATCAGGGGCGGCACGCCGGGCCGATGGAATTTCAGCGCGTTCCCGATCAGATTCTGGAAGAGTTGACGCATCTGCGTACCGTCCGCCCGAAGGGTCGGCAGCGGCCCGATCTCGATGCGTCCGGCGGTCTCTCGCAGCCGTACCTCCAGGTCCTCCGTCACTTCCTGAAGAACGGTTTCCAGTCGAACGGCGGAAAAGGGTTTGGCCTTGGAAGTGACCCGCGCGAAACGCAAAAGGTCATTGATCAGGTTGCTCATCCGTCGGGCGGCATTCAGAATGGAGTTCAGGTAAGCCTGGGACGTCGGCGGCAATGAGTCGCCTGCGTCCGCCTGCAGACGATCGCCGAACATCCGGATTTTGCGCAGCGGTTCCTGAAGGTCGTGCGAGGCGACGGAGGCGAAGTGATCGAGATCCCGGTTACTGCGCCGCAACTCGTCCGTCAGGGCACGCAGCCGCTCCTCCGCCCGCTTTCGTTCCGTGATGTCCCGATAGAGCCAGAGATGTCCCCGATACCCGCCGTTGACATGGATCGGCACGTAGTCTCGCTCAAGAACGATCCCGGAAGCCATGCGGACCTCCTCGGAGGTCGCGGCTTCGCGGTTTTCCAGCAGGGCGTTCACGCGACGAACGAACGCTTCCGGATCGGCGAACAGCCCCTTGGAGGTTTCGGCGGCCTGCGAACAATCCGCGCCGACCAGCACCTCCGGCGGCGCGGGTATCCCGAACCGCTCGCAGAACTGCTCGTTGGCCAGAACGATTCGCCGGTTTTCATCCTCGACCAGCACCCCGGCGCGGAAGTTGGTGATCAGGGCCGCGAGACGCGCCTCGCTGCGGCGCAGCGCCTCCTCGGATTCGCGACGCTGTGTCACATCCTCCAGCGTGCTCAGCACCTGCGTGACCGGGCCGCCCGACCCGATTCCGCTCCGCTGAAAGACCGTATCCCGTCCGCGCAGCCAGCGCCACTCGCCGGAGGCATGCCGTATCCGGTACTCCACCTCCGAAATCTCCCCGTCCTTCAGATCGGCCAGACGCTCAAAATACCGTTCCGCCCGCAACGCATCCTCCGGATGGATCAACGACAGGAGACGGCGATCGTCAAAGGCGGCATCCTCCTCCGCCGGGTAACCCAACTCGGCGGGAAGCGAGCGATTGCTCCAGACGATGCGACGGCTTTCGGACTCCTGGATCCGGATGATATGCGGGGCCGTCTCCGTGATCTGCCGGATATGGCGGTTCGCCTGTTCCAGGGCGCGCAGCGTCATCTGCCGTTCGGCCTCGATCCGTCGTCGCTCGGTAATGTCGATCCCGGCGGAGATGATGTAGCGGATTTTGCCATTCTCGTCCCGCAGAGCCGTATTCGACCAGAAAAGGATACGTTCGTTCCCGTCCCGATCGAAAAGCGGCGCTTCATACTGCTGTGACTGCCAGGAATCGTCAAAATTCTCCCAGAACCGCTGTGCGTCGATCCGTTCCTGCGGCGGGTAGAACGGCATCTCCCACAAAGGTCGCCCGAGCGCCTCCTGTGCGGAAACGCCGGTCGCCTCCTCGCAGGCACGGTTGAACGTAAAGAGCCGTCCGTTGCGGTCCAGCACCATGACCGGGGTGCCCACCGTCTCCAGAATCGCCTGATTGAAGGCGTTCTGCGACCGCAGGAGTTCCTCGGATTGTCGGCGCGCCGTGATATCTCGCAGGTAGGCCGTAAACATCGGGCGTTCCTGGCCGGAAATGACCGAGATCGCGATTTCGACCGGAAACTCCCGTCCGTCCCGATGCAGTGCGGGAATCTCGATCCGCCGTCCCAGAACCGGCCCCTCGCCGGTTCGCAGGTACCGCTCCAGTCCCTGTCGATGGGCTTCGCGCAGCGACGGCGGAACAATATGGTCGACCAGCGGTTTCCCGAGAACTTCCGTCGCCGTAAAACCGAACGTTCGTTCGGCCGCCGGGTTAAAGTCGGTGATTCGCCCCCGGTCATCCATGGTGATGATGCAGTCCAGCGCCGCCTCAAGAATGGCGGCCTTGCGCATCTCACTTGCCCGAACCCGCTGTTCGGCCGCCCGTCGCTCGGTGATATCGGTCAGCGTCCCGGAAGTGCCGAGAATCGCTCCCGCCTCGTCCAGAGTCAGTCGTGCGAACACCTCGACCCAGCGGTAACCGCCATCCCGACACAGGTAACGAACGGCGTGTCGGCAGTACTCTTTCTCCCGGGCGATCAGCGGCGCGAACAGCTTCGCGTTGCGTTCCCGGTCCTCCGGATGGACATAATCGAGGAAAGTGCGTCCCAGGGTTTCCTCGACGGAGAAGCCGGTCAATTCCGACCATGCCGGGTTGAGGAAGACCCAGTGTCCCTCGGCGTCCGTCCGAAAGACGACATCCTTCAGGTTGTCGACCACCCCCTGGATGAAGTCTCGTTCCCGGCGGTATTGCGCTTCCGACTGCTGTGCGGCCGCAAGATTTCGCCCGGAGGTGTCCCGGCGATTGTGTCGGTCGATCTCGCTCTCGATCATCCCTCCGAGGTCGGCCAGGGATTCCGCGTCCCGGTCGCTCCATTCCCGGGGGGCGGTGTCGAGGACGAACAGCGCGCCCACTCCCTTGCCTTCCGGCGTCCGGATCGGCACTCCCAGGCAGGCGACGCCCCCCGGGATCGGCAACGTCCCCTCGCTCTCCCGGCGGATATCCGTGATCCGTACCTCCTCTCCGTCGAGAAGGCGTTCCGTCAGCGAGCCGACCAGCGGGTATTCCGTCCACGGCGGAGCGCACCCGGCCACGCTTTTGACGGATTGCCGCCGCTCCTCCGTCGCCACGAGCAGGGCGAAAGGCGCAGAGAGAAGGCGTACCGCCAGTCGTGTGCAACGATCGAACGCCGGTTCGAAGCCCGATTCCGGAATCGGGTCGAGACCTTGCGAGGGGTTGGCTGAATGTCTGGCAGGGACGGACATAGCGTCAGGGGACCTTCTTCGCCCTCTCCGAAACAGTTCTCGGACCGGCCTGCGGGCGGGCCTCCGGCGTCGGATTTTTTCTTCGTCCCGATAACATAGTGGTCCTTGCCTATGCTAATTCAAGAGCATTAAACTTGCGTTAAACGTCACCGGATCGGGCGCTAATTGAATTATGGTCGGGGACGTTTGTCGGTGCAGGGCAAAAACAACCGTCCCCGACCGTGAGTTTGTCGGGGACGGAGACAGTGGGCCGGAGTCCGGAATTAATGTTTGCTGGTAATCCGGAGATGACCGGTCGCGGGATCGTAATCGATATGGACGTCCAGGGCTTCCCGAACGAAGGAGAGCGGCACGATTGTCCGACCCCGTTCCAGAGTGGCCTTTCGATCCATCGTGACGTTCTCTCCGTTGACCCGCGCCTGTTTCCTGCCGACGGAGATGACGATTTCACGGTCGGTGTTGACGGCGCGAACGGTTTGCGTGTGCTTCACCCACATGACCTGTCCGCCGGTATGCTCGAAGATCTGCCGGAACGGTGCGATCGGCAATCCCTTTTCGACACGGGGACGAACATCGAAGGCGATCCGCCGCCCGTCAAACGCGATTTGCAGCGGCGCGGCCTCGGTGATTCCGGCCAGCGTCGGGGAGAGCGTCCGGGTGAACTGCGGCCGCAGACTGACCCGGGGCTTTGCAAGGGACGTTTTATGCGGAGCGACCGGCACCAGACCCATCGGCGGCCGGGCGACGCTGACACGGACTGCGGCGGGCGCGGACATCACCTTGGGGGCAGCGGGGGCCGCCAGGCTGACACCGTGCGCGACCCGCTTCACCGCGGTCATGGTCGGATGGGAGTGGGCGGGCAGTAGCTCGGAAACGGCGGCCGGGCGCGCGGGGGCGGCCAGGAGATCCGCCGGGGTCGGCGCGGCCGTCAGCGTGGTGGCGCGGTTGATTCCGGCGACCGGGGACGCGGGGCGAACCAGGTCGGCGATGGTGGTACGGACGGCCTCGCCGGTCGTCAGCAGCGCGGTCGCGGTGCGGACGGCGGTCGCCGGGCGGATACGGCGCGGAGTCCAGGTCCGGACGGCGTCGGTTTTCGTCGTGACGGCCTCCGAAACGGTCGGCGCGGCGAAGGCCCGCAGTCCGCTCGCCGCCAGCGACGCGGCGGAACGCGCGGTCACGGCAGGACTTTTCCGGATCGGGATCGCGACCGGGCGAGCGGTCGATGTGACCGCGCTCACGGGAGCCTGCTGCCGGGCGCGGGACAGGTCGGGGATTTCGCGATTGATTTCCGTGTTTCCACCCGGGTTATCGACGAAGACACGAACGCGGCGCGTCGTCGAGGCGTTGCTGGCGTCGAGATACCCCATCGCCTCGATCGTATGGTAGCCGTTCTCGACGGTGGTCGTGTCCCAGTTAAAGGTATACGGCGGATAGTTCTTGAGGGTTTTGAACTGCTTGTCGACGTAGAAGGTGACGTAGGGATTCGCGCCGTTGCGCGGTTTGGCGTCCAGTTGCAGTTCGACGATTCCGGAGACGCGCTTGTTGTCCCCGGGGTTGAGAAACTTCATCTCCGGTCCGGACGCGCTGTCCTCCCGGGCCGGGGCGATCGGTCGGCTCACCGGCAGCGTGATCGATTTCTCGGACGTCCCGCCCTGCGCGTCGAAAACGCGCACCAGGAAGGTATGCTTTCCTTCGGTCAGCGTCGACGCATCGACATCGAAAGAGAGAACATTCCTCACCTGCGGGGCATCGAGATCGCGCCGTACCCAGCGCACGCCGTCCACCCACAGTTCCGCCGTGGTAATCGCCGCCTCGGTTCGGCTTTTGAACGAGACATCCAGCGCAAAGGAACCGGCGGCCAGCGATTCTCCGGCACGCGGGCTCAGGATACGCAGGTCGGCGGCGGTCTGCGCCGCCACCGGCGACGCCAGAAACATCGGCGACGCGGCGAGCGCGGCGGGCATTGCGAGCGAGAACGCGGCATCCGTCAGCCGCTTGCGATTTGCCATATTCTGTCCCCCTGAAGCAGCGGCGGCGCACGTTCCGCCCGCCTATCGGGCCGAAACGGTCCCGATGGACCGACCGCTGTTCTCGTTTGTTCGTTGATTCAGGAATGTTTTTCAATTTTCCTTCCCGCCCCCGATTTTTTTTCACCGGGGATGGTTCCGGACGCAACCATTGCCGGCAGGTAAGACACCAATACGCAGGGAATATGTCCCTCCGGGGCCGCTCCCCGCACCGAAAGGAATCCTCCTCATGTATCGCCGCCGAATCGTCGCTCCGCTCGCCCTTCTCGTCCTGCCTCTCCTCGCCGGATGCGCCCCCTCGCCGGTCGGCAAATGGAAGATGGCGACCTCCGCCAACGGTATGACCGTCACCGGGACCATGGAATTCCGGCAAAACGGGACGCTCTCCCAGACCCTCAACGCACCGATGGCCGGCGAGGTCAAGGCGTCGGGCACCTACAAGACCAACGGCGACAAGATGGAAATCCAGGTGACCGATGTCGAACTGGGCCAGCAGGCGATGGCGATGGTCCCCCCCGCCATGCAGGACACCATTCGGAAGCAGATCAAGGAAGGAATCGCCAAGAACGGGAAGCAGGAGACGACCTTCAAGATCGAGAACGACAAAATGACCCTGACCCGTGACGGTCAGTCCATGACCATGGACCGGGTCAAGGAGTAACCGCTCCGCGCAGACGGCGATTCAGGAACTCGAACGCTCCTTTTCCGTGGAAGACGTGGTCGTTCTCGAACACCTCACGGTCGAGGTTTTCGGGAACGCGCAGTCGTTCGAAGATTTGTCGCACGTAACGCGTCGCCTTTTCAAAACCGTGCAACGGAAAGATCGAATCCCGCGTTCCCGACTCGGCGAACAGGAGGCGCGGGGCGATCAGTCCGGCGACATCCGGCATTTCGCACAGGGTCAAAATCCCCGGAGCGAAGTTGTCGACACAGTGCGGCACCGCCAGAATCGAGTCGGCAAAGGTATTCAGGTACCCGGAGACGACGCACGCCGCGACCCGGACATCGAGCGCCGCCGTGAAGAGCGCCGTCGTCCCGCCGCCGCTGATCCCCAGAACGGCGATCCGCTTCGGGTCGACCTCCGGACGCGTCGCCAGATAATCGATCGCCCGCATCGCGTCCCAGACCCGCCAGCCGATCATACACTCGCCGAGCGTCAACGCCGCCATGCTGTCCCGAACGCAGGAGGACGCTCCGGGTCCCTCCTTTCGCGCCCGTTCGTCGCGCCGATGGCCGAAACTGATCTGCTCCAGGGCGAACGTCGGAAACCCCCGGGCCACGCATTGCAGGGCGAAATCGGCCTGATACTCGCCCCACTCGCCCAATCCACGCTGCGAACCGTCCTCCGCGATCCCGACAATCGAATCGACGCCCCGGCCATGCCCCGGCAGGCAGAGCGCGGCGGGCGAGTTCGGCGGGCAGTCATCCGGGATCAACAGGTAGCCGAACGCGGTCAGATTCGGGCGGGTGGTAAAGGTGACGGTCTCCCGCCGGTATCCGTCCAGCCGCACCGTTTCGTGAACGACCGGTTCGAGCGGTTCCCGGACGGTCAGGTTGAGGGGTTTCAACTGCATCCGGAGGTTTTGCCGCAGTATCTCCTGCCAGTCCTCCGGCCTCAGTCCCGGCTCCTCACCGACCATCGTCGCCCAGGCGAGTCGCGGCCGGTTCTCGGCCACCCGACGGGCGGCGTACGCCCGCATATCCAGTTCCATGTCGCGTCCATCCTCTCCCGACCGGCTCCCGACCGGCTCCCGATCAGCCAACCACAACCTTCGTCGCCTGCCAGTCCGTCGCCAGCCAGTCCGTTGCGGCCCGCGCCATGGCGGGCGGAAAATCCCGGTGCGTCAGACCGGGGTAACGCTTCAGGGAGACGCGTCCGGAGGCGTCGCCATATGCGTCCCGTAGCGCGGCATACAGTCGTTCGGCTCCGGTGAACGGGACCGTTTCATCCTGCTCACCGTGTATCAGCAGCACCGGGCGCGGGGCGAACTCGGCGGCGCGCGCCACCACATCGGCCCGGGCGGATAGTTCGCGCACCTCCGCCGACGCCTCCTCGGCCACCGGAAAACGCGCCGTATCGATGCTTCCGGCGATATTGACCACCGCCTCGATCCGCGGATCGTTCAGGGCCGCCTGCAGCGCGATATAACCGCCCATGGAGTGGCCGACGACCGCGCCTCGGGTCAGTTCGAAATAATCCGCCAGTTGTCGGAGTTCGGCGACCGAGGCGACGACCGTGCGAAGGAATGCCCCGGCGAATCCGGGGGCGGAACGGGGGCCGAACAGCAGATCGGTATCGTCGGCGCGACGCTCTCCGTGACCGGCGACATCGAACGCGCAGGCGCGGAAACCGGCGTCGGTCAGGCGCAGACAGAGATCGAGGTGGCGTTCCTTTCGGGACGCCAGGCCATGGATGACGAAGACGAACGGCGGATCGCTCCGTTCCTCTTCCACGCTCCGGTAGACGAGGGCCGGGATCTCCCCGACCTCATGTCGCTCGATGGTCACCCGATAGGTCGCCGCCAGCATCCGTTCGCCTCTCGCCTCCGTTGCCGCGCGTCGTTCGTGGCGGCGTGTCAGAAATCGTCCATGATGAAGACAGGCGCACCCGGCAGCACCCGGCAGAGCCACCGGAAGCGTTCCTCGTCCCGGATATCGATCCGCCCGGCCGCGCCCAGCTGTTTCAGGGAGGGCATCCCCCAGATCGCCTGAGACATCGCCTGGATATCGGTCGCGACATCGGCCTCCTCGGTTCCGATCACGGACGAAACCGCGAGTTTTCCGTCCTCCACGGTGACTTTCCGAAGACCGTCGTTCCAGGGCGCCTGCTCATCGGCCAGGCGGATTGTCACCGCTCCGTTCGGGACGTCCGGCGGGACCGTCAGCCGGGTCAGCACGGCATCGAAATCGACCACCCGCCCCATGAAGACCGGACGGGCCTCGGTCTCCAGTTCCCAGTGATAGACATACGACCAGAGCGGTTGGTCGGACGGGACGCTGACGCGGGCGATCGGACACTGCGTTCCCAGGTAATGCAGGATGGACAGCAGGGCGCGATGACCTTCCGGCGAATGGACGCAGAAATCGTGACACTGCCCCTGGTTCCCGCCCGCGTCATACCGCCAGCAGAAGTACTCGCCGGTCGGCTCGTACAGATAGACGTAGGTCGTTCGGCCCTCGTGGTGAGCGAGTTTACCGTTCCAGGCATGGGTCTCCGCCGTGAACATACCGTTGTATCGTCGAGCGAAGGCGGCGTAGCCGGGTTCCAGCCGGGCGCGATGCTCCGGTCCGGTGAGACAGACGACCTTCTTGCCCTCGGGATAGGAACGGACCTCGCGGAGCGGCAGCTTCATTGCATGGCGTTCGCCGACCCAGTCCCAGCCTTGCTTGCGATAAAACGCCCAGGCGAAGGGGAACAGACTGCTGACGGTTTGACCGGATTCGCGCATCACCTCGAGCGACCGGCGCAGGAGTTGTTCGACGAATCCGCGTCCGCGCGCCTCGGCGAAGGTGGCGACGCCGCCGATGCCGCCCATGGCCAGGATCGTCTCCGCTCCCCAGTAGCAGGTATAGGAGTTAATGATGAGCGAGGCGCGCAGCTGGCCGCTTTCGTACAGTCCCCAGACGCCCTTCATCTCCGCCGGTTCGGCATCGGGCGCGGGCGGCGGGACCACCCTTCCCTTGCCGAACGCATGGCTCATCAGTTCTTCATGCCGGTGCTTGTCGTCCGGCGACAATTCGCGAATCTCGATACTCATGCCGTCTCCTTCGGCAGGCGGCGGGACAAGTCCTGCCGTTTATGGCGTGAAAAGGGAATCGCCCTTTTCACACACGGAAGCCACTCCGCCAACGGTTCATCCGGAGGCAAAAGCCGGGAGCCTATCCGAACGTCGGCGCACCGCTCCCGGCGTCTCCCCCGTCCATCGGCGATACGTCCGATGGAACGCCGCTTCGGAGGCGTATCCCATTCGCGCGGCGATCTCCCCCACAGTCAGCCGGCTGTCGTGCAGCAGGACTGCCGCCCGGTGAACCCGCCACCTTGTCAGATACTGGAGCGGCGGTTCTCCCATGACCGACGAAAATCGGGCGGCGAAGGTCGATCGCGAGGAGGCCGCTTCGCGCGCCAGTGTCTCCACCGTCCAGTTCCGCTCCGGGTGACGATGAATCGCCGTCAGCGCCCGCGCGATTTCCGGGTCCTGCAGCGCCGCCAGCCAGCCCGGCGTCGAGGCGCCGCTTTTCGGGCAGATCGTTCGGAGTTGTTCCAGGTGGGCGCGAATCGCCTGAATGAATAGAATATCGCACAGACGAGCGATCACCGTATCCGCGCCAGGGCGCTCACTGGCGGATTCGCAGGCGAGAAACGCCAGGGTCGCCTCCAGCCAGGGTACCGCTTTCCCCTGCTCTCCTCGCACAATCAGGACCGGGGGCAGCGACGACAGCAGAGGATTGGTCGCGGCATGGCGCAGTCGGAAGGTTCCGCAGACCGTCCCGCAGACCGTCCCCCCGCCACCGAAACAGACCGTTCCATCGGAACTGCGGACGGCATTCCGGACCACCCGTTCGATCGGTCGGGCCGGCGTCGCCAGCGAATCCCGCAAACGATGCACCGGACCGTGCGGCAATAGCACAAAATCCCCCGTTCTCAGTCGGATCGGTTCCGCCGCCCCATCGATCAGTTCCAGAAAGCACTCCCCCTCGGTGACCACATGGAACGCCGCATCCGCCCCGTTGTGACGGCGCGGATCGAACTCCGCACCCCAGGGAGCGGTCGAGCGCCCGCGGTGCAGCACGGTGCTGTGCGGTTGAAAAGACGACAGAATCTCGGTCAGCGGGTCCATTGGGTCATCCTGCGGACGATCAAGCAAAAGAATCGGGTTTTTTGGCATGGATCGTCCGATTTATTGGCGATATCCTACCGGCATCGGACACAAAAAACGAGGGAGAACGTTGAAAATGGCGAAAATTGTCGTAACGACGCCGACCGGGAACATCGGTCATGTGGTGACGGATCGTCTGCTGGACGCGGGCGCGGAGGTGACGGTCATCGCGCGGAACCCGTCCAAACTGAAGGAATCGGTGCGCCAGCGGGCGCGTGTCGTGACGGGCGATCAGTTCGATCCGGCGGTGACGCGCGAGGCGTCGAAGGGAGCGGACGCCCTGTTCTGGCTGACCCCGCCGACCTTCGACACACCGGACTGGCGCGCCTACTTCGAACGCAGCGCCGAAGTAGCGACCGAAGCGGTTCGAACCAACGGCATTCCGTATGTCGTGCATCTTTCCAGTGGCGGCGCGGACCGTCCGACCGGATATGGGCCGGTCAGCTTTTTACACCCGGTCGAACGGAGTCTGGCCGCCACCGGGGCGAACGTTCTGCAACTGCGCCCGGGGTACTTCTATGAAAACTTCCTCGCCTCGTTGCCGACCATCCGGGATATGGGAACGATCTACGGCGTTCCGAAACCGGAGACCGTTTATCCGATGATTGCCACTCGCGATATCGGCGAGGCGGCGGCGCGTCAGTTACTGGCGCTCGATTGGAAAGGGGAGCGCATCCTCGGGCTGCACGGTCCGGCGGATACGCCCTCCTTCGGGGAGGCGGCGCGTATCCTCGGGGAGGCGATCGGGAAGCCGGTGCAATACGTTCAGGTGCCGACCTCCGCACTTCAGGATCAGCTTCGCGGCATGGGCGCGTCGGAATCGGTCGCTGTGAGCTACGGCGAGTTGTTCGAGGCGCTGGATCGCGGCGAGCAACCGGCCGAACCCCGGACACCGGAAACGACCACCCCGACGCGTCTTTACGACTGGGCCAGGGAGGTTCTGGCACCGCTGATCCAAACTCCTCTTAGCGGATCTTAGTCGCCGGTTTTCCGGGGACCGGGAGTCGATTCCTCGTCCGGATCGATCACGCGGCCGGTTTTCAGGTCCCAAACGCGGACGATGCCATTCGCCATCGCCGGGTAGCGCAGGGCCAGTTCCAGGCGCACCCGGCGCGGGCTTTCCCAGACGGCCCGGAGCGCACGGTAGTCGTTCGGAGAGATTCGCTCGGTCCACAGGGTCCGGCCCCGGGCATCGGTGATTGTAAGGCATCCGTCGATTTGCGCCACGAACCGCCGCGTCCCCTCCGGGGAAGCGACGGTCACCGCGCGTTCCAGGAGCGGTGGCTTGCCGGAAAGGCGATCCGCCAGCATGGCCGCGCCCCCTGCGACGGCGAGACAGCCAAAGTACAGGCCGAACGGACCGAAGACGAGCAGGGCGAACACGATTGTCGTGACCGCGTACCAATCCGTCGGTTTCCACGGTACGCGAGACGGTTCCACGGTCGGTCTCGCCCTATTCCCGCCGGAGGTTTTCCAGCGCGAGTTCGAAATCCTGCGGCGTGAGCGCCCTCGTGCCGCCATGGTCTTCGAGTCGGATCAGGGCCTGCATTCCCGCCTCGTTGACCAGCGCGCGCAGGTCGGCCCCGCTGAAGCCCTCGGTCTCTCCGGCCAGCAGGTCGAGATCGATCCCTTCGTCCATCAGCGCCGGGCGGGTCTGCAGTTCGAGGATCGACCGACGCGCGGTCCGGTCGGGCAGCGGAATCTCCATCTGGCGGGAGAGCCTTCCGCCGCGCAGCAGGGCGGGATCGAGCATGTCGGGCCGGTTCGTTGCCCCGATCACAAAGACGCCGGAGTTCGGGGTCAGGCCGTCCATTTCCTGCAGGAACTGGTTGACCACCTTATCCGAAAACATATAGACCCCGCCGGTGCGGATCGGGATCAGGGCATCGATCTCGTCCAGAAAGAGGATGGCGGGCGGGTTCTGTCGCGCCTCGGTGAACAGCCGGGCGACCGCCTTTTCGGATTCGCCCATCCACATCTGGTTCGTCTCGGCGGGCGTGGTGGTCAGGAAGCGGCATTTGGCCTGCGCGGCCAGAACACGGGCGATCGTGGTTTTGCCGGTGCCGGGCGGCCCGTAGAGCAGCAGTCCGCTCGGCGGTTCGACCCCGAGGGAACGCGCCTGCGCCGGGTTTTCCAGCAGTTTCTGCAGCTGGCGCAGTTCGCGTTTCGTGCGTTCGGGCAGAATCACATCGTCCCAGGTCAGAACCCGAACGGCCTCCCGCTTCACCGTGGCGGTCGTTTTCCGGACCGCGCCGCCATCCAGCACCGCCAGAAAGGCGGCGAACTCCTGGTTCTGCGGTTCGAGTTCGGTCGCCCGACGGGCGGCGGTCAGCGCGGCGCTCGCCTCCCCCAGATACCGCAGGGACTGCGCGCGCCGAAAATGGTTCTCGCCGAAGTCCGGAGCGAGCAGCACCACCTGATCGAAATGCGCGAGCGCGGCTCGCATCTCCGCCCGGTACTCCTCGATCCACCGGGTCTGGCCGATCGCCCGTGAGGCCGCCACCGCCGCCAGACCGACGACGGCCGCCAGGACGTCCGCGCCCGGCGGCGCTTTTTCCTCGCGAACGGTCATGCCGTAGGGCAGGATGTTCTCGCCGCGCCGCAGATGCAGCAAGCCGCGGGTGAAATGCAGTTCGGCTTCCGGGGTTAATTCGCTCCTTGTCATAGGTCCTCTTAAATTCTACCTTTCTTTTGGTACGAAACCGGAAACCCCCGTGTCGTCGTGCGTGGTACTATGGAAAGGCAAAGTTTCGCTTCCGGAAGAGGAATCCTGCGGAAGAGATGCCCTTTCGCCGGAGTTCGCAGCGACCTTTCCCTGCGACACTATTCTTGGAAACGCGAGGCCGGGTTCCGTATTCCGGCGGCCTTGTGAGGAGTTGGAACGTAAATGAAGACGACGACGGGCCGACGGACGGCAGCGATGCTGACGGCAACCGGCTTTTTATTGCTGTCCCTGCCGGGTATGGCGCAGACCCCCACCACGATCCCCACCAGCCAGGCGGAGTTCGAGAAGCAGGTCGGTATTACCGCGGACCAGAAAAAGAGGATGGACGCGCTGAACAAGAAGTATCAGCCGCAGTTTGCCAAGATCCAGAACAAGTACAAGCCGGATTTCGACAAACTGCAGCAGCAGATGCAGGCGCTCCAGCAGAAGGCGATGACTCTTCGACAGAAGATGCAGACCGAAGCCAATCCTCTTCAGCAGCAGATGCAGAAAGAGGCGGATTCGATCCTGACCCCCGCGCAGCGGGAAAAGATCAAGCAGATCAACGCCGCCATGCAACAGCAACGCTCCGCCATGCAGGGCGCGGGCGGCGGTCTCCCCGGTCAGCCCTGATCTTGCGATCCCCCGGTCTCCTGTCGGCTCGTTTACCGGAGGGAATGCCCCGTACGATACAATAGCGTTCGGAGCGGGACGGGTGGTCGCGGCAGTTCTCTGCCGAGGAAAGTCCGGGCTGCGCAGGGCGCGATGCTTGCTAACGGCAAGGCGGGGTGACCCGACGGAAAGTGCAACAGAAAGATACCGCCGAAGGGTTGGTTCCGTGTCCGGTGCGCCGAAGACGGAACCAACCCTTCGGTAAGGGTGAAATGGTGCGGCAAGAGCGCACCGGCGGCGTGGTGACACGTCGGCCCGGCAAACCCCATCGGCAGCAAGGTTCGACAGGAGGCGTTGACGCGGCCCGCCGAGTCTCCGGGTGAACCGCATGAGGCGGCTGGCAACAGTCGTCCCAGAGAGATGACCATACAAATACAGAACCCGGCTTACAGGCCCGCTCCGACCGCCCGAATCCTATGACCCTCTCCTCCTCGCCCCGACGCGTCTGGGCCATCGCCGATACCCATCTTTCGTTCGCCTCGAAAAAGAGCATGGAACGCTTCGGCGGCGAATGGCGCAACCATGCCGAAAAACTGAAAACGAACATCGAGAAGGTGGTCGGGCCGGAGGACGTTCTGTTGCTGCCGGGCGACCTTTCCTGGGCGACCAGGCGCCGACAGGCCGAACCCGATCTCGACTTCCTGGCCGCTCTGCCGGGAATCAAAGTCTGCTGCAAGGGCAATCACGACTTCTGGTGGGAGTCCGACAAGCCGATCAACCACCCCGGACTGCACTCGCCGCCGCTGATTCTGGATGACGGCGCGCTCGGCATCGCCGGGTCGCGCGGATGGTATATTCCGCCGTCGAACACGACGAAAGAGGCGGCCAAACGGGACAACGCGGCCATCGAACGCGAGACCAACCGCCTGCAAAAGACGCTGGATGCGATCAAAGACTGCCGGATCAAACTGGTCATCATGCACTATCCGCCGCAGTTATGGCTAAAGCAGATCAAAGGCGCCGGTGTTCCGCTCGTCGCCTACGGGCATGTGCATCGCAATTCCCTGCCGCAGGACGAGAAACTCGCCTTTCTCGGCGAGGAGTTCGACGGCGTGAAACTCTACTGCGTCGCCTGCGACCGCATCGACTTCAAACCAAAACTGCTTCTGGAAAAACGAGCGGACTGAAATACGGCGGAGTGATGGCCGTTGAGTATCGTTTGGAATCATCCTTTGCCATCGGGCAACCTGCGGTGGTTCAATGCTCAGACGGCACGGTCTGCTCCGCCCAGCGGCGAATCTGCTTTGTCCAAACGGAACGCTTTTCTGTGGACAATGCCGTCAGCCAGTCCTGAATCTGTTGCGCCGTTAGCCGAGGAATGGCCACACTTTCGGTCTGTTCGACATACGCACCTGCCGATAGAGTCAGAATGGTGAGTTTGCCGTTTGCATAACGCCAGACTTCGGGAATGCCTATCGCGGCGAAGATCGGATTGCGTGCCATCGAGGAGGCTGTCAGATCGATTTCGATGACAAGGTCGGGGGCGGGATCTCCCTTTTCGATATCGATCTCCTGCTTACCGCGAACCATTTCAAGGTGATTCAGGTAAAAACAGGTATCCGGTTCAAATCCCTTGGCCTCACTGTTTTTCTTGAAGGTAGTGGAACCGGCATTGACAAAATCCCATTCCCAGACATCAAGGATCGTTTCGACAATGGCGGCGATGCCCCGGTTATCGGTTTCATGTTTGATCAGGGGACTCATGATTTCCAGGGTTCCGTCATTGTAGGCAAGTCGAACCGTACTTTGATTCTCGTAATTCTTGACCAGACATTCATAGGTATCCCACGAGATATCGGTGAGAATGGCGCGTCCATCCGGCGTGGTTGATATCTTCATTTGGTCGGCTCCCGGTCTATTGTATCGCCGGACAGGACATCCCCACGCACTTGACAGGCGGCGATTCCGCGGCTATACTCCTTCCGATAGGTCGCAGTCGCCTTTAAAACCCGTCCCGTGAGGCGGTTAAGGATCGCGAACCCGATAAACGACGAGCGTTTGTGCATTGCCCTGCCCGGGGCGAATCGCGCCTGCGCCTGCCTGAAACCGGACGCTTCCCGCCACACGGCGCGGAGGCGTTTTTTGCTGGTCGGGGACGGACAGGAGGGGGCGAGAACGATGGATACGCATTCCGGCGACGGGGCGCGTCACGAAGTGGCGGTCATGGACGCGGGTGAGGTGCGACGCGCGCTGACCCGCATCGCCCATGAGATCGTCGAACGTAACAAGGGCGTCGAACGGGTCGCCCTGATCGGCATCCTCCGGCGGGGCGAACCGCTGGCGGCCCGGCTCGCCGGGATCATCAACAATATCGGCGAGGGGGACGTCCCCTTCGGCGGTCTCGATATCGCCCTCTACCGTGACGATTACACCCTTCGACATGCTCCGGCCCGCGCTTCCCGTGTGCCCTTCGACATCACCGACAAGACCGTCGTCCTGGTCGACGACGTGCTGTACACCGGTCGGAGCGTCCGCGCCGCCATCACCGCCCTGCTCGATCTGGGACGACCGGCATCGGTCCAGCTGGCGGTCCTGGTCGACCGCGGCCATCGCGAACTGCCGATCCGCGCGGATTTCGTCGGCAAGAACCTCCCGACCTCCCGCGCGGAACGAGTCAACGTCCGACTGACCGAACTCGATGGCGAAGACGGTGTTTTCATCGCCAAGCCGGAGGTGACATCATGACAAACCTTGCCGGACGCGATCTCCTCGCCCTGGAGGGGATGACACGCGCCGAGATCGAAACGATCCTGAACGCCGCCGTCACCTTTACCGAGATTCTGCGCCGCGAGGTGAAGAAGGTGCCGACCCTGCGCGGTAAATCGGTGGTGACGATGTTCTTCGAGAACTCCACCCGCACCCGAACCTCCTTCGAGGCCGCCGGGAAGTACATGAGCGCGGATGTCATCAATATTTCCGGTTCGTCCTCGTCGGCGTCCAAGGGCGAGTCGCTTCGGGATACCTTCCTGACTCTGCAGGCGCTGACCGCCGATCTGGTCGTGATGCGAACCCCCTACTCCGGGGCGTGCCATCAGGCGGCGGCCTGGGTGGATATTCCGGTGGTCAATGCCGGGGACGGGACGCACGAACATCCGACGCAGGGTCTGCTCGACGCGTTGACCATCCGCGAGGCGAAAGGGACGATCGAGGGTCTGACCGTCGCCATCGTCGGCGATATCGCCCATTCACGCGTCGCCCGCTCCAATATCTGGGGACTGACGACGCTCGGGGCGACGGTCCGGGTCGTCGGACCGACGACCCTGATGCCCGCCGACGCCGCCCGTCTCCCGGTCTCCGTGCATACCGATCTGCGGGAAGGGTTGGAGGGAGCGGACGTCGTCATGGTGCTGCGTTTGCAATTGGAACGGCAGGCGAACGCGTTATTCCCGACACAGCGCGAGTACTCGCGATTGTTCGGCGTCACGCGCCATGCACTGAAGGCGGCGAAACCCGACGCGTTCGTGCTGCACCCCGGTCCGATGAACCGCGGACTGGAGATCGGCGGCGATGTCCCCGACCTGCCGCGCAGCCTGATCGAAAAACAGGTTACGCATGGCGTCGCCATCCGCATGGCGGTCCTCTACCTTCTCCTCGGAGCCGAAGGATAAACGGTGTCGGCCTGCCGCCGATAGAGAGAAGACGAACCAATGATTCTGAAAAACGGACATATTATTGACCCGGCGGGTGGGACGGACGGCATCGGCGATCTGCGGATCGTCGACGGACGGATCGCCGAACTGGCGGTCGGTTTCTCCCTGGAACCCGCGCCGGACGAGGAGACGGTCGACTGCGCCGGGAAGGTCGTCGCGCCCGGACTGATCGATATCCATGTCCATCTGCGCGTCCCCGGCCAGGAGTACAAGGAGGACCTGGAGAGCGGACTGGCGGCGGCGGCGGCGGGCGGTTTCACAGCCGTCGCCTGTATGCCGAACACGAAGCCGGTCATCGACAACGCCTCCATCGTTCGCGACCTCTACGCTCAGGCGGAGCGGATCGCCGGCGCGCGCCTCCATGTGATCGCCGCCCTATCCAAGGGGATGCTCAACGCCGAACTGTCGGAGATGGCGGACCTGCAGGATGCCGGTGCGGTCGCCGTTTCCGACGATGCCTTTCAGGTACAGGACGCCGGATTCCTGCGCCGCGCGATGGAGTACGCCCGGATGCTCGGTCTGCCGGTGCTGGCCCACTGCGAGGACATCTCGCTGACCGAGGGCGGGGCGATGAACGAAGGGTATGTCTCCACGGTTCTCGGCATCCGGGGCATGCCACGCGAAGCGTACGAGTCCCATGTCGCGCGTAACTGTCTGCTCTCGCTGAAAACCGGGGCGCATCTGCATGTCCTCCACGTCTCGACCGCGCGGGAGGTGGAAATTCTGCGCTTCTTCAAGGCGCAGGGAGCGAATGTCACGGCGGAGACCGGCCCGCACTACTGGTGCCTGACCGACGACGCCTGCCGCGGTTACGACCCCCATGCCAAGATGAACCCGCCCCTTCGCACCGAAGCGGACTGCGCGGCGATCATCGAAGGCTTGAAGGACGGCACCCTCGACGCGATCGCCACCGACCACGCCCCGCACGCCGCCTATGAGAAAGCGCAGGAGTTCGCGCTCGCGCCGTTCGGTATCGTCGGTCTGGAAACGTCCCTCGCTCTCGGGATAACCTATCTGGTCAAACCCGGTCACCTGTCGATGGCGCAGTTGATCGAGCGTATGTCCGCCGCGTCGGCGCGGATTCTCGGTCTGCCGGGCGGCACGCTGTCTCCGGGCGATCCCGCCGATATCACGGTGATCGATACGGACGCGACGCGTACCGTCGACCCGGACTCGTTCGTCAGCAAGGGCCGGAATACGCCGTTCGGCGGGCGGACGCTGACCGGAACGGCATTTCTCACGCTGGTGGGCGGCACGATCGTTCACCGGGGCGGTTAGGCGGCAGGGTTCGAAAAGGATGAAGTCAATACGATGAAAGCGACACTGGTTCTGGCGGACGGCGCGGTGTTCGAGGGGAAAGCCTTCGGCGCGGTCGGAGAAACGACGGGGGAGGTCGTCTTTAATACGGGGATGACCGGCTATCAGGAGGCCCTGACCGACCCCTCCTATGCGGGTCAGATCCTCTGCCTCACCTATCCGCTGATCGGCAATTACGGGATCAACACGGGAGATATCGAATCGCGGCGGGTGCAGGTCAGCGGGTTCGTCGTCCGCGAGCTGGCCGACGTCCACTCCAACTGGCGCGCGACGCAATCGCTCGACGACTATCTGAAAAGCGCGGGGGTCGTGGGTCTACGGGGCATCGATACCCGCGCCCTGACCCGCCGCCTGCGCCATGCCGGGGTCATGATGGGGGCGATCGGCGTCGGTGAGGTCGATACGGACGCTCTCGCCGCGCGTCTGCGGGACCGTGCCCACCGTTACGACACCATCGACTGGGTACGCCGCGTGACGACGCCGGAACCCTATACGTTCGGCCCGGAGGAGGCGGACGCGCGTTTTCGGGTCAGCGTACTCGACTGCGGCATCAAGTTCAACATCCTGCGCGAACTGGCGAAACTCGGTATCCGAACCACGGTCTTTCCGGCGACGGCCCCGGCGGAGGAACTGCTGGCCGACGATCCGGACGGACTCTTTCTCTCCCCCGGTCCCGGCGATCCGGCGTTGCTCGGTTATGCCGTGAACACGGTCCGGGAACTGGTGGCCTCGGAGAAGCCGGTGATGGGCATCTGCCTGGGGAACCAGCTTCTCGGCTGCTCGATGGGCGGAACCACCTTCAAGCTGCCGTTCGGACATCGCGGCGCGAACCACCCGGTCAAGGACCTGCCGACCGGTCGTGTGGTAATCACATCCCAGAACCACGGCTACGCTCTCGACGCGGATTCGCTGCCGTCCGACATGGTCGAGGTGACCCAGATCAATCTGAACGACGGCACGGTGGAAGGATTGCGGCACCGGGAACTGCCGGTCTTCTCGATCCAGTACCACCCGGAAGCGTCACCCGGCCCGCGCGACTCCACCTTTTATTTTGAGCGTTTCCTCGCCCTGATGGAAAAGCGAAACGCCTGATCGTCGCCCGATTCCGCCGGTGTTGTCGACAGGTGTTCCGGGCGGGTGGTGTCGCCGGGTTCCGTAGTGCGATACTATTGCAATGAGACACGTATCCTTACCGTACGGTCAATATCGATGACGAGCGGTCAAACCCCGAGGAGCGGAATGATGTTAACGGACGAACAGCGCATATTATTCGAAACCAATGGCTTTTTGACGATCCGGCAGGCTCTGTCGCCGGAGGAACTCGCTGCGGTACGTGAGGCGGCGGACCGGGCCGAAGCGCTCTGGCGTAGCGACCCGACGCGGCCCGGCATCCGGTCGAACGTTCTGGAGCAGGTCCAGGCCCCGATCGAGTACGATGACCGACTGCTGGCGTTGCTCTGGCATCCGAAGGTTTTCCCTCTGGTCCGCGCCCTGATCGGCGACGACGTTTCGATGATCGACAACGACTACTTCATCACCCCGCCGCGCACCCCGCGCACCCATGCCGACTGGCACCATGACGTCGGTCTGGCCGGAGTCTACCATCCCCGCTCGGTGATGATGGTCAAGGTCTTCTTCCTGCTCAGCGATGTGGACGAGAACAGCGGCGGCACGGCCATGGTTCCGGGCAGTCATCGCTTCCCGATGGAGTTCAAGTTTCCGAACGTCGCCGACCCGCGCGCGATGCCGGGGTGCGTCCAGATGACCGGGCAGGCGGGCGATGCCTATCTGTTCAACGGACGAACCTATCACTGCGCGGTCAACAACGATTCCGAGACCCCCCGCCGCGTTCTGATCTACAACTACGGTCACTTCTATATGAAGATCTGGCAGGGCTACGAACCGTCCGCACGACTGATCGCGGAAGCGGAAGCGTCCGATGACCCGGTGCGTATGCAGCTTCTGGGCATCGGCAACGCCTACGGTCAGTCGTTGAGTTAGGTGTCGGGGGAGCAGTGCCGGTTGCCGGATGTGGCAGTGAACCATGACGGAGAGCGATAGTCACGACAGGGAGGCAACGAATCGCTCCGATTCGGAGCCGCCCCCTGTCACGCCCCCCTCCGAACCTTCCGCATCCGATCCCCGTCCCCTGCCCCCTAACCCGTACTCGGGCTTCCTGATCCTTCTTTCCTGTGTGGCGATCTGGGGTGTGAACGCCGTCGCGTTCAAGATCTGCACCCGTCCCCCGACCGGGACGGGTTTCGATCCGCTCTTTCTGACCGGGCTGCGTTTCGTGGTGGTCGCGCCGTGCATGGCGTTGCTGGTCGGCCTGAAGCAGCCGAAATCGCTGTTTCTTCCTCCCGGCGACTGGAAACGGTACCTGCTATTCGGCTTTGTCGCGATCGTTCTGGCGGAGACGCTTCAGCCGCTGGCGCTGCGCTTCACATCGGTCGCCAACCTGACCCTGTTGTCACACGGGACGATTTCGCTGTTCACCGCTTTCTGGGCGCTCCTTTTCTTCAAACAGCGGATCACGCGCGCGGGCTGGGTCGGCGCGGTCGTCGCAATGTTCGGCGTCGCTCTGGTCGCCGCGAACGGGAGCCAGGGCGGGTTTCGTCTCGATGCGGATTCGCTCAAAGGGGACGCCATCGCCCTGTTCCGATCGTTCGAACACAGTCTCTATCTGCTGGCGCTGTCGTGGTGGCTCCGGATGCGTCCGACACTGCAGGTTTCCCTCTTCAACTGTGTTTTCGGTGCGCTCTGGCTGCTTCCCTACGTTGTGTACCGATCGATCGGGTTTCCCTGGGAGGATGTTCCCCGGTACGTCTGGGGGTGGCTTCTCTGGACCATCTTCCCGACCACCCTGTACGGTTTTCTGGCGTGGAACTGGGCGATGCGCCGGGTCGGCGCGCTGGCGGCGACCAACACGTTTTACCTGATGCCGGTTTCGGCGGCGGTCGCCGCCCGTGTGTTGCTCGGAGAGCCGGTGACGCCCGGTCAGGGACTGGGCGGGCTGGTCATCCTCGTCGGCATCCTCCTGCTGCGCTGGGAGACCCTGGTCGAGGCAGGAGTTATCCGTGGGCGGCCCGAAATACGTTGGCGCAGGAGGGACGATAATGAATAATTCGACGCCGAAGGTCGCTTTGCCCGACCGTTTGACGGTCACCACGGACGAGGGCGCGTTCCCGCTGGAACACCGGGGTAACCACTGGGAAGGACAGGGCGTCACGGTCGCGCTTCCCTATCAGGGAACCGGTCTGGCGGTGCGGGTGCATGCGCCGGGGATTGCGGTGCGTCGTCTCCTGCTCCGCTGGCGATACCCGGTTGCCTACGGCAGTTTCTTCCTCGGTGACCACTTCGAACGTGGCTACGGCGACCTGGAATGGCGTGGTCTCGTTCCCGAGCGTACCTACCCCTGGTACTTTGTCGCGTATCAGCGCAGTTCCGGGTCGACCCTCTGCTTCGGCGTCGCCACCGGTGCGCAGGCGCTCTGCTGGTGGCGTATCGACGGGGGCGGGTTCAGCCTCGCTCTCCATATCGCCAACGGCGGCGAGGGCGTTCTGCTCGGCGATCGCGTCCTGACGGCGGCGGTCGTCCACGCCCACCAGGCCGAAGGTGTGTACGCCAGCCAGGCGATCCGCGAGTTCTGCCGGGAACTCTGCCCCGCGCCGCGTCTCCCGGACCATGTCGTGTACGGCAGCAATAACTGGTACTACGCCTACGGTCGCAGTTCGCACGACGAGATTCTGCGGGATACGGACCTTGTGACCGCGCACGCGCCCGACGGCGCGAACCGCCCGTACATGGTGATCGACGACGGATGGCAGGCGAACCGGCTCGCCTCCGACTGGATCACGACGCAACAGGGACCCTGGGACCGAGGAAACGACGGTTTCCCGAACCTGTCCGGGCTGGCGGACGCCATTCGGGACAGGGGCGCGCGACCGGGCATCTGGATTCGCCCGCTCGGCGCGGCTCCCGGAACGGCGGCCACGCGCCTGCTGTCCGCCGAACGCATCACGGATGGCGGCGCGCGTGTCCCGGCGCTGGACCCGAGCCTGCCGGAAAACCTGGCGCAGGTCACCGAGGACGTTCGTCGGCTTCGCGACTGGGGCTATACGCTGATCAAGCACGACTGGACAACCTGCGACGTCCTGGGCCGCTGGGGTTTCCAAATGCTGGAAGGGGAACTGACGCGACCGGGCTGGCATTTCGCCGACCGTTCGCGCACCACGGCGGAGATCCTCAACGACCTCTACGCCGCGATTCGGGAAGGAGCGGGGGACGCGGTTCTGATCGGCTGCAATACGATCGGGCATCTGGGCGCGGGCCGGTTCGAGCTACAGCGGACCGGTGATGATACGAGCGGACACGACTGGGCGCGAACCCGCAAAATGGGGATCAATACGCTGGCCTTTCGGATGCCGCAACATCGGACGTTCTTCGAGGCGGACGCCGACTGCGTGGGCCTGACGACGCAGGTGCCGTGGCACTGGAACGCGCAGTGGCTGGACCTGCTGGCTCGCAGCGGCACCCCGCTCTTTGTCTCCGCCGCGCCGGACGCGGTCGGTCCGGAGCAGTCCGCGGCGCTGAAACGTGCGTTCGGGCTGGCGTCGGTCGAGCAGCCGATCGGCGAACCGCTCGACTGGCTGCATACCACCTGTCCGCGCCACTGGCGGTTCGGCGAGGAGGAAGTCACTTACGACTGGTTCGACTGATCCGTGTCGTCGAGCGAGCGACGAAAATCCTCGAGGGTTTCAAATTCCGGGATCGGGACGAATTTGGCCCGGAGCCATTGACGCCACTCCTCGTCCAGAAGCCGGACGGCGGCGGCCAGCACGTCCAGGTTGTCGGCTCGGAGCGCCATCAGGTCCGGCAGGTCGAGTTCGCGATAGCGTTCGGCCAGTTCGCCGTACCGGTGGAAATTTCCGTCCCATCCGCTCCCGGTGAGGCCGGCAAGCATTCGAGCCAGTTCGTACTGCCCGGCGCGAACGGTGGCGCTCGTTCCCGCAATGTCGCCGCGTTCGGCGAGCGAGACGGCCTTGTCGAAGGTTCCCCGCAGTTCCGGGTACGCGCCGCCCAGAAAATCCGGCGTCGTCTCCTCCGGCGGCAGGGTCGCCTGTGCCGCCCGGAGCAGGCGGCGCGTTTCAACGGCCAGCCGTTCCGCGATATTCAGGATCAGGGCGCGATCCTCGGTCGAGATCAGCAGCAGCAGACGATCTGCGAAATGCTCCGGCAGCGAGGTCCATTCGCGTGTCTGCGTCAGCAGGTCGGCATAGCCGCGCGAAAGGAATCGCTGATTGAGCAACGCCAGGGATTCGAGTACGGCTCCCAGAAACTGCCAGACGGCGTAACGGACATCCGAGATCTCGCCCTCGGCGGACGCCAGACGGAGATTGCCCAGGTGTGCGAGCGTCATCGGAAAGGCGGCGAGCGCACGGCGGATCATCTCGGGGCGAGCTTCCGTCGTTTGAAGATGGGCGATCCGCCGCTTCAGGGCGGCCAGACGGGCGGCGGCCTCCCCGGAACGGACGTGGAGCGTCTGCGTATGCCACACGAGCGCCGGGGCGAGCGCCCAGCCGCGCACGGTCCCCAGAGCAAACCCCTCCAGCGTCGCCCAGGAGATCCCCCAGAAGTCGAACAGCACACCGTCGATCAGGATGGAGCGATGGATCGGCGGTTGGGCGCCGTCGGCCGGAACGTAGAAGATATCGAGATCGGAACGCTCGGTCGCCGTTCCCTGCGCATGGGAGCCGTAGTAGCCGACCAGATCGATCTGATCGGGGCAGGTTTGCAGGGCATGGCGCGTCAGAAGATCGGCAACGGCAAAAACATCCATCGGCATCCCTTCACTCCGTTCACAGGTCGCACTCACATCCGAGGGCTTGCTCGCCGGGCTTCGTGGCCCGGCTTGATCGCCGGGCTATTCCGCCTCCGGGTAGGAGCCGAGAAGGGTGACGAAGAGGCTCTGCTCCTCGAGCATCTTCAGCGCCTCGGCGACTCGCTCCTCTTTGAGATGTCCCTGGAAATCGATGAAGAAGACGTACTCCCAGGGCATCTGCTTGGTCGGACGCGACTCGATCATGGTCAGGTTGATGTTGTGGGCATCGAAGGCGGCCATGGCGCGCAGCAGGGCGCCGGCCTTATGCCGCACCGAGAAGAAGATGCTGGTCTTGTCCTTTCCGGACGGCTGCGGGGTATTGTTTCCGATGACGAGAAACCGGGTGCGGTTGTGCTTGCTGTCCTCGATATGCGGGGCGACCAGAGGCACGTCGTAGATCTCGGCCGCGATATCGGTGCAGATCGCCGCGCCTTCGGAATCGACCGCCGCCATCTGGGCGGATTTGCTGTTGCTGGTCACCTCGACCACTTCGGTCCGGGGCAGGTGATCCCGAATCCAGCCCCGGCTCTGGGCCAGGCTTTGCGGATGGGCATAGAGGCGACGTACCGCCTTCAGGCTTTCGGCGCGGGTCGCGAGGTTATGCACGACCGGCACGAATACCTCGGCGCAGACTTTCAGCGGCGTTCTGGCGAACATATCGAGGGTATAGGGAACCACTCCCTCGGTGCTGTTCTCGACCGGAACGACACCGTACTGCACCGCTCCCCGTTCGACCTCGGTAAAAACGTCCGGGATGGTGTCAACCGCCTTCAATTCGGAGGAGGAACCGAACTTGGCCAGGGCGGCGCGATGCGAGAAGGTGCCCGCCGGTCCGAGGTAGGCAGCCGTCGTCGGCGCTTCGAGCGACCGGGACGCCGAGATAATCTCCCGCCAGATCGCCTGCAACGCCTCATCGGGGTAGGGACCGGGATTCGCTTCCTTCAGTCGTTCGAAAATCTGCCGTTCCCGCTCCGGCTTAAAAAAGTCGGTCGCGTTTTTGCTCTTGAACGTCCCGACCTCCTGGGCGAGCCGCGCCCGCTCGGAAAGCAGGGTCAGCAACCGGTCGTCGATGGCGTCGATCTTTTCTCGCAAGTCCTGCAAAGACATGGCACTTCCTCGGAATGGTCCCCCGGCCGCAGTTTCGGCCCTACCGTTTTGGGGGTAAATGGGCTACAATCGCTGTCAGTATATCAGGCCACCCCTTCGGAAAGGTTACCCATGCCGGATTGGTTCAAACGCCGGTCGAACATAAACGAAAATAAGGATAATGAGCCGACGGTCCCCCCGCCGAAAACTCCCTCCCCCTCGGGCGTGATCCCGGAAGGCGCGTTTACGAAGTGTCAGAAATGCGGCGCCATCCTTTATACCAAGGACTTCGAACGGGATCTTAAGGTCTGCCCGAAGTGCGGCCACCATCATCGTCTGACCGCCGACGAACGTATTGCCTTTACCCTGGACGAAGGATCGTTTCTCGAGTTTGGCAACGACTTCGAGGCGGTCGATATCCTGGATTTCCCCGAGTACGGGGCGAAACTCGACCTCGGTCGACGGCATGCCTCCGGTCGAAACGACGGTCTGGTGACCGGGTTCGGCTCGATCGGCGGCTGGCCCTGCGTCTTCGGGACCGTCGATTTCGGCTTCGCCCGTCTGGCGGGAACGATGGGCAGCGTCTTCGGTGAGAAGTTCGACCGGGCGGCGGATGCCGCTCTGGAAAAACGGCTGCCGTTCGTGCTGTTCTGCGCCTCGGGCGGCGCACGGATGCAGGAGGGGCTGTTCGGCCTGATGCAGATGGCGAAAACGTCGGCGGCGCTCTCCCTGCTCGCGCAGGAAGCGATCCCGTATGTCGTCATCCTGACGGACCCGACCACGGGCGGCGCGATCGCCTCCTATGCCTCTCTCGGCGATGTGATCTACGCCGAGCCGGGAGCGACCGTCGCCTTCGCCGGAGACCGGGTCGCCTCGCAGGCGCAGACCCATAAACCGCCCGCCAACTACAAGACCGCCGAGTTCTACCTGGAACACGGGATGATCGACCGAATCGTCCCGCGCAAGGAGATTCCCGTGACCCTCACCCGTACCCTCTCCTTCTTCGGTCTGCGAGAGCGGACGACCGACTGACACCATGGAAAACCTCAACGTACTGGAGTTCGAGCAGCAACTGGCCGAACTCGACAAGACCCTGGAAAACCTGGATCGTGCGGCCGCGCGGGAGAACCGCCCGGACGCCGCCGCCGAGGCCCGGAAGATTCGTGAGGAGCGGGACGCGTATCTGCGGCTGTTCTTCGAACGCCTGCAGCCCTGGGACCGGGTTTTGCTGGCGCGGCATAAGGATCGGCCGTACACGCTGGACTATGTTCCCCTCCTGACCGAGTCGTTCACCGAACTTTCGGGAGACCGGCTCTTTGGCGATGATGGCGCTCTGGTCGGCGGGTTCGCGTCCATCGCCGGGCGTTCGGTCCTGCTGATCGGGCAACAGAAAGGCCGGGATATCAAGGAGCGGCAGAAGCGGAACTTCGGTTATGTCCGTCCGGAGGGCTACCGGAAGGCGTTACGACTGATGCAAATGGCGGCCCGCTTCACCCGACCGATCGTTTCGCTGGTCGATACGCCCGGCGCGGACCCGAACGTCCCGAGCGAGGAGCGAGGGATCTCGGAGGCGATCGCGCGCAACCTGCGGGAGATGGCCGCGCTGCGAACGCCGACGCTCGCGGTGGTGATCGGCGAAGGCGGAAGCGGCGGCGCGCTGGGAATCGCCGTCTGCGACCGGGTCCTGATGCTGGAGCATAGCATCTACTCGGTCATCGCTCCCGAGGGATGTGCGGCGATTCTCTGGCGCGACTCGACACGGGGTGCGGACGCCGCGAAAGCGATGCGGGTGACGGCGAAGGACGCGCTCACGCTCGGACTGATCGACGAGGTGATTCCCGAACCGCTCGGCGGGGCGCATCGCGGAGCGGAAGCGACCGCTGCCGCGGTCCGCGATGCCGTGACCCGCCATCTCGACGAACTGACGGCGCTGCCGATTCCCGAACTGCTGAAACGCCGTCATGCCCGTCTGCGCTCGTTCGGACGTGTCCAGGAAATCGCCGTCAGCGTAAAATGAGGCGGTTCCGGAAGCTCCGCCCGATAGAACCGAGGAAAGCGACTCCTGCGAGCAGAAGAGACACGGTTCGCGGTTCGGGAGCGGCGGAGATGAGGCCGTAGGTAACGATCAGGCGGGGCGTTCGGCCGCCGTCCGGTTCCTCAGTCGAGGCGAACCGCCGTGCGGTCCCGGAGATTCC